>CBDHYJ010000083.1:0-251986 GCA_965275905.1 Hyphomicrobiales bacterium | reverse complement strand
TGGCTCTCGCATCCGGCGGCAAGAAGACCCAATAGCAGCGTGCAACAGAACAAGGGAAGGCGCATCCGATCGTTCCGGTTGTGAAAACTGGCTTCGCATTCCGCGCGGGGTATTCCCAGCAGGCATCAGGCGAAATTGATGCCGCCGGACTGCGGCGTCGCGCGGAGACAAAGAACGGATCACGCAATAACTGCGATTCTGTGGCCAGAATTTGGTGAATGGGAGAGTATCAGCGGGAATCGAATGTCCCGGCCCGCGTGTTTGCTATTTTTTCCTGGCGGCCGAAATCGCGAAGGAGATCTTTACAGCGTGGCTCGCTGCGGCATCCGACTCCAATTGTCCGGTGCCGACGTTGAAGACTGTCCGCATGAGGTCGAATTCGGATTTGGCTTCCGCGCTGTCGCCATTGACCTCCAGGCTGAACGGGACGGTGATTGCTTTCGTGATCCCTTTGAGCGTCAGGTCCCCATCCATCTCGTAAGCCGTTCCGCCCGTAGACCGGAAGGCCTTCGAGGTGAAAGTCGCTTTGGGAAAATCCGCCGCATTGAAGATCGCTTCGCCGGTCAGCGCGCCGTCGACCTGTGCGGTGCCGGTTTTGGCGCTGGTGACGTCCACCGAAACAGAGACAGAGGCGTTCGACAGATCTGAAGGATCGAAGGTGATTGCTGCCTCGAATGTTTCGAACTGACCCAAAACTGAATTGCCTTGTGCCTTCAGTGCAAAGCCGAGGTTGCTTTTGGAGTGGTCGACGGTCCATTCGGATGCCGTTGCCGTCGCGGTCAGGGCGATTGTCAGTGCCATGGCGGCAACTGCCTTGAACAAGAACATAGAACTAGCCTTCCTGTTTTGGGGATGTTCCTGAGAACTGCGAAACGCTCACCGGGATTTCGGACCGGATCAGGATCCGCGCCCTGGCAGCATCCGTTTCAATACGTCGTCCTTGAGGATCAGGTGATGTTTGAGAACGCCTGCGACATGCAGGACGAGCAGGGTGGCCATCGCCACTCCAAGTGCAAAATGGGCGGTTTGCGTCAGAGACTCAATACCCTTTGGATCTGCATGGTTCACGAAATAGGGGATGTGCGGAAGATGTAACACGCCGAAGATCATTGTGGGCACCTTGAAGGATGCGGCAGACACGACCGCCCAACCGGTCAAGGGGATTACAAACAGCAGAATATAAAACCCGTAGTGGCTTAGCTTGGCGAGTAACGTCTCCCAGCCGGCCATATTGTCAGGCAACGGCGGTGCGGGATGCGTCAGCCGCCAGATCAGCCGCAGGATCGTCAACACGAAGACCAGGATGCCGAATGACTTGTGAAGCTGGTAGACCTGAAACGTGAGCGCAAGGCCCAACTGCTCGCTGTATCGGGTCATGACAAACCCCGCGATCAACAGCCCGATTACGCAAAGGGCAATCGTCCAGTGGAGGATGATCGCAACAAGGCTGTACCGGGTTGCGGGGCTTGCGGCTGACATCGCAGTCTCCGTCGGCGAACAGGGGTTAGTCAAAAGAGCGGCCGTTCCGTAGACGATCAAATCACGTTCCGGTGACAGCCGCAAAACGCAGGGAATTCCGGATCACCAGTGTCCGGTGTTCTCCATCGATGCCCAGGGCTCCTGTTGAGGAAGGGCATCCCCCTTCTGAAGCAGTTCGATCGATATATTGTCCGGTGAGCGGATGAACGCCATGCGTCCGTCCCGCGGCGGCCGGTTGATTGTAACGCCCTGATCTTGCAGGGACTGGCAAAGATCGTAGATGTTGTCGACCGCGTAGGCGAGGTGGCCAAAGTTCCGGCCTTCGTCATACTCTTCCGGATCCCAGTTATAGGTCAGTTCCAGATCGCCGCCGTCGTCTCCGGGGGGGCGCAGGAAGATCAGCGTGAAGCGGCCCTGTTCATTCTCGTAGCGCCGGGTTTCTTCGAGACCGAGCTTGTTGCAATAGAAGTCGAGCGACTCATCGATGTCTCTGACCCGGACCATTGTATGAAGATATTTCATGACCCCTCCGCATGACGAATTGGTTTTCGATTGAATGGTTGAGGCTAAGATAGGGTGGATAGAAAAATCAACAATCCCCCGATCCGGAAAGCAATGAACGAACGCGATGAATTGAGGCAACTGGTCACCGAATGCCAAAGGGCGGTGATTTTTACCGGCGCCGGTATGAGCACGGAATCGGGCATTCCGGATTTCCGCAGCCCGGGTGGCCTGTGGACCAACAACATGCCGATCTATTTCGATGACTTTGTGCGTTCGGCGGACATGCGGCGGGAAGCCTGGAAGCGCAAATTCGCCATGGAGGAGAGCTTTGCCGGGGCAAGGCCCAGCCGCGGACATATGGCGATCTCCCACCTTGTGAGGATTGGTCGGGTCAGCCACGTGATCACTCAGAACATCGATAATCTTCACCAGGAGTCCGGTATCCCCGAAGACAACATCATCGAACTTCACGGTAACGGTTCCTACGCGAAGTGCCTGAGCTGCGACCGCCGTTACGAAAACGACTGGGTGAGGCAGCAATTCGAAGCGACGGGCGATGGACCGAACTGCACTGCATGCGACGGTCTGATCAAGTCCGCGACGATCTCTTTCGGTCAGGCAATGCCGGAGCAGGAAATGAACAGAGCCGAGGAGGCGACGCTGGCCTGTGACCTGTTCATCGCAATGGGATCCTCACTGGTCGTTTTTCCAGCCGCCGGATTCCCTATCCTCGCCAAACGGAATGGCGCCAGACTCGTCATTGTGAATCGGGAGCCGACGGACATCGACGACATGGCAGATCTCGTTCTACACGATGAGATCGGCGACGTTATGGAACCGTTTCTTAAACTGAATTGAGTATCGCCCGGAACCGCCTCATCTTTTCCGGTTCGGGCAAGAGAGGTGGTCCGAATCGATCACAGCAGATCGCGAATCAGCGGTCTTTGATTCGCGATCGTCGACCGAATTTTGACACCTCGAACAGGGTCATTTCGAGGCGGTTCAGGAGCCCTTGAAACGGCCACCGTGACCTTTTTGCAATGCTTTCCGGCGAAGTGTGGGTTTTTCCACACAAAACGCATGATCGCCCTGTACAACGGCTCGGGACTTGTTCCACACTACATCGCGATGGGCTGGTGTCCTTCGGTTTTAGAGGCCGGTGCGGGGGACACTTCTCGACGCGTAGCGTGGTTGTCAAATTGCGGCAGGGGGGCCGATCCAGCGTGGACAGGTTGGAACAAACCGTCACCGTCACAGACGAAGAATCGACAGTAAAAATCGTTGAAATGGCGGGCTTCGTTAAGTGGTTCGACGGGTCGCGTGGGTACGGTTTCATGATCCCGGACAACGGGCAGCCGGATGTGCTGATCCACTCAAGTTGTCTCAAGCGCGACGGGTTCGATTCACTTCTGGAAGGGGCCCGAGTCGTCTGCGAGGCGGTCGTTCGCCAGAAGGGCTGGCAGGCCCTCCGCGTGCTGAGCGTCGACAACTCGACTGCCCTTCAGCCTTCCGCAAAGCCGCTTCCGCGCACTCACGTTTCGGTCACGCCCGAGGGTGATTTCGTCAAGACAACCGTCAAATGGTTCAACCGGGCAAAGGGCTACGGTTTCGTGACCCGCGGCGAAGGCACTGAAGATATCTTCGTCCATATGGAAGTGATGCGGCGCTACGGCATCGCGGAATTGCGGCCCGATCAGACGGTTTATGTGCGGTTCGGCGCAGGCCCCAAAGGACTGATGGCCGCAGAGATCAAACTTTCCCTCGAAGGCGGATATCCGAGTCCGCATTGAATGTTGGGGTCCGAGCCCCAATCTCCATATACATGAAGCTTGGTTCAGGTCGCGTAACAGCAGCACTTGCGTTGTTTTTCCAACGCCGGGTCCTGATCGCCGTGATGCTCATTGCGGCGGCCGTATATGCGTACAATGCGGCCGGCTCCTTCTCCTCGCAGGCGGGCGACGGTTTGAAATGGCGGGTCGAGCCCGTCACCGTGATCACGAAAAAGGGACAGTTCGTTTTCGCGACCGAGATCGCGGATACATCACCTCTCCGGCAGCGTGGCCTGATGTATCGCGAGCACATGGCGGAGAATGCGGCGATGCTGTTCAACTTTCAGTCGACCGGCGCAATCTCGATGTGGATGAAGAACACGCCGCTGTCGCTCGATATGGTTTTCATTAGAGAGGACGGGACGGTGCATCGGATCGAGCACGACACCGTCCCCTATTCGGAGGCCATCATAAGATCGGGTGGGGACATAAGAGCTGTTCTGGAAGTCAGGGCCGGTGTGGCCCGAAAGATCGGGCTGGCTCCTGGCGACAGGATCAGACACAGCATGTTCCCCGCCCGCTAGGTCGGAATCGCGGCATCCGGATCTCGCACGACTTGCCGTGAAATTTGAAAGCGTGTAAGGCATTTTCAATTCAGCGCTGATAGACGGGAACGGAATTCCGTCACGTCGGCGTTTGTTTGTCGGGGCATGGCGCAGCCTGGTAGCGCACCTGCTTTGGGAGCAGGGGGTCGCAAGTTCGAATCTTGCTGCCCCGACCAACTTAAAGGCGTAACGGCGGGCGAAGGCCGCGTCTGACGGAATACGATCGATAACGGAGTGGAGGTCGCGTCGCATGGTTGCACGCATCTACAAGCCGGCGAAGACAGCAATGCAGTCCGGCAGGGCGCGCACGAAGAAGTGGGTGCTGGACTACGAACCGGAGACACCGCGCGAGGTCGAGCCGCTGATGGGCTGGACCAGCTCCGGCGACATGAACTCGCAGATCAGACTGACCTTCGCGACCAAGGAAGACGCGATCGCCTATGCGGAGCGCAAGGGTATTCCCTATCAGGTGCAGGAGCCCAAGGCACGCCGCGTCACCGCGAAGGCCTATGCGGACAATTTCAAATATGGCCGGATCGGAAGCTGGACGCACTGACGGCGAGCGTGCATAAGACATCTGCCTCAGGGCATGACGACACCTCAGCGGTCCCGTAGCTCAACTGGATAGAGCAGCAGACTTCTAATCTGCAGGTTGAAGGTTCGAGTCCTTCCGGGATCGCCATTCCACCGCAGTACCGTCGCCTTCCACCATCTCCGAGATTTTTTCCGGGTGCGTTGCGCGGACGGCCTCGCGCCAGACCATGTGGAGATCGCGCGCGATTTCCGGTGCGCTCTCGATGGGAAACAGGCGGCCCGCCCTGACGTGGGGCTCCGTCAGCCTCCAGGGAAGGTAGGCCGATCCGCCGACTGCCAGAAGATGCTCCAGCGCCCACCGGCTCGAGCCGAACGTCATGCGGGCGGTTTCGTCCGTGGGCCAGAGTGACGAGTGCCGGCGGCGGAACTCCGCGCCGTGATCGACGAAGATGTACTCAGGATCCCAGGCCTGAACCGCGCGGCGCACGGTCGAGACCTGGACGAGGCGCTCCCGAGCGTATTTGCGGGACACCAGACCTGCGCCGCTGAAAGGCTCCGGAACCAGGGCCACGTCGCTCAGGCCGCTTGAGAGCCATCGTCTGATGTCCGCCAAGTCGCCGGGCCAGGCTTCGAGCGCGAGGCCCGGCTGCTCACGCCTGACACGGTCCAGCCAGGCCGATCCTGCGCCATCCCACAGATCGAAGTGACAGGCGAAGCTGAGAATGTCCGAATAGCCCTTGGGAAGGCCGACGGCCTTGAGGGCCTGCGCCCAGGACTGCACCATCAGCTCGGCATGGCGCTGGAACGCGAAGCCCGCTTTGGTGAGTTCCGCGCCGCGCCGCGAACGCACCAGCAGTTTCTGACCGAGGGTCTGCTCCAGAGTGTCGAGGCGCGCCGTCACCGTCGATTGCGTCACATGCAGGTGCTCGGCCGCCTTGTTGAGATTGCCAAGCTGGATGACGGCGAGAAAGGTGCGGAGCGCTTCGACGTTCATAAGGTTTCTCATCAACTGTAGTTCGGAATATTCGAATTAAAACGCCAAAATAATTTGTTTTCCAGATTTATTGAATTTGGCCATATTCGGCTTTCAGCGTTCGGCGACAACCGCGACCAGGCGAGAGGGCAGCGACCATGGACTTCAGCATTCAGCTCTCGGCGTACTATCCGGACAAGAGCTACGGCGGAGACCGCCTCTATGCGGACATGCTGGAACAGGCGGTCGCTGCGGACAGGCTCGGCTTCGATGCGGTTTCGATTACAGAACATCACCTGATCAATATCCTGCTCATGCCGGCACCGCTTCAGTTCGCCGTGAAGATCGCCGACGCGACCGAGCATGTGAAGATCATGACGTCGGTCGTCGTCCTTCCGCTTCATGACATGCGGATTTACGCGGGCGAGGTGATTGCCGCCGATATCTTTACGGACGGGCGGCTGATGCTCGGGGTCGGCCGCGGCGCATTCGGCTACGAGATGGACAGGCTTGGCGTTTCCCTCGACATCAGCCGGGAAAAATTCGACGAGTCTCTGGACGTGCTCACGGCGCTCCTGCGCGACGAAGAGGTTTCCTGGGACGGCAAGTATTACACGTTCGATCCGATCACGGTCATGCCGCGTCCGGTCAGGCCCGGCGGACCGCAGATCATGATGGCTGTGATGGCGCCGGAGGGGATCTATCACTGCACGAAGCGGGGTTTTCACATCCAGACCACACCCCTGTCCGGCGATCACCAGATGATGCTGGATCAGGTCGACGCATTTCAGCGCGGCAAGGCGGAACTCGGAGAGGCGGGCCGGGATCTTACCCTGTCGCTTTCGCGGGTCGCCTTCGTTTCAGAAAGCGCCCGGGACCGGCAGTCGAAGATCGAAGCGGCATACGACTACTACAGCCGCTTCGACAACGTGTTCACCGGACCGGGCATCGTGGAACACGGGATGATCGCGCCTCTGCCGCGCGAACAGTCAATCGACGACCTGGCGGAAAGCCTCCTGATCTGCACACCTGCGGAAATGACGGACAAGCTCGCGCCCTATGCGGAAGCCGGCGTCGACCGGGTCATCCTGAATGTCAATTTCGGTGCCGGCCAGACGGAGACGCTCGAGTGCCTGCAGTGTTTCTCAGAAGAGGTGATGCCGCATTTTGCCGGTTCGCGCCGCTCCGTCGCTGCTGAGTAAGGTCGACAGAGGAGGGAAGAGGGGATGTCCGACGTGATTGAGTGTGCCTATTCGGTGGACGGGTTCGGCGATCCGATCATTCTCGTCCATGGCATCGGCGCGGCCAGGGATGCGTGGCGGTTCATGGTCCCGGTCCTGCGCGAACAATTCACCGTCGTCACATACGACCTTCGCGGCCACGGCGAGTCTCCGATGCCCGATGGTGAATTCGGACTGGAGGACCTCGTCGCGGATCTCGAACGGGTGCGCGAACGCTGCGGCTTTGACAGGGTACACATAGCCGGCCACTCGCTCGGCGGCATGATCGGACCGGCATATGCCCGAAAGCATCCGGACCGCGTGATGAGCCTCGGGCTTTTGTCGACGGCGGCGGGACGGACCGAGGACGACAGCGCGAAGGTCTGGGGCGTTGTCCGCGCGATGGAGGAAAAGGGCATCGCGAAAGTCCTCGACACTCTGGTCGACCGGTGGTTCACGGATGATTTCATCGCGAACAATCCGGATGTCATCAAGCGCAGGCTGGATCAGGTCGTCGAAACCGATCCAGATATCTTCATGAATGTCTTCCGGATCTACGCGGGGACCGAGATGATGCCATGGCTGCACGAGGTGGAGGCGCCGTCACTTGTGTTGACCGGAGAGTTCGATGGCGGATGCAATCCCCGGCTGAACAAACTGATTGCGGAGGCGATGCCGAACGCGGAACTGGTCGTTCTGCCTGGCGTGAAACATGCCATTCTCGTCGAACGGGGCGAGACGGTCGCGGCTCACATGATTCGCTTCATATCTGATCACGCGTCTCCGGACGCACGGCATTAGACGACAACGACGGTGGCTTCGAGCGGCACGCGTTCGTAAAGGTCGATCACGTCGTGATTGAGCAGGCGGATACAGCCGCTCGACACGGCGCGGCCGATGCTGTTGACCTCCATCGTGCCGTGCAGCCGGTAAAGCGTGTCTTTCCGGCCTTCATAGAGATAGATCGCGCGCGCGCCCAGCGGGTTCTGCAGGCCCGGCTCCATGCCGTTGGCATATTTCTCAAGCTCGGGCTCACGTTCGCGCATTTCCTTCGGCGGGAACCATTTTGGCCATTCCTGCTTGTCACCGACGCGGGCACGCCCGTTCCAGGAAAAGCCCTGCCGGCCGATTCCGATGCCGTAGCGCATGGCCGTTCCGCCTGCCTGCACGACGTAAAGGAAGCGCTCCTGAGTATCGACGATGACCGTTCCGGGGCGCTCACGCGACGGATAATCGACCGGCTGCCTGTAATAGCGCGGATGGATCCGGCTCACATCGACCGCCGGGATCGGGTAGGGCTCTGTCGGCCTTGCCGAGTACAGCCGCCGGGCCGAACTGCGGGGCGCCTGGCCCGCGGTCTGGAAATCGCGCGCGCTCCCGGCGCAGCCTGCCACAGTCAGCGAAAGCATTCCGGTGATCAGAGCCCGGCGCGTTGGAAAGCTGTCCCCGGCTTCATGTTCGGCATTCAGAACTTGGCGGTTCTCGGCATCGGTCATCGGAAGCGCACCCTGATCAGATTCACCATGTCCACAACAGGTCGGAATCAGCCTGCAACCCGGCCTATGCTATTGAAATTCCACAGTGCGGCAATTGTTTGTTCGGAAGAGAAGGGATTTACCTTAACGCGTTCATCCGGTCGAAACCTGCCTCAAGGTCGGCTTTGAGATCGTCGATGTGCTCCAGGCCGGCATGGATCCTCAAGGCCGAACCGCTGCTTTCCCATTCCGTGGCGGTCCGGTAGGAGGTCGGATCGAACGGAACAATCAGGCTTTCGTATCCGCCCCAGGAATACCCCATTCCGAACAGTTCGAGATCATCGAGCATGGCGGCGAGGGCTTGTTCGGAAACCTGCTTCAGGATCACGGCGAACAGTCCCGAAGCGCCTGTGAAGTTTCTCTGCCAGATCTCGTGTCCAGGGTGGGATGGCAGGGCAGGGTGCAGCACCCTTTCGACTTCCGGGCGCTGCTCGAGCCATTCGGCAAGGGCAATCCCGTTTTCCATGTGACGGCGCAGCCGGACATCGAGCGTGCGAAGGCCGCGCTGGGCGAGGTAGACGTCGTCGGGGCCGGCGCATTGGCCCAGAGTTTCCCAGGCGCGCTTCACCGCAGGGAAATGTTCCTCATTCGCCGTTACGGCGCCCAGCATCACGTCGGAGTGGCCCACAATGTATTTTGTGCCGGCTTGTATCGATATGTCGGCCCCTTGCGCAAAAGGGTTGCAGAAGAGCGGGGATGCCCACGTGTTGTCGACTATGACAACCGCGCCACGGTCGTGCGCGGCGCCGGCGACCGCCGGCAGGTCAAGCATCTCGAACGTCTGAGATCCGGGGGTTTCGGCGAAAACGGCCTTGGTATTGGGGCGCATCAGATCAGCGATGCCCGCCCCGACAAGAGGATCATAGAAGGTCGTCTCGACACCAAGCCCGCGCAACATCCTGTCGCAGAAAACCCGGTTCGGGCGGTACACCGTATCAGCGACGAGCATGTGATCGCCCGCCTCGACGAACGCGAGGTAAGCGACGGTGATGGCTGCAAGGCCGGAAGAGGTGAGCCGTGTACCGTAGCCGCCTTCGATGTCGGCGATTGCATCCTGCAGACTCTCTGTTGTCGGCGTGCCCGTCCGCCCGTAAGTGTATTTTTGCTCGCGTTTGCGAATCTCCTCGAGGGAGGGATAAAGCACAGTGGAGGCGTGATAAACCGGCGGATTCACAAATCCGTGGTTATTTTCCGGATCGCGCCCAGACGTGACCAATCTGGTTTCCGGGCTCTGCGGTTTTTCCGTCTTTTTCATCGTGATTCCGATTGCTGATAACGGCGGCGATAGATGTTCACCGCATTAACCATAAACTTCCAGTAGAACCGGCTTGCTACTTGACCTTCCTGTCATAATCGACTCTGATAAGGCGGTGAGCGACGCTAAATGCGGGCTCACTGAGGGAGTAACAGGACTATCGCCAGTTGAATATTGACTGACGTCAATTTGGGAACGGTTGTCTGCGGCGGAAACGCCGGAGGCAGGCCGCATTTCTGTTTGTTCGTCGGTCGGCGATAATAGAAAAGGCTTTAAAATGAAAGTAAAGTTCCTTCCGATCGTTCTGGGTGCGGCGTTCAGCGTGGCGGCAACTGCTGCTTCGGCTGCCAAGCTCGACGATGTCAAAGGCAAAGGTCATGTTCAGTGTGGTGTGAGCCAGGGTCTGCCGGGCTTCTCCAACCCTGACGACAAAGGCAACTGGACCGGCATCGACGTTGACGTTTGCCGTGCTCTGGCTGCGGCCATCTTCGGCGACGACTCCAAGGTGAAATACACGCCGCTTTCGGCGAAAGAACGTTTCACCGCTCTTCAGTCCGGCGAAGTTGACCTGCTGTCGCGCAACACGACCTGGACCGCGACCCGTGACACGGCTCTCGGCCTGAACTTCACCGGCGTCAACTACTATGACGGCCAGGGCTTCATGGTCCGCAAGTCGCTCGGCGTGACCAGCGCCCTGCAGCTCAACGGTGCCGCGGTTTGCACCAACACCGGTACGACCACGGAGCTCAACGTCGCTGACTACTTCCGCGCCAACAAGATGAACTACGAAGTCGTTGCCTTCGAGAAGGCCGACGAAGTTGTTCAGGCGTATGACAGCGGCCGTTGCGACGTCTACACGACTGACGCGTCGGGCCTGTACGCCCAGCGCCTCAAGCTCAGCAAGCCGGACGAGCATATCGTTCTGCCGGAAATCATCTCGAAAGAGCCGCTCGGCCCCGTCGTCCAGCAGGGCGATGACCAGTGGTTCAACCTGGTCAAGTGGACCCTGTTCGCCATGGTCAACGCCGAAGAGCTCGGTGTGACGAAGGCGAATGTCGAAGAGATGAAGAACTCCGACAACCCGGCTATCAAGCGCCTGCTCGGCACCGAAGGCAAGTTCGGTGAGAACCTGGGCGTTGGAAACGACTGGGCCTTCAACATCATCAAGACGGTGGGCAACTACGGTGAAATCTTCGAGGCCAATGTTGGTCCGAAGACGCCACTCGGCATCTCTCGCGGCGTGAATGCGCTGTGGAGCAAGGGTGGCCTGCAGTACGCACCGCCGATCCGCTAAGCGGTATCGACATTTGGGAGCTCGACATCATGCCGGACCGAAAGGATTTCAGCATGATCGTCGGGCTCCCGTTTTATTTGGCCTTAAGGCTCTCAACGCACGACCGTAAAAACCGGTAGGACAAGCCGGGGCGGTCGGCTCTTGGGGAAGGGATGCGGTCAGTCGCCTCCCATAGCAGGGGAAGAGCTTATGTCGGCGACAGCAGACACGGGCGAGTCATCAGACGCTAAAGTCGCCTTTTGGAACGATCCAAAGGTTCGCTCGCTTATCTCGCAGGCCTTGCTGATCATTGTGGTCGGATGGCTTGTCTACGAGATGGTGACAAACACCATCATCAACCTCGAAAAACAGAACATTGCCTCCGGGTTCGGGTTTCTGAGCACGACAGCCGGCTTCGGCATCATTCAGACACTGGTCCCGTATTCCGAGGAATCGTCATATGGCACGGCGTTTGTCGTCAGCCTGCTGAACACGATCATGGTGGCCATCGTCGGTATCGTGTTCGCGACCATTCTCGGTTTTATCGTTGGTATCGCGAGGCTTTCCAATAACTGGGTTATCAGCAAGCTGGCTGCGGTGTACATCGAGGTGATCCGAAATCTGCCGCTGCTGTTGCAGATCTTTTTCTGGTATTTCGCCGTGCTTCGCGCCGTTCCCAGCCCGCGCGAGAGCCTGAACGCCTTCGACATGTTCTTCGTCAATATCCGCGGCATCTATATGCCGAAACCGATATTCGAGACAGGATCGGGCGCCATTCTCATCGCATTTGTTGGCGGCGTCATCGGCACGTTCCTCCTGAAAGGATGGGCAAAGGCACGCCAGGAACGGACGGGACAGCAGTTCCCGGTATTCTTGTCGGCTCTGGGGCTGATCATCGGATTGCCGGTTGTCACTTTCTTTGCAGCCGGAATGCCGGTCGACTTCAGCTATCCGGAACTCAAGGGCTTCAACTTTGTCGGCGGCTCGGTCATCATTCCGGAATTCGTGGCGTTGCTGCTGGCTCTGTCGATTTATACCGCTTCGTTCATTGCGGAGATCGTGCGAGCCGGGATTCTCGCTGTCAGCCATGGTCAGACAGAGGCGGCGAATGCCCTTGGTTTGCGCCCTGGTCCGACGCTGCGTCTGGTGGTTATCCCGCAGGCGATGCGGGTCATCATCCCGCCGCTGACGAGCCAGTATCTCAATCTGACGAAGAACTCATCACTGGCCGTCGCGATAGCCTATCCGGATCTCGTTTCGGTGTTTGCCGGAACGGTGCTGAACCAGACCGGCCAGGCGGTGGAGATCGTCGGCATGACGATGGCTGTGTACCTCACCTTGAGTATCCTCACTTCGATATTCATGAACTGGTACAACGCCAAGATCGCACTGGTGGAGAGATAAGCCATGACTGAGCATTATGTACGCACGGAAATGGCGCCGGAGCTTCCGCCGCCTGCGAGCACGTCCGGTGTGGTCGGCTGGATGCGGGAAAACCTGTTTTCGAGCTTCACCAACACCATCCTGACCCTAATCGGCATTTACCTGATCTATCTCGTTGTGCCGGGGATCATCGACTGGGCCATCGTGAAAGCGGTGTGGTCCGGCACGAGCGGCGATGACTGCCGGGCCGAAAAGATCGGCCGGGAGGTCGGGGCGTGCTGGGCATTCGTCGACGCCAAATTCTCCCAGTTCATCTATGGCCGTTATCCCGAACCTGAACGCTGGCGTGTCGATATCGCGTATTTTGTAGGCGCAGCCGCTCTGGTGCCGATGCTGATCCCATCGGTCCCGGGCAAAGCGCTCAACGCGATCTTCCTGCTTGCTGTCTATCCGGTGATGACGTTCATCCTGCTGACCGGCGGCAATTTCGACTTCACCTGGGGCCAGTGGGTCATGCTCGCAGTGTTCCTGGGCGCCTTGCTCGGCCTCGTGATTGCGATGTCAACGGTCGGGATCATCGACTTCAAGGCCGGCTTCAGTATCTGGGTGATCTTCGCCATTGGCCTGGTCGCCTTTTCGGTTGCGATTGCTATCGACTTCGGACTGCCATCCGTCGAGACGCCACTATGGGGCGGCCTGCTGGTCACCCTGGTCGTGGCCATTACGGGTATTGTTGCATCGCTACCGCTCGGCGTCCTGCTTGCGCTTGGCAGGCGGTCGGACATGCCGGTCGTACGCCTGTTCTGTGTCGGCTTTATCGAGTTCTGGCGCGGCGTGCCGCTCATCACCGTGCTCTTCATGACCAGCGTGATGCTGCCGCTGTTCCTGCCCGAAGACGTCAACTTCGACAAGCTCCTGAGAGCGCTGATCGGTGTTGCACTGTTTTCGTCGGCCTACATGGCTGAGGTGGTTCGCGGCGGTCTGCAGGCTATCCCGAAGGGCCAGTATGAGGGCGCCATGGCGCTCGGCCTGAGTTACTGGAAGATGATGGGGCTGATTGTATTGCCCCAGGCCCTCAAGCTCGTCATTCCAGGCATCGTCAATACCTTCATCGGCCTGTTCAAGGACACGACGCTGGTGCTGATTATCGGCCTGTTCGATCTTCTGGGCATCATCCAGTTGAACTTCACCGACGCGAAATGGATCACGCCGGCGACAAGCCACACGGGCTATGCATTTGCAGCCTTCGTGTTCTGGGTGTTCTGCTTCGCAATGTCCCGCTATTCGATCTTCATGGAAGAACGGCTGCATACCGGCCACAAGCGCTGAGGAGTTTTGCTATGACTGAAACAAATACGGAAACGGCGGAAACCAGCGCGCCTGTGCCGCCAGCCGAAGAGAAGAGTGTCGATCGCTCGAAGATGTCGGTCTCCGATGAGGTCGCCATCCAGATATCGAACATGAACAAGTGGTACGGCGACTTTCACGTGCTGCGCGATATCGAACTGACGGTCTACAAGGGCGAGCGTATCGTCGTCTGCGGGCCGTCGGGATCGGGCAAGTCGACCATGATCCGGTGCATCAACCGCCTTGAGGAGCACCAGAGAGGCCAGATCATTGTTGATGGCATCGAGCTGACGAACGATCTGAAGAAAATCGATGAAATCAGGCGTGAAGTCGGCATGGTGTTTCAGCACTTCAACCTGTTCCCGCACCTGACCATCCTGCAGAACCTGACGCTCGCCCCGATCTGGGTGCGCAAGATGCCCAAGGCCGAGGCCGAGGACATCGCGATGCACTATCTGGAGCGGGTGAAGATTCCGGAGCAGGCTCTGAAGTATCCGGGACAGCTCTCGGGCGGCCAGCAGCAGCGCGTGGCAATCGCCCGGTCACTGTGCATGGCGCCGAAGATCATGCTGTTTGACGAGCCGACGTCCGCGCTCGATCCGGAAATGATCAAGGAAGTTCTCGAGGTCATGGTCGGATTGGCGGAAGAAGGCATGACCATGATTTGCGTCACCCACGAAATGGGTTTTGCCCGGACCGTGGCCAACCGGGTGATCTTCATGGACCAGGGGCAGATCATCGAGCAGAACGAGCCGGAGGAGTTCTTCACCAATCCGAAGAGCGACCGGACGCAGTTGTTCCTCAGTCAGATCCTGCACTGAGGCAAAACTCAGATCCCGGAAAACATTGGCGCTCCGCCCGTTGGCGGGGCGCCTTTTTTCTACGCGTCGTCCAGATCCTCAATGGTCGTCTGCTGCTGAGCGTAAGGCACGAAACCGCACTTCTGGTAGAGAGGCAGGGCGCCCGGATGATCCAGCGTGCAGGTCTGCACGATCACGCGCTCAGGCTCGCGAGCCCAGGCGATTGCGATTGACTGATTCAGGAGAAATTTCCCCAGCCCGCGGCCGACGGCTTCCGGCATGAGGCCCATATAGGCCAGTTCCACTTCCGGGAATTTGCGAAAATCCAGTTCGGCGTATCCTGCCGGCCAGCCGTCAAGATAAAGCACGTAAACCTCGACCTCCGGATCGTGAATGACGCTCTTCAGCTTGTCGTCGCTGATGCGCTTGCGATCGACCCAGACATATTGACGCCCGACTGCATCGTAGAGATACCGATAGAAGGACACGGGCGGCTCCACGGCGCGGAGAAGCGCGATGTGACCCGCCGGCACAGGTTCGTGATTATGCGGATCGGACCGCATCTCCAGATAGGTGACCGTTATGTCGTGGACTGTACCCATTGCAGAAAACGGCCGATCTTAAGCGTCCGACTCGACCGGAAGGTTTTCGTCAGCGCCCCAGTCGCTCCAGGAGCCGTCATAGAGCGCTGTATTCGCGACGCCGGCATTGGCAAGCCCCAGTGTCAGAATGGCGGCCGTGACGCCCGATCCGCATGTCGTGATGATCGGCTTAGCGAAATCGAGGCCGGCGTCGGAGAACAGGGTCCTGATTTCCTCGGTCTCCCGCATCGTGCCCGTATCGTTGAGAAGGGCACCGTAATGCACGTTGAGGCTGCCCGGAATGTGACCGGATCGCAGGCCTTCGCGCGGTTCGGGCTCGGTCCCGGCGAAACGGGCGGCTGACCGGGCGTCCACGATTTGTGTCAGGCCGGTGTTACTGGCGCGCAAGACGTCGCTGCTGTCGCGCACCATCATCGTCTGCAGACGGGCCGTGAAGTGCTTTTCCTGACGCGGCCGTGCCGGGCCGTCTTCGGTCGGTCGCCCTTCTTCCAGCCATTTCGGAAAGCCGCCATTCAGAACGGCGACATCGTCGTGGCCCATGACGCGGAACATCCACCAGACACGGGCCGCGCTGAACAGTCCGGCGGTGTCATAGCAGACGACCCGACTTCCGTCGCCGATCCCCATGCGCCTCATGCGGGATGCAAACTTCTCCGGCGGCGGGAGCATGTGGGGGCGCGGATCGTCGCTGTCGCTGATGTCGTCAATGTCGAAGAACACCGCGCCCGGGATGTGGGCCTCCTCGAACTCGGCCCGCGGGTTCCGGTTCTCGGTGGGAAGATGCCACGAGCCGTCGACAACCACGACGTCAGGGGCGCTTAGATGATCAGCAAGCCAATCCGTCTCTACAATCCACTGGCTCATTCTTCTATCGGCCTTTCATCGGGTGGTCGCAATGCCTCAATTATGCGAGGGCCAGTCTGACCCTGCGGTTCTTGCTGCCCTTCTTTTCGATCTTGGGAATCAGAATAGCGCCAATCTCGGCCGTTGAGGCAACGTGCGTGCCGCCGCAGGGCTGAAGATCGCAATCCTCGATCTCGATCAGGCGGACCTTGCCGGATCCCATCGGCGGCTTGACCGACATGGTTTTTACAAGCTCGGGCTGTGCCGCAAGCTCGTCATCGGTGATCCAGCGCTCGCTCACCGCATGATCCTCTTCGATCATCCGGTTCACGGCAGCGGCGATCTCATCCTTTTCCAGCCCGCCGTCGGGGATGTCGAAGTCCAGACGGCCCTGTTCCGGTCCGATCGAGCCACCGGTCACCGGATACGCCAGAACTGCCGAGAGAAGATGCAGCGCTGTGTGCACGCGCATATTGCCGAAGCGTTTGTCCCAGTCCAGGTGGCACATGACTGCCGCCCCGGGCTCAGGCAAAGCCGAGCCTTCCGCGGGCACGTGGACGATCTGCGTCTTGTCTTCGCCATAGACCGTGGTCGCCACCGGGACGTTTCCGATGCCCTCGATTTCGAGAGTTCCGGAATCGCCCGGCTGGCCGCCGCCGGTCGCATAGAAGACCGTGCGATCAAGTATGATGCCGCCGCGGTCGTTTACGCCGACGACACTGGCCTCGCACTCTCTGCAATAAGCGTCGTTCCTGAACACGAATTCGGTCATTTGAGTCCACCCCCTGCAATCATGCCATCCAGTCCGGTACCGGCAAAGACTTCTCGCGCAAGAACTCGGGATTGAAGAGTTTGCTCTGGTAACGGGTCCCGTAGTCGCAAAGGATCGTGACGATCGTGTGCCCCGGCCCCAACTCGCGGGCAAGCCGAATGGCGCCTGCTACATTGATTCCGCTTGATCCTCCGAGGCAGAGACCTTCGTGCTTCAGCAGATCAAAGACGATCTCGACAGCTTCCGAGTCCGGTATCTGGTAGGCGGTATCGACGACAGCGTCCACGAGATTTTCGGTCACACGTCCCTGACCGATCCCCTCGGTGATCGAAGATCCTTCGGCTTTCAACTCGCCGTTGGCGTAGTAATTGTAAAGGGCGGAACCCATCGGATCCGCCAGCGCGATCCGGATATCCGGGTTGCGCGCCTTCAGGCCGTCGCTGACGCCTGCGATCGTTCCGCCCGAGCCGATCGCACAGGAGAACCCGTCGACGGTTCCGTCGGTCTGCTCCCAGATTTCCACGGCGGTGGTTTCGACATGTGCCCGTCTGTTCGCGGTATTGTCGAACTGGTTGGCCCAGATCGCTCCGTTCGGCTCCTTTTCGTTGAGTTCATCAGCAAGGCGGCCGGAATATTTCACGTAGTTGTTGGGATCTTTGTAGGGAACGGCCGGAACCTCGATCAGCTCGGCGCCGACCAGGCGCAGGGTGTCCTTCTTCTCCTGCGACTGTGTTTCCGGGATGACGATGACCGTGCGGAAACCCATCGCATTGCCCACGAGCGTCAGACCAATTCCGGTATTGCCCGCGGTGCCTTCGACGATGACGCCGCCCGGCCGCAATTTGCCCTTTTCAATGGCGTCCCTGACGATGAACAGCGCGGCGCGATCCTTGACGGACTGCCCGGGATTCATGAACTCGGCCTTACCGAGGATCGTGCAACCGGTTTCTTCGGAAGCGCGGCGCAGTTTGATCAGCGGGGTATTGCCAATCGTATCGATGAGGCCATCGCGAACCTGCATGTGAATTCTCCTGGTGATCGGCGCGCTGGACCGGCCGGCGGGGCGCGGCATATCTGAGCGAGCCAGCGACCGTAGCCGCAGCGCGCATCCGGTTCAAGTCGGAGACGCCTGTTCTGTCGTGCGTTTGTCCTGCCAGAATCGAAGGCAATTTCCATCAGGTTATCAAATTTCGGCTTGTTGGCATTTTTCAAGCTGAGGTAGACTGGCGCCCGGCCACAAGCGGCCAGAACTGTGTTCAAACGGACAGCAGGAGCCAATGTTGAATTCCGAGGCGCTTGATCTGCTTTTGGCCGAATATGCCGTTGGCTCTCTTCCCCACCCGACAGAAGTTCTGGTCCGGAGTCATCTGGAGATTGACACCTGCAACCGGACCTGGATTGCCGATCTCAATGCACTGGGTGGCGTGTTGATGGAAGATTCGCCGGACGCGGAGCAGGGCCTTCAGGCGATCTCTCCAGACAGGCTTTCCGAAGACGCAGACACTGCTCTCTCCTCCGACGCGGCAATAGACACGGGGCAGGGTGACAGCGTTCTGCCAAACGCATTGAAGCGGTATGTGGGATGCGGAGAGGCCGAAATTGCGTGGCGCTTCCGGATTCCGGGATTGCGTGAGTTTCCTCTCGAGACGTCCGAAGATTGCACGGCGAGCCTGCTGAAGATCTCACCGGGATCGTCCATGCCTTCCCACACGCACGGCGGACGGGAGATTACGCTCGTGCTGAAGGGCGCCTTTACCGATCACACCGGCAGGTATGCCAGGGGCGACATCGCGATCGCCGACGAGGATGTCGATCACAAACCGGTCGCGGATGATGGCGAGGAGTGCATCTGCTTCGCCGTAAGCGAAGCCAGCCTCAAGCTCACCGGCCCGATCGGAAAATACATCTCGCGCATCGCGGGGCAGTAATCCCGGTAACGCATCGTTCCAGCGGTGCCGTGCTCACTGTGAGCTACGGTTCTCAAGCTTCCGCCTCGCTTCTGCCTGCATTTTCTTGGTGACGGGATATCCCCGCATGATGCCGATTGCGATCAGCTTGAAGCCGACGGGAACCGCACTGTAGAGCAGCGCCAGGGCGAGCAGACCGGTATCGGTCCTGCCGGCGTCGGGTTCGAACCCGGCGGCGCCGAGAATGGGAAATGCGAGACCGACGGCGAGCGCAAGTGCCGCCTTTGTCGCCAGGCCCCAGAGTGCGAAATAGGTTGCTGTTCGCTGCTCGCCGCTTTCCAGGGTATCCAGATCGACCACGTCGGCCTGCATGGATGGCGGCAGCGAGAGATCGGCGCCCAGACATAATCCGCTCAACACGACAATCACCCAGAATGCGGTCGTATCGCCCTGGCCAAGCAGCGGAACGAATATGAACACGCCGCAAGCGATCAGCATGGCGGTGGTCCAGGCGCTCTTCTTGCTGGTTCTATGGGCAAGGGCCAGCCAGCCGGGAATGCCGGCAATCCCGCACAGGAAATAGACGAACAGCATTGGGCCGTAGGATTCCGGACTGCCCAGCCGGTAGCTGACAAAAAACAGGAAAAGGGTGGCCGGCAGGGCGTTGGCAACGCCGTTGACGAGGTAGGCGGACAGCAGGCGCAGGAATGCCCGGTTTACGGACAGCAGTCGCAGGCCTTCGCGAAACGACGTCCGGCGGGTCGACAGTTCCTGCGGTTCGGGCGCAAACATGGCGGCTATCGCAACCGCGATCGGAAGCAGCACGAGAACCATGAGGGCAATCGCGAACATGGAATCGGCCTTCGCCGCATAGCCCAATGCCGGCAGGAGCGCCGGTAATGCGGACGTCATTAGCGTGCCGACAATGGTCAGCCCTTCGCGCACCCCCGCGATGCGGCTCCGTTCATCGTAATCGCCGGTGAGTTCGGCGCCCCAGGCGCCGTAGGGCACGATGATTCCAGTCCAGGCGAGTGAGAGGACGAGGCTCCAGAACAGGAGATAACCCGCACCGGCGCCGGGGTGCGGGACAAACAGCATATAGGCGGCGAGCGCGGCCAGCGGGGCTCCGGCGATGAGCCAGACCTTGCGCCGGCCGAAACGGGTCGACAGGCGGTCGCTGGCGTAGCCGACGAGCGGATCGGAGACCGCATCGAACGCGCGTGTGAGCAGAAGGACGGTGCCCACGGTTGCGATCGGAATGCCGATCTCCTGAGTGTAGAAGGCCGGCAGGAAGATGTAGACCGGCAGGGTCAGCACGGCGAGGGGCAGGGCGGGGGCGCCGTAGGACAGCAGCACCCGCCACGTCAGTGCGCCTTCTGGAGCCGGTTCGCGGTTGTTATGGTTTCCTGAAGGCAATCTGGCAGACGTCGATATTGCGGGTCTTGAACCCCGCTTCGCAGTAGGACAGGTAGTATTCCCAGAGCCGGCGGAAGCGATCGTCGAATCCCAGCTCCGTTATTGCCGGCCAGGCATTCCGGAAGCGGTCGCGCCAGTGCGAAAGCGTGGTGGCGTAATCGAGACCGAAGCACCGGGTGGCGCTTATCGCGAGGCCGGCATTCTTGCCGAGCTTTTCCAGGACGCTCGGTGACGGCAGCATGCCGCCCGGGAAGACGTAATGCTGGATGAAGTCGGTCTCCTGGCGGTAGGTCGGAAAGGACTCGTCCTTGATGGTGATGACCTGAATGCCGGCATTGCCGCCCGGGGCCAGCCGTCCGTTGAGGCAATCGAAGTAGGTCGGCCAGTACTTTTCGCCGACGGCCTCGAACATTTCTATCGACGCGATGTGGTCGTAGTGTCCCTCCTCATCGCGGTAGTCCTGGAACTTGATGTCCACGAGTTCGTTCAGACCGTTTTCGAACATGCGCCTTTGCGCAAATTCCATCTGCTCCTTGCTGATGGTGAGGCCGGTTACCTTGCACTTGTAAGTCTTGGCGGCGAACTCGGCGAAACCACCCCATCCGCAGCCGATCTCCAGGACCGTTCTGCCTTCGTCGAGTTGCAGCAGCTTCGCGAGCGACCGGTACTTGGCCAGTTGAGCCTCGTGTAACGTATTCGCGCCGTCCGAGAAAATCGCCGACGAATAGGTCATCGTGTTGTCGAGCCACGTGCTGTAGAACGCATTGCCAAGATCGTAATGCGCCTCGATGTTCTTGCGCGCGCCGGTCTTGGTATTGCGGTTGAGCCAATGGCCGAAGCGCTGGAGCCAGCGGGTAACGGGCCTGTGGTCGAGCATGCGCTTGATCAGGTGGTGGTTGCTGCAGAAAAGCTCGAGGAACGCCGTCACGTCCGGACTGTCCCATTGCTTCTTGATAAAGGCTTCAGCGAAGCCAATGTCGCCATTCTTGATCAGCTGGGTTGCGAAACTGTAGTCGTGAATGACCATTTCGGCTTCGGGACCGGGATTCTTCCCCTTTGCCAGATAGGCCTGGCCGTCGGGTGTATGAATGGTCAACTGGCCGTTCTCGATGCGGGAGGCAAGCGAGAGCGCGCGCCTGACCATCGCCGGAATGTGCTTGAGAGATTGGTCCAGATCGGTCTGATCGAGGGCCACCACGGTTTTGGCGGTGGCGGGATTGGCTACCGTCATCTTCGTCCCCTTGGCGCCGCTACTCCGCGGCTTCTGCGCAATTCTGCTCGACTGCGTCGCGCTTTTTGCCCCCGGCAAAGCTGACCGGCGGATTTGGAGCTGCCGGTCGTTTGACGAGTTTTGCGCCCTTCAGCCAAAGGCGCAAGGCTTCGAAGTTGATTGCACCAACAACCTTGAGTGTCATCAAGGGGAATTTTATCGCCGCATGCAGGAGTTTGCGGTCGCTCAGACCGTGACGCCGCCCGGTGAATGCGGCGAGCAGAAGGTCCGCGCCATCCGCAGTTTCCCGGATCAATACATGGATCTTGTCGCCGGGTGCGCGCAGCGAAAAGTTGTATCGAGCATCCATGGTGATGAAGGGCGACACGTAGAAAAGCTTGTCCCGGGCCTGCCGAACGCCCGTGCCGCTGCTTTCGCCGGCGGCGACCGGGGCCACATAGGAATGGTGCTCGCCGAAGGTGTTCCGCACCTCGTAGATCAATGCCCGGAGCACGTTCGACGCGTCATAGCAGTAGTAGACCGACAGCGGATTGAAAACGTGGCCGAGGATGCGCGGATAACACAGGAGCCGGATGCTGGCCGGTTCGAAGCCGGCGTTGGCATCCGTCAGGAGCCGCTCGACATGCGGCCGCAGGGCGGTCCCGTCGCGCGGCCCGTGATCCTTGTCGTGGAACGAATAGAGATTGAACCGGTTCCTGGAAAACAGCCGCAGCCTGGAGGACAGTTCGTCGATGCGGTCAATGTCCAGGAACGCCGAGAACACCTTGTAGGTGAACCGGTGGCTGAACGGCTGGAACCGCTCATGCATGACCTCGCCGAAGTAGAGCGAGGACGGTGGTGGGTTGCTGGTTTGCTGATTTGGCATGTTCAGGCTGTCAGTCTGCCGCGACCATGAACGGACCGTCAATCTTGCGCTCCGGTTCGCGCCAGGGAATGGTCGCGCCGAGGCGCTCGGCGACATCAAGACCGGATGCGAGACCATCTTCGTGGAACCCGTTGCCGTGGTAGGCCCCGCAGTACCATGTGTTTCGTTCGCCCTGCAGCATGGCCAGCCTTTGCTGTGCGGCTCGCGCTTCTGCATCGAACTGGGGATGATCGTATTCGAATTCGCCGAACGTGAGGTCCGGGCGTGGCGGTTTCGCAGGATTGAGGCTGATGAAAACCGGTTTGTTGTCGTCGATATTCTGAAGCTTGTTCATCCAGTATGAGACCGAGACTGTCGCTTCGCCGACGTCGGTGTTCATTGGGCACATATAGTTCCACGCGGACCAGACGGCTTCGCGCCGGGGCATCAAGTCCCTGTCGCGGTGCAGATAGACCGTATTGGGCTCGTATCGGATGTCGCCCAGGATCTTTTGCTCAGCACTGCTGGCGTCACCCAGGAGCTTCAGGGCCTGATCGGAGTGTGTTGCGATGATGACGTGGTCAAATTGCTCCGATCGGCCGCAAGCCTCGTGGATCATCACGCCGTCGGCAATGCGTTCCACTGCAGCAATGTCTGCGCCCAGCCTCAGACTGGACTTGAAAGGGGCGATGAGCTTTTTGACATACTCGCGGCTGCCGCCGGTGACTGTCCGCCAGATCGGGCGTTGCTCGTGAAGCAGGCGATGATTGTCAAAGAAATCAACAAAGCTCGTTGCAGGGAAATCCAGCATCTTGGCCGGCGACGTCGACCAGATCGCGGCGCCCATGGGGATGAGATAGTACTTTTGCATGGCCGTCGAATAGCCGCGCAAGGCAAGGTACTGGCCAAGAGAGATGCCCTGCAGCAACCCCGCGTCGCGATCAAGCAGGCACTGTCTGTTGAACCGCAGGATTTCGCGCAGCATCCACAGAAAGGTCGGCCGCACAAGATTCCGCTTCTGAGCGAAGATCGAACCGTATGTGCTGCCGGACCATTCAAGCCTGGCGGCGGGCGCCGACACCGAGAACCCCATGTTGCTCTCCTCGGTGGCAACGCCGAGGTGATCAAACAGTGCCGTCAGGTTGGGATAATTGAGTTGGTTGTAGACAATGAAACCGGTATCGACGGCGATCTGATCGCCGTCATAGTCGATGTCGACGGTGGCGCTGTGGCCCCCCGGCCGGCCGCGCCGCTCGTAAACCGTGACGTCGTTGTTGGCAGAAAGGGCCCAGGCGGCTGCGTTCCCCGATATGCCCGAGCCGATGACGGCAATTCTCATGTGTTCTTTTCCTTGTTCGAGATAACTATGCCGCGTCCTGCTGCAGCGATTTGAATGCGTCCAGTGCGGCTTCACGGGCCGTCGCGTGATCCACGATGGGTGCCGGGTAATCCTCGCCGAGCCGAATGCCCGCGGACGCACGTATGTCCTCCGGCGCTTCCCAGGGGCGGTGAATGAACTTGTTGGGCAGGTCTTTGATCTCCGGAACCCACCGGCGAACATAATCGCCGTTGGGGTCGAACTTCTCGCCCTGGATGATGGGATTGAATATCCGGAAGTAAGGCGCTGCATCGGCCCCGGACCCTGCAACCCACTGCCAGCTCGCAGGATTGTTGGCCGGGTCGGCGTCGACGAGCGTGTCCCAGAACCACTGCTCACCGTCGCGCCAGTTTATGCGCAGGTGTTTGACGAGAAAGGATGCCGCCACCATCCGTACCCGATTGTGCATCCAGCCGGTCCGCCAGAGCTCGCGCATACCGGCATCGACGAGGGGATAGCCGGTCCGGCCGCGGCACCATGCGTCAAATTCCTGTCCAGGCGATTGCCAGGGGAATGCATCGAAACGTTCCTGAAAGTTCCGTTCGGCGATGTCCGGGTTGTGAAAGAGAAGATGGTACGAAAACTCGCGCCAGCCGATTTCGGAAAGAAACTTGTCGGCGTCGCGTTCGGAGACATGTCCTGCTGCCACGTGATGTTTTGTTACATGCCAGATCACACGCGGACTGATTTCGCCGAACCGGAGATGTGGCGACAACCGGGATGTCGAGGGGAGATCCGGGCGGTCGCGCTCTGAGGCGTAGTTCGCAATTTCCTCGGAGAGAAACCGGTCGAGACGCTCCCGGGCGCCGGCTTCGCCGGGCTGCCAATGGGCTTCGAATCCTTTCGCCCAGTTGGGCCTGGTCGGCAGCAGGTCCCAGTCATCCAGGATTTCGGAGTTGGTGTGGGGCGATGAATGCTCAGGGAGCGGGCTAAGCGGCGGCAGTGGCTCGGCAGGCGGTGAGCCTGCGCGGGCTGCCTTCCAGAACGGAGTGAACACACGGTAGGGTGCGGTACCTCCGCGAAGCACCGTCCAGGGCTCGAACAGAAGGCTGCCATTGTGGCTTTCCGCCTGAATCCCAGACTGCTGCAACGACGCTTTGATTGCTGTGTCAGTGGCGATTTCCGCCGCGCCGTACCGCCGGTTCCAGAATACGGCGCCGGCCGCGGTTTCTGCCACGATTTTGGGGATCAAGTGTTGCGGTGAGCCTGACTGAAGTATCAGGGGTACATTGATCTTCGCGAGATCGTCGCGCAGCGCAGTCAGACTGTGATGCAGCCACCATCTGGTTGCGCTGCCCATCGGACGCGTCACGTCGGTTGAAGGCTCTCGCACGTAAACAGCGACAGCCGGCGTTCCCCGGCTGAGCGCGGCCGAAAGGGCCGGGTTGTCGACAATCCGGAGATCGTCGCGTAACCAGATAAGAGTTTGACCCGACATGCTTGATAGAAACGCCTCTTGCCCACAATTGAAGATGTATACGCGCTGCTAATGGTGCTGGATTGCGCATTTATGATCTTTTTGGGCGAAGGGCGACGATAAATCCGGTTAAGGGTGCCCCGGCACATCGTTAACGGTATTATCGGCCGGATGGCCGTACAAAGAGCTGTCGAATAACCAAAGGGGGAAACTCATGGCGATAGGCGATCATGCCCTGCCACGCGGCCAGCAGCTCCTGGAACTGCCGCAATACAACAAGGGAACGGCGTTCACCTGGGAGGAGCGCAAGAAGCACGGTCTTCTTGGCCTTCTGCCGCCACACGAAGAGACGCTGGAACAGCAGGTCGAACGCGCCTATCGAGCCTACAAAGTCAAGCAGACCGATATCGAGCGTCACATCTATCTGCGCCAGTTACAGGATGCGAACGAGACGCTGTTTTACCGTTTGATCATGGACTATCCGGCGGAGATGACCCCGATCATCTACACGCCGACTGTTGGCGAAGCCTGCCAACGCTTTTCAGAGATTTATCGCAAGCCGCGCGGTCTCTTTCTTGCCTATCCGGGAAAAGGACCACATCGAGGATATTCTCGAAAACGCCATTCCCGACACGGTCGAAGTGATCGTGATTACCGACAGCGAAGCCATTCTGGGGATCGGTGATCAGGGCGCCGGCGGCATGGGCATACCGATCGGGAAGCTTGCGCTTTATACGGCCAGCGGGGGAATAGACCCGAATGTCTGTCTGCCCATCCTGCTCGATGTGGGGACCAACAATCAGGAACTTCTCGACGATCCGTTCTACATCGGCTGGGCCCACAATCGCATCACCGGAGAGGACTACTACGAGTTCGTCGACAAGGTGATCCAGGCCATCAAGAGCAAGTTTCCGGGTGTGCTTGTGCAGTTCGAGGATTTCGGCCGCACGCATGCCAATGCTCTGCTGGAAAAGTACCGCGAAGAGATCTGCTGCTTTAACGACGACATTCAGGGCACGGCTGCCGTTGCCATGGGGACGGTTCTTGCCGGGGTGCATGCGGCCGGCGGCCGCTTTGCCGACCAGGTGTTCGTGCTGGCGGGTGCAGGATCCGCAGGTTGTGGTATCGCAGAACAGCTGGTGCGCGGATTGATGCTTGATGGTCTCAGCGAGGAAGAGGCGCTTTCACGGTTTTTCCTTGTGGACCGGTATGGATTGATCCGCAAAGGCCTTGGCGATCTTACGCCGCAACAGAAGCGGTTCGTTCGCACCGCAGGAGACGTCGCGGCCTGGGACGTGGAGCCGGAGTCGGAGTATCCGCTTCTCGACGTGGTGCGCAACGCCAAGCCGACAGTGCTGATCGGGGTTTCCGGTCAATTCGGACTGTTCAATGAAGAGGTCGTGCGCAGCATGGCGGCCAACAACGAGCGGCCAATCATCCTGCCGCTGTCAAATCCGACGACCCGTGTCGAAGCTGAGCCAGACGACATCGTTCGCTGGAGCGACGGACGCGCACTGATTGCAACGGGCAGTCCGTTCGATCCCGTTTATGACGACGGTGTCATGCACATCATTTCCCAATGCAATAACTCCTATGCGTTTCCGGGAGTCGGACTGGGCGTTCTGGCCGTCCGGGCGCACCGCGTTTCAGACGAGATGCTGATGGCTGCGGCACGTGTGATCGGCGCGGCAGTTCCGTCATCCGGCAGCCCCGGTGCGCCGTTGCTGCCGCCGCTGACAGAGATCCGTCAGCTCAGTCGCGACATCGCAGTGGCTGTCGGACGCACAGCCGCAGAGCAGGGTCATTGTGAGGTTCGCGATCCCAACATGGTCGACCGCATCGTCGACAAGTACATGTGGGAGCCGCACTACAGGACATTCCTGTAACAGGCCGCTTTTCTTTCCCGGTTGGCGATCATGCTGAAACCGTCCGAAGCCAAGGAATACTACGACCGGTTCGGCATCCGTCAGGACGAACAGGGCTTCTATGAAGACAGGCCGCTGGCGGCTCTGGTCGCGCAACTTGACCTGTCCAATGCGGGTTCGGTCGTGGAGCTCGGCTGCGGGACCGGACGTCTTGCTCTTGACCTGCTGGAAAACCACCTGCCGGAGGAAGCGACCTACCGGGGCATAGATATCAGCGACACGATGGTCTCCATCGCGCAGGAGCGTCTCGCTGTCTTCGGCGAGCGTGCGTTTGTGGTGCAGGGCGACGGGGCGCAAAAACTGCCATGCGGGGAGGGGGGCTGCGACAGGGTAATCGCAACCTATGTCCTGGACCTTCTCAGCGCGGACGATGCACGGTCATTCATCCGCGAGGCACATCGCATCCTCGCTCCGGGCGGCCTGATCGGCATAGCGGGGCTGACACCTGGAACAAGCACGGTTTCGCGGGCCGTCAGCATTGTGTGGCGGACCGTGCAGCGGGTCTGGCCGCGCCGGGTCGGGGGGTGCCGTCCCGTGGAGGCGGCGGCGTATCTGGACGCCGACAACTGGAGCATCGTTTCGCGAAGTGTGGTGACGCAGTCCACAATCCCTTCAGAGGTCATTGTTGCGCGAAAGGTGTGATGGCCAATGGTCCGCATTTGACAGATCGATTCTGATAGTTCGCGTAATATCCTGAATTATTTGAGTAATACCGTCTCTTGGGGGGATGGGATTGGGCCGGGCGAAAGATTGCCTGTTTCCTTACGCCCGTCTCCGGCCTTAATGCCGGGTCAACCATAGGTTCCATAAGTCCGTTCACGGACCTGTTACCGGAACCGCCAGTCCCCATATCGGTTTCGCGGGCCTGCGGGCTTACGCCACGAAAACTGAGTGAGGCGACAAGATATGACCCGTTTTTCAAACAAGACTGTGATGTTCATGGGAACGCTGGCCATTGGGGGAATGGTTGCTGTGGCGGCTCCCGCCAAAGCCGATAATTCGGCGCTTTTCATTCTCGATGCTTCGGGCTCCATGTGGGGTCGGCTGGACGATGGACGGTCCAAGATCGCGGTGGCGCGCGATGTCATGCGGTCCGCGCTCAGCATCGTTCCTCAATCGACCTCAACCGGGCTTATGGTTTATGGGCATCGCCGCAAGGGTGACTGTTCCGACATTCAGCTTGTTACCGATATGGGTGCGGGCAATGCCGATGGCATCGCAGGCCGCGTCGGCAGGATCGTGCCGAGGGGCAAGACGCCGATCTCCAAGTCTCTCGAAGAGGCCGGACGCGTCGTGACCGGATTGAGTGGCGACAAGACAGTTGTGCTCGTGTCTGACGGGATCGAGACATGTTCGGGCGATCCCTGCGCCGTCGCGGAGAGTTTGGCCAAGGCTGATGCTGGCCTGAAGATCCATGTTGTCGGCTACGACGTTGATGCGCCGGCACGCAAGCAGCTGATGTGCGTCGCCGAAAAGGGACGCGGAACGTTCTTCGATGCGCGCGACGCCTCTGCACTCAATGATGCGCTGAAGACCGTTGCCACCAGTGTTGCGACGAAGGAGCCTGTTCTGGAGCCCGTTGTCGAGGCAGCACCCCCGAAGACCGAACAGCCGAGTGTCGCCGCAACATCGACGGGCACCAAGATAAGGATTGCCGGCCCGGGCACGATCGAAATCGCGCCTGCAGCCTGGCTGAAGCAGAAACCCAAGTACTGGAAACTGATCGATCCGGAAACCGGCGACGTCATCACGAAAACGTCGGAGAAGAAGATCAAGGTCAAGCCGGGAACCTATCAGATCGCATGGCGCCACGTGGAACACGGTGGCAAGGAAGTGGCCCTGTCCGAGGTCGTGAAGGTCACATCCCGGAAGACATCCAAGGCTGTCGTTGACACCGGTCTGAGGCTGGTGCCGCCGAAGGGGGTCGAGAAGAAACCCTATTATTGGCAATTGCTGCCGCTGGAAGCCGACCTCAAGACGTCAGCCCGTAAACGCGACTTCGCCGCGCAGTATTCGCTTTGGGATGCGGTTCCCGTCCCGGCCGGAACCTACCGGCTGGTGTTGCAGCAGACCAAGCATGGCAACACCGAGGTCGACCTGGGCCCGGTCACGGTTGAGCCTGGCAAGCTGAACGAGGTCGTTCTGGATCAGGGCATCAATCTTCAGTGGCCTGAGGAATGGAACAAGGCGACCGGTAGAGAGACCCTGTACCGCGTAAAGCTGACGGCCGAAGACGGCAGCGAAGTGAAGGCGCGTAATCGCGGGCCGCTGATCCTGCCTGCCGGCAAATATGCCATGAGCGTACGAATCGCCGAGCACGGATGGAAGGATGTGGATTGGGGAACAGTCGATGTGCCGGAAAACGGGTATGCTGACCCGAAGATTACGTCGGGCATCACTTTCCTCTCTGGAGACGAAGCCAAGCACACCATCTTTGCCGTGAACCTCGCAACCGGCGACGAGACTTCGATCAGAAACAACTGGGGTCCGATGGCGCTTCCGGCGGGCCGTTACCGGATCGATTATCGTCCAGCCCGGTCCGATCGCTATACGATCGTCGAGCAGGTCGAAGTGAAGACCGGACAGATGATCGAAGCCGAAATGTGAAGCGCGAAGGATCGACACGACAGGGCCGCCGGCGATTTCCGGCGGCCCCTTTTTTTGCCCGTTGGCGTTAACCCATAAGGCGGAAAAGAACGCGCTTTGGCCAAATTGCGGTCACAAAACGTTTCTAACTTGTTGAATTAAAGGGGCCTTTTGATTTTTTGCGAGTTGAGTATGGGTCGAGCATCATTTCTATTCCGCGCTCTTTTTTTCGGAACGTTTCTTTCTCTTGCCGGATGTGCCACTTCGCTGACTGATGTAACGGCGCAAAGTACCGCCGGCCCGGTCCAGTTGCAGGACACCGCCGGACAGCCCGTGACCGTCGCGCCGGCAGGTGTGTCGGCCAGCAATGCGGCCAAAACCGACGGCCTGGCGATGGCCCTGGGCATGTATTTCTTCTGAGCGCCAGTTCCGCTGGCCTTGATTTGTGTGACGGCGAAGGCCTTGATTGGCCTTTTCGCCGGAATCTTTGTTTTTTGGCAATGAAATCGTCATAGAAAACGAGATACCCAAATGTGTCCTTCTGCCTATAATGGGCGGAGGTGATTGTTGAGTATCGAGTGATGCTGCGTGCGGAAGATGGCCGGGCGACTTGTCGTCGCGATTCCGGTCGGCCAAACAGATCTGTGCTGGAGGCGGACACCAACGTGAGCCGCTCATGCGCACGGGACCGCCCCGGCAGACCAGCTCGTGCGGCGGGTAGGTCATGTTAGAAAGCCTTTTGGAAAATTTTGATTTCGAGAATCAGATTTACATCTACCTCATGGCTGTCGCCGGAGTCGGCTACATTCTGTGGGAAGTTGTAAACGGCATTCGATCGCGCAAACGGCGTCAGCAATTCGGCGGTCGGGCAAACCCGGCTGCAGCCCAAGCGGAAACACCACCGGAATCAACCGAGGACACTGTTCCTGACGAACCGCCTGGTGAACTGGTCAAGGTGGAGAGAGTTGAAGCGCCGGAACAGGACGAGGCGATCACCGTCACCGCCGAAGTAGTGAAACCGGCGGATCCGAAACCCGCTCCTCGGACGAACGGATCCGGCGGAGCTCCGCTTCTCAAAAAGCCGGCGGTTCAGAACGACGTCGACCTTCAGGCCATCGAACGCGCCAGGGCAGCACAGAAGGAGCAGGAACGGCTGGCGGCGGAAAGGGCGGCCGCGGAAGAAGCCGAGCGCTATGCCATTGCTGCAGCCCAGGTGCACAGGAGCTGGGACGAAAAGGAACGCGAGGCGCAGGACCTCCACAACAAGCAGATGATGGCGGTCACCGAACGGCTCGAACGGGCCCGTCGTCTTGTCGTGGACAGTGGTGTCGGCATGGCCGTTGTCTCCGGCCTGGAGCTGATGTGGTACTGGCCGGCGCTTCACAAGGCCGACGAATGGACCCGTCCGGCCGGGATGAACGAGTTTGTCCTGAATCCGCCGAGCGGCGAGGAAAGTGACAGCCACGCAATCATTTCATGGCTCTGGATCGATTCTCACTATCGCCTCGATCTGACGATCCCGGCCGATCAGGACGGCGCAGAGAATATCGACGGAGTGCTGACACTGCAGGTCGAAGGCGAGGGGGTCCTCGCCATGGATGTGGCGAGACCCGCCAAGGGTCCCGTCGAGCGTTGGACGATGATGGGCGTTGATGCCCTGCGAGCCGGGCCGTGGATGCCGGAGTTCGTCGAGATCGTCGAACGGCTGAAGAGCGCCGAGGCAGAAAAACAGCGCCAGTTGCGTTTCGAACGTTTCGCCGGCAAATCCAACCGCGTCGAGTTTGGCGAAGACCAGAGCCTCTGACCTCTCAACCGTATCTCGCGCATGTTCTTGCTTGAGGCGGTGCGGGGAATCGGACCCACCAATTATCCCTGAACTGGCATCGCAAGTTTCCGCTATGCTTCACGAACCAATCTCCATCGGGAGGGCCTGACTCGTGACGAATTGCGCCAAATGCCTGGCGGCAAAGTGCCGGCCTGGATTTGCTTCGATGCTCCTGCTCGCCGTCATCTCGGCTTTTCCATTGGCGGCGACTGTTTTAGCGGACGAGTTTGTCAGCCTCGGGAACGGCGTCGTCCTGGCCTACAAATCGGGCGATATCGACCCGGTAACGCTTTCGGGCTCTGCAGAAGGGGTAAGGCTGCAGGAGAGCGACGAGACAATCGTTACGATCGCGCAGTTGCGGCTCAAGACGCGGGGCGCCTACACGGATCTGGACTTCACTATTGCGGACCTGAATGCCAGAGACGTCAGACTTGTCGACGAAGACGCGAGCATAGCCGAGATCACGGCGCGAGACGTGCCCGTCGGCACCTTGCGCGCTTTTGCGGCGAAGATGGGCGAGCGCGAGGAACCGGAGCAGGAGGAGGTGCTTTCCTTCCTGCGATCGGTCGTTCTCGGCGAAATTACAATACGCGGACTTGAAGCCAGCGACGGCGAAAGCAGGGTCGAACTGGACCGCGTCGCGCTGAGCGGTGTTTCGAACGGCAATGTGGATCTCATCGAGCTCAACGGCGGCTTGCTTCGTGACAAGGATGAACCGGTTACGATCACCGTCCGATCGGCGGACATCCGCAACCTTTCCATGGATCCGCGCACAGTGCTCGGCGCCAACGTGTTCGGCCTCTCGGTGCGGGGCGACGAACTGGACATTACACTTGCAACATTGACGGTAGATCCGCAGACAAAATCACTGGCGGACGGAACCAGCTATCCGGCACGATCTGCGTTGTCGATCAAAGACCTTGTGATCCAGCCGGGGCCGAATCCCGACCGGGCGCTCAAATCGTTCTTCGACAGCCTTGGCGGGGGCGGTGTGCGGCTGCAGCTCGACGCATTGTCCACAGCGGAGCCTAATGGCAGCAATTTCGACGTCAATTCGTCGTTAGATCTGAGTGCGCAGACCGGGGATGCCTTCTCGCTGACGAGCCAGTGGCAACTTCCGATCGTCAGCTGGCAGTTGTTCAACGAGGCTCTGACCCGTGATCCCATGGGTATGAAGCCGGAGACGGCAATGCAGATGCTTTTCAGCATCGCCTTCCAGAATGCCGAACTGACAATCACAAGTGCTGCGCTGGGCGATGCTGTCGTCGCTGCCGCCGCACGCAAGGAAGGCTTGCAAACCGGTGAGATGCGGGAACAGATTGCCGACGATGTGACCGGCGCACTTACGGCACTGCCGGATGGGGGTGCTGCATTCCGCAGCGCCATCCGCGCGTTTATCCTGCGATCCGGTGTCCTGAAGCTCGCAATAAGGCCGCCGTTCCCGATTCCACTGGGTACGCTGATGGTCGCCGACGAGCAGGCGATGGCAATCTGGAACAAACTCAATATCAGGGTCAGCCATACCGACCGATGACGGGGTCGGGAGTTGCGTGGCCGTGCGTCAGCCACGAACAAGAAAGGCCGCCGGTCAACGCCGACGGCCTTTCTCTGAAACTGGCTCCCCGGGCCGGACTCGAACCAGCGACCCAGCGGTTAACAGCCGCTTGCTCTACCAACTGAGCTACCGGGGAATCCGGGACGTCGCATGAAATGCAACGCTCCCGAACTGTTGGGGAGTGCGTATAGCAAAGAGCTTCGGATGTTGCAAAGCGTTATCGCGTTCGCAGGAAAAGAAAATTGCCGCCCGGTCGGGGTGTTTGGGCATGTTGCAATGTGATTGAAAACGCCTATGTCTGATGCGGGTTCAGGAGAGACAATTTTCTGCGGCGGAGTCGTGGCGACCATCAAATTCGGAAATCGGCGGATCGTGCTGCCGGGCAGCAGAATTGCCCGGATCGTTATCGGCCTGCTGCTGATTGTCGGAGGAATTCTCGGATTCCTTCCGGTGCTCGGATTCTGGATGGTACCGCTCGGTCTGGTGGTGCTGTCCATTGATCTTCCGGTGGTGCGTCGATGGCGCCGTCGCGCGACAATCCGGCTCGGGCGGTATCTGAACCAACGGTTCCCAGGCGTCTGGGCCAGTGTCAACGGTGATAACGGGCGGTCGTCAGAACGCGACACATGATCAGTTCGACTATGGCTCAGCCTGAAGCACTGCCTGTGCGGTAGCGGTCCACATGAGAGCGAAACAGGTCGGCGAGATATTCTTCTGAATAGTTTCCGGTGACGGTGTCCCGCCTGGTGCCCTTGCCGTCGAACAGCAGCAGGGTGATATGTCCTACGCCGTGCGTTGCGGCAAACTTCTGTCCTTCGCCGCTTCTGATGTTCGCGACCAGATATTGCAGTTCGCCATCGTCGAAATTTGCCAAAGCCCGCCGCGCCTCGCGCTGCAAAGCGACACAGCGTGAGCACTGCGGGTCGTGAATCTGCACGATGGTCGGGACGCCGTTGCCGACCTTGGACAGATCGTGTTCTGCCATGGTCGCGGTGACTTCGTCGATGAGATACCAGCCGCCGCCGGCCGCAAGCACGCCGAGCACACCCCAACTGCGAATATTCGAAAGGAATCTGCGGCGGCCTTGGTCCGCGCCGTCTGCGTTGGACGATTTCGCCGCGGCGACGGTCGTGCGGGACTTGGTGCTTTGCCTTGCCTTCGTTTTCTGACGTTTCATCTCCGGAACCAACCTCCCAATCGCCGTGGCATTCGGCGGACACATCGGCGGCGGGCAGAACCAGCGCCGACCCATATTCTCGGGGATCAGGTGTTTGACGAGGCACCGCCGCAACGCGGTGCCGGACCCTGCAACCACTTGATCGACTTCATGGATTACGACGCGCGAGCACCGCAAAAGTTCCCGGATCGGCGAGATTTGTCCGAGCAGGAGATGTTCTGCGCGTTCAGCGCACGGAAAGCCCGTGTTCAGCGGTCGTGCGGGGAACTATCGGGCCGCAGAGACGTCTTAAAGGAATGTAGGTCCGTTCATCCGGTTCAGCGGCGTCGACCGCAACCGAATGTCTGTCAACAAATGCATGGAGTTGGAAATAATGGAAACGCAGGTCCTGTCACGCAAGCCGCGGTCGAATGGGCATTCGGACTGCGGAATTTCCCTGCTCGACGGGCTGCTCGTCCATCGGCCATCGGGCCGGGCGTTGCTGGCAGAACCCGGACCTGGTGCCGTTGAAGCGAGGAAGATCGTCTCCGCGGCACTTTCGGTGGCGGACGACTCCGATCCGTGCCGGCTGAGATATATCTTTGTGCCGGGACAGCGGCGCGAGAAGCTCGGTGAGATCCTGACGCAGGCGAAGAAGCGCCAGAGGATCGGAGCAAATGGCAGCGAAAGGGCATGCGAAGAGGCGTCCACCAGCGAGATTCCTGCCCTGATCGCCGTGGTCGCCAGATGCGACTACGACCATCCGGACATTTCCATTCGCGAACAGCATCTCACTGTCGGAGCGGCAATTCAGAACATGCGCCTCTGCGCCCAGGCGCTTGGCTACGCGGCGCGTTTCATTGGTGGCCGTGACATGCTTGACATGCATCTTGCCAGATCGCTGGAACTGGACTCCGACGAGCAGCTGTTCGGCTTTGTCTCCGTAGGTACGCCGGCGACGAAACGGCAGGGTGGGCGACGTCCCGGTGTGCGTTCGCATTTCAGTGTCTGGACACCGAACGACTGACGCTGACGGGCCGCTTCGATAGAGCGGCCCGCCCAAAACTCTTCAAAACCTGTGTGTAATTCGAATGCCGTCAGGCGTCGTTCGCGGTGGCTCTAGCCAATGAGGCTGCCGATCACCCGCCGGAAATATTCGATCGGCTGATTGCCCGCGACTTTCTGGCCGTTGATGAAGAACGTCGGCGTCGAATTCACACCGAGTTTTGCCTGACCCTGATTGCGTGTTTCGACAATGCCTTCGCCGATTGTCTTGTTGGTCAGGCAGGCCTCGAAGTCCTTCTCCGTCATGCCGGCCTGCCTTGCGATTTTCAGCAGTTCCCCGCGGGGATCATTCCGGGTCCAGATCTGCTGGCGCTCGAACAGGACGTCCAGGACCGGGAAATACCGGTCCTCAGGCGCGCATCGCGCGACCATGAATGCGGCAAGAGAGAGATCGTCGAGCGGGAACTCCCGCATGGCAAAGCGGACCTTGCCGGTATCTATGAATTCCGACTTCAGCAGCGGATAGGTCTGTTTATGGAAGTTGGCACAGTGAGGGCAGGTGGCCGACGCATATTCGATGATCGAAACCGGTGCGTCTTCGCGGCCGAGCCATTTTTCGCCGAGGGGCGATGCTGCTTCCATGACCGGTGTGCCGGCCGGCTTTTTTTCAGTGGCGGACAGACCCGTCATCGCGGCGACGGCTGCAACCGAAGTTGCCGCGAGTCCGGTTCCAATTACGATTCGTCGATTGAGCGTCATCAGCAGTTCTCCCTTGACGGTTTACAGTGCCCCGAGGTCAACCGACCAGCGATCGGGCCATGGTCATGAGCTTGTGCAGTTCCTGCGTCCCCACCATCACGATGAGCAGGTCATCCGACTTCCACATCAGGCTCGTGTTGGTGCCGGAGCGGTGCCAGGACAGGTTCTCGCCAATGTCGGAGTTTTGCCTTCCGGCGGGCAGGTCGATGCCATCCGCATTCATGACGTAGAAAACGAACGGCCCGTCGCTGGTCTCGTAGCTGAGCGACGCCAGCCGCCGTTCGAGAAGCCAGCACAGCCGGCCGCCGACAAGACGGGCATCGGCCTTGGCCGAGCTGATCGGCGGCAGGGAGAACGTTACGCGGTCCGAAAACCAGCCGGCGAGACGGACTATGTCGGTTTCCGCAATATCCATTGCCCTGTCCTTCAGCAGATAGGTCTCGAAGTCGCGGAAAAAGGTGCCGACGGGGTCGGTGTCGGCGCCCGTGAGAATACCCACGCGCGGGGCCACGAAAAAGGTCGCCAGGCCGGCTGCCATCAGGCCGCCCGCACCGGTAAGAACGGCCCGCCGGCTCAGGACATTGCCAAACACTGTGCGGCGGGGGCTGCGCGCCGCATCGGTTTCCCGGGAGTCCAGACCGAACCGTTCTGCGACGCTGTCTCGAAGCGTTTCCGGCGCGCGGGTTTCCAGAGCGCGGCTGCGCACGAGGCGGTCGACTTCTTCCAGGTGATGGACTTCCCGGGCAAGCGACGGATCGCCGTCGATATCGGCCCTGATCTGCCTTGCTTCCTCGGGCGAACACTCGCCGTCGATGAACCGTTCAAGATCGCTGAGAGCATACTTTCTTTTCATCTCAGGGCCTCATTTCACCAGTTTCAGGTGGGAAGGACTGCCGTCGCCACCGTCATTGTCGTTTCCCTCAAGCGACTTGCTCAAGGCATCGCTCAGCTGGGCACGCGCGCGGCTGAGGCGGGACCTCACGGTTCCGATCGGGACATCCAGGGCGGCAGCCGCTTCCTCGTAGGAAAGCTGTTCGACAATGACGAGCTGGACCACCAGCTGATACTCGGCCGAAAGTCTGGATATCTCTGAATCAATCAACAGACCCAGTTGCTTGTTGCTCAATTCGGCATCCGGAAGTCTTTGACCCGAGTGATAGTCCTGAAGCTCGGGATCGTCCGGTTCGAACGGAACCGCATTCTGGCGTTTGCGTGCGCGTATCTGATCGAGACAGGTATTGACCAGGATCTTCATGATCCATGGCTTCATGTTGAGGCCGGCTTCCTGTCTCTTGACCTTGCGCCAGGCCTTGTTCAGCACATCCTGTACCGCGTCCTCGGCATTGTCCCGGTCCCGGAGCATGCGCAGGGCAACCCGGTACATTGCGTCGAGTTCGGTATTCACGACGGCGAGAAATCTTTGCTCTGCGTTATCGACTGACGACGCCAATGGCCTGGTTCCAGTTCTCGTTCTGCCGGTGGGAATAGATCTTCACCGCCGCTTCCGCGAGGTGTCCGGCCCATTTTCCCCGACCGACGGCAAGCAAGGGGGCAGAAGACTGACAAATCCCCTTGTTGCTGTCACATCATGTACTTAAAGACGCCCGGCGAAGGGAAAGGTTCCATCGATCACGTTCAGTTGATGCGTGATGACGCCGCCGTCGGGCTCCAACTGGCGACAAGCGGCGCAATGCGGCCGATGCACGCAAAATCCGACTGCGTTCGCATGGCCTGATTGCCACGCGAATCCGTCGTATTTTCTTGCGAGAGAAAAGCCTGGAGGCCACGCCCGGAATCGAACCGGGGTATACGGATTTGCAGTCCGCTGCGTCACCACTCCGCCACGTGGCCGCTCAGGCGCGCCGGATATAGCAGAGCACGAGGCCGGCGACAACAACGCTTCGCCTGTCGGAGGAAAGTTTACGCGAACCCGCTCCGACATTCGTGTTGGCCTTTTCCAGCCATTTGGATAATGCTCTCTCAGGACACGTCCAAGCCTACACGCCCTGACGCAGGGAAGCAGAGATCCTCTTAGCGCCATGACCGATTTCGAAACCGCAAGATACAACATGGTCGAGTCGCAGATTCGGCCCAACGATGTCACAGACCGGCGGCTGATCGATGCGATCGCCTCGGTGGCGCGGGAAGAATTCCTCCCGGTCGGCAAACGTGTCGTGGCCTACATCGATGAAGATGTGCTGATCGGCACTTTCGGCGATGACGACCATCCCCGTTATCTCATCGAGCCCATGCCGTTTGCCCGTCTCGTGCAGGCGGCGGACGTCAAGAGTTCGGACCTGGTCCTCGATGTCGGTTGTGCGACGGGTTACACTGCAGCGGTTCTGGCACAGCTCGGTGACTCGGTTGTGGCATTGGAATCGGCCGAGGACCTTGCCTCGATGGCGACCGAGACCCTCATGAACCAGGGCAATGACAATGTGGCGGTGGTGACGGGGACACTCCGCGACGGCTATCCTTCGGAAGGCCCGTACGACGTCATATTCCTGTCAGGCTCTGTCGACAGTGTGCCGGACAAGATGCTGGATCAACTCAGTGACGGTGGCCGCCTTGTCGCGGTGGTCGGGAGCGGTCCGGTCGGCAAGGCAATGCTTTACGTACGACATGCCGATTCGACGAGCGGGCGGGTGATCTTCGATGCTTCGATTCCGCCATTGCCGGGCTTCAGGGAAGAACCCGGATTCGTTTTCTGACGGCGGTGCTCAATTCGATGGGGGAATTGTATTCAAATTGACCCGGCGGAACCTGTTGCACCGACTCAACACTGCCGGAAAAAAGTGGAATTTGAATGCTTTGTGGCCCCGATCATGCCATTTTACTTTCAGAATCATTAATTTATATCTAGCTTTGCATCGTCGACCGGTTGACAATGATCCGGGGACAAGGGGCGGCTGCAAGAAATTCGATGGCTGGTCGTGCTTTGCGCCCAGCCAAACAAGTATGGCTTGGAGCGAGATGGGGATCAGATTGACTTGTCGAATTGCAGCAGTTTCTTTCTGCTCAGCTTTAGCACTGACGGCATTCGCCGGGACGGCAAATGCGGAGACACTCCGCGATGCCCTTGCCGCCGCTTACAATTCAAATCCGACACTTGGCGCGGAGAGAGCGCGTCAGAGGGCGACCGATGAAGGCGTGCCGCAGGCGCTGTCAGGCTGGCGACCCACGGTTACGGTCGACGGTGACTACGGCAGAATACGCCAGACCACCCGTCCATCGGCAGGTATCGACAAGCGCAATCCGCGAGGATATTCGCTCACACTGAATCAGCCGGTCTTTGATGGCTTCGAGACGGTCGAGGGCACGAAGCAGGCTGAGGCTAATGTCCAGGCTGGCGTCCAGAACCTGATCAATGTCGAACAGACGACGCTCCTCGATGGTGTGACGGCCTATATGAATGTGGTCAGGGACGGAGCGATTGTCCGTCTGAGGCAGAAAAACGTCTCGGTCCTAAGGGAGCAGTTGCGCGCTGCGAATGCGCGATTCAATGTCGGCGAGATCACCAAGACGGATGTCGCCCAGGCAGAAGCGCGTGTCGCGGGCGCGGTTTCCGACCTGGCGCTCGCCAAGTCCAATCTGGCGACCAGCAGGGCGAATTATCGCCGCATTATCGGCCGGGCGCCCGGCTCGCTGCGCTATCCACCGTCGATTGCCAGATTGCTGCCCAAGACGTTGAAGAAGGCGATAGCGACGGCCCGGGACAGGAATCCAATTCTGCTCGCCGCGGCTTTCAATGAGGAAGCGTCACGACATGCGATCGAGGTGGCCAGGTCGAACCTGCTGCCCGACGCGTCGCTCGAAGCGCAATATCAGAGGCGATTTGACCCCTCCGCCGCGTTGGACCGCCAGGAAAGCGTCAGCGTGATCGGCCGTCTTAACGTTCCGCTATACCAGGGCGGGCTGGTGCACTCTCAGGTGCGCGAAGCCAAGCAGACGAACAGCCAGCGCGTGCTTCAGATCGCCGAGGCCGACCGGCAGGTCGTCGAAGCGGTGGTCTCCGCCTGGGAGCAGTATGCGGCGGCTCTTGAGCAGATCAATTCGGACCGGGCGCAGGTGGAAGCCAACAGGCTGGCGTTCAAAGGCGTGGAGCAGGAAGCTCTGGTCGGCTCGCGGACGACGCTTGACGTTCTCGATGCCGAGCAGGAATTGCTTGATTCCCAGGTGTCGCTGGTCGGGTCCCGGCGAGATGCGGTGGTTGCGGCCTACACGCTGCTTTCCGCGATCGGCAGACTGACTGCCCGGGATCTTCGTTTGCCGGTTCAGTACTATGATCCGTCCGTCTATTATCAATACACCCGCGGCAAGCTCTTTGGCGTCGGGATCGGCGAATCACAGTAAAGTAAATTATCTCGTGGAGTATTTGGCTACGGCGGTAGTCTCGGCTATCCTCGTACGCTATGAGTCCCATTTGTGATTTTGCCTTGGTGGCGGAGGCAGGGGTAGCGTATGAGCAACACGGAGCAGGCTGCAGAACCAACAATGGAGGAGATCCTCTCCTCCATCAGGAAGATTATTTCCGATGCCGATCAGGAAGAGCCAGCGGAGGCTCCGAAGACGGCCGCGGCAGCCGAGCCGGCAAAGGAACCCGATCCTGAGCCGGAACCAGAACCGGAACCGGAAACAGCAGCCGAGCTGGAACCAGATCCCGAACCTGAAGCCGATGTGCAGGTCGACGACGAGGCCGCCGACGATATTTTCGAGCTGACCGAGGTTGCCCCGGAAGACGCTGAACCCGTCGCCGCTTCGGAGGAAGCTGAGGAACCGGCTGATCTGATCGATCCGGATGCGTTGGACGATCTCGAATTCGTAACAACAGAAGATGAACCGGCGGAAGCTGAGATAGCTGAGCCGTTCGAGCCGGTTGAAGAGCCAGTCGAAGAGCCCGTCGCTGAATTGCCGCCCGTGGAGGATGGCGACGGTCTTTTGTCGGTCGAAGCGGACACCGCCGTATCAGCGGCATTCGGCAGTCTTGCCGAAACAATGCTTTCGCGGAGCGGTAACTCGCGCACCCTTGAGGATCTGGTTCAGGAGATGCTGAGACCGATGCTCAAGGGATGGCTCGACCAGAACCTGCCCGATATTGTCGAGCGGCTGGTGCGTGAAGAAATCGAACGTGTGACGCGCAAACGCTGACGCGCCGAAGCGCCTGTAGCAGGCGATCAACTCGTATTCCTTATAGCACGGAAACAATGTACTGCCGGCGCGGTTGACTTACGCGGCGGGCTGCGGTTTACACCACAATCCTCGCAACATCGTTTGGAGCTGTGCCGCCCCGGCAGGCAGAGAGTAAGATGCTCGACAAGACCTACCAACCTGCAGAGATTGAACCGCGTCTTTACAAGACCTGGGAAGACGCCGGTGCGTTTGAGTGCGGCCAAAAGGACCGTGTGGACGCCGGCGCCGAGCCCTATTGCATCGTTATTCCGCCGCCCAACGTCACCGGCAGCCTGCACATGGGGCATGCGCTCAATAACACGATCCAGGACATCCTGATCCGGTTCGAAAGGATGCGGGGAAAGGACGTTCTGTGGCAGCCGGGAACCGACCACGCGGGAATCGCGACACAGATGGTCGTCGAGCGCCAGCTGATGGAACGCCAGGAACCAGGACGGCGGGAAATGGGCCGTGAGGCATTTGTCGAGCGGGTCTGGGAATGGAAAGCAGAATCGGGTGGTGTAATCACGAACCAGTTGCGTCGCCTCGGTGCGTCATGTGACTGGAGCCGGGAACGCTTCACCATGGACGAGGGCCTGTCGGAGGCGGTCCTGAAGGTTTTCGTCGATCTCTATCGCAACGGGTTGATCTACAAGGACAAGCGGCTGGTCAACTGGGATCCGAAGCTGCTCACGGCGATCTCCGATCTCGAGGTCAACCAGATCGAGGTCAAGGGTCATCTCTGGCATTTCCGGTATCCGATAAAGGATCAACCGGGGCGCTTCATTACCGTTGCGACAACGCGGCCGGAAACCATGCTGGGCGATACGGGTGTTGCCGTTCATCCGGATGACGAACGCTACAAGGACCTTGTCGGCAAGACAGCGATCCTTCCTCTGGTCGACCGGGAGATCCCGATTGTCGCCGACGAGCATGCTGATCCGGAACAGGGTTCCGGTGCGGTCAAGATAACGCCGGCCCACGACTTCAACGACTTCGAAGTCGGTCGCCGGAACGATCTCGATCTGATCAACATCTTCGACGAACATGCGGTCCTGAACGATGAGGTTCCCGAGAAATACAGGGGGCTTGAGCGCTACGAGGCGCGTAAGCTGATCGTCGAAGACCTGGAGGCGCTCGATCTGGTCGAGAAAATCGACGACCACCTTCACACGGTCCCTTACGGCGATCGTTCCAACGAAGTCATCGAGCCGTGGCTTACGGACCAGTGGTACGTCGATGCCGAAACGCTGGCGAAACCGGCGATCGAAGCGGTCGAGGACGGCCGGACCGTTTTCGTTCCCAAGAACTGGGAAAAGACCTACTTCGAATGGATGCGGAACATCCAGCCCTGGTGTATTTCGCGCCAGCTGTGGTGGGGCCATCAGATACCGGCATGGTACGGGCCGGACGGTGAAGTCTTCGTCGCCTACGACGAGGACGAGGCGCAGGGCCTGGCCGACGCCCACTATGGCAAGACTGTTTCTCTGACCCGCGACGAGGATGTTCTCGATACGTGGTTCTCGTCAGCGCTGTGGCCATTCTCGACGCTTGGCTGGCCCGAGCAGACGCCGGAGCTGAGCCGGTACTACAAGACAAACGTTCTGGTCACCGGATTCGACATCATCTTCTTCTGGGTCGCGCGGATGATGATGATGGGCCTTCACTTCATGAAAGATGCGAACGACGCGCCGGAAGTCCCGTTCGATACCGTCTACATTCACGCCCTGGTCCGCGATGAAAAGGGCCAGAAGATGTCCAAGTCCAAGGGCAATGTCATCGACCCCCTGGAACTGATCGAGGAATACGGGGCGGATGCGTTGCGGTTCACGCTGGCCGCCATGGCGGCCCAGGGGCGCGACATCAAGCTGGCCACGTCACGTGTCGAGGGCTACCGGAACTTCGCGACCAAGCTCTGGAACGCCGCGCGCTTCTGCGAGATGAAGGACTGCAGGCTGGTCGAGGGAACGGATCCGGCACATGCGAAGCTCGCGGTGAACAGATGGATCGCGGGTGAGGTCGAGCGGACCTGTGCCGCCGTCAATACGGCGTTGGAAGCACACCGGTACAACGAGGCAGCCGGAGCCCTCTACAGCTTCATATGGCACGTCTTCTGCGACTGGTATCTTGAGCTTATCAAGCCGTTGCTCGAGGGAGATGATCCCGCTGCAGCCGCGGAGACCCGCGCGGTCGCTGCGTGGACGCTGAAGCAGATCCTCCTGCTCCTGCATCCTTTCATGCCGTTCATCACCGAAGAACTCTGGGCGCGCACGGTTCAGGCGCAGGACGAATCGCAACCGATGCTGATCAGCGCCGCATGGCCGACGTATGAAGGCCTGCAGGAACCGGAAAGTGACCGGGAAATTGAAAGGATCATCCGGATCATCAGCGAAATCAGGTCTGTCCGTTCGGAGATGAACGTTCCGGCGGGTGCCAAGGTTCCGCTGGTCGCCTGCGGGGCGGACGACGCGTTTCGCTCAAAGATCGATGAGTGGGGCAAGACCGTCGAGCGGCTGTCGAGGCTATCGGGAATCAGCTTCGAGGAATCGGTTCCGCAGGGTGCGGTCCAGATCATGATTGACGAAGTGGTTCTCGCCATGCCGCTCGCCGATGTCATCGACCTGACGGCGGAAGGGGACCGTCTGGAGAAGGAAATCTCCAAGGTTGGAGACGAGATCCGGAAGCTCGAAAACAAGCTTGCCAACGAAAATTTCGTTGCGAGAGCGCCGGAACACGTTGTCGAAGAGCAAAGGGCCCGCCAGGCGGATGCAGAAGCCGTTCGACAGAGACTCCAGGCCGCGTTGGAACGCCTAAAGGGTGTCGCCTGACCGAGTATCCACACTTTGTTGCATTAATGCCACATCCGCTGGATGAAGTGAAAGCGGACACCATATCTCGGTGCCCCGGACACTTTGTTGCCTTAATAGACTCTTAACACTTTTAATCGTCTAGGAGTTTAGTTGAATCGGCCATTTTCAGCCGATTCGAGTTCTCTCTTCGACTGAGGACCCGTCGAAGTGGGGCAGTTCGGGGGCCGTCTGTAAGTGTGAAGTAGGGTGTATCGATGCCGGATGTATGACTGGCGTTGCTGTTGGGTATTGCGAAACATTGCGGCCACACCGCGAATAGGAAAAGCCCGTCCATGGACGCGACCGCATTCGATAAATCGAAACTGCCCAGCCGGCATGTGACTGTCGGGCCAGAGCGGGCCCCGCACCGGTCTTACTATTACGCAATGGGGCTGACCGAAGAGGAGATCAACCGGCCGTTCGTTGGCGTGGTCTCCTGCTGGAATGAAGCCGCGCCCTGCAATATCGCGCTCATGCGACAGGCTCAGGCCGCCAAGGCCGGCGTCCGCGAGGCGAATGGAACGCCGCGGGAATTCTGCACAATTACCGTGACCGACGGCATTGCCATGGGACATCAGGGCATGAAGTCGTCCCTGGCGTCGCGTGAGGTTATCGCCGACTCCGTCGAATTCACGATGCGCGGTCACTGCTACGACGCGATGGTCGGCATAGCCGGCTGCGACAAATCCCTGCCCGGACTCATGATGGCGATGGTGCGTCTGAACGTGCCGTCAGTGTTCATGTATGGCGGTTCGATTCTGCCGGGCAGATTCAAGGGCAAGGACGTCACGGTTGTCGACGTGTTTGAAGGCGTTGGTCAGCACTCTGCCGGCAACATGTCCGACGAAGAACTGCACGACCTGGAATGCGTAGCCTGTCCCAGCGCAGGGGCGTGCGGCGGTCAGTTCACGGCAAATACCATGGCCTGCGTTTCGGAAGCCATGGGCCTGGCACTGCCCCACTCGGCTGGCGCGCCCGCGCCATATGAAAGCAGGGACGACTATGCTGCTGCGAGCGGTCGTGCGGTCATGAATCTCATCCAGCACGGCATTCGGCCGCGCGATGTCGTGACCCGGAAATCGCTCGAGAATGCAGCGGTGGTGGTCGCCGCGACCGGCGGCTCGACCAACGGCGGCCTGCATCTTCCGGCGATCGCGCACGAGGCGGGAATCAAGTTCGATCTCATGGACGTCGTTGAGATCTTCAAAAAGACTCCCTATATCGCAGATTTGAAGCCGGGCGGGAAGTACGTTGCCAAGGACATGTACGAGGCCGGCGGCGTTCCCATGCTTCTGAAGGTGTTGCTGGATGGAGGGTATCTGCACGGCGACTGTATGACCGTGACCGGCAGGACTCTCGCGGAGAACCTGGAAGACGTCGAATTCAATCCGGACCAGGACGTGATCTATCCGCTGTCCAATCCGCTTTCGCCGACCGGCGGTGTCACAGGGCTCGTCGGTACGCTTGCCCCGGAAGGAGGCATCGTCAAGGTGGCCGGCATGAACGTTCTGCAGTTCAGAGGGCCGGCGCGCTGTTTCGACTGCGAGGAAGACGCTTTCGCTGCCGTGGACGCACGTCAGTATCAGGACGGCGAAGTCCTGATCATTCGCTACGAGGGGCCGAAAGGCGGTCCCGGGATGCGCGAGATGCTGTCGACGACGGCGGCACTCTACGGGCAGGGCGCGGGAGACAAGGTCGCGCTGATAACGGATGGCCGATTCTCCGGTGCAACCCGAGGTTTCTGTATCGGCCATGTCGGTCCCGAGGCCGCAGTCGGCGGCCCGATCGCGCTGGTCGAGGATGGCGACATTATCTCAATCGATGCCGAAGCCGGCACGATCGATCTGGAAGTTGAAGAGGATGAACTGGAACGGCGGCGGTCGAAATGGACACCGCCGACGAATGACTACACATCGGGGGCGTTGTGGAAGTATGCCCAGCTGGTCGGACCGGCAAAGGATGGGGCGGTAACCCATCCGGGCGGTGGCGAGGAAGTTGTTTGCTATGCAGATATTTAGGCGGTTCCTCAGCGCCGGAGCTCTTGGAGCGGCGCTGGCTGTAGCGGGATCAGCGACTGCCTTTGAACAGTCAGGATCCAGTAGTGGATTCGATCAGTCGGATACCGGGAACACGTTCGAGTCCCCGGCGGAATCCTCGGAAGACGGGTTTCAGAAATTTGTGCCGTCCAGGGCACCGAAGCTTGGCGATCTCACGGATGACGAGGATGCCGACCTGAAGGCGTTCCGGGACGGCAGCGACGCCTACCGGCGTGGCAATTTCAAGAAAGCATTGAGGAACTGGACCCGGCTGGCGAATCGCGGAGACGTGTTCGCACAGTGGCGTCTCGGAAACATGCACCGGAAGGGGACGGGCGTGGAGCGGAATGCCGGAAAGGCGTTCGACTACTATCGCCGCTGTGCCGAACAGCACCGGGAAACGTCGCGCTACACGGAGCATACGCGCGTTACCGTCGACTGCTACGTGCAGCTGGCCCACTATTTCCGGACCGGCATCAAGTCAGCGAAAATCAAGCGCAACCTGCCTCACGCGCTGAAGCTGTACAAGTTCACCGCGACCCACTTCGGGCACCCCGGGGCACAGTACTCGATTGGCCGGATGTATCTGACCGGCAAGGGCCTCAGAAAGAACGTCTCGAAAGGCCTGCGCTGGCTCAATCTCTCAGCCCAGAAGCGCTATGCACCGGCACAGGCCCAGCTCGGCGAGATCTACTGGGCGGGCAAAGGCGTCAAGCCGAATCGGGTGAGAGGGCTCATGTGGTACATGCTGGCCCAGGAGAACGCGGATCCGGGCATCGAAAAGCCGATCATCGACCGGTACAACGATGTCTACGGCTCGTCGAACGACAAGGAACGGAATCGGGCGCAGACCATGGTCGCCGGCTGGAATGAGCGTTTCCCGGCGCCCGGAGGGCCGGTAAGGGCAAGATCGACGATTATTGAACCGCGAGAGTAGCCCAGACCGGAACGTGATCCGAAGGGCGCTCCCAGCCCCGGACATGATCGTCTATTTCGCAAGCCGACAGAAGGTCCGCTGCCTGAGGCGAGAGCAGCAGGTGGTCGATCCTGATTCCATGGTTCTTTTGCCACGCGCCACCCTGATAATCCCAGAATGAGTACTGGCCCGGCGTGGCCGTGCAGGCGCGGAACGCATCGGTCAGTCCGAGATTGACCAGCTTGCGGAACTTGTCGTGCGTTTCCGGCCGAAACAGGGCGTCGCCCTCCCACGCGACCGGGTCATGGACATCTTCCGCCGTCGGAATGACATTGTAGTCGCCGGCCAGCACGAAGGCTTCCTCATATTCCAGCAACTCTTCAGCATGGGCGATCAGCCTGTCCATCCAGGCGAGCTTGTAGGGATACTTCTCGGTGTCGACCGGATTGCCGTTGGGCAGGTAGATCGAAGCAACCCGGACCACGGTATCGCCCGCGGGAATCACCGCCTCGAGATACCTGGCCTGGTCATCTGACTCGTCACCCGGCAATCCGACGATCAGGTCGTCGAATGGCGCCTTGGAGAAGATCGCCACGCCGTTGTAGGTCTTCTGACCGTGAGTCGCGACGTTGTAGCCAAGCTCTTCGAAGGCTGCCGCCGGGAAGGCATCGTCGACACTCTTGATTTCCTGCAGGCAGGCGACGTCCGGCTCGGCCTGCTTGAGCCAGTCGATCACATTGTCGTGGCGGGCCTTAATCGAGTTGACGTTCCAGGTCGCAATCTTCATCAATACCGTCCGCTCATGATTGATATGGGTTTGCACGCTACATATCACGTCCAGACCCGTAAAGCGCGGCCCGACCGGAGATTTCGTCCGGCTTCGAGGGTGGTCAGCGGGCAGTGCAGAATTCCCGTTTCCAACGGCCATCGGAGAAAAAAGAATGACAGATTCAGCAGCACCAAAGACTTTGCTCGAGATGGCAGGGGCGCCAAACGACCCTGTCTCCCTGTCCGAAGCGACAGTCCTGCTTATTGACTGTCAGCGCGAATATGTCGACGGAGCGTTGGTGTTGCCCGGCGTCGACAACGCGCTTTCCGATATTGCCGACCTGCTTTCGCGTGCGCGCGCCGCGGGCACGCCCATTGTCCATGTCGTGCACAAGGGAAAGCCGGGAGGCGCCTTTGATCTGGACGATGTGCGTGGCCAGATTGCCGACGCCGCCGCGCCCGCCGAGGGCGAACAGAGGATCGAAAAGACGCTGCCGAATGCCTTTGCCGGCACGGACCTGGCCGGCCGGCTCGATGCGATCGGCCGGAAAAAACTCCTGGTGGCCGGCTTCATGACCCACATGTGCATCAGTTCCACGGTGCGGGCCGGGCTGGATCTTGGTTTCGGCTCTACGGTGATTGCTTCCGCAACCGGGACGCGTGATCTGCCCAAGCCGGGAGGCGGGGTCATAGAGGCCGATGCCCTCCATGTCGCGTCGCTTGCCGCCCTGGCGGACCGGTTCGCGATTATCGCGGATGATGTGGCGAGTATTCCGGATTGACGCGGCAGGCAGGCGTTGCCGCAATCGATGTCCGGGATCGCTGCCTAGATAGAAAAGGACGTGCCGCAGCCACAAGCGGCGGTGGCGTTCGGATTTCGGATCTGGAAAGCGGCGCCGATCAGATCGTCCACAAAGTCGATCTCTGAACCTTCGAGATACATCAGCGACACCGAATCGATCAGAACGGTGGCTCCGGCCTTCTCGAGCACCAGATCGTCATCTTCCTTCTTGTCGTCCAGGTCGAAGCCGTACTGGAAGCCGGAGCAGCCGCCTCCGGAGACGGAAATGCGAAGCATTTTCTCTTCAGCTTCCGCCGAAAGGATCTCGGTAATCCTTTCAGCAGCCCGATCAGACAGTGTCACAGAGTGGGTCATGGGCGCCGTGCCGTTAGATATCCTGGCGTCGTCGACATCCCGGAATGCCGGAATCGGTTGTCGCCATTGAGTTTCCTGATAATTATGGCGCGGAATGGAATTGTCAACGTGGCGCATCGGAAAAGCAAAAGGCCCTGTTTTCGCAGCGAGAAAGGGCTTCATGCCCGTAGGCGTCACGTCTGAGGCCCGAAATTGAAACCATATGCCTGCGATCCTGAACACAGCCTCGGGCGATTGCACGAGGAACCCGAAAGCCGGACCAGAAGCTGCTTTCAACGGGATCGGGACCGTATCGTTCACAGCGCCGCCTTCCGGCGGCTCAAACACAAGACACAGGTCTTCGTCTACCATGAAGGCGACCACTACCGCACGAGGCTGACGCACAGTCTGGAGGTGTCGCAGATCGCCCGGTCGCTGGCCCGCACGCTTGGCCTAAATGAGGACCTGGTGGAAGCGTTGGCGCTTGCGCACGATCTTGGTCACACGCCGTTTGGCCATGCGGGCGAGCGGGAACTCGCCCGGTGCATGGGCCGTTTCGGCGGCTTCGACCATAATGCGCAGGCCCTCAGAATCGTCACCAGACTTGAGCGCAAATACGCCGACTTCGATGGGCTGAATCTGACCATTGAGACCCTTGAAGGAGTGGTCAAACACAACGGGCCGCTGCTTGACCATCGAAAGCGGGCGGTCGGCGTCTATGCGGACTCCGGCGTACCCGCCGTCATTCTGGAATTTGCGTGGCCGGAACGTGTTTCGCTGTCGACACAGGCGCCACTGGAGGCCCAGATCGCCGCCCTGGCAGACGACATCGCCTACAATGCGCACGACATCGACGACGGCTTGCGCGCAAACCTGTTCGCTGTGATCGATATCGCCGAAACGTCAATCGTTGGTGACGCATTGGCGACCGTACTGAAACGCCATCCGGATCTTGAGAGACCGAGGCTGATACACGAGACGGTGCGGCGGGTTATTTCCAGCATGACCAATGACCTGTTGCGCGAGAGCCGTGGCAGGATCAATGAAACGCAACCGGAAAGCGTGGATGATATTCGCAGTCAGAAGACCGCCCTGATCGGCTTTTCCCCGGAAATGGAAGGCAGAGAGCAGGAGTTGAAGAGTTTTCTGAGCGTGCAAATGTATCGGCACGACCTTGTCCAGGAGAAGATGTCGAGGGCCAGACGCATTGTGCGCGATCTGTTCGATGCCTACATGAATGATGCGACGAAGCTACCCCCGGAGTGGCAACCGGACGATGAAGCCGGCAGGTCGGACGAGGGCGGACTTGCGCGGAAAGTATGCGACTTCATCGCAGGGATGACGGACCGCTATGCGCTTGATCAGCATCGAAGGTTGTTTGACCTTGACCCACTTTTCAGATAGTTGGCGCACACACTTGAGTTCAGACGCTGTGCCGCGGCCCGGAATAACAGCTCCTTAACGAACTTGCTCGATAACCAGACGATCTAGACGGGGCGGGCAATCAGTGGACCTTTTCGGCTACTTTCAAAACGTAATCGTGGACATTCTCGGTGACCTCACTGCGCGTGGCGATCTCCCCGGGAACCTGGACTTCTCGAGGGTGTCGGTTGAGCCGCCCCGGGATCCGTCGCACGGCGACATCGCAACCAACGCGGCGATGGTGCTGGCAAAGCCCGCCGGCCTCGCGCCGCGGGTGATCGCGGAGAAACTCGCGGAAAGCCTAAGTTCTCACGACGAGATTGCTGCGGTGGACGTTGCGGGGCCTGGATTCATCAATATGCGCGTCGAAACCGCCTTCTGGTCCCGCATCCTGCAAGCGGTTCTGGACGCTGGAACCGGATTCGGATGCGTGCCCAAGGACACGAATGGCGCGGTCAATGTCGAATATGTCTCGGCCAACCCGACCGGGCCGATGCACGTTGGCCATTGCCGGGGCGCGGTGTTCGGTGACGCGCTCGCGAGCCTGCTGGAATGCGCCGGTCAGACGGTTACGCGGGAGTACTACATCAACGATGCGGGCACGCAGATCGATGTTCTCGCCCGCTCGGCATACCTGCGGTATCTGGAGGCTTTGGGCGAGGATATCGGCGAAATTCCCGGCGGGCTCTATCCCGGGGACTATCTGAAGCCCGTCGGCACTGAGCTTGTCGAACTGCACGGTGATTCCCTCAAAGGACGGCCGGAACAGGAATGGCTGCCCGTCGTGCGGGACAAAGCCGTCGACATGATGATGGACATGATCAGGGACGATCTGCTCGCCCTTAACATCAAACACGACGTCTTTTTCTCGGAACGTTCCCTGTCTGATCCGGCCGACAACAAGATTGCCGGGACGATTGAGTCCCTGAAACAGCGGGGGCTCATTTATGAGGGCAGACTTCCGCCGCCCAAGGGTCAGCGTCCCGAGGACTGGGAGGATCGCGAGCAGACGCTGTTCAGGGCGACCGACTTTGGCGACGATATTGACCGGCCTTTGATAAAGTCAGATGGCAACTATACCTACTTTGCCTCTGATATTGCTTATCATTCCGATAAGCACCAGCGCGGATTCAACCAGATGATCGACGTCTGGGGGGCCGATCACGGTGGCTACATCAAACGGATGCAGGCGGCTGTAAAGGCTGTCAGCGAGGACGAAGCAGACCTGGATGTGAAGATCTGCCAGCTTGTGAGGCTCTTCCGGGACGGTGAGCCCGTGAAGATGTCAAAGCGGGCAGGCGAGTTCATAACTTTGCGCGATGTCGTCGACGAGGTGGGGCCGGATGCGGTCAGATTCATGATGCTCTACCGCAAGAACGATGCGCCGCTGGATTTCGATTTTAACAAAGTTTCCGAACAATCGCGCGACAACCCTGTTTTTTATGTACAATACGCACATGCGAGGATCCACTCCGTGTTCAGAAACGCGGAGGAGATGTTTGTTGGATTACCGGATGGGGCGGCATTCGGGGGTGCCAAGCTTGAGCGGCTGCAGGATGAGGCTGAATTGACACTCATCAAGCGGATGGCTGCATATCCTCGTATGCTGCAGTCAGCCGCTTCGGCCCATGAGCCCCATCGGGTCGCATTTTATCTGTATGAGCTCGCCAGCGAGTTTCATGCGCTATGGAATAGAGGCAAAGAGTCGCCGCATTTGAGATTTATATCGAGTGAAGATGAGGATGCCACAATGGCCCGGCTCGCGCTGCTCAAAGCGGTCGCCAATGTACTCGCCGGGGGGCTCGCTATTCTTGGCGTCCAAGCTATCACTGAAATGAGGTAACGGGACCGCGTTATGGACAGAGACAACCCTCCGTTCGGCCCCTCGGATGATGGTAATGACCCGGCTGGGACAGAAGACCATCGCAGTGGTCGCGGTATAAGCGACAATCCACGGCGTCGTTCGCCCGACGCCGACGCTGCGGGCGGATTTCGGTTTTCACGGCGCGAGCAGGACGACCTGTCCCCCGCCGCTGAACAAGGTGCCAGCGGCGAAGAGTCGCCGCGCAGATCCTTCAGCCGCGCGGGACGGTTTTCGCGCGAAGAGCCGGGACGTGAAAGGGAACCGTCCGGCCGGGCGCCGTTTCCGCGAGAGTCGCAGTCCGAACGGGCGGCGGCCACATCGGGCCCGCCCGAGCGCGGGCGTGCTCCACGAATGGAACGACCGTCGTTTCTCGACCGGGCCAATGATGACAGCGAACCGAAGCCGCCCTCGCGCCGGCCATCGTTTCTTGAGGGATCGCGCGAAGAACTGCGCTCGGAACCCAAGCCGCCGTCATTTCTTGACCGCGCCAACGATAACAGCGACTCCGAGCCCAAGCGGCCGTCATTTCTGGAACGGTTCAGGCCGGACGACAGCCTCGGCGAGAACACTGTAGAGAGTGAACGCCAGCCGTTCGAGGCGCGCGATGAAATTGACGCGCCGGCAGGACGCGCCTACAGGGATTCGCTGCCGCGGGACAACGGCGCCAGTTCCGGGCCGGACGCCTACGGCTCAGACCGGCCCGCGCGCACGCGGGAACGGTCAGCCGCGCCGTCATTCGAGCGCGGAGATCCGGGGTTTTCGCGCGGCACGCCGGAGGAGCGGGACCGGCGCTTCGATCTCGGTCAGTCGACCCGGTCGCGGCGCGACGATGAACCATCCACGCAAGCCTCCAAGGATTGGCGGTCTTCGCGCTTTACGAGCCGGTTCTCTCAGCCGCCCAAGGCCTATGACCTCGATGAGGTTGGCGACCAGAACATAGCGTTCGAGCCGGTTGAGGAAGCCAGTCCCGAGGCGCCCTACGAGACGGGGCGCGACGCTGTGCCAAGGTACAGCGAAGAGGATCTCCTGAAAAAGGCGCGTGCACGGTCTCGCACCCGGTTTTCCAGATCGAGGACGCCGGCGGACGATGACTATGCGCAGAGACCTGCGATCCCCGCCGAACTGCCCGAACCCGAGCCTTTCGAGGAAGAGCTGGCGGCTGCTCCGGACTACGCCGAGGAGCGCCGCTATCAAGCGGATCTCGAAGATCCGGCTGATGAGTTCCTGCAGCCGGTCGAAGAGTTCGACGACGAGTTGCTTGACGACGGATCGCCGCCGGCGGCGAGACGCGACACGGAGTTCACCGACTATGGTTCGGCGGGCGAGTTCGATCAGGCCCAGCGGTACTACGATGACGCCGATGCGATCGAAGACGCCGGTCCGGCGCCTTCGGCCGATTTGCCTCTGATTGATGATCTGGCACAGGAGCCGGCAGCGTCGAGCGAGATGCGTGCCCCGAGAGGCCAGTCTTACGGCGATGAGCCGCAGGACAATTACTACCCCGAGACGGATAGCGTCCAGCGCGGCTACGACGACTATGATACCGGCGGACGGCGCGTGGAACCGCGTGCACCTTTGTCCGGCGATGAGTTGCGTGCCGAACGCGCACCTGCTGGCGAAACCGGATATCCCCAATACTCCGAAACGTTCAAGGACTACGAGGAGAAGGGAAGCCGCAAGCCGTTGCTCCTGGTTGGTGCGCTGGCGGGCGTCGCCGTTGTCGCGGGCGGGCTTATTTTTGCCTATCAGATGTTTGCTCCGGGTGGCGGCAAGGACACCGTTCCCGTCGTGAAACTGGAAGAGGCGCCGTCGAAAGTGGCGCCGAACGATCCGGGTGGTCTGGAGGTTCCGCACCAGAACAAGCTCATCTATGACCGCATTGTCGGTGAAGAGACCGCAGTTGCCGAAAAGGTGGTTCCGCGGGAAGAGAAGGTCATAGAACTGGATACGCCGGCCGCCGATCCCTCCAGCTCGCAGGACGGTTCGGGGACGTCCGGAGAAACGGCTGTGGCCGTGCCGCCACCGCCGGTTTCACCGGCGATAGATGGCGGCAACATCTCCGACACGGGACGCGAGGAAGCTGTGGCAATTCTGCAGACTCCCGGAGATGCCGTTTCTTCAGCCGTGCCTGAGCCGCCCGACACACCCATTCCGCCGCCGGTAAACGAAGTGACCGTTCAACCGGCCGTGCCTGAGCCGCCTCAACCTGCTACGCCGGAAGCGCCGGCTGAGTTGAGAGTGGAGACGGTGGAAGCGCCGGCGCCCGTGACAAGAATCGCGCCGCCGGTACCGCTTGCCAGGCCTGAGCCGCCTCGCAGCGAGGCGCCTGCTACCGAGCCTGCGGCATCTTCGGGTTCGGGTCCCATCCAACTGGCACCGCTGCCGCCTGTCACGAGCGAGCCAACGCAGCCTGCCGTAACGACCCAGGCCCCGGCCGTTCCGACAACTCCGGTTCAGTCGACAGACATTTCGGAGCCGGCCCCGGCGCCGCCTGCGCCTGCGCCGACACGTGTTGTAACCGCGCAACCCACGCCTCCGCCTGCGGCGCCGTCGCCGGCACAGGGAGCAGCGAGCGGGGACTATCTGATCCAGATCGCAGCCTTCAGAACTCAGCCTGAAGCAGAGAAGGAGTACGCGAAGTTGCGGGGCAAGCATGCTGGCCTGCTGCAACCCTACGGCCCGCTGATCCAGAAAGCGGATCTCGGAAGCCGAGGTATCTTCTACCGTCTCCGTGTCGGGCCGATGAGTTCCAGGGCCGACGCATCAGCACTTTGCAATTCGCTGATTGCCGCCGGCGAGAAGGACTGCCTCGTCAGACGGGCGCGGTGATCGACCTGCATGCGGCGGTATAAGGAACCGGTCCCGGATTTGCCCTCTGATATTGGCAGATGACCACGAAGGCGCTTATTTCCGGATGTGCGGGCACCAGGCTCACCGAGGATGAGATTTCATTCTTTCGCGAGGTCGATCCCTGGGGCCTGATCCTTTTTGCCAGGAACTGCGACACACCTGACCAGATCCGGGAACTCGTGTCTGCGTTTCGTTCCGTGGTCGGGCGCGCTGACGCCCCCGTGCTGATCGATCAGGAAGGCGGACGGATCCAGCGGCTGAAACCGCCTCACTGGATGCAGCATCCGCCATGCCGGCGTTACGGAGAACTCTATTCGTCGGATCCCGCCGAGGCGAAGAGGCTGGCTGCTGCGTCTGCCCGTCTTATCGCCCACGAACTCCACGATCTGGGGATCAATGTAGACTGTTTGCCTGTTGCCGACGTTCCCCAGCCCGGAGCACATGACGTCATCGGGGACAGGGCCTATAGCGAAGATCCCGAGGAAGTTTCGGTTCTTGCGGCAGCCGCTTCGGAAGGTCTGCTCGCCGGCGGTGTGCTGCCGGTTCTCAAGCATATTCCCGGCCATGGCCGTGCCGCAGTGGACAGCCATGTATCACTGCCCGTCGTGGATGCTGACATCGATACGCTGAGGTCGGTCGACTTTGTTCCGTTCAGAAATCTCTGCCATCTTCCGACAGCGATGACGGCACACGTCATCTACACTGCAATCGATCCCGACCGCCCGGCAACGCTGTCGCCAAAGGTTGTCTCCGAGATCATCCGCGGCGAGATCGGTTTCGACGGTCTGCTGATGACCGACGATCTGTCCATGGGCGCTCTGACAGGAAGTCTGTCGGAACGTACCGCGTCAGCGATCGAGGCGGGCTGCGATATTGCGCTGCATTGCAATGGAGACATGGACGAGATGCGGCAGGTCGCTTCACACGCGCCTCCGTTGCGCGGCGCTGCTGCGGACCGTGCCGAGCGTGCGCTGCAGCAGATCCGCGTACCCGATGCGATCGACGTTGGCGTTGTTCGTGGGGATATCGAGAAACTTTGCTGAGAATCAGCCAAATTTCCGGGTAAATTAGAGACCAGCTCAGCTTGTGGAGGTGATTCGCCCGTGGGTGAAGCCACAGACAGCGACGGTCACGATTCAGCATTGGCGCAGGACAGCGACGGTGCCCTTCAGTTCGACCTCGATCAGGGCGATGCGGATGCGCTGATCGTCGATGTTGATGGATTCGAGGGACCGCTCGACCTGCTGCTTACGCTGGCTCGAACGCAGAAGGTGGATCTGACGCGTATTTCGATTCTGGCGCTTGCCGAACAGTATCTCCGGTTCATCGAGCAGGCCAAGATGCTCAGGCTTGAGCTCGCCGCAGACTATCTTGTCATGGCGGCCTGGCTTGCCTATCTCAAATCCCGGTTGTTGCTTCCGGAGCCTGAAGAGCAGGACGGACCGACCGGAGAAGAGCTTGCGGCTCTACTGGCGTTTCGACTGCAGAAGCTGGAAGCCATGCGGGACGCCGCTGCGAAACTGATGGCCGGCAACCGGCTGGGCAGGGATGTTTTCTCCCGCGGCGCGCCTGAAGGCATACGCGTCAATACGACGAGTGAATATGCCGACAATCTCTATGACTTATTAAAGGCATATTCCGAGCGCAGACAGCGTCAGTCGGTGACCCGAATCCAAATGAAGCGGTTGCCGGTCTGGACGATCAAGGAAGCACGGCAGAGGCTCGAGAGCCTTATCGGTGCCATGGAAGATTGGGGGCGTATCGATCAGTTTCTGGTCGAATATCTGGTGGAGCCGGAGTTGAGGAGCACTGTTATGGCCAGCAGTTTTTCGGCTTCCCTTGAGTTGGTCAGAGAAGGTCATTTGGAAATCAGACAAAGCGATGCGTTCGCGCCTATCTATGTGCGCCGGAAGACGGCCTAAAAAGAAACCGCGTAAAAGGGCATAAAAAGATGAGCAATATGACGGAACCAGCAGTGCAGCATGCGGAGCACGACGACGAAGCCGTCACGCATTCGCTGCCGGACAACGTAACTGTTCTCAGAAGCGTCGAGCAGCGGCAGCATATCCGGATGATCGAGGCTTTGCTGTTTGCCGCGGCAGAACCGCTGGACGAAAAGACGATCGCCGACCGGCTGCCGGAAGGCGCGAACATTCCGGCCCTGATCGAGGAACTGCAGGAGTTCTACGCAAATCGCGGTGTGAATCTGGTTCGCATCGGCGGACGCTGGTCTTTCCGGACGGCGGACGATCTGGCCTTCATGATGCAGCGCGACGCGATTGAGCAGAAACGGCTTTCCCGTGCCGCGCTGGAGACACTCGCCATCATTGCCTACCATCAGCCGGTGACCCGCGCCGAGATCGAGGAGATCCGCGGCGTGTCTACGTCGAAAGGCACGCTGGACGTGCTCATGGAAATTGGCTGGATCAAGATGAGGGGCAGGCGCAAGACGCCGGGACGGCCGGTCACTTACGGCACGACGCCCGATTTCATGAACCATTTCGGCCTCGATAGCGTCCGCGACCTGCCGGGAATGACGGAGCTCAAGGGAACCGGGATGCTGGACAGTAACATGCCGGCGAACTTCGTGATTCCGCAGCCGCATGACAGCGATGAGCTCACCGACGATGAGGACCCGCTCGAAGATGGCGACGGCATAGAAGAACCGCTTGAGATGCACGTGCCGGAAGAGGGGCTGGCGCTGGACGAGACGAACGGCTAAAACCCGCCGTTGTGGGGCTGTCACAATCACCGTGACTGCCGTGTGCGCATGACGGCGTCTTATGAGTAGTGATTTTCAGGAACAGGGCGTACCGGAACGCCTGCCGGAATGGGGTCCCAGGGGGACCGCAGCGGCAACGTTCGCTGCGCGGCTTTCATTTGAAAACGTTACCCACAGTTACGGCAAGATCCTTGCCGTTTCCGACGTCAGCCTTGAACTGGCACCGGGTGAGATTGTCTGCATTCTGGGACCTTCGGGTTGCGGCAAAACGACGTTGCTGCGCATAGCGGCGGGGGTTGAGCGGCAGACCGAAGGGGTGGTGTTGCTGAACGGCGAAGCCGTCTCCGGGCCGGACGGTCATGTGCCGCCGGAAAAGCGTGGCGTGGGCCTGATGTTTCAGGAATTTGCCCTGTTTCCTCATTTGACGATTCTGGAGAACGTGCTCTTCGGACTGAAGAGTCTCGACCGGACCGTAGCGCTGCAGGAAGCCCGTCTGGCTCTGCGACGCGTCGGCCTGACCGAGTATGAGAAGGCCTATCCTCATGTACTTTCGGGCGGTGAACAGCAGCGGGTTGCACTTGCCCGCGCGATTGCGCCAAGACCGGCCGTTCTGCTCATGGACGAACCATTCTCCGGTCTTGATCAGCGCCTACGGGACAGTGTGCGTGACGAGACGCTTGCAGTGCTCAAGGAAACGCGGGCGAGCAGCATGCTCGTGACGCACGATCCGGAAGAAGCGATGCGGATGGCGGACCGGATCGTCCTGATGCGGAGCGGGCGCGTCGTGCAGGTGGGAACGCCGTACGAGCTCTACCAGAGTCCGGTCGATGCCGAAGCCGCCCGTTTTTTCAGCGATTTCAACGAACTTCGTGGCGTTGTTTCGCAGGGGTGCGTCGAAACGCCGTTTGGTCCTGTGGAGGCGCCGGGCATAGAAGACGGCGTGGAGGTCGACGTGCTCGTCAGGCCAATGGGCATCCGCCGCGTTCGCGAAGGCAATATCAAGGGCATGGTCCTGTCGTCGCGGTTTCTCGGGGACCATAGCCTAGTCAAGCTCGCCATTGGAGATGGCGAGCAGACCTTTCATGCGCGCTGGAGCGATATGACATTGCCGGAATCGGGCAGCTTGGTCCCGATTGCCGCTGAACCGGCGCATGTATTCGTGTTTCCAGTCGCGTCAGGCTGACGGACTGGACGCCGAAGGGGAGAGGGCCAATTTACCCAGTTGGGCGTGCTGTGTTGCGGCGCATGGTTGATTTTGCGATAGTGCGGAAAATTTCTGCACGATTTTGGGAGTGTTAATCGTATGGCACCGAGTTGGATACAGATCCTGATTGTTGTGGTCCTGCTCGTCCTTCTGTTCGGGAGAGGCAAGATTTCGGATCTGATGGGCGACGTCGCCAAGGGAATCAAGAGCTTCAAGAAGGGCATTCAGGACGATCCTGAGAAAACCGCCTCCGATGAGAGCCTGAAGACCATTGAGCACGGCGAAACCGAGAAGGTGGAAACGCCGACCAAAGCCGAAAGCGACGCGGCTAAAAGCTAAGTTGACACTTTGGCCCTCGCGGCCGGCGGTTCCGGGGACGCATCCGGCGTCAACGGTCGGCCCGCCGTGATCATGAGAACTGGCTAGCGACATGTTTGATATTGGCGCGACCGAGCTGATGATCATCGCGATTGTTGCGATCGTGGTGGTTGGCCCGAAGGAGCTGCCGCGCATGCTCCGCACGGTCGGGCAATTTGTCGGCAAGGCCAGATCCATGGCTCGTGAATTCCAGATGCACCTCAACGATGCCGCCGAAGAGGCGGGCCTCGACGAGGTGCGCAAGGGTATTTCGTCGGTAGAGAACAGTACGGGCATGGACGATTTCTCGGACGCCTTCAAGCCGCTGGAAGACACCGCCAGCGACATAAAGGACGAGATCGAGAAACCGATCAAACCGGCGGGGCCGCGGAGTCACAGCAGTGACGAAACAGCGTCGAGCGAAACACCGGCCATAGACGAAACCGTGCAGACAGGTGACTCCGTAACCGCTGAAGCGTCGCCGGGTGAAGCCGTAACCGAAAGCGAACAGCCGAAAACGGCTTCGACATGATAGATCCGGATGGCCGTTAACGTGTCCGACAACGATATTGACAGTACGGAAGCTCCGCTGATCGAGCATCTGACCGAGTTGCGTTCGCGGCTGGTAAAGTCACTGATCGGACTCGGTATCGCGTTCGTCGGCTGCTTTTTTGTCGCTCAGCCGATCTTCAACATTTTGCTCTTCCCGTACGAGCAGGCTGTCGGAGAGAATGCCAACATTGAGCTGATCTATACGGCGCCGCAGGAATTCTTCTTCACCCAGCTGAAGCTTGCACTGTTCGGCGCGCTGTTCCTGGCCTTCCCGATTATTGCGTCGCAGCTCTACATGTTCGTGGCGCCCGGCCTCTACAAAAACGAGCGGCGCGCGTTTCTGCCGTTCCTGGTCGCGACGCCGCTGCTTTTCATCACCGGCGCGGCGCTGGTCTATTTCGTCGTGATGCCTCTGGCCATGCAGTTTTTCATCGGCCTCGAACAGACCGGCGGCGACGGAGAGGCGGCGATCAAGCTGCTCCCCCGAGTCAGCGAATATCTCAGCCTGATCATGACGCTGATCTTCGCCTTTGGCCTGTGCTTTCAGCTTCCGGTTCTTCTCACGCTGCTGGCCCGCGCGGGTCTTGCGACAGAGCAGGGCCTCAAGGCCAAGCGCAAGTACGCCATTGTCGGTACCTTTGCTGCGGCAGCTTTCCTGACGCCGCCGGATCCGATCAGCCAGATTGGTCTCGCGGTGCCGACCCTGCTGCTCTACGAGATCTCCATTTTCTCCGTGCGTCTGGTCGAAAAGAAGCGGGCCGAAGAGGAAGCTGCTCGCGACGCCGAGGAATCCGAAGCCTGATCCTTCGCCGGCTCTGTTTACCGGTAAATTCTGACGGCTTCGCTGGACGCCCCAACCGCACCGTCGTATACACTGCCCGACTTCAATTCCCGCCGGCCGGCGGAACGGCTACGCCGGCGTTTTCCTCAGGGTAGACCCATGTTCGATCTCAAGTGGATCCGAGAGAACCCGGATGTGTTCGACCAGGCAATGGCCAAGCGCGGCTTGCCGCCTCAGTCGCCACGGATCCTGGAGCTTGACCAGGCACGGCGCGATCACATCGCCAAGCTTCAGGACGCCCAGAACCGGCGTAATGAGGCATCAAAGCAGATCGGTGCCGCCAAGGCCTCGGGCGACGAGGCGCTTGCGCAGAAGCTCATAGACGAGGTCGCCGAACTGAAAGCCTTTGTCCAGAGCGGCGAGGATACGGAGCGGTCGCTGACGGATGAACTTGACGGCTTCCTCGCGGGCCTGCCGAACATACCGCATGACGATGTTCCCGTTGGCGAGGATGAGAGCGCCAATGTCGAGCACCACACGGATGGCACAAAGCCGGAGTTTGCGTTCGAGCCGCGCCAGCATTTCGAGATCGGCGAAGCACTTGGCATGATGGACTTCGAGACCGCGGCTCGTCTGTCCGGTTCGCGGTTTGTCGTGCTGAAGGGCGCGCTTGCCCGGATGGAACGGGCGATCGCGTCGTTCATGCTTGATCTGCACACCGGCGAATTCGGTTACACCGAAGTCGTCCCGCCCTACCTGGTCCGCGACCACACCATGTTCGGGACGGCGCAGTTGCCGAAATTCGCCGACGATCAGTTCCGCACCGAAGACGGCTTCTGGCTGATCCCGACGGCGGAAGTGCCGCTCACAAACCTGGCGCGCGAGAGCATTCTGGACGAGGCCGAGCTGCCGAAACGGGTCACGGCTTACACGCCGTGCTTCCGGCTGGAAGCCGGTGCGGCCGGCAAGGACACGAGGGGAATGATCAGGCAGCACCAGTTCTCCAAGGTGGAGCTTGTCAGCGTAACAACGCCGGATCTGTCGCTCGACGAACTGGAGCGCATGCGCGGCTGCGCGGAAGAGGTGCTCAAGCGTCTCGGCCTGCACTATCGCGTGGTCGTGCTGTCGACCGGCGACATGGGGTTCGGGGCACGTAAGACATACGACATAGAGGTCTGGCTGCCGGGTCAGGATATGTACCGGGAGATCTCGAGCTGTTCGGTCTGCGGCGACTTCCAGGCCCGCAGGATGCAGGCCCGTTATCGGCCTGAAGGCGAGAAGGGAACCCGTTTCGTGCATACGCTCAACGGATCTGGTCTGGCCGTGGGGCGCACGCTGATCGCGATTCTCGAGAACTACCAGCGCGAGGATGGATCGGTGGCGATACCGGACGCCCTGAAGCCTTATATGGGTGGATTGGAACTGATCGAGCCGGTTGGCTGACAGCAGCAAGACGAGGTCAAGATATGCGGGTGCTGATTACCAATGATGACGGAATCCATGCGCCCGGTTTGCGGGTGCTTGAGCGGATCGCGAAGCACGTCGCGTCCGAAGTCTGGATCGTCGCGCCGGAGACCGAGCAAAGCGGGGCATCGCATTCGCTGACCCTTGCGGATCCGCTCCGGTTGCGGAAAGTCGACGATCGCCATTTCGCGGTCAAAGGCACACCGACGGATTGCGTGCTCATGGCGGTGAAGAAGATCATGCCCGAGCCGCCGGACCTCGTGCTTTCCGGTGTCAACCGGGGCCAGAACATCGCCGAGGACGTCACATATTCCGGTACGATCGCTGCCGCCATGGAGGGAACGGCGATCGGTATTCCGTCGATTGCCCTCAGTCAGGCATACGGCTTCGACAACACGTCGCATATCAGATGGGCGACGGCTGAAGAACACGGGCCTGCGATTGTCCGCAAGCTTGCGGAAGTCGACTGGGGGCAGGGGGTCCTGGTCAACGTCAACTTTCCGGATGTCGAGCCTGACGCCGTCGCCGGCGTTGCGATCACGGATCAGGGCAATCGGGATCAGGGGCTCCTGATCATCGACGAACGGGTAGATGCGCGCCATCAGAACTATTACTGGCTCGGCTTCGAAAGGCGCCGCAGCAATCCTGCGGAGGGGACCGATCTGCGGGCAGTCTATGATGGGTACATTTCGGTCACGCCGTTGCACATGGACCTGACGCACCATGCCACCAAGGACGTGCTTCGCAATGCGCTTGCGGGCGGGCATAATGAGTGACGGCGTTTTGTTCGGGCTTGCCTGTCCGGATGCCTGCTTGATGTGATCCGTTCCGATTGGCTCTGTGGTGAGCGAAGACTATCGAAAAATCGAACTTGTGATGGCACTGCGGAACCGCGGTATTCGCGACACGAGCGTGCTTGCCGCGATGGAACGCGTTCCGCGTGAGATATTCGTCGACCAGGCATTTGCCGCACAGGCTTATGCGGATCAGTCCTTGCCGATCGAATGCGGGCAGACGATCAGCCAGCCGTTCGTCGTCGCCTACATGACGGAAAAGCTCCGGCTCGATGACCGGATGAAGGTTCTGGAGATCGGGACAGGCTCGGGTTACCAGACCGCGGTCCTGTCGCATCTCTGCCGAAGGGTGTACACGATTGAGCGCTACAGAACGCTTCTTCAGGACGCCGAGGCCCGGTTCCAGAAGCTGAATCTCTCCAATGTCACGGCCATGGTTGGAGATGGAACCAAGGGCTGGCCGGCGCAGGCGCCTTTTGACCGCATTATTGTCACGGCCGCGGCCGGCGAGATTCCACGCACGCTGATCGAACAGCTCAAGCCGGACGGTATCCTCGTGGCACCGGTCGACGTGGGGCTTGGCGAACAGGAACTGGTTCGTGTCACGATCGAAGACTCCAAGCCGGTTTTCGAGCATCTTCTTCCGGTGAGGTTCGTTCCCCTTGTCGAGGGGGTGGCCCGGGAACTCTGAACCCGGTGCCTGCCGTCTGCCGCAGAGCAAATTATCTTTAAATTTCAATCGATTCTTTCCATCACAATTCAGTCAGCACAACGGGTCTTGGTTAAGCGCTCTTTAACCAAAACCGGTCAGACTCCGCGCAATCAGTTAGTTGTGGAGCATGAGTATGATGCGCGTGTATCGGCAAATTCGGGGAGGTAACACGCTCAAAGCGGGCGCTGTTCTTGCCGTGATGGCGTTGCTTGCCGGATGTAGTTCGGCATCCAATCGGTTTGGCCCATTTGACGGAACTCAGGCGAGTGCGGATCCCGGTTATCCGGTGAATTCATCGAGCACTTCGAATGACCAGACCTATACCGCCTCAATTCCTCAGAACAATGATGTCTATTCCGAGCCGGTGCAGACCGCTTCGCTTCAGGAGCCTGTCCGTCGCACCAGCTATTCTCCGCCCCGTTCTGGCACTGTCATGGTACAGCCCGGCGATACGCTTTACAGCATTTCGCGGACGCACAATGTCGACGTAAAGCAGCTTATCGCGACAAACCGGATCCAGCCGCCTTACAGCATAAAGGTCGGTCAGACGCTTCGCCTTCCGGGTGCGTCAGCGGCCAGCTACACGCCGGCGGCAAAGGGCGGTTACCACACGGTTCGACCGGGCGACACGCTTTACAGCATTTCACGTGCCAATGGTCTGAAAGCCTGGCAGGTCGCGCGCGCCAACAATATTGATCAGCCTTACACCATCAAGCTTGGGCAGCGTCTCACGATCCCGGGTGCCGGCGGTTACACCCGGACGGCGGCCGCACCGAAAATCAGCCCGGTGCGTGCGTCCGCGACGCGGGAGAGTTCATCGGCCGTACCGACACCGCCGCGCAATCCGGTCCGCACGGCCTCAATCGGACAGCGTGCGCCGAAAGCCGAGCCGAAGCCGGTCTATCGCGGCAAACTTCCGAAACCTTCGCCGCGGACGGCGACCAAGTTCCGCTGGCCGGTCAAGGGACGGATCATTTCCCGGTTCGGTTCGAAGCCGAACGGCGTGCGCAATGATGGCATCAACATCGCAGTGCCGACCGGCACGTCCGTGCGTGCTGCGGAAAACGGTGTCGTGGCTTACTCCGGTAACGAGTTGAGGGGCTACGGCAATCTGGTTCTGATCCGGCATGCGGACAACTGGGTCACGGCATATGCCCACAACAGCAAGCTGCTGGTCCGCCGCGGCGAGCGCGTGAGGCGGGGACAGATCGTTGCCAAGACCGGCCGTTCCGGTTCGGTCAAGAGCCCGCAGCTTCATTTCGAAATTCGGAGAGGTTCAAGAGCAATCGATCCGCTTACTGCACTCGAAAGCACTCAGTTGGCCGGAAACTGACATCCGGCCCTTGTGATCGAGGGGGGACAGCGCGCAACGTGCCGACTGGCACCGAGCGCGTTGTCTATTTCCGGGGCAGCGAACCCGCAGCTTCAGCTTCACTCTAGCTTTCCAGCCTGACGCCCAGCCGTCCGGCGAGATCCTGGATGAATTGCCAGGCGACCCGTCCGGACCGTGCGCCGCGGGTCGTGGCCCACTCGAGCGCCTGTGCCGTGCGCTCCTCTGCCGCCAGCTCCAGGCCGTAGTGCGTTGCGTAGGCGTCGACCATTTCCAGATATTCACTTTGCGAACAGTTATGGAAACCGAGCCAGAGACCAAACCGGTCGGACAGCGAGACCTTTTCCTGCACGGCTTCCGACGGATTGATGGCCGTGGACCGTTCGTTTTCCATCATGTCCCGGGGCAGCAGATGGCGCCGGTTCGATGTCGCATAGAAGATGACGTTTTCCGGCCGGCCTTCGATCCCGCCTTCGAGAACCGCCTTGAGCGACTTGTAGGACGTGTCATCGTGGTCAAAGGAAAGGTCGTCGCAAAATAGAATAAATCGATGAGGTGCGACCCTGAGCAGGGCCATCAGGTCCGGCAGGGTCTCGATGTCCTCGCGGTGAATCTCGATCAGCTTGAGGCCTGCCTTGGTGCTGATATCCGTCTCGGCATGCACCGCCTTCACGAGCGAACTCTTTCCCATGCCGCGCGCGCCCCAGAGCAGGGCATTGTTGGCCGGAAGGCCGTTGGCGAACCTCTCCGTGTTCTCGCTGAGAATATCGCGCATCCGGTCGATGCCCCTAAGCAGGGACATTTCGACACGGTTCACTGCAGGCACCGGCGAGAGCCAGTTCTGTGCTGGCTGCCACACGAATGCATTTGCCGCTTCAAAGTCGATTTCGCGTGATTCCGCTGGAGCCAAATTCTCCAAAGCCAGAGCGATTCGCATCAGCTTTTGCTCCACGGCGCTCAGCTTGCCGGCTATGTCGTCATCGCGGCTCATCTTCGATCGTGCGCTTTCGGTTCTTCTTTAACGGTTTCAGACACTTGGCGCGGCACCCTATCACGCCCGATCTATTTGTCGAGGCGGTGTTCCCGGGTTCCGGTAATGTTTGCAAACTTGTGCGCCACGAGTATAGTCGCGCCCGGAAAACGCGCAGTTTCTGCCGGCGTGGTGGACGCCGGCATGAAGACGCGTCAATCAGGAGTTCTTGATGTTCATTACCGAAGCGCTCGCACAGACGGGGACAGGTGGTCAGGGCGATTTCCTTGTTTCTCTGCTTCCGTTTCTGCTGATTTTTGTGATCATCTATTTCTTGATCCTGCGGCCCCAGCAGCGGCGGGTGAAACAGCACAAGGAGATGATCGAAGGCGTTCGCCGGGGTGACACGATCGTGACCGCCGGCGGTCTGGTCGGTAAGGTCACGAAAGTGCTAGACGAACGGGAAGCCCAGATCGAAATTGCCGAAGGCATAAAGGTCAAGATCGTCAAGCAACTGATTTCCGAGGTTAGGGTCAAAGGCGAACCCGCGAAGGACGAATAAAGTTTCGTCTGGGAACTTGAACTGGAAGACCTATATTACCCGGCAACATGCGCGCGAACGCCGTGCACCGCCGCAATTGAGTACCTGAATCCCTATGCTGCACTTCGCCAAGTGGAAAATTGCGCTTATCCTCATCGTGTCCTTTCTGGGCCTGTCATATGCCACGCCCAACGTTCTGGACAAGACGACACTTCAGAGCATTCCGACCTGGCTGCCGCATAAGCAGATCAACCTTGGCCTCGATCTTCAGGGCGGGTCGCACATGCTGCTTGAAGTCGACACCGATACGGTGATCAAGGAGCGGCTGGAGACCATTGTTGACGATATCAGGCGCAATTTGCGCGAGCAGCGCATCGGGTATCAGAACCTTCGTGCCGGAGAAACGACGGTCTCACTGAGGATCCGAAAGTCTGAAGACCTTGCGAATGCTCGACGTATCATTCGCGAAATGGCGCAGCCTCTTACGAACAGCCTTCTTGGCGTGGCGACCGGATCCAACGACATCACGGTGGATACGTCGGGGACCGCAGTGACGGTCACATTGACGGACCCGGCAATTGAGGAACGGATCAGTTCCGCTGTCGAACAGTCTATCGAGATCGTTCGGCGCCGCATCGATGAGTTGGGAACGACCGAGCCGACAATCCAGCGGCAGGGCAGGGACCGGATTCTCGTTCAGGTCCCGGGGCTTCAGGACCCCCAACGCCTGAAGGAACTGCTCGGTCAGACGGCGAAACTCGTTTTCCGCATGGTCGATGTCTCGACGACAGCGCAACAGGCGCAGGCGACACGCGTTCCATCGGGTTCGCAAATCCTGCCGTCTGCACAGGACGGGGGTTTTCCGTATCTCGTTCGCAAACGTGTGCTCGTGAGCGGTGAGAACCTGGTTGATGCCCAGCCCGGTTTCGATCACCGCACGAATGAACCGATTGTTTCATTCCGGTTCGATGCATCGGGCGCCAAACGGTTCGGCCGCGTGACTCAGCAGAATGTCGGCAGGCCGTTTGCCATCATTCTGGACAATGAAGTCATCAGCGCGCCAGTGATCCGGGAACCAATCCTGGGCGGTTCCGGTCAGATCAGCGGCGGCTTTAGCGTCGAGGAAGCCAACGATCTCGCCATCCTGCTGCGGGCGGGTGCGTTGCCGGCGCCTCTTGAGATCCTGGAAGAACGCACCGTCGGTCCGGGGCTAGGCGCGGATTCCGTGGCGGCCGGCAAGGTCGCGTCGATTATTGGCATGGTGGCCGTCGTGGCCTTCATCGTCATTTCGTACGGCCTGTTCGGTGTCTTTGCGAACATCGCTCTTGCCGTGAATATCGCGCTTATCGTTGCGGTATTGTCGGTGCTTCAGGCAACCCTGACACTTCCGGGCATAGCCGGCATCGTGCTGACCATCGGTATGGCGGTTGACGCGAACGTGCTGATCTTCGAGCGAATACGTGAAGAGATTCGGGCCGGAAAGACCGCCATTGCCGCCATAGATGCCGGCTATTCCAGGGCGCTGGGCACAATTCTCGATGCCAATATCACCACGTTCATCGCGGCAGCGGTCCTGTTCCAGCTGGGGTCTGGCCCCGTGCGCGGATTTGCGGTCACGCTCGCAATCGGCATCGTCACGTCGGTGTTCACGGCATTCACGCTGACCCGCCTGATCGTTGCTTTCTGGGTTGAGCGGAAACGGCCGTCCGCTGTTCCGATCTAGGATATTGCTGATGTTTCCCCTTCGCTTCCTTCCTGAAGAAACAAAGATCCCGTTCATCTCCTTCCGCAAGATCGCGGTCGGCTTTTCTGCGTTGATGATGCTTCTTTCGGCTGTCCTGTTCTTCGCGATGGGCCTGAACTACGGGATCGACTTCAAGGGCGGCACGCTGATCCAGGTCAAGACCCCGGAGGTCGCCAATATCGAGCAGCTCAGAGGACAACTCAGCGGTCTCGGGTTCGGCGATGTGGAGATCCAGGAGTTTGGCGCGCCGGACCAAATCCTGATCCGGATCGAGCAGCAGCCCGGCGGGGATGAGGCCCAGCAGAAAGTCATATCGACAGTCAAGGAGACGCTCGATCCGTCGATGGTCTATGAGCGGGTCGAGGTTGTCGGGCCGAAAGTCAGCGGCGAACTTGTCGTGGGCGGCGCAATCGCGGTGCTGGTCGCCATATTCTCGGTGCTTGTCTACATCTGGTTCCGTTTCGAATGGCAGTTCAGCGTCGGTGCCGTCGCGGCGCTGGTGCACGACGTCGTGCTGACGATAGGACTGTTCTGCCTGATCCAGCTGGAATTCAACCTGTCGATCATTGCGGCGATTCTGACCATCGTCGGCTATTCGCTGAACGATACGGTCGTCGTGTTCGACCGTGTGCGTGAGAAACTGCGCAAGTACAAAAAGATGCCTTTGCCGGACCTGCTCGACTTCGCGATCAACAAGACCCTGTCGCGAACGATCCTCACATCCGTGACGACGTTGATTGCGCTGCTGTCGCTTTACATCTTTGGCGGCGAGGTCATCCGCGGATTCACTTTCGCCATGATCTGGGGCGTCGTGGTCGGAACCTATTCCTCCATCTTCATCGCTTCACCCGTGCTGTTGCAGCTTGGCGTCAAGCGTGAGTGGAGCGGTCTCGGCGGTCCAAAGGCCAAGGAAGTCACTTCGAGCGAAACCGCCTGAGCGGCGTCTGATCCGCAATCTTAGCTGTATGCCGGCCTGATCATGGAGATGCACGAGGCGCACTTTCCGGGGCGCGCGCCAATTGATGCCTACGGCGACGGAGGCTTCCGCTTTGCCGACATGTCTCACAAGGGGTCGATCCTGCTTCTGCCGAGCGGCATCTACAGTTGGCCCGTGAGTGGAGTTGGCGAGTTAACCGTTGCATCATTCGAGCGTGTTTTCTCCGAAGCTGACGCAGTAGAGTTTCTCCTACTTGGGTGCGGGGATGATATTGCCCTGCCTCCAAGGTCCGTGAGAGACGAATTTTCGGCGCGTGGGATGACCCTGGAATTCATGAACACCGGAGCGGCTGCACGAACGTACAATGTCGTGCTGGCGGAAGAACGGGCGGTTGCCGCGGCCCTGATCGCTGTGGGCGCGTCGCCGCAGGCCTGAGCGATGACGGGCGGCTCCGACGACGAAGCGAAATATTGCATGGAGCTGGTCCGCGAGGCGGACAAGGACCGATATCTCGCCACCCTGCTTGCGCCCAGCGAGAAGCAGCCTCATCTCTTCGCGCTTTATGCATTCAGCACGGAAATCGCGCGTATCCGCGACGTGGTCTCCGAAACGCAACTGGGCGAGATCAGGCTGCACTGGTGGAGCGAGTCCATCGAACAGCTTTACGCCGGGAATGTGAATAACCACCCGGTCCTGACCGGTTTGGCGGGTGCGCTTGAGAAGGCGCCCATGGCGAAGGAAGCCTTTCTCAATCTGATCGAGGCGAGGCGGTTTGATCTCTATGACGACGGCATGCCGACAATGAACCATCTGGAAGGCTATGCCGGCGAGACGTCGTCGGCCTTGATCCAGATGGCCGCCGTCATTCTCGCCGGCGATGGCGCACGGCGCGCCGCCGATGCCGCCGGACATGCCGGCGTTGCCTATGCGATCACCGGACTTCTGCGCGCCGTGCCCTTTCATATCGCCCGCGGGCAGATGTACGTGCCGGAAGAGTTTCTGCTGGCCAACGAACTTTCAGCGGCGCAGTTCCGCGCGGGACGCTGGAGTGATGCCATGGGGCTGGTGTTCCGCCGCATGCGGCAGGCGGCGCGTGATCATCTTGCCAAGGCGCGGGCGGTTGACGCAGATGTCTCGATCGAGGCCGGACCGGCATTTCTTCCGGTGTCGCTGGTCGAGCTTTACCTGAAGAAGATGGAGCGGGTCGGATTCAATCCGTTCAAGCATCAGGCGGACGTGCCGCAGTGGCGCCGCCAGCTGCGCCTGCTCAAGGCGTCCTGGAGTCACGAGTTCTAGATATCCGCCCTGTTCACCTTACTCGGCCGCCGCGCGCCGCGTTCCGAGCCACTGCTCGATGTCCTCTAGTGCCCGTGCCGTGTAGGCGCGTTTGCGGGCCACTTTCTTGTCCTTGCCGCGAAATCTCTTGACGCCCTCCGGTCTCTTGATTTCAACCGGAGGGAACAGACCGAAGTTGACGTTCATTGGCTGAAATGACCGTTTGCCGTCCTCGTCATGGGACAGGTGACCGCCCGTAATGTGGGCCAGCAAGGCGCCCAGAGCCGTTGTCTCCAGTGGTGCGGCGGTTTCAGCCTGCAATCGTTCTGCCGCCGCGAACCGGCCTGTCAGAAGGCCGATCGCGGCGCTTTCCACATACCCTTCGACGCCGGTGATCTGGCCTGCGAAACGAAGGCGAGGTTCGGCCTTCAGCCGCAACTGGCTGTCGAGCACCTTCGGGCTGTTGAGGAAGGTGTTGCGGTGCAGGCCGCCCAGCCGGGCGAAGCTCGCGTTCTCCAGTCCCGGAATCATCTGAAACACCCGGGTCTGCTCGCCATATTTCAACTTCGTCTGGAAGCCGACCATGTTGTAGAGCGTGGCAAGGGCATTGTCCTGGCGCAGTTGCACAATGGCGTGAGGCTTCACGTCGGGATTATGCGGATTGGTCAGGCCAACCGGCTTCATCGGCCCGTGGCGCAGGGTTTCACGGCCGCGTTCGGCCATCACCTCGATCGGCAGGCAACCGTCGAAATAGGGGGTGTCTTCCCACTCCTTGAACTCGGTTTTCTCACCTTCAAGCAGCGCATCGATGAACGCGTTATATTGCGCCTCGTCCATCGGACAATTGATGTAGTCCTTACCCGTGCCGCCGGGACCTGGCTTGTCGTAGCGCGACTGGTACCAGCACGTGTCGAAGTCAATGCTGTCCGTATAGACGATCGGCGCGATGGCATCGAAGAAGTCGAGTTCCTCTTCACCGGTAAGTCCTGCGATCACATCGCTCAATGCCGGCGAGGTGAGGGGTCCCGTCGCCACGATGACGCTATCCCAGTCCGCCGGCGGCAATCCCGAGACTTCGCCACGCTCGATGGTGACCATGGGGTGCGCGGCCAGCCTGTCCGTCACATCCCGGGAAAACCCCTCCCGGTCGACCGCAAGCGCGCCGCCCGCAGGCACCTTGTTGGCGTCGCCTGACGCCATGATCAGCGATCCCGCACGGCGCATTTCTTCGTGAAGCAGCCCGACGGCGTTGGTTTCGTGATCGTCCGACCGGAATGAATTGGAGCAGACGAGTTCGGCCAGACCGTCTGTCTGATGGGCATCGGTGCCCCGCTCGGGGCGCATTTCGTGAAGCACCACAGGCACACCGGCCTGGGCAATCTGCCAGGCCGCCTCCGAGCCGGCGAGGCCGCCGCCGATAACGTGAATCGGCTTGTGTTCGGGCATGATGCGCAATTCCGGTGTCTGAATTCGGCGTCACTCTACGCCTTTGTGCCGGATTGGCAAGCGCACGACTGAGGGGTTCAAGGCGACTGAGCGTCAGTGACCCGGACATCGATCGGACGATCCGCCATAAGATGGACGTCGCGTTGCGGAAACGGAAACTCGACGCCGTTGCCATGGAACTTGTGCCAGATCTTGAGCATGACCTCGCTGGTCACGTTGACGACGCCGTTTTCCGGATCGTCAATCCAGAAGCGTGCCTGCAGGTTCACGGAATTGTCGCCGAAGGCGATCAGGTGACAGACCGGCCGCGGATCGTCGAGAACGCGCTCGGTCTCCTTGCAGGCTTCGATGATCAGTTCGCGGGCACGCTCAACATCGCTTCCGTAGGAAATGCCGACATCGACCTTGCGGCGCACATGAGTCGTCGAATAGGACCAGTTGACGACCTGCTCCGTTATGAACTGTTCGTTGGGAATGAGATACTCGTAGCCGTCGCGCGTGACGACCGACGTGTAGCGCGCACCCAGGCTGGCGACGTGGCCATAAGTGCCTTCGATCTCGATCACGTCGCCCGGCTCGATGGAGCGATCCAGCAGCAGAATGATGCCGCTGACGAAGTTCGAGACGACCTTCTGCAGACCGAAGCCGATGCCGACGCCGAGCGCGCCGGAGAACACGGCCAGCGCAGTCAGGTCGATGCCGACCGTATTGAGCGCGATCATGACCGCCAGTAGGAGGAGGGCGATGCGCGAAATCTGGATGATGAGGGTGCGAACGGACGGCGTCAGGTTGCTGACCCGCTGGATGCGCCGCTGAAGCAGAGACGAAAGCGCGGTGGCCAGCCAGATCAGCAGGCCGCCGACGACGATCGCCTTGATGACCACGAAGGCGGTCAGGTTGGTCTTGCCGACCTGAATACCGAAGCTGTCGAGAAATTCGATCGTCGGCGTCAGCAGGTTCAGGATGTTGAGTGCTGCGACCGACCATGCGATGACGGCCACGATGCGTGACCAGAACGGGTCCGGCACGAGTTCAGCGAACAGCCGGATGACAATCCACGCCGCAAGCAGGCTGGACACGACGCGAACGATGTCCTGGCGATATCCGAGCGAGTCGAGAACGGCAATAGCGATCCACTGCAGCAGCAGCGCGACCAGCGGCAGCAGGAACTTCTTCAGCGTATTGCCGATCTGCTTCAGCCGGTAACTGCGCACGCTGGTGGTCAGATACTGAACCAGGCGCCGACCGACCGGCATCGCGATGAAATAGGCCAGAGAGAACGCGACAAGTATCGCCGCAACCTGCACGCCCGAGGCCAGGGTCAAAACCTCTGCGAGAAGAAAGTCCCGCGCCCGTTCACCCAGGCCCTGCCAGTACTCAAGCGTGAATTGGGCTTTGGCCATAAGTCAATAATGCACAGAGATTCGCGGAAACGCTACGGCAACCGGTCACACCTGCTCACGAGCCGGCGAGCACTACTATTGTGCGCAGCGGCGTCTTCCTAAGTCTCCGGCAGGCGGCGCACCGCCGCGAAAGCAAGAAGGAGACGACCATGAACACGATCATCGATCATCACGACTGGATCGGAAGTGAACAAAACCGCGGCACGGCGCTTGCGCCGCTGGGCGGTGCTGTCACGGCCCTGCTGGCCCTGTGGCTTTCGATGGGACTGGTCTGAGGCCTACTCGGCCGCGGCCGGTGAATGCCGCCGCGGACTGAGTACCGGTTTGAGATACTGACCGGTATAACTTCGGTCGACATCGGCGACGTGCTCGGGCGTCCCGGTGGCGACAATCTCTCCACCTCCGTCCCCGCCCTCGGGCCCAAGATCAATGATCCAGTCAGCCGTCTTGATGACCTCGAGATTGTGTTCGATCACGACCACGGAATTGCCCTGTTCTACGAGATGGTGCAGCACGTCGAGCAGCTTGGCGACATCGTGGAAATGAAGACCCGTTGTAGGTTCATCCAGGATATAGAGCGTGCGGCCGGTCGCGCGGCGCGACAGTTCCTTGGCGAGCTTGACCCTCTGCGCCTCGCCGCCTGAAAGGGTCGTCGCCTGCTGCCCGACCTTGATGTAGCCGAGGCCGACGCGCTGGAGCGTCTCCAGCTTGTCCCGGACTGCCGGCACCGCCTTGAAGAACTCGGCGGCAGTGTCCACGGTCATGTCGAGCACATCGGCAATCGACTTGTCCTTGAATTTGACCTCCAGCGTTTCGCGGTTGTAGCGCTGGCCGTGACAGGTGTCGCAGGTGACATAGACGTCGGGCAGGAAGTGCATCTCGATCTTGATGACGCCGTCGCCCTGGCACGCCTCGCAGCGCCCGCCCTTGACGTTAAAGGAGAAGCGGCCCGGCTTGTAGCCGCGCGCGCGCGCCTCCGGCAGGCCGGTGAACCAGTCGCGGATCGGCGTGAAGGCTCCCGTGTAGGTCGCCGGGTTGGAACGCGGTGTGCGCCCGATCGGGGACTGGTCGATGTCGATGATCTTGTCGAGGAATTCGAGGCCCTCAATACGGTCATGCGCGCCGGGGTTCTCGCGGGCATTGTTGAGCTTGCGCGCCGCCGCCTTGTAGATCGTGTCGATCAGAAGCGTCGACTTGCCGCCTCCCGAAACGCCGGTGATGCAGGTGAATGTGCCGAGCGGAATGGCGGCGGTCACTTCCTTCAGATTGTTCGCCGTGGCACCGACAACCGAGAGGTACCGGTCCTGATAGGCCTTGCGCCGCTCCGATGGCACGGCGATCTGCTTGAAGCCCGTGAGATACTGGCCCGTCAGGCTGTCGGGATTCTGCATCACCTGGTCCGGTGTGCCCTCCGCCACGACCTTGCCGCCGTGGACGCCTGCAAACGGTCCGATATCGACCACGTGGTCGGCGGTCAGGATGGCTTCCTCGTCGTGTTCGACGACGATGACCGTGTTGCCGAGATCGCGCAGCCGCTTGAGCGTCTCCAGGAGACGTGAATTGTCGCGTTGATGCAGGCCGATCGACGGTTCGTCCAGGACGTAGAGTACGCCTGTGAGACCGCTGCCGATCTGGCTCGCCAGCCGGATGCGCTGGGATTCGCCGCCGGAGAGCGTGCCCGAGGTGCGGGACAACGTCAGGTACTCCAGCCCGACATTGTTGAGGAAGTGCAGCCGCTCCCGGATCTCCTTCAGGATGCGTCCCGCAATCTCCTGCTGCTTCGCCGTGAGGCGGTCCTCGAGTGTGTCGAACCATTCGGCGGCCCGGAGGATCGACATCCGCGATACCTCGCCGATATGCAGGCCGTCGATCTTGACGGCCAGTGCCTCTGGCTTGAGCCGGTAGCCGCCGCAGCGCTCGCAATCCGTCGATGTCTGGAACTTTTCGATTTCCTCGCGCGCCCACGACGAATCCGTTTCGCGCCAGCGGCGTTCCAGGTTCGGGATCACGCCTTCGAAGGTCTTGGTGGTCTGGTACGACCGCAGGCCGTCGTCGTAGGTGAAGGTGACCTTCTCCTTGCCCGTGCCGTAAAGGATGGCCTTCCGTCCCTTCTCGGGCAGCTTGTCCCAGGGTTCGGTCATGGAGAAGTCGAAGTGGCGGGCGAGAGCGTCGAGCGTCTGGGTGTAATAGGGCGACGTCGACTTGGACCACGGGGCGATTACGCCCTGACGCAGGGTCAGCGTCTTGTCCGGGACCACCAGGTTTTCGTCGATCACGCTCTGGGTGCCCAGGCCGTCGCAGGCCGAACAGGCGCCGAACGGGTTGTTGAAGGAAAACAGGCGCGGTTCGATCTCTTCGATCGTGAACCCGGACACCGGACAGGCGAAGCGGGCGGAGAAAATCAGTCGTTCCGGCTCGCCTTTCTCGTCTTCGCGGTCGGCAAACTCGGCCACGGCGATGCCGTCGGCCAGGCCGAGCGCGGTCTCGATACTGTCGGCCAGCCTGTTACCCAGATCGTCGCGTACGACGATGCGGTCAACGACCACGTCGATATCGTGCTTGTACTTCTTGTCGAGGGCGGGGACCTCGTCGATCTCGTGGAACGTGCCATCGACCTTGACCCGCTGGAAGCCGCGCTTCATGAGTTCGGCGAATTCCTTGCGGTACTCGCCCTTGCGCCCGCGCACGATCGGCGCCATCAGGTAGAGACGGGTTCCTTCTTCAAGCTCAAGAACCCGGTCAACCATCTGGCTGACGGTCTGGCTTTCGATCGGCAGGCCCGTTGCTGGCGAATAGGGGATGCCGACACGGGCGAACAGCAGCCGCATGTAGTCATAGATCTCGGTGACCGTACCAACGGTCGAACGCGGATTGCGGGACGTCGTCTTCTGCTCGATCGATATGGCGGGCGACAGACCGTCGATCTGGTCGACGTCCGGTTTCTGCATCATCTCCAGGAACTGGCGGGCGTATGCCGACAGCGACTCGACGTAGCGCCGCTGGCCCTCGGCGTAAATGGTGTCGAAGGCGAGCGAAGACTTGCCGGATCCCGACAGACCGGTCACGACGATCAGCTTGTCGCGGGGCAGTTCGATCGAGACGTTCTTGAGATTGTGCTCGCGGGCGCCGCGTACCGATATGGTCTTGAGTGTCGTCATTTGCCCTGTTCCAGCACTCAATCCGGCATCTTGGCGGCAACGACCGCGATTTCCACAAGCCAATCGGGATCGGCGAGACCGGATACGATCAGGAGTGTCGACGCCGGCTTCGCGCCGCCAAGCATGCGATCACGGACCTCCCTGTAGAGCGGGACGCCCGATTGCCGCGTCACGAAACCTTCGACCGAGACAATATGTTCAGGGCCCATGCCGTCGGCCGCCAGTATGGCCAGTAGGTTCCGCCAAGTCTGTTCGTGCTGGGCTTGCTCGTCACCGGCAAGCGCTCCGTCGGGTGTGACGCCGACCTGACCGGAAACATACAGCAGACGTGCTTCAGGCGGTGTCGATACCGCCTGCGAATAATTGCTGAACGGCGGCGGTGCGGCGTCGGTATGGATTGCCCGCGGGTTGGCCATAATATGAATGCCCCAATTCCTGTTTTCGGCGTGATGCTGCCGAAGCTGCTGACTTGGCTAGATAATAGGACGCCCCGGCGCGACGGCAATGGACTATCGACGGTTTTCCAGAGGCTACTGCGGGCCTGCTGACACCCTACTGGCAACATGTGACGTGGCAGTCACCATTTGAACCCTAGCTGATTCCATGATAAGAACAAACGCAGAACATGTGATGATAACCGCGCGAAAGCGAAAAGTGCGCGTCTGTTGTGGACAACGGAGCACCGCCGCTGGTGCCGTATCATGGCAATCGTTAGGTTGGGTCGCGTCGGTGCCCGCGGGGAATCGGCGCGCTACATGATTGTGACAGCCACGACGGGCGGGACTGTGGCAGGAAGGATGAAGGACGATGGCAGGCAGCGTTAACAAGGTCATTCTGGTGGGTAATCTCGGCGCTGATCCTGAGATCCGGAGGACACAGGACGGTCGTCCGGTGGCCAATCTGCGGATTGCCACATCGGAGTCCTGGCGCGACAAGAACTCCGGAGAGCGCCGCGAGCGTACCGAGTGGCATCGCGTCGTCATCTTCAGCGAAGGCCTGTGCCGCATTGCCGAGCAGTATCTGCGCAAGGGTTCGAAGGTCTATCTGGAAGGTCAACTCCAGACCCGGAAGTGGGAAGACCAGTCCGGTCAGGAGCGCTACACCACGGAAGTCGTGCTGCAAGGCTTCAATTCCACTCTGACGATGCTCGACTCTCGCAGCGGCGGCGGTATGGGCGAAGGCGCCGGCGGCTACGGATCTTCCAACGAATTCGGCCAGTCTGCGCCTCTTGACCGGCCGTCTGGCAATGACAGCTTCAAGGCCGACCTCGACGACGAAGTGCCGTTCTGAGGACATAAGAAGAGAATTGTATTGGCCGGGCGGCCGTCATCATTTTGATGCGAAACTGGACTTGAATTAGCTGTTTCGCATTCCGATCTCACAGAGATGAAAATGGTCACTCGCCCCGTCGCAATTCTCATTGCGCTTGTTTCCTTCGCTTTTGTCTCCTCGATGCCCTCGCACGGCGGCGAGCGGTTGACGGAAAAGCAGATCCGCAAGCTCTTCCCGGGAACATTTTCCGGCACGCTTGATGGCGACGATCGCAAATTCACGGTTTCGCTTGCCACGGACGGTCTGATCAGGGGGCGCGTGGAAGGCAAGGTCGACGAAGGGCGCTGGTCGATCGAAGGCGGCAAGCTCTGCGTTCAGTGGAAACACTGGGAAGAGGCTCGCAAGAACTGTCAGTTCGTGGAACGGCAGGGCCACTGGTACATGGCCGTCAAGGAAGACGGCGACGTACTCATGAAATTCAAGAGATAGCCGGAGAGCCAGCGAGGTCCTTTATACCTCTTTGGCGTGATGCGCCTCGGCGGCGACAACCTCGTCGTGCCGGCTCTGCGACTGAACTTCTATGAACAGGCGCTTTATCTCGGGGAACCGGGATTTGATGGCCATCTCCAGAATGTAAATCGTCTCTTCGACCTTGCCGGCGGCAAGCTGGTCCTGGAAGTCGAGGCTGAGGGCCAGCAGGACATCCTGGGCCCCCATGTGCATGGTTCGCATTTCGTTGATGTTGATCACCGATGGAGCGGTGCCGACGATCTCGCGGATGCCCTCTTGAAGATCGTCGGCCGCGGCTTCGCCGATGAGTAACCCCTTGGTCTCATACGCGAGGAAGGCTGCTGTCAGAGCGAGGATCAGACCGATCACGATCGATGCCGCGCCATCCATCCAGACAATGCCCATGTATTCCGCGATCAGCAGCCCGATAAAGGCAACGATCAGTCCGAGCATCGCGGCACTGTCTTCGAACAGAACCGTGAATGTCGCGGGATCCTTGCTTTGTTGCACGGCCTTCAGATAACCGACCGGCCCACGGACCTTGTTGAATTCCTTCACGGCGACGTAGAGCGCGCCGGACTCGAATACCATCGCGAAACCCAGAACAACAAAGTTGATGATCGGACTCTGGACCGGATGCGGGTCGAGTACCTTGTGGATGCCTTCGTACAACGAGACACCGGCGCCGATGCCGAAGATGATGATGGCGACCACGAACGACCAGAAGTAAAGCTCCCGGCCATAACCGAAGGGGTGTGTTTCATCCGGGTCGCGGTGCGAGCGTTTCAGACCGTAGAGCAGAAGGCCCTGGTTGCCGGTATCGACGACGGAATGTATGGCCTCGCTCAGCATGGCCGACGATCCGGTGATGGCGGATGCCACGAACTTCGTGATGGCGATCAGTCCGTTGCCGAAAAGCGCGGCATAGATGACCTTCTTCGATGAATGCGCAGACATTCGGCCCGATCTCCCCTGCGTCGGCCTGAAACCCCTCTGAGTTGCCGGACACTATAGGTCCATCGTGGCGATTCCGTCACGCAGATGAATTCCGAAGAGCCAGGTGTTATCACTGCTGCTCCGTCAAACGAGAGAGGATTCCACATGTCCGAGGTTTTCAGTGAGGGCAATGTCGCGGTCGTGACCGGCGCAGCGCTTGGCATCGGCCTTGCCACCTGCAAGGCGCTGGCATCAAGAGGCATGACGGTGGTTATGGTCGATCTCGCCTCCGAGGATTTTGATGCAGCGGTGACCGCCGTTTCCGAGGTCTCGGGGCCGGGAAAAGTGCTGCAGTCGGCGACCAGCGTGGCGGATAGCAATGCCATGACTGCGCTCGGTGCTGACGTTTGCGAGCAGCACGGCACTCCGTCCTTTCTCATGAACAACGCCGTCACACGCACTGGCGGTGGCGTGTTCGCCGACGCGGCAGACTGGCGGACGGCGATCGAAGTCAATTTCTGGGGTGTACTGAACGGAGTGAATGCATTTGCCCCGGCGATGCTCGATGCCGGCGAGCCCGCTTACATTGTCAACGTGGGGTCGAAGCAGGGGATAACGAACCCGCCCGGAAACGCTGCCTACAATGTCACCAAATCGGCGTTGAAGACCTACACGGAGGCGCTGCAGCACGAATTGCGGGGACGAGACGGGTGCAGGGTGTCTGCGCACCTTCTTGTTCCGGGATGGACCACGACAGGCAAGAGAGAGCACAAACCCGGCGCGTGGCACCCCGAACAAGTGGTTGACCGGATGCTGGAAGGAGTGGAGCGGGGCAGCTTCTACATTGTCTGTCCCGACAATGAGGTCTCCGAAGACATGGACCGGAAGCGGATCGTCTGGTCGGCAATGGACATCACCGAGGATCGGCCGCCCCTTTCGCGCTGGCACGGCGGTTTTGATGACGAATTCGAGGCGTTCGAACTGTAGTCAGCGAGAATCCTGGCAGTTAGACCGTCGGCGGAATCAGGACGAAGTTGCCGACGTGGCGCTTCTCGAGGAACTCGCGTTGGGCGTCCGCTATCTGTTCCAGGGGAAATGTCTTCGCCACAAGTGGCCGGATCTCATTGCGCTCGATGTAGCCGACAAGGTTCGGGAAGACTGGTTCGTCCCAGGCCGTGCAGCCCACGAGCGTCAGGTCCCTCAGATAAAACGTCCGCATGTCCAGAGAGACGACCGGTCCCGCGATGGCTCCGGACGACGTGTAGCGGCCGCCGCGCTTCAAGACCTCAAGCATGCCGCCGAAGCCGGGTCCCGCGACATTGTCGACGACGACGTCGACCGCTTCGGTACCCAGTGCGTCGAGCGGATCGTCGCCGCGGAGAATGATGCGGTCGGCTCCCAGCGCCGCGACGGCTTCGGCCTTGTCCTTGCCGACGATGGCATTGGCCTCGGCGCCGCGCCGCTTGACCAGCTGCACCACTGCTGAGCCGACACCACCAGACGCTCCCGCCACAAGCACCGTATCGCCCTCCGATACGCCGGTGCGGTGGACCATGTTCTCCGCCGTGCCATAGGCGCAGGGAATTGTGGCGAGTTCTTCGTCACTCCAGTCGCACTCGACGGGGAACACTTCTGACGCAGGCACGGTGACATACTGGGCGAACGCTCCGTCGAAGTCGGAGCCCATCCAGATATTGTCCATGGATCCGAAGCCGGAGGCCCGCATGCAGGAGCGGACGAGCACCCGGCGCCCCACGAGATGTTCAGCAGACTTGTCTCCGGCCTCGACGACGCGGCCGCAGCAGTCCGTGCCCTGAATGAAGGGAAACGGTGTCGCCAGATTCCATCCCCCATCTTCCTTGGCTGTGGCTTCGGTTTCCTGAACGTCGGACGTGGTTTCCGTGCTGTCACTGACACTCGATGAGTACCAGCCGAGCCGGGTGTTGATTTCCGTGTTGTTTACGCCTGCTGCCAGGACTTCGATCAGCACTTCGTCCTGTGAGGGTTCGGGGCGCGCGACCTCCCGGTATTCGAGTTTGTCGAAGCCGCCGTTGCCGGCCGTTACGACCGCCATCATCGTCGGGTTGCCGTCCCTGATTGCCAGTCTTGCCGGATCTCTCTTGTGGTCTATCTGCATGCTTCCCCTGATCTCAATCCTGCCCTGTAATCGTCGTACATCGCGTAAGGCGTCGCTGCGAGTAAAGCATGGCATTGTCACCCGAGGCGATCATCGATTCCGTAATTGGCGCCGATCGGTCTGCTGAGCCATAATGCGCGCGGCCCGGACTGGACCAGGAGTGAGTGTGATGATTTCGATGCGTTCCCGTTTTTCTGTTCTGCTTGTCGTACAGATTCTGTTCGGTTTTTCCATCGTCAATGCGGCTCTTGCAGGTGAAGCCGATGTCGTCGGAGTAAAGGTGACGAAGACCGGAGAAGGGACGTTCCGTTTCGACGTCACGGTCAAGCATGGCGACACCGGATGGGACCACTATGCCGACAAATGGGACGTTGTGGGGCCGGACGGGGCGGTTCTCGGAACCCGCATTCTGCATCATCCGCATGTCAACGAGCAGCCGTTCACCCGGTCTTTGGGCGGTGTCAAAATACCGGCTTCAGTCGCCCGCGTTACCGTGCGTGCGCATGACAAGGTGGACCTTTACGGCGGAGTTGAGAAAACGGTTGAAGTGCCGCACTGAACGACTCCAAAAAATCCCCAAAAACTGCGGAAAACGACACTCAAAAGAAGGGTGAAAAAGACCCTGTTTGCATTGTTATCCCCGGGGCGCCTTGATAAAATAGCGCAATAGCGAATCGGCGCTTTCGCGGTCATCGATTTCCAGGGTCTGGAACGCCCAATCCCAAGAAGTAAAACAGTTTGAATCAGCGGAAAGCGCCGCTGTACCGAAAGGCAAAATTTGTCCGACATCGACGATACTCTGACGGATTCCGGCGACGACGATCCTGGGTTCGGCATCACGCCGATTGCGATCGAAGAGGAGATGAAGCGGAGCTATCTCGATTACGCGATGAGCGTGATCGTGAGCCGCGCGCTGCCGGATGTCAGGGACGGCCTGAAGCCGGTTCACCGGCGCATCCTGTTTTCGATGCACGAGAACGGCTACGAGTGGAACAAGCCGTACCGCAAGTCGGCCCGCGTGGTTGGCGATGTCATCGGTAAGTACCACCCGCACGGTGATCAATCGATTTACGATGCGCTTGTCCGCATGGCGCAGGACTTTTCCATGCGCCTGCCGCTCCTCGACGGTCAGGGCAATTTCGGCTCGGTGGACGGCGATCCGCCTGCCGCGATGCGGTATACGGAAGTGCGCATGGGCAAGCCGGCGCATGCCCTGCTCGAAGACATCGACAAGAACACGGTCGATTACCAGGACAACTATGACAATTCCGAGCGCGAGCCGACGGTCCTTCCGGCACGGTTCCCGAACCTGCTGGTCAACGGCGCAGGCGGCATCGCGGTTGGCATGGCGACCAACATACCGCCGCACAACTTGGGCGAGGTGGTCGACGCCTGCATTGCTCTGATCGACAAACCGGAGATGTCGATCGACGAACTCATCGAGATCGTGCCCGGACCTGACTTTCCGACCGGAGGGCAGATCCTCGGACGTGCCGGTATCCGGTCTGCCTATCACACCGGCCGCGGCTCGGTGGTCATGCGGGGCAAGGTTGAGACCGAGACCGTCCGCAAGGACCGCGAGGCCCTGATCGTCACCGAAATTCCCTATCAGGTGAACAAGGCCTCGATGATCGAGAAGATCGCGGAGCTAGTCCGCGACAAGAAGATCGAAGGCATCAGTGACATTCGTGACGAGTCTGACCGTCACGGTATGCGTGTTGTGATCGAGCTTCGTCGCGACGCGGTCGCCGACGTGGTTCTCAATCAGGTCTACAGGTTCTCGCCGCTTCAGACGAGCTTCGGCTGCAATATGGTCGCCCTGACCGGCGGCCGGCCGGAGTTGATGAACCTCAAGGACCTGCTCTCGGCATTCGTGGCGTTCCGCGAAGAGGTCATCACCCGGCGCACGAAGTTCCTGCTTGGCAAGGCCCGTGAGCGGGCTCATGTCTTGGTCGGTCTCGCAATTGCCGTCGCGAACATCGACGAGGTGATTGCGCTGATCCGTGCAGCGCCCGACCCGGCGACTGCACGGGCCCAGTTGATGGAGCGTGACTGGCCGGCCCACGACATGGAGCCGCTGATCCAGCTGATTGCCGATCCGCGCCACCGTGTATCCGACGACGGCACTTACAAACTGTCTGAAACCCAGGCCCGAGCCATCCTTGATCTGAGGCTGCAGCGCCTTACAGCGCTGGGCCGCGACGAGATCGGAGATGAACTGAAGGCCCTGGGCGAGCAGATCGAGGACTATCTCGATATTCTGCGCAGCCGGGCCCGGGTGCTGACGATCGTAAAGGAAGAGCTGCAGGTGGTGCGCGAAGAGTTCGCCGACGAACGGCGCACGATCATCGTCGAAGCGGAATTCGAGGTAGAGGACGAAGACCTCATTCAGCGCGAGGACATGGTCGTAACCGTTTCGCACAAGGGTTACATCAAGCGGGTTCCGCTTTCGACCTATCGGGCGCAGCGCAGGGGCGGCAAGGGCCGATCCGGTATGGCCACGCGCGACGAGGATTTCGTATCGCGCCTGTTCGTGGCCAACACGCACACCCCCGTCCTGTTCTTCTCGTCTTCGGGCATGGTCTACAAGATGAAGGTCTGGCGTCTGCCACAGGCGACGCCCCAGGCGCGTGGCAAGGCGATGATCAATCTGCTGCCGCTCGACCAGGGAGAGACCATCACCACGATCATGCCGTTGCCGGAGGACGAGGAAAGCTGGGCGAAACTCCACGTCATGTTCGCCACGAAGAGCGGCAAGGTCCGGCGTAACGATCTGTCCGATTTCATTCGCATCAACCGGAACGGAAAGATCGCGATGAAGCTGGACGAGACGGACAGTATCGTCGGCGTGCAGATCTGTACCGAAGATAACGATGTGCTGCTGACATCGGCAAATGGCCGCTGCATCCGCTTCCGTGTCGACGACGTCAGAGTCTTCGCTGGCCGCGACTCTACCGGCGTGCGCGGCATCAAGTTGGGATCGGACAAGGCACTCGGCAACGACGAAGTGATCTCTATGGCCATTCTCCGCCATGTTGATGTCACGCCGGCCGAGGCGCGCGCCTATCTCAAGCTGCGTCGCGCCATGAGCGAAGACGAAGAGCCGGAAGCCGAGGTCGTCGAGGATGAGGACGACGCGGAAGACGGTGAAGAGGAAAGTATCTCCCAGGAGCGGTACAGCGAACTTGGAGCGCACGAGCAGTATGTGCTCACGATTTCCGAGAACGGGTACGGCAAGCGGAGTTCCGCGTTCGAGTACCGTGTGTCGGGCCGGGGCGGCAAGGGCATCATCGCCATGGCCGTGACCAAGCGCAACGGCAAGCTCATAGCGTCATTCCCGGTAGAGGATCACGACCAGATCATGCTGGTCACGGATGGCGGTCAGTTGATCCGGTGTCCTGTCGACGGCATCCGGGTGGCCGGACGTTCAACGCAGGGCGTCACGGTGTTCAACACGTCGGAAGACGAGAAGGTGGTTTCGGTCGAGCACCTCAGCGAAGAAGAGAACGGCGACGAAGCCGACGAGAACGGCGACGAAGCCGACGAGAACGGCGACGAAGCCGACGAGAACGGCGACGAGGCCGATGAGAACGGCGACGATGCCGACGAGAACGGCGACGAGGCCGATGAGAACGGATCGGATCAGGACGGTGATACCGGCGGAGAGGAAAGCTGAGCCGGAAGGCGCTCTCTCCGCCCGGCGGTATCCGGACATATCGACCTTTGGAAATCGCAGAAAACGTATAGGGTCAGTCCCATGCAAAGGATCGGATTTTATCCCGGGAGTTTCGACCCGCTGACAAACGGTCATCTCGACATTATCGGTCGCGCCGCAGTGCTGGTCGACTGCCTGAACATTGCTGTCGGGGTACATCACGGCAAGACACCGTTCCTCGACGCGGATGATCGTGTTGAGATGCTGGAAAAAGAGGCCGTGCCGCTCGTCCAGAGAGCCGGAGCGAAGGCGTTGATCACGACATTTGACGGCCTGGTCGTGGACGCCGCCATGGAATCCGGCGCGATTATGCTCATACGCGGACTTCGCAATGCCAGCGATTTCGACTATGAAGTGCAGATGGCCGGTATGAACAACACGATGGCGCCCAAACTTGAGACTATTTTCCTCGCAGCCGCGCCGGAACATGCGTTTGTCGCTTCTTCGCTCGTCAAGCAGATTGCACGCATGGGCGGGGACATCAGCGCATTCGTGCCGGCGTCAGTGGCCTCTCGTATTTCCGAGCGCCTCGAAAACTGACAATCAACGATCATTCTTATCCAGGGAGTAGCTTAATGACGTTCGTGGCAAGAGTACTGTTTATTGCCATTGGTATCCTGATTGCCGTTCCTCAGTCTTCCGACGCCCAACAGCTTGATCCGGAGAATACGCTCTATCTGGACCTGCGGCATGGCCGCGTGGTGATCAAGCTGCGTCCCGATCTTGCCCCCAATCATGTGAAACGCATGAAACGGCTTGCCCGAGAGAAGTTCTTCGACGGCATCATCTTTCACCGGGTGATAGATGGCTTCATGGCGCAGAGCGGTGATCCCACCGGTACGGGAACGGGCGGTTCGAGATATCCGGATCTCAAGGCCGAGTTCACGCTCGCACCGTTTTCAAGACGGATGGTGGGCATGGCGCGCGGACAGTCGCGCAACAGCGCGAACAGCCAGTTTTTCATCATGTTTAATGACACGCCCGCGCTGAACGGCAAGTACACCGTCTGGGGCGAAGTGGTGAAGGGCATGCGCTATGTCGACAAGATCAAGCGCGGCGAGCCGCCGAGCGATCCGGACAAGATTCTGAAAATGCGCGTGGCCGCCGACGTAAAATAAGCCGGCGGCTCAGGCCGAAAGGAGAAAAAATGAGTGAATTCAACGATCCGGAGAATACTCTGGTCATGGACATCGATCACGGACGCGTGGTCATCGAACTGAAACCCGATCTGGCACCGAACCACGTCGCGCGCATCAAGGAACTGGCGCGCGAGGGCTTCTACGATGGCATCGTGTTCCACCGTGTCATCGAAGGGTTCATGGCGCAGTCCGGCGACCCGACGGGAACGGGGACCGGTGGCTCCGGCAAGAACCTGGCGCAGGAATTTTCCGATGCGCCGCACGTGCGGGGTACGGCGTCCATGGCCCGCGCCATGGATCCCAACAGCGCGGACAGCCAGTTCTTCATCTGCTTTGACGACGCCCGTTTTCTCGACGGCCAGTACACGGTCTGGGGGCAGGTCGTCGAGGGCATGGAGCATGTCGATCAGATCAAGCGCGGAGAACCGGTGCAGGATCCCGACAAGATCGTGCAGATGCGGGTCGCCGCCGACCTGGGCTAGCCCGAAGGCTTCCGATCCATTGAAGGCTGTATCCGGTGCGCGTCGACGATTTTGATTTCGATCTGCCGCCGGACCGGATTGCGTTGCGTCCTGTCGAGCCGCGCGATGCGGCCCGGCTGCTTGCCGTTGAGCCAACCAACAAGCCGGCGCTTTCCGACTTTGCATTCGCCGAACTGCCGACGCTGCTTCGTACCGGTGACGTTCTGGTCTTCAACGATACCAAGGTGATCCCGGCGCGCCTCTTCGGCAAACGTGTCGGGCGGGGGGAGACCACGCCACGGATCGAAGTCACATTGCACCGGCGGGTGAGCGAAGGGCGCTGGCACGGGTTCGCGAGACCGGCGCGAAAACTCGAACCGGGAGACACTGTCCGGTTCGGACCGGCAGGCGAGATCGACGGCGTCCAGACCCTGGATGCGAAAGTATCAGCCAAACTCGATGCAGGTGAGATTGTTCTCGACTTCGAGCGGTCGGGGCCGGATCTGGATGAAGCCGTGGCCGGCGCGGGCGTCATGCCTCTGCCGCCTTACATTGCCTCCAAGAGGGCTGCGGATGAACAGGATCTGGCGGACTACCAGACAGTGTATGCCGCCGAGCCCGGTGCTGTAGCCGCTCCGACGGCGGGGCTGCATTTCACGCACGATCTCCTGACGAGACTGGGCGATGCCGGAATCGAGAACGCGACGGTCACGCTTCACGTCGGGGCCGGCACGTTTCTGCCGGTCAAGGTGGAGAATACCGAAGATCACCGGATGCACGCGGAGTGGGGAGAAATCGACGAGGCCACCGCAGACCGGTTGAACGAGATCCGGCAAAGAGGCGGCCGTGTTGTCGCGGTCGGCACGACGGCGCTGCGGCTGCTTGAGAGCGCCGTCGACGACAATGGCCGGGTCATGCCGTTCCGGGACGAAACCAGCATATTCATCACGCCTGGATACCGGTTCCGGGCCGTCGACATGTTGATCACGAACTTCCACCTGCCCAGATCGACTCTGTTCATGCTGGTCTGCGCCTTCTGCGGAATCGAAACGATGCGGTCCGCCTATGATCACGCCATAGAAGACGGATATCGCTTCTACAGTTACGGTGATGCCTGCCTTCTCTCGCGGCGCAACGAGAATTGAACATGAGCGATTTCCTGCAAGGCACGATTGACGCGCCAGCGGCCACGAGCGAGACATTCGCGTTTGAGCTCCTGAAGACCGATGGCGGAGCCCGCCGGGGCACGATCCTGACTCCGCGCGGCGAGATCAGGACGCCCGCCTTCATGCCCGTCGGAACGGCCGGGACCGTCAAGGCGATGTATCCGGAGCAGGTGAGGGCGACCGGTGCCGATATCCTGCTCGGCAACACCTATCACCTGATGCTCCGCCCCGGCGCCGAGCAGGTTGCGGAACTGGGCGGCTTGCACAATTTCATGCGCTGGCCGCGCCCGATCCTCACGGACTCGGGCGGCTTTCAGGTCATGTCGCTCGCCAAATTGCGGAAGATCTCGGAAGAGGGCGTCAGCTTTCAGTCGCACATTGACGGCTCGAAATACGAACTGACGCCGGAACGCAGTATGGAGATCCAGGGTCTGCTCGGGTCCGACATCCAGATGGCGTTCGACGAGTGCACGCCGTTTCCCTGTACGAAAGAAGAGGCTGCTGAATCCATGCGGCTCTCCATGCGCTGGGCGAAGCGGTCGAGAACGGCGTTCGGCGACAAGCCGGGATACGCCCTGTTCGGCATCAACCAGGGCAGCGTCTTTCCGGACCTGCGCAAGGAATCCGTCGATGCGCTGCTCGAGATCGGCTTCGAGGGGTATGCCGTCGGTGGACTTGCGGTGGGTGAGGGGCAGGCGGCGATGCTCGACGCCTTGGAAGTTACAACGCCGCTGCTGCCGACCGACCGGCCGCGCTATCTCATGGGTGTCGGCACGCCTGAAGATCTTCTGGAATCGGTGGCGCGCGGCATCGACATGTTCGACTGCGTCATGCCGACCCGTTCGGGGCGCCATGGCCAGGCGTTCACGCGGTTCGGCAGGGTGAACCTGCGCAACGCTCGTCATGCGAAGGATCCGCGGCCGCTCGACGAGGAAAGCAGTTGTCCGGCAGCCCGGGATTACTCCCGCGCCTATCTGCACCATCTGATCCGCTGCAACGAATATCTGGCCGCCATGCTCGTGACCTGGGCCAACGTGCACTACTACCAGGACCTTATGAGCGGGATGCGAAAGGCCATCGACGAGGATCGCTTCGCGGCCTTTGCTGCGGAAACGAAAGCAGGCTGGGCGAGTGGCGATATCGAACCGCTCGCTTGATTGCGCGGGTTCAGTAGTGGCGGAAGTTCTGGCAACTCACCGTCGGAATGCCGAGACGGTAGGAGTTATCGCAATACCCTTCGTAGGTGGTGTCGCGTTCCCAGGTGCCGAAATTGTAACGTACGCCGCCGCGGCGCTGCCTCCGCTGTAGTTTCTTGCGCTTGGCGTACTGCTGGGCGGATTTTTTCTTGTAGTGCTTCTGCGCCGCGTCAACGGGCGTCACGCCGGCTGCGGGGACGAAGGCCACCGCAACCAGCGCGATCACTGAAAATTTGAAGAGCGTTCTGAGCATTTTCCAACTATGCCGGAATCCTACCAGAAGTAGATCGGGCTCGAAAAGCGGTAGCCGTCCCAGCGGCGGTCACGCGGATCGCCGTATTTGTACGCGAACGGGTGGCGCTTCCTGGCCTTGTGACGGTTGTGTGCCTTGTGGCGCTTGGCGTGATGCTTGCCGGCCGACTGGGAGAAGTTCTTCGCGCCGCTCTTGGCGTCCGCGGGACTGATGGAGCCGGTGACGACAAATGCGCCGAGGGCCAGGGCCACTGAGGTTGCTGCGATCTTCAACATGGTCACGTTCCTTATTCTGGAGGACGATCGTGGCGCCATTGAGATGCGCCGCCTGTCCAACAAGATGGGGCGGACGGAACCGTGTTCAACCGATCTGCCAGATATGTGATCGCCCGTTGATCGCGGGGTCAGGCGATCTCGAACAGTCCGGCCGCGCCCATGCCGCCGCCGATGCACATGGTGACGACCACGCGCTTCGCCCCGCGCCGCTTGCCCTCGATCAGCGCATGGCCGACGAGGCGGGCGCCGGACATGCCGTAAGGGTGGCCGACGGAGATCGCGCCGCCGTCGACATTCAACCGGTCGTTGGGAATGCCGAGCTTGTCGCGGCAGTAGAGCACCTGGACGGCGAAGGCTTCGTTCAATTCCCACAGGTCGATGTCGTCGACGGAAAGGCCATGGCGGTCGAGCAGTTTCGGCACGGCGAACACCGGGCCGATGCCCATCTCGTCGGGTTCGCAGCCGGCGACGGTGCAGCCTCGATAGATGCCGAGCGGCTCCAGGTTCCTTTTTTCGGCCAGAGTACTGTCCATGACGACACATGCACTTGCGCCATCGGATAATTGGCTTGCGTTACCGGCCGTTATGGACCCATTCTCAACCACAGGTTTAAGATTTTCGAGGTCTGCAATCGTGGTTCCCGGCCGATTTCCCTCATCGCGCTCCAGCACGACGTCTTCGTACAGAACCTCGCCGGTCTCCCGGTTCTCGACCTTCTTGACGGTCTTGACCGGCACGATCTCATCGTCGAACCGGCCGGCCTCCTGGGCCGCGGCCGTCCTGCTCTGGCTCTGCAGGCCGAATTCGTCCTGTGCCTCGCGCGAGATGCCGTAGCGGTTGGCCACCGTCTCGGCGGTCTGCAGCATGGGCATGTAGGCGTTCTCGTTCTGCGCGATGACCGCCTTGTCGACTTCCTTGCCGACCCAGCCAAAGAAGTCGTTCTGCACGAGGCTGATGGACTCAGCACCACCGGCGACGATGACCGATGCCTCATCGCACATGACCGTCCGCGCGGCCTGGGCGATGGTCATGAGGCTCGACGAGCACTGCCGGTCAAGCGTCATGCCCGGCACCGTGACCGGAAGGCCCGCCGCCAGAGCGCTCATCCGGCCAAGATTCCACCCGGTCGTTCCCGCCTGCATGGCCGCGCCGATGACGCAGTCGTCGACTTCGGCCGGGTCGACACCGGCCCGTTCGACCGCCGCGCGCACCGCATGGCCGGTCATGGTCGGCGCCTTGGTGTTGTTCAGCGCGCCCCGGAAGGCCTTGCCGATCGGCGTCCGCGCGGTTGAGACAATGACAGCTTCCTTCATGACTGATCTCCCTGGCTGCGCCCGTGCTCGTCGAGCGCCCTGAATCTGTTACGCATGTCTTCCGAGATGGGTGCCGAGCGATCCTTCGAACGATCGACGTGGACCAGCACCGACTTCAGCGTGGCGCGGCACGACCCTTCCAGGAAAATGCCCTGCATGGTCGTCACGGAGCTGTTGCCGACCCGCAGCAAACGGGTGCCGACGTCGATCTCCGCGGGAAAATGGAGCTGACCGAAGAAATTCGTGTCGAGCCGGACCAGCATCCAGCCGAATTCCGGATCGTCGACCCTCTGCCCGGAGTCGAGAAAGAAAAGGACCCGCGCGGTCTCGAAAAAATTGACAAAGGACTGGCTGGTTACGTGGCCGAGCGGGTCGAGATCGTTGTATCGAATCTTCTCCCGATAGACCCAGGCATAACTCTGGTGATCGGCGGGATCGAACCCCGGACCGGGTTCTTCCTCTCCTGCGGACGGCGGCATGTCGACAACTGTCACTGAATCTGATCCTTCGGGTTTATCGACTGGTCATGGCGCAATGTCGTCGCACGAACGCAATCGGAAAGTCCAGTTCCGGGCAGTGGATCTGCGGTCTTCTCTCCGGTTTGACGACTGCATTTTTGTTACCGCTGATCCGGCAATCGGTTCTCCAATTTTAGTCTACATTCATCGCATCCGCAGCATTGCGCTAAGGATGTGGATGAAGGCGATGAAATATGTCGCCCTCGGGCAATACCGCCGGTCCCGAAGTCAAGACTCCACCTGCCTTAGGCTTCCTCACGCTTCACACTGCTTGCCCGGTCATCGCTTAGACATCCGATCTCCGAGAAACTCGCAGAGCTAGAAAAACGGGCGTGATTACTAATTGGTTGTGTTCCTCCGTATACATACATTCGCGTGAGCCGAGCAGCTTTGCCGCTGATTCAATCCAGAAGTGAAGTGGATGATCTGCAAGCCTAATTGAGATCGGAACACGTTCACGCATTCCGCGGCATCTGAGATGAGATTGAGATATTGCGAAGGAATGGTCGTTGCCCAAACGTAGCGAATTGCAGAACATTATTCTGATCGGTGCCGGTCCGATTGTGATCGGCCAGGCTTGCGAATTTGACTATTCCGGCACCCAGGCCTGCAGGGCGTTGCGGGAGGAAGGGTACCGGGTGGTGCTGATCAACTCCAACCCGGCCACCATAATGACGGATCCGGAAACGGCCGATTCGACCTACATTGAGCCGGTTACCCCAAACTCCGTTCGTGCCGTTATTGAATCGGAACTGGAGAAGCGGCCGGGTGAAAACTTTGCCCTGCTGCCGACAATGGGCGGACAGGTGGCTCTTAACGTGGCTCTTGCCCTTTCCGATGAGGGATATCTTCAGAAAAAGGGCATTGAACTTCTTGGCGCTAAACCCGAAGTCATCAGAAAGGCCGAAGACAGATTGTTGTTCCGCGATGCAATGATCGGTGCGGGTATAGAATGCGCGCGGTCGGCGCAGGTTTCATCCGTAGAAGAAGGTCTCGTTGCATTAAGCGAGGTCGGACTGCCTGCCATTTTGCGTCCGTCATTCACGCTTGGAGGCACCGGTGGCGGAGTGGTTTACGAAGAGAGCGAGTTTGTAACGCTTCTTTCCAAGGGACTGGAGGCTTCGCCAGCCGGCACGGTTTTGATCGAGGAATCCCTGCTTGGATGGAAAGAATTTGAACTCGAATTGGTCCGTGACAACTCTGACAATGTCATAGTCGTCTGTTCGATTGAGAACATCGATCCGATGGGCGTTCACACCGGTGACAGCATCACCGTCGCGCCGGCTCTGACGCTCACCGACAAGGAATTGCAGGAAATGCGCAATACAGCGATTACCTGTATGCGCGAAATCGGTGTCGACACCGGCGGTTCCAACGTTCAGTTCGCAGTAGATCCGAAGAACGGGCGCCAGATCCTCATAGAGATGAATCCCAGAGTATCGCGTTCCTCAGCGCTTGCCTCCAAGGCAACCGGCTTTCCGATCGCGAGAGTGGCCGCCAAGCTTGCCGTGGGATACACGCTGGATGAAATCACAAATGAAATCACTGGAACAACACCCGCCAGCTTCGAACCGACGATAGACTACGTCGTCACCAAAATACCGCGTTTCGATTTTTCCAAATTTCCTCAAGCGACACCGCAGTTGACGACCGCGATGAAGTCAGTCGGCGAAGTGATGGCTGTGGGTCGAAATTTCGCGCAGTCGATGCAGAAGGCGCTGCGTTCCCTGGAGATCGGGCTGGACGGTTTTGACAGTCTCGAAGACATGAAGACGGATGCATTGCTGGCCGAACTGGGGAAACGCGTGCCGATGCGCATTCTGCTTATAGCGGAAGCACTTCGGCGCGAGCTGAGCACCGATCAAATTCATGAACGTTGCGGCGTCGATCCATGGTTCATCGACCAGGTAGGAGAAACGTTGAAGGTTGAGAAAGCGGTCAAGAGCGGTGAACTGAGCATCAGCGACGCCTTTTCAATGTTGCGGCTCAAAAAGGCGGGTCTATCGGATGCGCGCATTGGTCAATTGGCAGGATATTCCGAGGCCGACATACGGGCTTATCGGCGATCACAGGGAATAGCGCCAGTCATCAAACGTATAGACAGTTGCGCGGCGGAGTTTCGCAGCAGGACCGATTATATGTACTCGTCTTATGAGGGTGATGGGACGAATTTCGCGGAATGCGAAGCCGATATTTCCAACAGACGCAAAGTTGTTGTGATTGGCAGTGGGCCGAACCGAATTGGCCAGGGCATCGAATTTGACTACTGCTGTGTCCATGCCTGTTTCGGACTCGCGGAGCTTGGCTTCGAAACAATAATGATCAATTGCAATCCGGAAACGGTCTCCACCGATTTCGATACCTCGGATCGCTTGTACTTCGAGCCGTTGACGACGGAAGACGTTCTGGAGGTTCTAAGAAAGGAGCAGGCTCACGGTGAACTGCTCGGGGTGATTGTTCAGCTGGGCGGACAAACTCCGTTGAAACTGGCGCACGAAATCGAGGAAGCCGGAATTAACGTGCTTGGCACGCCGACGGATTCCATTGACCTTTCAGAAGACCGCGAGCGATTTAAGCAACTGATTGACAAACTGGGCTTGAAACAGCCTGAAAATGACACGGCAAGTTCAGTTGCTGAAGCAGTCGCCGCTGCACAGCGCATCGGCTTTCCGGTCGTAATCCGCCCATCTTATGTAATCGGCGGTCAGGCGATGCGGATCGTTGAGACAGAAGAAGATCTGCACGAGTACTTCAGCGACTCCATTGACGTGTCGAACAACCGACCGGTGTTGATAGACAAGTATCTCGACGCAGCGATTGAGTGTGATGTGGATGCGATCGCCGACAGTAAAAGTGTCATGATTGCAGGCGTCATGGAACACATTGAGCCGGCCGGAATTCACTCCGGTGACAGTGCGTGCTGCCTTCCGCCTTATTCTCTCGACGACGAGGTCGTGGAAGAGATGCGCCGCCAGACTGCCGCCCTGGCAGAAGCGCTCGCAGTTGTCGGACTGGTCAATGTCCAGTTCGCGGTGAAGGATTCCGAGATCTATGTGATCGAAGTGAACCCGCGTGCGAGCAGAACCATACCATTCGTCGCCAAGGCGCGGGGTATGCCGCTTGCGAAATTCGCGGCCAAAGTAATGGCGGGCACAGAGCTTTCAGCACTTGGTATCCCGGAAGAATCGCATAACGGGCTTGTGGCGGTCAAAGAAGCGGTCCTTCCGTTTAAACGGTTCGATAACACAGACATCGTCCTGGGCCCCGAGATGAAATCCACAGGAGAGGTTATGGGTCTCGGCGGGACTGTCGAACATGCCTTTGCGCGCGCCCAGGAAGCCGCTGGATTTGAACTCGGGCGCGACGGCAAGATCCTGGTGATTTCGAATCCGTCCGCATCGACCGGCGAAAAACGGTTGGCGGGCATGCTGACAGATCTGAATTCAACGGGTGTAGCGGTCTTGATCGCGCCCTGGCTGGACGATCGGCCAAATGGACCAGCCAAATCGAGCTTTTCGGATCTTCCGGACGCTGATGATCTCAATCCGGAGGAGATAGCTTTAGTGTTGGACCCGACCGCTGCCCCCGACCCTCGAGCGAGTGAATACCGGCAGTTTGCTCTTCGATATGACATTCCGTACTTCACAACCGATCGATCCTGCAAACTCGCATTGTCCGTTGTGTTGGGCGGAGCGCCGCCTTTTCAGAGTCGCACCGAACTGCAGACAATGAATACGGGAAACGTTTCCAATGAATGTTAAAGCCGAAGATTCCATCAAGACACTCAACATTTTGCTTCGTCAGCCTCTTACCCAGTCTTCGGAACGTGAGGCCCATGTCGTTGCGCAATGCGTGGCGGAAATCGAACGTCTTGACGGTCATTTTGCAAAGCTGAATTTTCTAGGCGGATCCAGCGTACAATCGAGCAATTCTTTCCGTGCCAGCTTCGAGCAAAAAGTCGGGGCTCCGTTCACGCCCGAGAATTTTCGCAAATATCGCCTCTCGCTGCTTCGCAATGCGGATGCCTTTGTGAATATCCGGACCGCAATGAGTGAAAGCACCGCCTTCGAGGTCGCTTACAACCTATTTGCCGGTGGAAACATTCCGATGTTCTTCGCCGTCTGGCGAAATGCACCTATTCGCACAACGCTCATTCGGGATCTCCAGGATCTTGGGCATGTGGAGTACTGCGAATTCGACAAGCCGCAAGATCTGCGTCGTCCTTTGTGGTCTTTCTTCGAACGGGTCACAAAGCAGCAAAGACCACAAGATCATTCTCCGGCAGCGGATGTTTCGCCCGTAGACAAGGTTGTTCCCGTGAAGAACACATCTGTCGAGGCGCCTCCTCATACAGCCGTCCTGGCGTTGTCTGATGGGCGTGTGTTCTACGGAAGAGGCTTGGGTGCACAGGGCCAGGTAACCGGGGAACTCTGTTTCAACACTGCGATCACCGGCTATCAGGAGATCCTTTCAGACCCAAGTTACTCCGGTCAAATCGTCACGTTTTCCTTTCCTCATATCGGCAACACCGGAGTCAATTCTCAGGACATGGAGACACGCGTGCCGCTTGCGAAAGGGTGCGTGATTCGAGACCTGACCGGCGCTTACTCCAACCATAGGGCACAAGACTCGCTCGGCAATTGGATGATGGAACACGGCCTTATCGGCGTTTCCGATGTAGACACGCGGGAGATTACACGGCTTCTGAGGGAAAGAGGTGCGCAGAACTGCGCCATTGCACATTCCAGCGACGGTTCATTCGATATCAATGGACTGGTGGCCATTGCCGCGAACGCATCCGGTCTGATTGGCACTGATCTCGCCATTAATGCAGCGTCCAAATCAGCATACACTGTAGAAGGGAAAGTGATGAAAGACGGTTCTAGAAAGCCATTGGTCGCGGTCATCGACTACGGTGTTAAAGGCAACATCGTCGAGTGTCTGACAAACAGGGGGTTCGATGTTCTGGTCGTGCCTGCAGATATGTCGTCGAAAGACATACTCGCTCATCAGCCGGACGGTGTGTTGATGTCAAACGGACCGGGCGATCCGGTTGCCGTTGCACCTTATACGGTCCCGACTGTTGAAAGGCTCTTGAAGGCGGAATTGCCCGTATTCGGGATTTGTCTGGGACATCAACTTCTTGCGTTGGCGCTTGGAGCAAAAGTGTCGAAGATGCACTTCGGGCACCACGGCGCCAATCACCCGGTCCTGGATCGCGAGAAAGACAACGTCGTGATCACCAGCCAAAACCACGGCTTCGTTGTCGATCGCGACAGCCTGCCGAGCGACGCCGTAGTAACCCATGTGTCGCTCTTCGACGGCACGCTTGCCGGATTCGAGGTCCCGGAGAAACAGGTTCTCTCAGTGCAGTTTCATCCCGAGGCATCGCCTGGCCCGCACGATGCGGAATACCTGTTTGACAAATTCGCTGAAATGGTTGCCGTCCGTGCGAGCAAGAACAGCAAGGCTGCCTGACCACGATGTTTCGACTGCCAATCGAATAACCGTCGGACTGTGAAGCCGGCAGCCGGCAAGCTTGACTATGATTGCTCTGCCTGTTTTAAATTCCTGAAATTATTATATTTAATTTTCATGTTTCGGATTTAGAGAGGTGGAATTAACGAACGTCTCGTTACTCATTGCGTTCTCTGCCTTGGTATTTCTGATGGCAGTCGGCTTCACTTTTCTCGAGGCCGGTCTCGTCGAGCACAAATCTGTCAGCTCAGTCATTACAAAAAATATTGTAGCGATCTGCATCACGACAGTGGCGTTTTATCTCATTGGCAGCCACGTCATGAAAACCGGAAGTATTGTTTCGGCATTGACATCAACCCCGATGGGAAGCGGTCAGACCGAGACGGTAGGATGGTTGTTTAAATCGCTGTTTGTAGTTGCATCGAGTTCCATTGTCTCTGGTGCCGTCGCCGTGCGCGTCAAGATTCCCGCATTTATGATTTTTTGTGCGGTGAACGGAGCGATCATTTATCCGACCATCGGCTATTGGGTCTGGGGAAGCGGATGGCTTCGCGAGCTCGGCTACACCGATTTTGCCGGCGCGTCAGTTGTACATCTGTCCGGAGGTTGCGCGAGCCTCGCCGCGATCATCTTGCTTGGTCCAAGGCTCAACAGATTCCAGAAGAGGGACGAACCGGCGTCGGAGAACATGCTTTCGCCTTCGTCAATTCCCCTGACGACACTGGGCACGTTCTTGTTGTGGTTAGGTTGGTATGGCTTCAATGGCGGCTCTTCGCTGCCCATCGACGGCTCCGAGGGAATCCAGGAGATCGCCCGTGTGATCGTGAATACGCATTGGGGGGGTATTGGCGGCTTCACGTTCGGCTTGTTGATTTCGATTGTCACGACGCGTCGTTGGGATGTTGTCGGAACTCTCAATGCCGGCCTGGCAGGTCTTGTGGTGACAACGGCAGCGCCCATTAACGGTGGTTCCGTCCTGTTTATCATTCTCGGATTTCTGGGCGGCGGCATTATGCACGCGACCAAGATCGCCCTGGAGAAAATGAAAATAGACGATGTTGTCGACGCTGTTCCAGTTCACCTGACTCCTGGATTGTTCTCGATCGTTGCCGCCGCGTGGCACGAAGATGTCAATCTGGGTGTTCAGTTAATCGGTGCGGCCGCAATTCTTGCATTCAGCCTGTCCACACAAGCGGCCATCTGGTGGGCAATGAAGAAAACGATTGGAATTCGCATCAGCACCTCTGCAGAAATCGCAGGCAGCGATGCTGCACACATGTCCCAGTCTGCATATAATCTGATTGACGCCGACATGCGGCACTTTTCCTATTTCGCTACCCACGATCTTAAAGAACCACTGCGTTCGATCACGTCCCTTGCGCAGCTTGCCGAACTGGACTCCACGTCACGGCAGGGCAAGGACTACCTGAGGCGGATTCAAGACGCCGCAAAGAGCATGCGCTCGCTGATTGATGACCTGATCGTCTACTCAAACCTCAACAATGTTGTTACCCGGCATGAGACCATTGATGTGAAATCCCTGGTCGAAGGCATATTCAAAGACGAGATTCGGATTTATGGCACCGAGACCGGCGTGCAACTGAACTGCGTTGACCTGCCGGAGCTTGCCTGTGATCCGGTGTTGATCAGACATGTCATAAAAAATCTGGTCGGGAATGCAGTGAAGTATCGCAGGACGGATACTCCCTCTCACGTCGAAGCAAAGGCAGCGTTGGTCAAAAATGCCTGGCACATCAGCATCAGCGACAATGGTAAGGGAATTGAGAAGGACTACTTAAACCGGGTGTTTGAAGCCTTTTCGCGATTTGATGACAATCCCGAAATTCCCGGAAATGGTATCGGGCTGGCGATCGTTCGGAAAGCCGTCTTCAAGATGGGCGGTACGGTTTGGGTGCAGTCCAGAGTGAACTCTGGCACAACGATTACTTTTACGGTTCCCAATATTGAGCTGTATCCAAAAGCAGAAAACTAGAGATGATTTCAAAGGGCAACATTGACGAGATTATTGGCGGCACAATCAAGGCGCGCCGCCGATCGATGGGCCTCAGCCAGGCGGATCTTGCCCAAAGGCTGGGTGTATCCCACCAACTGGTCCAGAAACAGGAGAGCGGCGAGTGCCGGATATCTGCCGGCAACCTGTTCCAGATTGCAAGAATACTCGGTGTAACGACAGACCATCTGTTCGAGAATGTAGACGACGCGCAGGACGACGAGAAACATCCGCCGCGTCCGGACGATCTGATTGCCTCCAAGAGGATGAGGAACATATGCGTCCTTGCCATAGATGACAGCAGTTCAGATCAATTGTTGTTTGCAAAGGCAGTGGACGCCACCAGTGTGCAAGCCAGCCTGCTTTTTGCAAATTCAGCGAAAGCCGCCGAAGAGATATTTCGAAGCGGCGTAAAATCCGGAGACTCAAAACTAATTCCGGATATTGTTTTTCTTGATTTGCGAATGCCCAAGGTTTCCGGACTTGATTTTCTGAGGCACATAAAAAAGTGCTCTAGCTATTGGCAACAGCCGATCATTGTCATGTCAAACGCGATTGATGCGAAAACCATGCACGACGCCTACAAGTTGGGTGCTAGCGGGTATATCTGCAAGCCGGCCGACTTTCTCGATCTCAAGGACGTGCTTCAGCAGGTTCTGTCCTACTGGGCGAATGTGATTGTCATGCCGACGCGCTTTTGATGTGGCCAGATGCTGATGGCGAAATTGAACCCAAATACAGGAAATTCAGATCAAGTTTTCACTATGATTGCAGAAGCACATACTCGGTACTAAAGGTTGGGCGAAGGCGTCGGACGGGGCGATGGATCAGGCGCTTTCGCCCTTGGGCTTGACCAGAACGACGCCGGAAATCTTCCAGGTTCCATCGGGCTGCCGCTGCATGGAGTAAAGGGCAAGCCACAAGGTTCCGTCCGGACCGACGATGCTCACGCGTTGCGTTGGACCTCCGGTTTCATCGGTCACGGATCCGAACGAGTAGCTTCGCGGCCGGTATACCGGCATGTATCCCCGCTTGACCATCTGGATGAACACGTCCGGCGTGCGGAAGATGGACTTGATGGAGGGGGCGGCAAATCCGAAAGCTGTTGTCGCGTCATCGCGCTGAAACGCCTCGATCTGGCTGGTAATGATGGACTGGAACGCCGATCTGTCGGCGTCGGTCACGTCCGACGCAGCTTGAGCGGGTGCAAGGAGCAGAAATGCCGTCACAAAGACGACAAGAACGCCGGCGATTGGCGTGTGGGGCTGAGCAAACACCATTTCTGATCTCCTGCGTTTCGGCATCTCCAAGGTTGCAGATACCGTCTGTCTAGTTTACGCCCAATGCAGCGCAGCGGACCACCGGGCATCATGAGGTTTGCCGGTCATTGCCAAGAGTGAGTTTGGGTCAGATTGAACCAGTTCTGTTGGATGAAATCGCACCAGTGCACCAGGAAGGTTTCGAGAAGCGTAGTGGGGCTACGGTCGAGAGACCTGACGCCGTGGATGGTCGATTTCATCCAACCCTTTGGGCCGGTTGCCTTTTAGCCAGTTCCATCGGGTTTTGTCTCGACCGTACCCCCGGTATGGCCTTCGCCAAAACCCTCGATCCTGACAAAAATGCAAACCGGCAGAACGATTCAATCTGACCTAAATTCACTCTAGCGCCAGGGGGTGATATACCAGTTCCGCCTCGGCAGCAGTTGCCGTGGCTGTTCCGGCCTTCCGGGCGCAATTGCGAACCGGGCACACATACAGAGGTGACTTCGCAATGCGCATCGCGATGATCGGTACCGGATACGCGGGCCTTGTGTCCGGTGCGTGCTTTTCGGCGTTTGGCTTCGACGTGACGTGCGTCGATCTCGACGAGGCGAAGATCGCTAAGCTCAATGCCGGCGAAATCCCGATCTACGAACCGGGCCTGGACCAGCTCGTCGAAACGAATGTGGCGGCGGGGCGGCTCACATTCACCACCGAGTTCACCGAAAGCGTGCGATCGGCCGATGTCGTGTTTATTGCGGTGGGTACGCCCTCGCGGCGCGGTCACGATGCGGCTGATCTTGGTTACGTGGAGGCCGCGGCGCGCAGTATTGCTGCCAATATCGAGGGATATACGGTCATCGTAACCAAATCGACCGTTCCCGTCGGGACCGCGCGTCACATTGCGGCGATCATTCGCGAAACCAATCCGGAAGCGGAATTCGATATGGCGTCCAACCCGGAGTTCCTGCGGGAAGGAGCAGCGATCGAGGATTTCATGCGACCGGACCGGGTCATTATCGGCGTTGAGTCCGAGCGGGCCCAGGAGGTGATGCAATCGCTCTACAGGCCTTTGTCGCTGCGCGAGGCGCCGATTGTTTTCACGGGGCTCGAGACCGCCGAACTCACGAAGTATGCCGGCAACGCGTTTCTGGCGATGAAGATCACCTTCATCAACGAGATGGCTGATCTGTGTGAGGCAACCGGTGCGAATGTGCAGGATGTCGCCCGTGGTATCGGACTTGACGGACGCATCGGTTCCAAATTCCTGCATCCCGGTCCGGGGTTCGGTGGTTCGTGCTTTCCGAAGGATACCCGCGCGCTTGCAGCCATCGCCCGGGATACCGGCACCCGGATGTCGATCATCGAATCCGTCATTGCCGCAAACGAGGCCCGCAAGCTTGCCATGGTCGACAAGATCGAGGCGGCGCTCGGCGGGGACGTCAGTGAAAAGCGGATTGGCATCCTTGGCGTGACGTTCAAGCCAGGGACCGACGATATCCGGGAATCTCCCTCTCTTGTCATTATCCCTGAACTGCAACGCAAGGGGGCCGGGATCCAGGCGCACGATCCGATCGGCATGGAGGCCGCGTCAACCGTGCTGGATGACGTCGACTGGAAGGCCGATGCCTACGAGGCGGCGGCCGGAGCCGATGCCCTTGTCATCATTACCGAGTGGAATGCATTCCGCGCTCTTGACCTGGACCGGATCGCCGACGTGATGGCGCGACCGGTGCTCGTCGATCTGCGCAATATCTACACGCTCGACGAGATCGAGCGTACACGCTTCGACTACCACAGCGTTGGCCGGCCCACAGAGCCGCCGGTGAGAGGTTAGGGCCATGAAACTCCTCGTCACCGGCGCCGCCGGCTTCATCGGAAACCACCTTGCGCATCGCCTGCTCAAGAACGGTGTGGACGTGGTTGGTGTCGACAATCTGACGCCTTACTACGACGTATCCCTCAAGAAGGCACGGCTCGAACGCCTGGAAGGTCCGGGAACGTTCACCGAAGAGCGCGTCGACATCAGCAGTGCCCAGGCGCTTCAGATGGTTTTCGAGCGCCATACGCCGGACACGGTGGTGCACCTAGCCGCGCAGCCCGGGGTCCGCTATTCGATCGATCATCCTGAGCCCTATTTTCACAGCAACCTCGTCGGCTTCGGGAATGTGCTCGAGTGCTGCCGGGCACATGCCGTCCGCCACCTCGTCTTCGCGTCGACCAGCTCGGTCTATGGCGCCAACAAGAGCATGCCGTATTCGGAGCACCAGTCGACCGAGCATCCCATGTCGCTCTATGCGGCGACCAAAAAGGCCAATGAGATGATGGCGCACAGCTACAGTCATCTCTATGGCGTGCCCATGACGGGGCTGCGGTTCTTCACGGTCTACGGGGAATGGGGCCGGCCCGACATGGCCTTCTTCAAGTTCACCGACGCGATCATCAACGGCCGGACGATCGAGGTTTACAACCACGGCAAGATGACCCGCGACTTCACCTATGTCGACGATATCGCGCAGGGTATTATCGCGCTGCTCGACAAACCGCCGAGCGCTGACGGGACTTGGGATGCGGAAAATCCGGACCCGGCCAGCAGCGGCGTCGCGCCGTACAGAATTCTCAATATCGGCAACAATCAACCCGTCGATCTGATGCGCTACATCGAAGTGATCGAGAAGTGCGTCGGCCGCAAGGCGGAAATCGCGTTCCGCGAGATGCAGCCCGGCGACGTGTCGGACACCTGGGCGGATTGCACGGATCTGGCGGCTGTCACGGGCTACAATCCGCATACGCTGATCGAGATCGGCCTCGGCAACTTCGTTACCTGGTACAAGCGCTACTATGGTGTGAATTAGTTCCCTGGTTCATGACCGCCCGCCGATGACGTGCGGGCAGGAGATGAACGCTCTGGCTTGGCAATTTTGCGGACTTTTCTTCTCGCACCCGCTCTACTGCCGTGCCGGATCATCGGAAACGAGGCGAACCCATGACCCTTCAGCAGCTCATGATCTTCCTTCCGGCCGCGTTGCTTCTTGGGGCGTCGCCCGGTGCAAACAACCTGCTGGCTTTCATCTCTGCAACAAAGGCGGGCTGGCTTCGCACGGCCAAGGGTGTCCTCGGAAGGCTTGCTGCGTGGGCGGTTCTTGTGGTTCTGGTCTCGTCAGGCCTGGACGTGCTTCTCCGCACCTCTGAACTGGCTTTCGTGGCACTGAAGTGGATGGGCGTAGCCTACCTGCTCTATCTGGCATTTCAGTTCTGGACAGCGAATGTGTCCGAAGATCTGGAGGCGCCCGAGGTTTCGACATTGATGCGCCGTGAGTTTCTGACGCTCATGGGTAATCCGAAAGCCTATCTCTTGCTCACGGCCTTTTTGCCCCAATTCGTGAACGATGCGGCACCGCTGATGCCGCAACTGTTCGTCCTGGGCGCGCTGTATCTGTTGGTTGAGGGCGTTGCGGCGTTACTTTGGGTGACGGCGGGCACGCTGGTTGGTGCACATGCATTGACGCCGCTCCGACGTCGGATCATCAATCGGGCTTCGGCCGGACTGATGGGCGCGGCGGCGTTCTTCCTGGCGCGGACCGAGAGGGCTGCCTGAATCGAACAGCTGACGCTGCTTAGAAAGTCTGGGGTTCCGGGCGCGAAGCGCGGGCCTCTTCGAGCAGCCAGTCCCGGAAGGCTTCGACCTTCGGCAGCCTGTCGCTGTCTTTCGCGCTCAGGAGATAGTAGGCGAAACTGAGCGGCGTGCTGAGGCTCGGATCGAACGGGCGGACGAGCCGGCCGGCCGCGAGATCATCGGCGACCAGCATGTCACCGACCAGTGCCACGCCATGGCCGTCCATTGCCGCCTGCACCGCCATGTTCTCCATTGTAAAGTGCGGCCCGAGGGCCGGGTCGATGTCATGCACGCCGGCGGCCAGCAGCCACATGCGCCAGCTTGCTTCCGCATCCTTCCAGTCCACGTGCAAGAGCGTGTGGTGACGCAGGTCGTCCGGCTTGCGCAACGGGTGTTCACCTTTCAGCAGGGCAGGGCTGCAGACCGGCGTGTTGGCCTGACCGAAAAGGCAGTCGACCCGAAGCCCGTCGTACCCTCCGGGACCGTAGCGCACAGCCACGTCTGCATAATCGTGCGCAAGATCGACCAGGCGATCGGTGCCGTCGAGACGGATCTCGATGTCCGGATGCCGGCTGCGGAACCGTTCGAGGCGGGGCACCAGCCACATGGCCCCGAACGAGGGGCTGACGCTTACCGTTAGCAGGCCGCTTTCGCAATGCGCGCGCATCTGCTCGACCCCTTGAGCCAGATTGTCAAAACCCTGACGGATAGCCGGCAATGCCGCCTGACCGGCGTCCGTCAGGCGCAGTGCACGGGGCAGCCGGCGGAACAGGGAGACGCCGAGCTGTTCCTCGAGCGCCTTGACCTGATGGCTGATTGCGGCGGGCGTCACATGGAGTTCCTCCGCCGCCCTGGTGAAGCTGAGGTGGCGTGCAGCGGATTCGAATGCCCGGATTGCGTTCAGCGGCGGGAGTGACCGAGCCATTCGCTATACCTGAAAAATTCTAACACCAATTTCAAGATCTTCTCGTTTGTTGATGTTTGATGAATTGATTACTTTTTAAGAGCGTAGGGCACCGAAGCACCGAAATCCAGTGTGGATCAGGGTGTCTCAATGGTCAAATTAATCTAAATCTTGTTCGCTGTTTTGCGCGGACGATGCGGACGCCGATGGAGGACGCCATGAATTCCGTTTCGAAACAACTCTATCCCGGTGAGCGTTTTCTTCAGGCCCATGCCCAAGGGGCCGAGCGGACAGGCCGGACTGTCAATGCGGTAAGAAGGCTAGTGCGCCGTTGTGTCGACCTGATCCTCCAGTGGCATGCGCGGCGCGCCGCGATCCGCGAGCTTCAGGGCCTGAACGACCATTATCTGAAGGACATCGGGCTTGAGAGGTCCCAGATTGCTTCGGCGGTTGACGCGATCACGGAGAAAGGCGGTCACCCGGTCTCATTCGACGCGCGCCAGAATCAACGACGCGCGTGATTTCCGGGAGCGCGGAAACGCTGACGTGCATCGGATTTCCCAATCCGAATACTACCGCGGAGTGGTTCTTCTTCTGGTTGCGGCTGTGACCTACAGCACAGCGGGTCTCTTCACCAAGGGCGTGAACGCCGGAGCGTGGGATGTCATCTTCTGGCGTGGCCTGTTTGCTGCGGCGCTGACCACGGTCTGGACGGTAAGAAGCGGCACGGTCCGGCGAAATTTCTCCGGCATGGGGTACAGCGGCTGGACGGTGGGTGTAATCGGTGCGCTGGGTACGGCGGCATTCATCCCGGCCTTCAAACTCACAACGATTGCCAATGTGGCGCTGATCTATGCGGCCGCGCCGCTCATCGCCGCGCTGCTCGCGTGGCTTGCGATTGGAGAAAGAGTGTCGCCGCGGACGATGGCGGGGTGTATCGCCGCGTTGCTCGGTGTTGCCATCATCGTGGCCGGTTCCATGGGCGAGATCAGCATCCAGGGCGACCTGCTTGCCTTGTGGATGACCATCGCGATGGCCACGATCATGGTCATTTATCGAAAGTATCCGGATACGCCCGCAGCGGGACCGGCCGTTCTGCAGTCGGTCCTCCTGCTGCCGTGCGCCGCCGCTCTGGGCGACCCGTTCGGCGTTGCGCTGAAGGAGATCTATATCCTCGCCGCTTTCGGGCTTCTGTTCGCGATAGCATCGGTCACGCTTGCGGAAGGGGCCAAACGTGTCCCGTCGGGCCAGACCGCACTCATAAGCGCGCTGGAAACGCCTCTGGCGCCGGTCTTTGCGTTCATGCTGTTTGCGGAGGTCCCGAGCCTCGCAACATTCATCGGCGGCGCGCTGGTGCTTGCCGCGGTCCTGTTCTCGATCAGGAACGACGGCTGATCTGCGCTCTTGCGGCAAGATCCATGTTGCGGGCGGAGTGACGCATCAAGAATATTGGTGTTGATCGCATTCCATTTTGGGAGTCAGAACCGGATGAAAGCGATTTAGGCGTCGTGATGTTTAACAATACCGGAGGCCCTGGCTGTGAGTCTTCCTGCTTCACCAATTCTGTCTGTATTGCTTTCTGCGCTGGTTGCGCTCCTGGTGGCGACAGATGAAACACGGTCCGACGAAGTGATCCTTCAGGCGCCCGGACCGCTCGGTCCGCTTGAGGGGGCATACCGCGCGGCAAAGGATGCGAACCGGCGCGTTGTCCTGATTATCCCGGGCTCGGGGCCGACCGACCGTGACGGCAACAATCCGCTCGGCGTTGCCGCCGCGACATACCGGTATCTGGCCGAGGATCTTGCCAAGTCCGGGATCGGTTCGATCAGGATCGACAAGCGCGGGTTGTTCGGCAGCAAAGCCGCGATCAGCGATGCCAATGACGTAACCCTCAACGACTATGCGGATGATATCCATGCCTGGATCGGGATCGCGAAAGAGGAGATCGCTGTGCGTTGTCTATGGCTGCTTGGCCACAGCGAGGGCGCTCTCGTGGCCCTGTTGAGCGCGCAGCGCAAGGGTGCAATCTGCGGACTTATTCTTGCCGCTTCGCCTGGCCGCCGGTTGGCCGAGATTCTCCGCCAGCAGCTGCAGGGATTGCTTTCCGATCAGTCCGTCCGACGTAACGCGTTTGATATCATCGATAGGCTCGAAAAAGGGCAGCGTGTGGATCCCGGCAATATCCATCCGACAGTGAGGCAACTGTTCGCGCCCCGGGTACAGGGCTTCATGATGAACCTGATGTCGCATGACCCCGCGGGTCTCATTGCGAAAGTATCGGTGCCCGTTCTGATCCTGCAGGGTAAGAGAGACATCCAGGTGAACGTCAGCGATGCCAAAAGACTGCACAGTGCTCGCCCGGAAGCACGCCTTGCGTTGATTCCGGACATGAACCACGTGCTGAAGACTGTGGACGCGGATGACAGGAAAGCCAATATCGCGACCTACGCGGACCCGTCCTTGCCGCTTGCGCCCGGAGTGATCGATGCGATCGTTAACTTCATTACAGATCAGGAGACTCGATAGCCGGTTTGTGCACCAAGAAGAGGGCACTGTGCGCTACTCGCCATGCCACCACCGGCCGGCGATGACGGCACCGCGGGCGTTGATCTTGCGGTTGCCGTCCAGATGTACGCCGAGGACGTCGACATAGTCGTACTCGCCTTCGTCGACGGTGAGAATGCTCGCATCGCCCGCGGAGCCGGGTTTCAGGGTTCCGAGTTCCGGCCGCTTCAGTGCAAGGGCCGCATTCTCGGTCGAGCAGCGGATCACCTCGTTGAGGTCCATGCCCATGCAGAGGAATTTCGACATGGTGGTCACCTGGTCGAACGCCGGGCCGTCTATGCAGAGTTTGTGGATGTCGGACGAAATCGTGTCGGGCGGGAAGCCGTTTGCGAGCATGGCGCGTGCCGTCTTGAAGGAAAACGAGCCCTTGCCGTGGCCTATGTCGAACAGAACGCCGCGCTCGCGCGCGTCGCGGACCGCGGGCTTCACCGTGCCCTGGGCGGTGGACGGGGCATTCGGGAACGGCCGGAAACAATGGGTCAGGATATCGCCCGCATTGAGCCGCGCCAGGACGTCCTCGTAAGACGGCGGCGGCTCGTCGATATGGGCCATGAGGGGGAGGCCGGTCTCGTCGGCGACCTGGCGGGCATATTCGAGCGGCGTCATGCCTTGCGAGCCTGACGAATACCGCCCGACCCTGATCTTGATGCCGACGATGACGTCGCGGTTGGCGTTCGCCACTTCGACCGCCTCGCCCGGGGCCATGAGCCGGATGTCCTCGCTTTCGCCGACATGGACGTTGCGGTCGAAGCCGTAGATCCCGGCGAAGGAAACGTGGAGAAAGGCGAGGATGCGCACCTCGCTGCGTTCGATCACATGGCTTCTGAAGCCGGCGAAGTTGCCGGGACCTGCGGAACCGGTGTCGATTGCGGTCGTGACGCCGGACGTCCTGCAGAATTCCTCGGCATCGATGCCGAGCGACGTGCCGCCCCAGTAGACGTGGGTGTGAAGGTCGATGAGACCGGGCGTGACGATGCGCCCGGTGACATCGCGGACATCCGTGGCGGCGTCTGCCGGGAGGCCATTGCCGATTGCCGCGACCTTGCCGTCCGAGAAGGCGACATCAATCACGGCATCAAGGTTCTGGGAGGGGTCGACGACGCGGCCGCCACGGAGGATTAGATCATTGGGCATCGGAAATCGCGTCCGGGTGCGGGTTCCGGCCGGCCTGGTCGTCAGACCCCGGGTGGCGCGGACCTACTGTTTCAGGGCAGCGAGCTCGTTCCGCGTCGCGGTCAGGTCTTCGGTGGTTTTGGCCAGACGTTCGGCGATTTCACGCACGACTTCGGCACCCATCTGCGGAAACTCCTCGATCAGCCGGAAGAAGTTCCGCTTTTCGATCTTCAGGGTGTCGAGCTCGGACAGTGCCTTCACTGTTGCGGTCCGTGGGACGTCGCAGAGAATGCCGATCTCGCCGACAAGCGCGTTCTTCGCAAGCTGGGCAACGGATATCTCGCCGGTCGGGGTACTGACGAGGACGTCAGCGGAGCCGCTGATGATCACATAGGCGGCGTCGGACGGATCGCCCTGCAAAAACAACGGCTGGCCCTGATCGAACGCGATCCGCTCGGAGGTGAATGCCAGCAGCTTCAGTTTGGCCGGGTCGATTTTCGCGAAAATGGGGATCTTGCGCAAAAGATCGACTTCCTGCTCAAGGCTCATTGCCTGTCTCCCTCAAACTTGCGCGGGCCGTTCGGCCCGCTGCGTGTTGGTCCCTCTCAATCCGCAGCAATCAGCGTGGAGAAATGCGTCGAGTCACCTTTCAGCTCCTCGGGCGTCCCGCTCTCCACGACCGAACCATCATCGAATACGAGAACGCGGTCGAACTTCTCAGCGTCCTGCGGCTGCGCAACAACCCAGAACAGGCCCTGCCGGCTGCCGTTGACGCCGTCGTTGGCCATCTCGATAACGGCGTCCATGATCGCGGTTCGGCTGCGTTTGTCGAGGCCGGCCAGCGAACGGTTGATGATCACGATGTCCGGCATCTTCAGCAAAGCGCGGGCAAGGCCGATTTTCTGTCGCTGCAGGCCGCTCAGGCGCTTGCCGCCGGTGCCGACGTTGTATCCCAGGCCGACCTTGAAGACGGCGGAGCGCAGATCGAGTTCGTCCAGAACCTCGTCGATGGCGGTGCCGATCTGCGCGGGGCCTTCCGCTATGCCGTACGCGATACGGCCGAGCAGGATGTTGTCCTGCAGGCTGGCCGCGGCGTTGTAGACATCCGGTTCGTAGAACTCGATCGTCTCGCGCATCTCGTCCGGCATGCCGTCGCGGAAGGCCTTGCGCGCCTCCACAAGACGGTTCTCGAGCTTTTCATCGAGCAGACCCAGGCGATGCCTCGGCTCGATGTAGGAGAACGGCAGCGCAAGGAACATGGCCCGGTCACTGGCGGACACCTTCGACATCGGCTCGCTGCCGATATGCCCCAGAACGGTCTGGTAGTTCGGAAGGTCCTCCGGCGACAGGAAGTCGACCTGTTCGTAAAACGGGTGGTCCGGCGGCAGATCGGCGAACAGTTCGATCAGGGTGCCCGCGATGCTCTTGCCCATGTCGAACAGGGTTTCGTGCAGCCCCGTCTCCTCCAGAATGCGCAGCATGTACGCATTTGTTGCAAGGTTCTGGACCACCAGATCCTCGCCGATCGGCGTACCGAACATGAGATTCTCGCCGATGGTGGCCTGACGGTTGTAGCGGTCCGGATCGAACGGTTCGACGAGCCGGGACAGCGGCGGCGTTGACAGCCTCTCGCGCATTGCCTGGCGGACCTGCAGGATGGTCTGCGCCATATCGGGGTCTTCATGAGGATCGATCGCGCCGCGCAGGCCCCACCGGTAGATGTCCTCGCCGAGATCGACGCGGTGCAGCACATCGATCAGCTTCGCTTCCAGTTCTTCGGGACCGGCGACGCCGGCAGCACCGTAGTCGATCCACTCGGCATTGATGTCGAGCAGTATGTTGCCTGTGAGCTTTGCCTCCTGCTCCTCGTTCTCACGGACCTTGCGTTCGTCGTCATCATATACAGCATCGACGACAGGGGCGTGCCTGAGGCCGTAGAGAAGATTGTCCCGGACGCTGACCGGGTTCAGATAGACGTCGGGCCCGACATAGGAAACGCGCCGTCCCGTGATGCCTTCCGGCAGTTCGACAAGTTCGGAATCCGCGACCGACAGCTTGCCGGACGTCGGGACCAGCAGGCGGGCGAGGGCCTCGGCCGAGTGCTCCGCCCCACTGTTCGTGCCGCCGACGACGGCAATATGTTCACCGAGCGAGAACGAGAAGTTCGCGCCTTCGACCAGCTTCGCGCCGGAATCGTCGGTGAGGGTGAGGTTTGCAGCGGCAATGGCCCCGGTCAGAGGCTGGACCGTTTCGAAGATCGGTTCCTGGATCTTTTCCTCGAGCATCTGGTCGTGGTCGAACTGCTCAATGACCTGGGTGTACTTGATCTGCACATCGAGACGCTGTTGATCCCAGTCGATCAGTTCCTTGATCGGCGAGGGCAGATCCTTGTAGGCGGCAATAACGGCGACAAGCTGACCGATGTCGAGGCTGCCGCGGATCGCGAAGTAACCGCCGATCAGGTAGAACAGGAACGGCGTGATCTGAGCGAGGAAGTTGTTCAGGAACTTGACGAAGAACTTCCTGCGGAACAGTTCGTAGCGGATGTTGAAGATGCGGCCGAGGCGGCTGGTGACGTCGGCGCGCTCGTAGTTCGAGGTGTCGTTGACGTGGACCTCGTTGATGCCCTCGACGATTTCGCCGACACGGCCCGCAAGCGCACGCGCTGCAAGCTGGCGCTGTTTGCCGAGCACGAGCAGGCGTTTCCGGAGCCGCGGAATGATGATCGCCTGCGCGATCACGATGCCGGCCGCGATGCCGCCCAACCAGTAGCTCTGTGCGAGGATGAAGATCATGGCGGTCATGGCCTGGCCGCCCAGGAAGATGGGCTGTACGAACGCGTCGCCGATGAAGCCGCCGAGCGGTTCGACCTCGTCCTTCACCATGGTGGCGACTTCCGGCGCCTTGACCTTGCGGAAATGCAGCGGCGGCATGCGCAGGACGCGATCGACCAGAGTGTAGCGGAGCCGGCGCAGCATGCGCTCACCGAGCCGGCCCTTGAACACGTTGATGTAGAACTTGAACAGACCGTTGATACAGACCAGCGCCAGGAACAGCATGCAGAGCGCGATCAGGTAGGGCAGACGCTGCATGTCGAATCCGGAAAATAGCGTCAGCGTCTCGCCGATGGACGAATGGAGAAATCCCGGCATGCCGAAGGACAGTTCGAAGAATTTCGCCGTGTCGTCAGGCCGTTCGAAGCCTTCGCCCTGGATCGCCTTGTTGACGATCGTCTTCGGCAGGTTCAGCGTCATGAAATAGAACGGCATTGAAATCAGCACGATCGTCAGGATCCATACCTGAGCCGGCCTGCTGTGCCGCCAAACATATTTAAAGAGATTTTTCTCCATATGAATCAGTGTCTTAAAGATCCCCAGCCAATATGCACCCAATTGACCGCAGCCGGCATTTTCTTCGTGCCGGCGCGCCGCTCAGCCCTCAAAGTGACACCGTAAAGAGAATATTATTTTCGACCAAGCGATAAATGTGCCATAGTTGTAGAGGGGGTCAACGCGTTGGGGGCGCGAGATCCAATTGGCAATCGGCAGACTGCGACTTTCCGATTAAAACTGGTTTATTGAGTATACAGGTGCCCGTAAATGCGGCTGTTCTCGCGGAAAAGCGGCTCGCGCATCCTTCTATATAGCCATGACACGTTTGGGCTGGGGCACCTGCGCAGATGCCGTGCGATTGCTCACAGTCTCGTCGAACGGCACTCCGATCTTTCGGCCATGATTCTCACCGGATCACCGATTATCGGCGCCTTCGATTTCCGGTCCCGTGTCGATTTTGTCCGCGTGCCCGGCGTCATCAAGCTGCGCAATGGCGACTACACATCGCTCAACCTCCACATCGACATCGAAGAAACCGTCCGGATCAGAGAATCGATCATTCAGCACACCGCCGAAATTTTCGACCCGGACATTTTCATCGTCGACAAGGAGCCGCTTGGCTTGCGCGGAGAGATCGAGCCGACGCTGCATATGCTGAAACGGCGCGGCACCCGGCTGGTGCTCGGCCTTCGCGATGTCCTGGACGAACCCGATCTGCTGAAGCCGGAATGGGAACGCAAGGCAGCGATGCCCGCGATCGAGAATCTCTACAACGAGGTCTGGGTATACGGTTTGAAAGACATATATGACCCCCTGGTCGGACTCGATCCGCCAATGTCTGTGGTCAACAAAATGGTCTATACCGGATATCTGCCTCGGCCCCTTTCCCAGCAGGCTTCCGCCGCACACTGGCCCGAGATCACGAGTGACGATTATATCCTCGTGACGACCGGCGGTGGCGGAGATGGCGAGGGGCTGATCGACTGGGTGCTTACGGCTTATGAACACCGCAAGGATCTGCCGTATCCGGCGCTGCTGGTGCTGGGGCCGTTCATGACAACCGAGAAACAGGTCGAGTTTCAGGAGCGTGCCGAAAACCTGCCGAATGTGGATGCCATCGTTTTCCACGCCCAGGTGGAGCATCTTTTTGACCGTGCGAAGGCCATCGTGGCAATGGGCGGGTACAACACATTCTGCGAGCTGCTGACACTCGACAAGCCGGCGCTGGTGGTGCCGCGGACGGTGCCGCGCAAGGAACAGTATCTGCGGGCGAATAAGGCCGAGGAACTCGGTCTCATGCGCATGCTGGTCGATCCGATGGAGGCGACCGGAGGAGCACGTGACCCGAATGTCATGGCCGATGCCCTGATTTCGCTCGAGAACCAGCCGCGGCCCTCGCAGGCTGTCGTTCCCGACCTGCTCGGCGGATTCGACAAGGTCAATCAACTGGTTGAGCCCTGGCTGGAGCGGCGGCAGAAGCCGAGATTTTCGCTGTTTGGCGGAAAGAAGACCAGTCAGGCGGCACTATGACGGACCATTCGTCCGGATCTGCACGACGGCCTTAGACAATGCGCAAGACAGTAGCGATCGTTTTGAAGGGCTATCCGCGCCTCTCGGAAACCTTCATTGCACAGGAGATCCGGGAGCTGGAGAAGCGCGGGCTGCAGGCCGAACTGTTCTCTCTGCGGCATCCGACCGATACGAAACGCCATCCGATTCATGACGAGATCGAAGCGCCGGTGCGGTATTTGCCGGAGTATCTGTACCAGGAGCCGCTAAGAATCCTGAAGGCTTGGCTGCACGCGCGCAGGCTGAGCGGCTACAAGGCGGCGCGCGAGATGTTCCTCCGCGATTTCCGGCGAGACCGGACCCCGAACAGAGTCAGGCGGTTCGGACAAGCGCTTGTTCTGGCCGCAGAGATGGATGCCGGCCATACGCACATTTACAGCCACTTCCTCCACACGCCATCCTCGGTGGCGCGCTACGCGGCCACGATCCGCGGCATGACCTGGAGCTTCTCGGCGCACGCCAAGGATATCTGGACAATTCCGGATTGGGAAAAGCGCGAAAAGCTTGCCGATGCGGCCTGGGGCGTGACGTGCACCGCGTACGGGCGCGACCATTTGAATGCCCTGGCGGGCGCTGAGGAGGGCGAAGCGCCGGTTGAACTGGTCTATCACGGCCTTGACCTGTCACGGTTTGACCCGCCTGAAGGCCCGCTTTCCGACGCGGACGGGTCGGATCCGGAAACACCCGTCATGATCATGTCGGTCGGCCGACTGGTCGCCAAGAAGGGCTATGACGATCTCGTGGACGCGCTGGCGCGACTGCCGAAAGATCTGCACTGGAAGTTCCTGCATATCGGCGGCGGTGAACTCGGCGCGGAGCTCGCCGAGCAGGCCGACCGGGCAGGGATTGGCGACCGCGTCGACTGGTTCGGCGCGCAGAGTCAGGCCGAAGTGATCGGTACCATGCGCAAGTCCGATGTCTTCGCGCTCATGAGCAGGATCACGGATAGCGGCGACCGCGACGGACTGCCGAACGTGCTTATGGAAGCCCAGTCGCAGAAACTGGCCTGCATTGCGACGCGCGTCGCGGCCATCCCCGAGCTTATTGCCGATGGCGAGTCCGGCGTACTGGTTGAGGCACGCGACCGGGGCGCGATGGCGATCGAGATTGAACGCCTGATCAGAGAGCCTGCATACAGGACTCAACTCGCCGAGGCGGGTTTTGCGCGGGTGCACGCCCGTTTCTCGCATGACGCCTGTATAGGTGCGCTCGCCGCCAAGTTCGGAATCGACGCGGGAGCGGGATCCGGCGACGGGCTTCGTGCCGCGGAGTGACCGGGCATCATGCGCATCGCATTCTATGCCCCGCTGAAAGCGCCCAACCATCCGAATCCATCTGGCGACAGGCGGATGGCGCGCCTGATCAACGCGGCGCTGAGTCACGCGGGCCATGACGTCCATATTGCGTCAACGCTTCGCGCTTATGACGGGCGTGGAAACCAGGATCATCAGGTTGAGATAAAGCGGGAGGCCGAAACGGAGGTCGAACGCATTCTGGCCGGGGACGATGACCGCCCTGATCCGGGGGCAATAGATGCCTGGTTCACATATCACGTGTACTACAAGGCACCGGACTGGATCGGACCGGCTGTTTCCAGAGCGCTTTCGATTCCCTATTTCACCGCCGAACTGTCCTATGCCGAAAAGCGTGCCGACGGGCCGTGGGCCTTCAATCACGTCGGCGTGCGGGAGGCGCTTGAGACCGGCGACCGGCATTTCTGCTTTACCGCAACGGATCTTGTCGCCATCGAGCGGTTTCTCGGAGGCCGGCAACGGATCGTGAGACTGCCGCCTTTCACGGAGGACGTTCCCGAATACTCCGCGGCCGATGTTCAGGATTGCCGGGAGGCGTTGCGTCGGGCGTCCGGTTTTGCCGAAGGCGTTCCGGTCCTTCTCGCCGTCGGAATGATGCGACCCGGAGACAAACTGGAAAGCTACCGCATGCTGGCGGCAGCGCTCGGCACATTGAACGACCTGGACTGGGGCCTGGTGATCGTGGGCGACGGGGATGCAGCGGCCGATGTGAGGCAAGCGTTCGCGTCGCTTCCGTCCGGCCGGGCATATTTTGCGGGGCAGGTGGCCGGCGCCGATCTGTGGCGTTACTACTGCGCGGCAGACTGTTACGTCTGGCCGGCACATAACGAAGCCTACGGCATGGCCTTCCTGGAAGCACAATCCTGCGGGCTGCCCGTGGTGGCGCAAGCCACGCGAGGCGTGCCCGATGTCGTGAGGGATGGTGAAACCGGGCTGTTGACACCGGAAGGGTCAATCGCTGACTTTGCGGCGGCTATGCGTCGGATGATCGAGGATGAGACATTGCGAAATAGCATGAGTACGGCCGCGCGCGCATTCATTGCCGGCGAGCGGACCATTCCGACGGCGGCGCGTATTCTTGATCACGGTATCGGTTCAGGAGATCCAACATGACTGTGCAAGTCGTTTTGTGGCGGCACGGCATTACCGCGTGGAACCAGGTCAGGCGGATTCAGGGACAGCGCGACGAACCGCTGAGCGATGAGGGCCGCCGCGAGCTTCGTGACCGCAGCGTTCCGCAGCATCTGCTGGACTGGCCCTGGGTGTCCAGCCCTCTGGGCCGCGCGAGGGAGACGGCGGAGATCCTGTCTCGCAGGCCGGCCGCCGACATCCCGACGGACGCCCGGCTGATGGAAATGAACTGGGGGGAATGGGAAGGCGAATTGCTCTCCGACCTGCGTACCCGTGGCGGCGAAGAAATGGCCGCCAACGAGGCACGCGGGCTGTATTTCAGGCCAACGGCCGGGGAGTGCCCGGCGGAAGTCCAGGTTCGTGCGCTCGAGTGGCTTGCAGAAGTCGCCCAAACGGGGCGTGACCATGTTGCCGTGACGCACAAGGGGGTTATCCGCGTCATCATGGCGAAAGCCTTCGACTGGGACATGACCGGCAAGCCGCCGGTCAAGCTCCGCTGGACCTGTCCCCATCTCGTTATCATCGACTCTGACGGTGCCATCCAGTCGGCCGAATTCAATCTGGTGGAGAATGAGTCCGAGCACGCCTAGGGTCCTGATGTGGGTCACGCATCTTCTCGGAACGGGGCATCTCTTCCGGACGGCCGCCATTGCCCGCGCTCTCGATGCAAACGGCGCTGATGTCACGGTTGTGAATGGCGGGCTGGGCGACCACGGTATCGACTTCGGCGGTGCCGAAGTCGTGCGTTTGCCGGGTGTGCGGGCCCGAGACGCGACGTTTCATGACATGCTCGACGAACACGGCGAACCGGTTACGGGCGATCTGCTCCAGGACCGGGCCCGACGGCTCATGGATGTTTTCACCGAAACAAAGCCGAACGTGTTTGTGACCGAACTATATCCGTTCGGGCGCCGGAAATTCCGCCGCGAACTTGATCCTGTGCTCGAGAATGCGCGGGGGATGGGCGACGAGGTGGTGGTGATCTCTTCGGTCCGGGATATTCTGGAACCGCCCGGATCGCGCGAGAAGTCCGAAGACGCCGCGACCAAGGGCGCCCGCTTTTACGACATGATCCTGGTGCACGGAGATGCCTCGCTGGCCCGGCTCGAAGACAGCTTTCCCTGGCCGTCTCATTTGTCCGACCGTTTGCGATACACCGGGTACATAAACTCCGCACGCGAAACGCCCGGAACCAGCGTTTCAACGGATGGTGCCGGAGAAATCCTGGTTTCAGCGGGAGGCGGGGCCGTCGGCCTGCCTCTTTACCGGAGTGCGGTCGAGGCAAGCCGCTTGCCGGCACTGGCGGGTCAGACCTGGCGTCTTCTGGTCGGGCAAAATCTTCCCGAGGAGCAATTCGAAGATCTCAGGATCGCGGCCCGCGACTCCCATGTTGTTGTGGAACGGGCACGGCCTGATTTCCCTGAAATGCTGGGCCGGGCGCGCCTTTCCGTCAGTCAGGCCGGATACAATACGGCGGTCGACGTGCTCGCGGCCGGCGTTCCCAGCGTGCTCGTACCCTTTGCCGAGGGCGGTGAGCAGGAACAGACCATACGTGCGGACCTGTTGGCGAAGCAGGGCAGGGCGGTTGTTCTTTCAGCAGACGCGGTCTCTCCGGATGCGCTCGCCGCGGCGATCGCAGCAGCCATGGCACTCGACCGGGGCGAGATGTCTCCTGTGTCGCTGAACGGCGCGGAAGAAAGCGCGCGGCTGATTCTCGGGGCGGCCAGACGTGCCGCAGGCGGGGGACACTGAGGTGGATTGGAAACCGATCGAAAGGATGCTGGACGATCTCGAGGCATCAGGCCAGCGCCTGCGGCTCTGGTGGCGGGATGACGACGCCGTCGCAGCGACGCCCCAACTCGAACGGCTTATCGACCTGTCGATCCGGTATGAAGCGCCGGTTCTGCTTGCGGTTATCCCGAACAATGCCGACCAGTCCCTTGCCGATCGCCTGATGTCTGAACCGCGTCTCATCCCGGCCGTTCACGGGTTCGGCCATATCAACCATGCCGGGCCGGATGAAAAGAAACAGGAACTCGGTGCGCATCGGCCGCTCGAAAAGGTCCTGGATGAGCTCGCCGCAGGGCATCGCCTACTGGCCGACCTGTTTGGCGACAATCTCGCCGGCGTCCTCGTTCCACCCTGGAACAGGATCGCGCAGGAAGTGGTTGCGGGATTGCCGGCGCTGGGCTTCACGGGGCTTTCCTGCTTCGGCCCGGAGGAAAAAATCGTCTCGACGTCCGGTCTGCGGGTTCACAACAGCCACATTGATCCAATCGACTGGCATGGCAGCCGAAGTCTTCTCGGCGCGGAAATGCTTGCCGGGGCAGTCGAGGGCGCAATCAGGAGCCGCCTGGATGCGGCGCCGGACTTTCCGGTCGGCTTGCTGACGCACCATCTGATCCATGACGAGAGTATCTGGAGTTTCGTCGAGGGGTTTCTGGAGCGGACGCAGAACAATGCGGCGTGTGAGTGGGTCGATCCGAGTCATCTGTTTGGATGTTGAATGTTCTGCTTCCGCAACCCATATCTGGTGACAAGCAAAAGGGGAAAGACCACGCGGTCATGGCGACGAGTGAGGTCGGGGACGGATTGCGGGCGCTGGAGTGCCGCTATCCGGAGAGTTACTTCCGAAAATCGTATTTTCGGGCGGCGTTCACCTGCGCTTTCGTTGTCGGGCTGTGGCTCATCATGCCCACCAGCAAATGGCTGATTGTCTTTGTAGCCGCAGTGCTCGCGCTCATCTTCGGCTACACCCTTCAAATCTATCTGCGTCAACGCAGCGTTCTCGCCCTAGATGACATCGGACTTCATGTCACCGGACCTCTGTCGTACAGGCTGGCCTGGCAAGATCTTCGGCGCTTGAAACTGTCCTACTATTCGACAAGACGCGACGGGAGCGAGGGCTGGATGCAGCTCAAACTGGTGGGCAAGGGGAGATCCATTCGGATTGACAGCGACCTTATCGGCTTCGAGACGATTGTCATTGAGGCGTTAAGACAGGCTGATCTTCTGGGACTCGACGTCGGCTCCGCCACAAGGCACAATGCCGCCGTTCTCACTGGTGAGGGTGGTTCCGCCCGACTACAAAATCCAATAAATAGATAACGCACAGCAGCCGGAGCTTCATTTGTCCCAGCCCATATTGGAAGTTAACGACCTTTCGGTCGAATTCTCACTTGCCGAAGGCAAGATACGGGCGGTTGACGGGGTGTCTTTCAGCATCCCACAGGGACGTACGGTGGCGCTTGTCGGCGAATCCGGATCCGGTAAGTCCGTTATCAGCCAGAGCATCATGGGAATATTGCCGCCGATCGCAAAGATCGCCGGCGGAGACATCCTGTTCAATGACCCGGCGTCTGCCGGCGGCGCTCCGGCTCAGAGCAATATTGCCCAATTACCGCGCCAGTCCGACGCAATGCGGGCGATACGCGGCGGCAGAATTTCGATCATCTTCCAGGAGCCGATGACGTCGCTGTCTCCGCTGCATACCATCGGCGACCAGATCGGCGAAGCGCACCGGCTGCATACCGGATCGACCTGGCCGGACGCGCTGGAAGAAACCCGGAAGATGCTCGATCTGGTCGGTTTCCCCGATCCGAAGAATGCAGTCGACCGGTATCCGTTCGAACTTTCAGGCGGATTGAGGCAGCGTGCGATGATTGCCATGGCGCTGATCTGTCGGCCGGCTCTGCTGATCGCCGACGAACCGACAACCGCACTCGACGTGACGATTCAGGCGCAGATCATGAAGCTGATCGCCGATCTTCAGCAGGAACTGAACATGGCGGTCCTGATCATCACACACGATCTTGGGATCGTCGCCAACATGGCCGACGAGATTGTCGTGCTCTATCACGGCCGGATCATGGAATCGGGTACGAAGGACGACATCTTCAGGCGTCCCCAGCACGCCTACCTGAAGGCCCTGCTGCACGCCGTGCCGCGTTTCAACATGAAGCCCGGAGAGCGGCTGCAGGCTATCCGCGAAATCACGCCGACGGGCGACAGTTTCCTCTCGCAGGGCGCTGCGGCCAAACCTGCGGGCGACGGACCGCTTCTCGAGGTCTCGGACATCTCGAAGAGCTTCGGTCAACGGAAAAGCGGATTGTTCGCATCCGGCGACAGCCTGCGCGTGCGTGCAGTCTCGAGTATGAGCTTCTCGGTCTATCCGGGCGAGTGCGTCGGACTTGTCGGCGAATCGGGTTGCGGCAAGACCACGACCTCAAAAATGATCATGCACGCGGTGATGCCGGACTCCGGGACCGTGAAGTTCGCCGCCGACGATGGAATGCGGGATGTCGCGAGCCTTACCGGAGCCGATCTCAAGGCCTACAGGCGTGACGTCCAGTTCATTTTCCAGGATCCGTTTTCGTCGCTCAACCCGCGGATGACGGTGTTCGACATTCTTACAGAGCCACTCGTCATCCACGAGATCGGCAACGAGAAGGAGCGGGCGGAAACGGCCAAGGAACTGATGTCGCTTGTCGGCCTGGATCCGCGTTTCCTGAGGCGCTATCCGCATTCGTTCTCCGGTGGCCAGAGACAACGTATCGGTATCGCGCGCGCGCTGGCGCTTCGTCCCAAGATGCTGATCTGCGACGAACCGGTTTCCGCGCTTGATGTTTCGGTTCAGGCCCAGGTCCTCAATCTGCTCAAGGACCTGCAGGAGAAACTGGGCCTCACCTATCTGTTCATCAGCCACAACCTGGCCGTCATCGACTACATCGCGGACAGGATTCTTGTGATGTGCCGCGGCCGGATGGTCGAGTCCGCGCCACGCGAAGTGTTTTTTTCCAATCCATTGCATCCCTATTCGAAGGCGCTGCTGGCCGCCGTGCCGAAGCCGGATCCGGATGCGCAAATGGACCTGAATCTGCTCATGGAAGGACGAGCATCGATACCGGAGCTCTGGCCGGCGCCGTTTACGCTGCAACCGGACGAAGCGGGGGTTGCTATCGAAGTCGAACCGGGCCATTCGGTGTTGTATAGTTCCGAGCAGTCACATGGGGACAAAACCGCCGCATAGGCGAGGGAGACAAAAGCAAGGGGTAAGTTGACGTGAATATATCGATGTTCGACGTCCGGCGAAGTGCGCGGGCGGTCGTGATGGCGACAGCGGTTTCCGTCAGTATGGGTATTGGGTCTGCTGCGGCCCTTGATCTGGTCGAAACGCCGAATCTCAAGGATGCCGTGGCGTCAGGCGCACTGCCGCCTGTTCAGGAGCGGGCGCCGGCCGAGCCGCAGGTGGTCGAGTTGAAGGGCGAGGGACAGCAGCCCGGCCGTCACGGCGGCAAGCTCAACACCTTGATCGACAAGGCGAAATCGGTTCGCTACTTCGTTGTCTGGGGATATGCCCGGCTGGTTGGTTATACCCCCGATCTCGAGTTGAAGCCCGACATTCTCAAGGACGTGAAGGTGGAGGACAACCGCGTCTTCACGATGACCCTGCGCAAGGGACACAAGTGGTCCGATGGTGCGCCGTTCACGACCGAGGACTTCCGGTACTACTGGGAAGACATCGCCAACAACGAGGAGCTTTCCCCGGCGGGACCGCTGGCGGATCTTCTGGTCAATGGCAAGCCGCCGAAGGTGGAGATCATCGACGAGGTGACGGTCCGCTACAGTTGGGACAGCCCGAACCCGACATTCCTCGAGTCGCTCGCGCGCTCACGGCCGCCGTTTATCTATCGTCCGGCCCATTATCTGAAGCAATTCCATATCAAATACGGTGATGCCGCGAAGATCGAGGCCGCCGTCAAGGAAGCGAAGGTGCGGACCTGGGCGTCGCTGCATAACCGCAACGACCAGATGTACAAGAACACCAATGTGGACATGCCGACGTTGCAGCCGTGGATGAACACCACGTCTGACTCGAAGACCCGGTTCGTTCTCAAGCGCAACCCGTATTTCCATCGCGTCGACTCGAGCGGAAAGCAACTGCCCTACATCGACGAGGTGATTGCCACGGTCGCCGCATCAAAGCTGATCCCGGCCAAGGCGGTCGCCGGCGAGACGGACCTCCAGGCCCGCAGCCTGACCTTCGCCAATATCGCCATCCTCAAGCACGGCGAGAAGACGGCCGATTACAAGACGCTGCTCTGGCCCATCTCGAAGGCGTCCAATCTGGCGCTTTATCCCAACCTGAACACGAACGATCCGGTGTGGCGGAAACTGCTCCGGTCGACCGAGTTCCGTTGTGCGCTTTCGGTCGGTATCGACAGAAAACTCGTCAACAAGACGCTGTTTCTCGGGCTGGGGCTCGAGACCGGCAATTCGGTCCTGAAGCAGAGCCCGCTCTACAATTCCGCTTTGTCAGCCAAATGGGCGAAATACGATCCGGAGCTTGCCAACAAGATCCTCGACGGCCTGGGACTCGACAAGCGCGATTCCGACGGCTACCGGCTGCTTCCGGACGGGCGGCGCGCCGAGATCGTCGTCGAAACGGCGGGCGAAAACCAGGATGAAGTGGAGATGCTGCAGCTCGTTTCGGCCACCTGGAAGAAACTCGGGTTGAAGCTGTTCAGCAAACCGTCGCAGCGCGACGTACTGCGGGAGCGCTCATATGTCGGTGATACGGTTATGACCGTCTGGTCCGGCTGGGACAACGGCACACCATCGCCGCAGATGAGCCCGGTCGAGCTTGCGCCGACGCGGCAGGATAATCTCTCGTGGCCGAAATGGGGCCAGTATTACGAGACCAAGGGCCAGAGCGGCGAGGCGCCGGATCTGGCGCCGGCGAAGCGCCTGATGGAGCTCTATTACGACTGGCTCAAGGCAACCAACGACGATCAACGAACCAAGATCTGGGGCGACATGCTGAAGATTCATGCCGATGAGTCCTACGTCATCGGCGTCGTTTCCGGTGTCAGGCAGCCGATTGTCGTTTCGAGCAAACTGCGGAATGTTCCGAAAGAGGGTATTTACGGCTGGGACCCGGGCTCGCAATTCGGTATCTATCGCCCAGATCAATTCTGGATCGACAACTGATTTCGACAGCGAGTCCCTGAATGCTCCGCTACCTTGTTCAGCGCCTGATCGTCATGATTCCGACGTTGCTGGCGATCAGCCTGCTGACGTTCATCATCATCCAGTTGCCGCCCGGCGACTATCTGTCCAACCAGATGGCGGAACTGCGTGCACGCGGAGAGGAAGCGGGCCTGCAGAAGCTCCAGTTCCTGCGCGACCAGTTCGGGCTCGACAATCCATGGTGGCAGCAATACGCCGCCTGGCTCGGCGTATGGCCGGGGCCGGAGGGCTTTAACGGTCTGCTTCAGGGCAACTGGGGCTGGTCGTTCGAGTTTTCCCGCCCGGTTTCGGAAGTGGTCGAGGAAGGCCTGCTGCTGACCGTCGTGCTCAATTTCGCCACGGTGCTGTTCGTCTACATCGTGGCCTTTCCGATCGGCATCTATTCCGCCACGCGGCAGTACAGCTGGGGCGACTACGGCTTCACGTTCCTGGGCTACATCGGCCTGGCAACGCCGAACTTCCTGCTCGGCCTGATCCTGCTCTACTACTTCAACAAGTGGTTCGGGCTTTCCGTCGGCGGGCTGATGGATCCGAGCTACATCGGGCAGCCGTGGTCTCTGGGCAAGTTCTGGTCGGTGCTGGCGCACCTGATCATTCCGGTCATCGTCATCGGGACATCCGGAACGGCGGCCATGATCAGGCGGCTCAGGGCCAACCTTCTGGACGAGCTGCAGAAGCAGTATGTCGTGACCGCGCGGGCCAAAGGGCTGACCGAAAGGCGGCTGCTGCTGAAGTATCCGCTGCGCATGGCGCTCAACCCGTTCATCGCCGACGTCGGCAACCTTCTGCCCGGACTGGTGTCGGGTTCGATCATCGTCTCCGTCGTGCTCAACCTGCCCACCATCGGTCCGGTGCTGCTCGATGCGCTGGCGAGCCAGGATCAGTATCTGGCGGGCTTCATCCTGTTCTTCGTCGCCATACTGACCGTGTTCGGGATGCTGGTGTCAGACATTCTTCTGGCGATACTCGATCCGCGAATCCGTCTCGGCGGGGAGGCAACGTCATGACGGACACGCCAAGCGATATGACGCCGAAAAAGTCCTCCGGCGACCGGCAGGTCGAGCACTTCGTCGATTCAAGGCCGTTCGATCCCTATACGACCGAGGCGCTGACGCCGGAACAGGAGCGCTTCTATCTGGCGTCGCAGTGGCGGATGATGTGGTGGAAGTTCAAGCGCCACAAGATCGCCGTCGTGTCGGGCCTGTTCCTGCTGCTGCTCTACGGCAGCATTCCGTTCACGGAGATCATCGCGCCCTACGACCTGGAATCGCGGGACTCCAATCACCTGTTCGCGCCGCCCCAGCGCGTGCACCTGTTCCACGAGGGCGAGTTCATCGGGCCGTTCGTCTACGGCTACGAATCGAAACCGAACCTCGAGACGTTCCGGTGGGAGTATTCCCCGGACACGAGCCAGGTCTATCCGCTGCGGTTCTTCTGCCGGGGCGACCGCTACAAGTTCTGGAACCTCTGGTACTGGGATTTCCATCTCGTCTGCCCGGCCGAAGGAGGCACGTTCTTCCTGCTCGGCACGGACAAGCTGGGGCACGACATGTTCAGCCGTATCGTCTACGGCACCCGAATATCCCTGACGGTCGGACTGATCGGGATCACCATTTCCTTTGTGCTCGGCATCGTGCTCGGCGGTCTCGCCGGCTATTACGGCGGCTGGATCGACTCCAGCATCCAGCGGATCATCGAGATTCTGAGGTCATTGCCCGAACTGCCCCTCTGGCTGGCGCTATCGGCCGCCTTGCCGGTGACGTGGTCGCCGATCCTCATTTATCTCGGCATAACCGTCATACTGGGGCTGCTCGACTGGCCGGGACTTGCGCGTGCCGTGCGATCCAAGCTGCTCGCGTTGCGCGAGGAGGACTACGCCACGGCCGCCGTCCTGATGGGCGCGACGCCGAAGCGGGTGATCGCGCGTCATCTGCTGCCGAACTTCATGAGCCACCTGATCGCCAGTGCTACGCTGTCGATACCGGCAATGATCCTCGGTGAGACGGCGCTTTCGTTCCTCGGACTGGGCCTGCGGCCGCCGATCACGAGCTGGGGTGTGCTTCTGAACGAGGCGCAGAACCTGGCGTCGATCGAGTTTTATCCGTGGATCATGTCGCCGATGATACCGGTGATCCTCGTGATCCTGGCGTTCAACTTCCTCGGCGACGGATTGCGGGACGCGGCCGATCCCTACAAGTAGAGCGCGGGGCCAGGACGGCCCTAGCGGTGCAGCACGACGACCGAGTGACGGTCGGCAACGCCTGGGATTTCTTCGCTGCGTTCCTCGTAGTCCTGTTGCGGCGTGTAGCCTTGCGCCTTCGCCTTGTCGAAGGTCGCCTTGGTCGTCACCGCGCTGACGCTCAAGTCCTTGTTGAATTTCTCAAGCTTGGCCGAGAGATTCACGGCAGAACCGATCACGGTGTATTCGAGCCGGTTCTCGTCGCCGACCGCGCCGAAGACGATAGGCCCTTCGGCGACGGATACGTTGATGTTGAGGCCGGTGAGCCCTTCGGCTTCGCGTTCGGCCTGCCAGACGGCACAGGCCTCGATGATCGCGTCGACGCTGCGCAGGGAATCCGCCGAATAGGTTTCGCTCTCTGTCGTCGCACCGAAGGTGGCCATGATGCCGTCACCGAGGAACTTGTCGATCGTGCCGCCGTGGGCCTGGATAATGGGCACGAGCCGGCGCTGGTATTCCGTGAGCAACGCCATGACGTCGTCGGCGGGCATCTCCGCGGCCATGACCGTGAAGCCCCTGATGTCGACATTGAGGATCGCGGCATGTCGGGTCACGCCTTCGCCCGCCACGATCTGGTGATCCGTGGTGGTGATCTGGTTGGCGACGGATGCGTCGAAGAACCGGGAGAGATCGTGGGCCGCGGCCTGTTCGGCGACGGCCTGGACCAACAGATGGCGGCCGCGCCGTAGAACGAGGGCAAGCACGGCTGAGACCATCAGTATGGAAATGATCTTGTCGAACTCAGCACCCAGCAGGATCGAGTTGCTGGTCATGTAGGAAATGTAGTCGCGGGTGATCATCGTGTCCGCCGGGTTCGAGAACACGACGTAGCCGATCATCACAAGCCAGCCGATCGCCGCCATGATGCCGGAGGCCAGCACGAAGCGGGCACGAAAGCGCAGGGCCCTGAGGCTGATGAATATGAAGATATAGAGCAGCGTCGGCGCCTTCAGGTAGAATGAGGGCGGCTGGTCATACTGGATATGGAAGCTCCAGATCAGAACCATCAGGAGTGTCACGTCGAAGAAGATCGACACATATACCGCCCAGTCCGGCAGCCTCCGGTTCAGCGCCCAGACCATGCCGATGATCGTCAGCAAGAGGTAGGTGCCGATGGCGTACGGTGCGAGCTGGAAGTCGGTGTCGGCGTCGGTTTTCGGCGCAAGCAGGTAGAGCACGCCGAAGGTCGCGAAGATAATGAATTGAATGAACTTGATCAGGACTTCGCTGGCGTCGTCGTGCCGCGCGATCGCGGCGAAGACCCGCTCGGGAATCCCGCGCCCGTTGCGTTTCGACAGGTCCTGTGAAACGGCCGTCAGCATCTGCGACGGACTATGAGGTTCACCGATCAGTTTCATGAATTGCGCTTGTCTTCCAGAATTGCGTGACTATTGGCGCGCGCTCGCCGCAGTGTCCAATCACGTTGCTTTGTAAGGTCCGTGAACGGTTCCGGAACTCAGGGGGTGAGGGTTTCACCTTCCGTTGCGATGAGCGAGCCGGGGCGCACTTCGTTCATCTCCTTCAGCATGGCGTCCATAAAGTCGTCGTCGTGTTCCGTATGATGATGAAAAGCCACGAATTGCCGGGCGTTCGCCGCATCGCATAACGCCATGCCTTCGCGCCAGGTCGAATGGCCGTAGCCCTTGCAGGGAAGATATTCGTCGTCCGTATACGTGGCGTCGTAGATCACGATGTCCGCACCGTCGATCAGGTTCAGGATATTGCGGTCCGGTATCCCCGGAAGGTGCTCCGTATCCGAGATGTAACAGATGGATTTTCCCGCGAAATCAATGCGGTATCCCGTACAGCCGCCCGGATGGTTGAGCTCGGTGGTGCGGATCCGGATGCCGTTGTCGAGGTTGATCGTATCGTTGGTCTCGATATCCCGGTAGTCCACGCTGGCCTCGAACACCTGCGGCGTGATCGGCAGAAACGGCGCGCGCATGAGGTCCTCGACCAATGCTTCGGTCGACTCCACACCCTCCAGCGGTCCGCTCCAGATCCGCGCAGAGAACGTTTTACGGTAGAACGGCCAGAAGAAGGGCAGGCCCATGACATGATCGAAATGGGCGTGCGTCAGAAAGATATCGACGTCGTTTATGTTGCGCTCAAGCACGCTGCGGGCGAGATAGGTGGCACCGGAGCCGAGATCGAAAATCAGGGTTTTCGTGTCGCAGTTCACTTCCAGACACGCTGTGTTCCCGCCGTACCGTACAACGGACGGGTCGGCACAGGGTATCGTTCCCCTGACCCCCCAGAAGCGTACCCAAAAATCTCCGGCCTGTTTGTTCGTCATGTCACCGGGTTTCCTTTGGGCACATTCGAACTCCTTCCCGCGTCGGTAGAACCTGTAGCCAAATACAACTGCGACCCAATCATGCTCTCACACCCGTGTAAATATATTAATAAGCGGCCAGCCAGGCCGCTCCTCGCACGCCGCTCGAGTCACCGAAACGGGCAGGGCGCACAGGCGTTTCGCAGATGTCGGAAAAGACGTAAGCCGGAAGGCGCGCGGGCAGGTCTTCGTACAATTCCACGACATTCGACATGCCACCGCCAAGCACGATCACGTCGGGGTCGAGCACGTTGATCACATGAGCGAGGCCCCGCGCGAGACGGTCCAGATAGCGGTCGTAGCTCGCCTGCGCACCCGCGTTTCCAGACCGCCTGGCCTCGATGATCTCCGGCGCGGTGAGCCGCTCTCCGGTGACCTTTTCATGATCAAGGGCGAAGCCGGGGCCGGAGAGGAACGTTTCGATGCATCCGGTTTTGCCGCAGTAGCACACCGGGCCCGGGCGTTCGTCATCGCGCGGCCAGGGCAGGGGGTTGTGACCCCACTCGCCGGCAACGCTGTTGGGGCCGGCCCAGGCTTTGCCGTCGATCGCGATGCCCGCGCCGACACCAGTGCCGAGGATGACGCCGAAAACGATGTCCGCCCCGGCCGCGGCGCCGTCGACAGCCTCGGAGACGGCAAAGCAGTTGGCATCGTTCGCCAGACCCACGGAACGGCCGAGGCGCGCTTCAAGATCACCCTTGAGATCGCGGCCGATCAGCCACACGGAATTGGCATTCTTTACAAGCCCTGTCCGTCTCGACAGTGCCCCGGGAATTCCCATGCCCACAACGCCTCTTTGTCCGACCTGCCGTTCGAACGTTCCGACAAGGTCGACCACCACCTGGAGCGACGCGTCATAATCGTCGCGCGGCGTGGGGATCCTGGTCCTCGCAAGGACCTCACCATCAAAACCGAGCGCAATGCCCTCGATTTTGGTGCCACCAAAATCGATCCCGATCCGCAGTTCATTCTTATCTGGGAATTCTTTGGGCAAATTGCCAGTCTGACTTGAAATTGGCCAACGCGGTCCCCGTCAGGAGGCCCTGAGGCCATAACCTGCGAGAATGACGCCGAAAACAAACAGGCAGAAGGACAGGACGGCGAAAACAATGGCCATGACGCGGACGGCGATGATGGCGTAGTGCCGTCTCGGTGAATCATCGGGACGCGCCGTGAGCGCCTGTGCGCCGTAGGAGCATGCCGCCGTCAGGGCGCTGCATATGGTGCCGACGGCGAAGGTCGTCAGTGCGATGCCGAAGGCGGCGCTCAGGAACCGGGCGCCGGGAACACCGGCCAGATAGCCCCACACGCCCATCAGCACAACCGCACCGATGCCGTTCAGCGCAAACAGCATCCGCATCGCGTTGTTGGCGAACCTGAACGCGTTTTCCCGGTGCCGGATGCGTTCGGAAATCTCGGCGCGCTCGCGCTCGTAGACCAGCCGGTCCACTTCCAGATTGTGACGCTCGAGATCAAGCTCCAGGCGCTCGTCGGCGTGCACGAGTTCGGCGTATTTCATGCGCTGGTCGCGCGACAGCGTGAGCAGGAATGCGCGCTCGGCCTCCGCATTCTCGAAAGACCGGCCGGCGACGACGCTGGCAATCGAGTCCTCGGTGACAGGTTTGTGCCTGTTGTCGGCGAATTCGGTTTCTGGTCCTGCCGCTTCGGGCAACGGCGCTGCCGGTCGCGTGGGGGCCGGAGCGGCCTGAGGCTGCGGCCGCGGCACGGGAGACCGTGCCGGTTCGCGGGGTGGTGCGGCCGGCGCGGGAACCGTCTGGCGATGTGCGGCGAGGTCGCGTGCCGGTGGCGGTTCGTGCTCGCGCGGTGCGGCCGGAACGGGCTCCCGGGGAACAGGCTGTACCGGCTCGCGGTGGACGTGCGGAGCAGGCTCGCGCTGGACCGGCGGCGCGGGCTCGCGCGGAGCATGGGGAACGGGATCGCGTGCGGGCGGCGGCGGCGGTTCGCGGTGCACAGGTGGTTCGCTCGGACGTGCGGCAGGCTGAGGGGCCGGCCGGGCCGGGGCAGGCGGCGGGGGTGTCGGGCGCGGCTGGGTGCCGGGTGTCGTGCGCACGGAGGGCATGGGCGTGTGCAGGGTCGCGGGATTGGCGTGAGCCGGGGCGACCTGCTCGGTTGCGACCGTGTCGTCGTAGACGTAGGCGCGCTGGGCCTGATACTCGTCCTCGGTCGCCTCTTCCTCGGCGGCGTAATGCTCTTCGGGCATAGCTTCAACCATTGCGTGCTCGTCGTATTCGGGCACGCCTTCCTCCGCGTCATCCGCAGGGTCCGGCCCATTCTTGCGAAGCTTTTCGCGCGGGAAGAACGAGAACAGCCTGGTCTTCTTCGGGCTGGCCTGCTCGTCCCCGCTTGCGCCGGACTCGTTATTGCCTCTGTCGCTCATTCACACCGCCATTTCTCGACAAGCGGTCTGCCCGAGCCCCCGTCCGGGGACTATACCGCTTTGCGCGGCGGACGGGAACGGGGAGTTTACGTTAGGTCAGAGGGGCGTTGTCCTCCATCAGAGGGCCGATTATGGGGCAGAAGCGGCCGCACGGCACATCCGCTATTGACCCGCCCGCCCGGCAGAACTAAGTTCCCGGCGATTCCTCCTGGAGGGCGCGTAGCTCAGTTGGTAGAGCATCTGACTTTTAATCAGACGGTCACAGGTTCGATCCCTGTCGCGCTCACCATATCTTCTCCGTAGATCAATAACGTAGCTTGGGTTGGCGTTCAGTCGCCGCTCGCGGCTGCGCCCCCTTTGCGGATTTGCTCTCTTTTTCTGAGATATTCCGCCCAGACTTCATCGCTCACGGCATGGGCAATGCCCAGGTCGGCAAGCAGCGCCTTGGTGGGGATGCCCATTACCGGCTTGCCGTTGCGCTTTTCGAAGGTGCGAATGGCCTTCCAGGTGCCGGGGCCGAAGATGCCGTCCGGCTTTCCGGCGTAGAGCTTTCGGGTCTTCAGCGTGGTCTGAAGCCGCCGCAGTTCGAGGTCCTCGCGAACGATGCGCAAGGTTTTCATGGGCTCCAGGTATTTGGAAAACTGACTGGTATGGACGGCGACGTTGTGAACCGGTCTGCTCTTGTAGCGCTTCACGACCCGCTTACCGTGCATCTTGACGCGCTGATGGAAGATCCCACCGGCATTGACGCCGATGATGGCCATGCCCGTGGCGGTCTCCATGAGCAGGGGGGATCCGGACGCGCCTTTCGAGAGGTCGCAGGTATGGTAGATCAGCGGACCGAGGCGCCGTTTGCGTTTGCCCGAGAGCTTCTTGACCCTGCATTTGTCGGTGATCAGGAGCTTTTCGCCGAACTTCCGGTCGCCGTGATAGCCGACCGAGAGAATCTTTCCTGACTTCGCCGCGGCTTTCAGTTCCGCCCGGGACAGTTGCTTGAGCGGCAGGGTCCCCCGCGCGCATGCCGGGATGCGCAGCTTCGCGAGCGCCCAGTCCTGGCTGAACCTCTTTCGCCTGTAAGGCCTCGTCACCGGTGCGCCCGCCACGATGTTGCGAGGCGTGGCGTCTTCCGGCCAGTTGACCGGGACCTCGAAAAGCTGATCGAGAATGTCCGGCGAGCGGATGTAGAAATTCATGTGTTTGATTGTTGAACGGCGTTCCGCCCGCCTGTGCGCGAGCACGCAGTGCGCTGCCGTGAGGATCACGTCCCGGGCGACGCAGGATGCCGTGCAGGCCACATTGGTGGCGCTGTTGTAGAGAAAGCCGATCCGGTACCTGAGATCGGAATATTTCTCCGGGAGTTCGCGGCGGTCGTCCTTGCCGACGACAAACACTTTGCGGACCAGCGAAGGTGTGTTCGCGCGAAGGGCTTCACCGCCAGTCACCGAAACGGGCAGGGCATTGGAGTTGGAGGGAAACGCGAAGGGGAGGGCGCAGGCGGCTGCCAAGATTGCCAATACGAAACGGATGCGTTGAACGGGGAACACTCTGGACTTCTGACTCACGGGATACCCTTACCTTGCCGATACCGAGACTATCACCGGATCAAGACGGTGTCGCGACCGGCGGGCGGTAAAGGTGCTATTCGGAGGTGAGGCCGGCAATCGGCAATCTGGATAAGGGTGTGGCTGACAGGGCCAGCACACGGGACAGTTCAGTTCCAGACCTCGCATTTCCACTTGCCGTTGATCTTGTAGACGCGGAATTTCGGGGATGCGTAGTATTTCTCTTTGCACAACTTGAGGATCTCTTCCCTCGTGTAATCACGCGCCTTTTTCCTGTACAGACAGATCAGCTTTCCATTCCGGACTTCGGTCGTGAAGATCTTCCTTCCGTATTTTTTCCGGCACAGGGCCAAGCGTTTCTTTCTCTCAGACTTTGTTGCAGCCGCCGCCGTGTCGACATGGCGGATTGATTGGCCCGAAAGCAGGAAAGAGACAGACATCAGCGCTGTCAGAAGCAGGAGGAGCGGTTTTTTCATCAAGGGAATCCGTTTTATAATGTTTATTGCGCATAATATATTCCGCTTAATATTGGAAATCTTCAGGAAAATGAACCGTCCCAAGTGCTTGCAGCGAAGCGACCGGAATTCTCCGAAGGTAGGAGTCCGGCGAATTCCTGTGAATCAAGCAGGGCAGGCATCACGAAATGTGGAGCTGCTCCCGCCATTTTCCCGAATGAGACAATTGTGGCCGATGGGAGCACTGTTGGCGCTTGGCGTTCTGTGCGTTTCGGCCATTGCGGCACATGCGCAATATCTCGACGGTGAGCTGTGCGAAAGGACGGGTGTCGAACCGGATGCCGTTGCCCGCTTTTTTGAGGACGTCGCATTTGAGGACGACACGCCCGATGACGGCGAAGACAGCCGCAGACTGATCAAGTGGACGTCCCCGATAAGGGTTGAATTCTGGGTCCCTCACAAGATTGACAGGGTCTATGAGGACGATCTGAACATGCTTTTTCCAGTATTTAATCTTGGACTAGATAACCCGAATGTGGATCTCGATGCACACTTTCAGGGGATCGAAGAAGGCGTCAAGCGGAAGGCTAACCTATTCATCGCCGTCGCGAAGGATTTTGACAGTTACCGTTTCATGGCGGACCGTTTCGAGACAATGAAAAATTGCTTCAACTGCCAGACGCTCAGCCGGAGGATCAAAGAAGCGCTGGAGAACGATCCGCGCAGGCTGGGGGACGGGAAGGGCTGTTTTTCAACGACCTACGGTGATGTCGCTGGCAAGATTCATCAGAGCATCACGGTAATGCCGTCTTATGGAGAGTATCGTGCATCCTGTCATGCGCGGGGGATGATGCAGTCACTGGGGTTGACCAGGCTCGGCACGGGGCAGCCCGCTTCGGCGCTATCCGGCGATCTGAAGCCTGGGCCTTACAAGAGCGACTTTGATCTGCTGCTGCTGCGGATCATGTATGACAGGCGGATCAAACCCGGCATGGAACGGCACAAGGCGCGGCAGTTGATCCGCAAGATCGTCCGCGATGCCTGCCCGAACGCGGACTACAATCCCTTTTTCGTGCCGAAGGACTGACGCGCTGACGCAGCGAATTCGTCTCAACCGGCTCGTGACGGCGTTAACGCTCGCGCCAATGTTAAGCCACTCCGGCGGCGGGCGCCCTTGCCCCTGCAAGCGATGTCCCGCAAGATCGGGCCCATAACAAACACAACAACCAATCAAGCAGGAGAGGGGTCTCGCATGCCTATGAAATCGCTGATTGCCGCTGCCGGAGTGCTGATGATCGCGCTGCCGGCGTTCGCCGAAGACGTGACGTCCACAAGGACCAACAAGATCGACAAGATCCCGGTCGAGCCGATCGAGGTGGAGTACACCTACAAGCTCGACGTGACGATCCACAAGCAGAGCCGCCAGCTGCTTCCGGCCGACTGGAACAAGATCGTGAAGAACATCTGCGTCGAAGCCGCCGGCGACTTCACGGCCAGGGCCGAGAAGCAGGCGCAGATTCAGCAGCCGGCCGAGCAGCCGGTCCAGCAGTAGGCCCTCGCGATCGCCGGTTGACAGGGCGGTTCGCGCCGCCCATGTCTTAAGCTCCGTTTACAGCGCTCACGCGGGTGCCGTTACATCAGGCGCGTGCTCATTGGTGCCCCATCCCTCCAGCCGGATCTTCTGCGGACATGCCCAACCTCGTTCTCGTCCATCAGCAGACCAAGCAGGCCTATTCGGACTACGAGACCATCGCCCGGCTGGTTGCTGAGCGGGCGGGCGATATCGCGGTTCACATCGTCGACACCAAGGAACTGCAGTGGGCGGAGGCGGCCCGCGTCGAGACGGAGCCGACGCTCGTGGTCTCGCCGATGCCGATCAAGAAATTCGCAAGCCCGAGAGGGCGCGTGTGCCAGGGTTACGAGTATCCCAAGACCGAACAGTACGAGCGCCTGCGGGCCCTGGATATCCCGGTGCCGGACTGGGCGGAGATCGTGCCGGACATCTCGCTCGACCCGGAGGAGTGGGGGCCTTACGTGGTCGTGAAGCCAAACCTTGGCCGGAAGGGTGCGGAGATCCGCATCAAGCGCACCGAGCGGGTCGCCTATCGCGCGCAGGACGATTTTCCGGACGATCACCCGGGCCGGAAGGCGTCCATGTTCGCCCAGAAGTTCGTCTATACCGGCCGGTGGCCGAAGAACTACCGCATCGTCACCCTGTTCGGCACGACGCTGATGTGCTGGCTGTGCGAAGCCGATCACGGCTATCCGCCGCTCGAAGAGCGTTATGCATTCGGGGGCGGCGGCGTTACGATCGTGTCCAACAAGAAGACGTCGCATTACAGCCTGGCAGACGACGCGGACGTCATCGCGCTTGCGGAAAAGACTCACGCCGCGTTTCCGGACCAGCCGCTGCTCGGCACGGACATTATCCGTGACGTCGAGACCGGCGAGCTGTTCGTGCTCGAAACCAACCCGCGTGGCGATACATGGTACATGTCGTCGGCTACGGGTCAGATGATCCAGGACACCAACGGCGTCGATTTCACCAGCCAGTTCGGTTCACTCGACATTGCCGCCGATGTGCTGATCGCCAAGACGCGCGAACTGGCGCTTTAGCTGAACAAAAAGAGGGGAGTCCGATGACGACAGAACTTGTCGGCGGATGCCTGTGCGGTGCGGTCCGCTACCGCGCGCAGACACCGTCGAAAGTGCACTACTATTGCCACTGCAGTGACTGCAGGCGCTATGGAGGCTCGGCCTATCACGCGGCCATCGTGGTGGCGGCGGACGCGCTCGAGGTCGACGGCGAGCTGAAAAGCTGGACGATGACAGCTGACAGCGGGCGGACGGTTGCCAGGCATGCCTGTGCGGTCTGTTGCACTCATCTGTTCACATCGCCGTGGCCCGACCCGGAACGCTACTCGGTCAAGGCCGGCAGTCTCGACGATCCGTCGATCTTTCAGCCGGTCTACGAGATCTGGACTGAAAGTCGCGTCGCCTGGGCGTCGCCTGAGGGTGATCTGGAGGGTTTTGCCGGGGGCTTCACCGGCGAACTGCCGCCGTGGAAGTAGCCGTGTTTGAGCGTGGGCTGGTCCACACTTGTATGTTCCCCGGACGAGCGTGAGCGAGGTCCGGGGCCGTAAAGGTCTGATGTCTGAGTATGGAACGGTCCCGGACAGCCCTGCCGGGCTTCCGGGAAACGTGTCGATGATTTCCGGGATTACATAAACAGGTCGGGCTGTTCGGCGGCGACAGGGTCTTTCCGGGCCGCAATGCCCGCCCACAGGGCTTCCAGCGCGACAAGCAGGCCGAGCCAGTGTTCCTGCTCCTTGAGCGCGGAACGGGATGCAACGTCGAAGACCGACAGGCCTTCCGAGGCCAGGCGCGGATAAAGCGCCCGCTCAGGGATCTGTGCCGCCACGCTGTAGCCGTTTCCGAGCATGATGGTCTCGAGCATCCTCGCCTCGCGGCTGTTCAGGCGGACCCGGCTGCCGACGATCAGCACCGGGATCTTGCCCTTGCGGATCTTCTTGATCTCCGCGACCTTGTTCAGGAACCGCAGTGTGCCGTGTTCGTCGAAGAACGAGGCCTGGGTCGGGACCACGATGGCGTCGGCCATGCGCACGATTTCGCGCGTGCGCGCCGAACGGATCTGGGCCGGACAGTCGATGACGATGCGCTGGATCTTGTCCGGGACCTTGCCGATGGCGCGCCGCCAGTCCAGGCCGACGATGGGCGCGGCGGCTTCCGGACGCCGCTTCAGCCAGGTCATTGCGCTCTTCTGGCTGTCGGCCTCCGCCAGTGCGGTCTTCAGGCCGGATTCCGCGAGTGCTGACGCCAGGTGGGTGGCGATCGTCGATTTACCCGTGCCGCCCTTCGCGTTGATCACTGCAAGAGTGCGTATCGCCACTCAGCTCTTTCCTTTCCCTGGAAAGCCGGCTTTCTCGAAAGCCCGGAATGTCTTCGAGGCTTCCATCAAAAGCGCGCGTTCCCGGTTCGCGGCCCAGCTCAGCAACAATTGTCGGGCCGCCTCAAGTTGAGGCTTCTCCGAGTCCGGAGCCTCATCGACCAAGATTGCCACGAAAGAGCGTGAGGTTTCTATATCATTCAGGGCACCGAGCGTTTCCTGCAGGCCTTTCAGGCTTGCGGTATAGGCCCGGGTCCTCTTCTCGGGCAACGCCAGCGCGGAAAGCAGGGGTTCGGACGTATAGCGCAGTTTCTTTGCCGCGATCCTTGCTTCGTGCCAGGCGGTTATGCCCTTGCGCCGGGCTTTCCTTCCTCTTTTGAGAAGCTTGGCATGCAGGAGGTCCAACTGGATTGCGGCGTAGTCATGCGCCGTCCGCGTGCTCAGAAGCCGGTCGACGGGCCGGTCTGCGCGCAACCATACGCCACTCTCGATCCAGGCCGCGAGCCTGACGACAAACCGGGCGAAATCGGTGCTGGCGATGTGGTTCTGGACTTCAGCCAGAGCCCGGGCCCGGTGTTTGGTCGTGGCGTCCTCGAGCGCGTTCCTGATCCCGGCGGTCAAAAGCTTCTCGTCTACACCGGGCAGCGTGTCCGTGAGGAACACATCGGCATCGCGGACCGCACCGAGCATTGCGAAGAGCGCCTTTGTCTCTTCGATCAGCGGGGCGGCGTTCTTGTCGAGCGCAAGCACGGGCTTGAACGCCGAAAGGGTGCTTCTGAAACGGCGCAGGCCCACTCTCATCTGGTGAATGCTACGCGGCGGTGCGGGATTCCTGACGGCTGGAATATTGCCGACAAACTGGCTGAATCCCTGCCGCATCAGAGTCAGGATGGTCACGGGCAACGGCATGGAGGATGTGACCAGCGGGATCTTGCCGGTCACCGGTTGCGGATCGGACGCGGCCGCCAGACGGAAACCGCGCGACGCCTTGCTCTCTATGGCAATCCCGGCAGGCACGCGGTCGAGAAAATCGAGACAGACATCCGCAAGCGCGCCGATGTCCGACCCGCCGTTTGTCCTGACAAGTTCGAACTCAACCTCCGAAATCGGCTCGACGGCGTCGCCGGTCACGATTTCACCGATATCGAGCACCGCTTCGGCGACGGGCAGGTTTTCCGGAAGCAGCTGTTTCTGGCGGGTGAAGCGTGTCGTGAACTGGGCTTCCAGCGCCTTTTTCGAGATCGTCTTGCGGACGTCGTCAGGAAGAATGTTCTTGAGGTGCTTTCGATTGATTTCAGGCGAGTCCAGTTCGATCTCGTGCTCGCGCCGGGTGAACGCGTTGCCGCTGATCGGCGGAAGTTTGATGGTCTGGATCAGGCGATTGCCGTCGCGGCGGATACGCAGGAATACGCCGGCAAGCTTAAGGTCCTGGTTCTCCGTATCGTAGTACGTCGATTCCAGATTTCCGCTGGATGATTTGGTGAAGAAATCTTCAGTTTCCGGGAGGCACGAGGCGTCAACCGCAAACTTGAACTCGGTTTCGAACGTCACTGACCGGATCCCCCTCGTATCCCTGTGTCGAAGCTGAGAGATTATCGTGTTTATAAATTCGATTTATATCAACCGCTTGCGCTCAGGTCCAACGTCAAGAGCGCATTCAGGACGTTCTGTCACATGACCGTCAACGGGGCGCGCTAGTCGCATAGGAATCCGAGACAGGTGGCTGCGCGGAGATTCGCCGTGCGGACGCCCTCTTCGCTGGCCATGGAGGGATCCGAATTGACTATCGCATTGCGCTCCCGGACCGATCAGGTGCCGAATAATCATGGATTGCGAAAGGCCGTACACCGGCATAGCGCCGCATCGTCCGGCGGTATTCTGGAGCGGCTTTTTACCTTTGCTTTCAAGGGGCTCGTCTATCCGCAGATCTGGGAGGACCCCGAGGTCGACCTGGAAGCGCTCGCCATCACGCCGGAGTGCCGGGTCGTGACGATCGCGTCGGGCGGGTGCAATGTTCTGAGTTATCTGTCCGCCGACCCGACCTCCGTCACCGCGGTCGATCTGAACCGTACGCATGTGGCGCTGACAAAACTCAAGCTCGCCGCATTGACGGCGCTGCCGGACTATCAGTCTTTTCACAGATTCTTCGGCCGCGCCGACGACAAGGCGAATGTCGGGCTCTATGACCGCTGCCTCCGGGAAACCCTGGAGCCTGCGACCCGGGCATACTGGGAGAAACGGGATCTCGCGGGACGGCGCCGGATCGAGGTCTTCACGCGGAACTTCTACCGGTACGGGCTGCTTGGCCGGTTCATCGGTGCGGGCCATCTGCTGTCACGGCTCTACGGGGTCGATCCGCGGGGCATTCTCGCCGCCGACACGCTCGATGCGCAGCGCTCGTTCTTCAAGGGACGCATCGCGCCGATCTTCGACAAGCGTTTCGTCCGCTGGATCACCAGCAAGCCGGTTTCGCTCTACGGCCTGGGGATACCGCCCGCGCAGTTCGAGGCGCTGGCCCTCTCGGGCGGCGGCGACATGGCGCGGGTGCTGTGCAACCGGCTGGAACGTCTCGCCTGCGGCTTTCCGCTGTCGGAAAACTACTTTGCCTGGCAGGCCTTCGGGCGCCGTTACCCCGAGACCGGGCAGGGCGCACTGCCGCGCTATCTCGATCCGGTCCATTACGAGGCGATCAGGGGCCGGGCGAACCGGGTCGCAGTGAGGAACGTATCGTTCACCGATTATCTGCGCGAGCATGACGACCAGTCCCTCGACCGCTACGTCCTGCTCGATGCGCAGGACTGGATGACAGATGCGCAATTGACCGACTTGTGGTCCGAGATAACGCGAACGGCCCGCCCGGGCGCGCGCGTCGTCTTCAGAACGGCAGCCGAACCGACCCTGCTGCCGGGGCGCGTGCCCGCAAACATCCTGGATCGCTGGAGATACGAGCAGGAGCTTTCGCTGGACCTGACCACCAGGGATCGCTCGTCGATCTATGGCGGTGTCCACGTCTATCGGCTGGAGGACGCGTCTTGAGCCATATCGAGTCAGCCGATCCGGGCCGCGCAATGGACCGCATCTACCGCAAGCAGCGGCATATCTACGACGCCACGCGGAAGTTTTACCTGCTTGGCCGCGACCAGTTGATCTCCGATCTGGGGCCGGGGACCGGGGACACCGTTCTCGAACTCGGCTGCGGCACCGGCCGCAACCTGATCCAGGCGGCACGCCAATATCCGCGGGCAAGGTTCTACGGCGTGGACGTGTCGACGGAGATGCTGGACTCGGCGATGGCCGCGGTCGCTCGCGCCGGTCTTGAGCAGCGCATTCATCTCGCACAGGGCGATGCCGCCCGTTTCGATCCGAAGCGGGCGTTCGGCGTCGAGCGGTTTGACAGGATCTTCATTTCCTATGCGGTGTCGATGATAGCGGGCTGGCAGTCTGTCATCGATCACGCGGCCGGCACGCTCGAGGCCGGTGGTACGCTCCATGTTCTGGACTTTGGCCAGCAGGATGATCTGCCGGGGATTTTCAGGAGCACTCTGTTTGCCTGGTTGCGGCAGTTTCACGTCACGCCGAGACACGATCTCAGACGGACGATGGAGGTCGTCGCTGCCAGACGCGGCAAGTCGGCCCGCTTCCGGAAGCTCTACCGCGGTTACAGCTACTACGGCGTTCTGGGAAGCCGGCCCGCCTGAAGACGGCGGCGCTGCGCTCAGGTGTCGTTTTCGAACTGATAGACCTTGCCGACGACGCGAACATTGGGCGGGCGGCGGTGCGTCTCGAAGAAATCGTAGCCCTGCTTCAGATTGCGCCAGAACTCGATCCACCGCGACCCGGCATGCCGTTTCAGATTCTCGTCCGTCATCCGGAACGGGAAGGCCTGAACCCGGAAGAATTTCTGGCCGCCGTCTAGCGCGGCTTCGGCCATCAGGTAGATTTCCTCGATTCCCCTGTCGGTCATCGCGTAGCAGCCGATTGATACGCACTTGCCGTGAACCATCAGGAAGCTGCCGGTGCGGTCGTGCGACCGGTCGTATTCGTTCGGAAAGCCGAGATTGAAGGACAGGTGAAACCGGCTCTTCGGATTGAGCTGGTCGCGACCAACAGAGTAGAAGCCTTCGGGAGACTGCTTGTCACCTTCCTTCAGCTTGGGGCCCAGGGCGCCGGAATAGTTGCAGATCGGGTATGTCTTGAAGAGCTGATAGCTGCCGGACTTCCGGATCCAGACTTCCAGCTCGCTCGACTCCTTGAAAATGCGCATGAAGACCGGCTGGCCGAGGCGGAATCCCGCTGCGGTAAGCTGGCGTTCCAGGTCCGGGGTCGTCTTTTCCCTGACGTCGTCGAGCCTGGCCGATCCAGGCAAATTGGGAAGGAGGATGTTGTAGGCCAGGACGCCGGCGGCCAGTATCACCGCCATCAGGCCAGGAACAAGAATTCGGGAAGTGAATGTCTGGAATTTCACGGCGCTCGAAATCATGACGGTCGGAAGAACCCCATCCTGTGCCCACGCGCCCCGCTGAATTCTGAAGGTAGGAATCATTGCTCCCGGATACCAGTGGCTGTTGGTTCAAATTTTGATCAGGTTCAGGTCTGGGCCTGTGTGGAGAGAGCGATCTGCCTCACGATTCCGGTCGCCACGGCGACGCCTCCGATGATCAGTATTGCGCCCAGGACGTGATACCAGCCGATGGTTTCGCCGAGCAGGAGGGCTGCGAGTGTCGCGGCATAGACCGGCATCAGGTACATGAACAGGCTGGTCTTGCCCGGTCCGACGAGTTGAACGCCCTTCTGGTAGCTTGAGTAGGCGAGGACAGAGGCGATCAGCGCAACACCGAGAATGCTGGCCCATGCCGTCGGCGCCGTCGGCAGTCCGCCGGCGTTTACAGTCTCCCAGATTGCAAACGGCGCCAGCATGATCGCTCCCAAACACGTCGTCGCCCCCATCACCGTCATGGTCGGGAGCTTCCGCAGATGCGGTCGTTTCAGGATGATCGTATAGACCGACCAGGAGAGGGCGCCTGCCGCAATGCAGATGTCGCCGATATTCAGGTCCAGACTCAACACGGCTTCGGGCCGGCCCTTGAAGATGATGATAAGGACGCCCGTCAGCGCCGATACGATCCCGAAGGCCTGGCTTGCGCTGACGCGCTGCCTGCTGAACATCCATTCCAGGGCGATAACCTGGACGGGCGTCGTGGAGTAGATCAGGGCAGCATTGGTAGCGGTGGTGAACTTGAGGCCGAGATAGACGACCGCCCCGCAGATGACCATGCCCAGAAAAGCGAGAACGAGGAGGGCCGGAGTCTCCTGCCTAAGCGTTGCACGGTGTTCTCTCAGGCCGGACAAGGCGATCGGCAGTAGGATCAGAAACGCGATGAACCATCGCCAGAAGGCAAGGGATGCAGGCTCAACGAGGTCCGTCGCCGCCCGTCCGATGATGACGTTGGAGGAAAAGAACAACGGCATTGCGGCGAGCAGTGCGTAGATGCGGATTGCGTCAAGGCGATCGCGGGGTCGATCGGTCATGGCATTTGCGTCTGGATCCGGCGGAATGGGAGTTCCGCGTAACATGGGGCGGATGCGCTGTCCACGGCGATCGGAGCAGGACCGGCGGTCAGTTGGTGGAGAGACTTGATATGCGTTCGCCGGCAAAGAGCGTCATTTCGCAGTCGACACCGACTTCGTGCAGGCGCGCGCAGCGGGTCGCGGCATCTGCCGCGTTACGGATCGGGCCGGCTATGAGACGGTATACGGTGCCGGAGCCCTCGTTATGGGTGGCATAGGTACGTGGTTCCAGATCGAGCAAAACCTTGCCGGAACGGTTGCGGATGCCGCGCCACGCGACAGAGAGCTCTTCCATGGACCGGAAACTCGGGAGCTTCAGTGCAAATAGGGTTTGTGTGGTCCGGGCGCCTTGCGGCACTGCCTTGACCAGCGCGGTCTCGGGTGGAAGCTTGAGATGAATAGACAGCCGGTCGCGTTTGGCGGCTTGTTCGACGGCCTGATTAAGGGGCACGGGCTCGCGGGCGGGAATTGATGCCGTGTAGGGGCCAAGCTGCGTCTCGAGTTCCTTCATCCTGATCGCCATGCTGCGGTTCTCACTGGTCACCCGCTCATAGTCGGCCTTCATTTCATCGAGCTTGAGGTGCAGTTCGTCGATCTGGCGAGTCAGATTTATGAATAACTTGCCGCGCTGGCCATCCTCGACAACGGCGGCCGTTTCGACCGTCATCGGCCCGGTTGTGCTGTCGAGCCATTGTTCGAGCGCCGTTCCTGCAGCGAGGACAAAAGCGACAATGATTCCGGCCACCGAGAGCAGGACCGGAAGGCCGAGCTTGTCCGCACTCGCGTCGTGACCGAACGCGAGTCTAGACTTCGGTTTGAAATCCAGCCTGGGCAGCACCATGCCGCCTAATCTTCCTATCTGCCCGATTCAAAAAAGTAATTTGTGATTGGTACCGCGCACAGCGATTGACACTGAACTGAGTCGTCTTTGCGGTCAAACCGCGTTGTCAAGTGTTTCAACACCTAATTGTTGTGCGCCTCTCGAAATGCAAGTCCTGGTGGTGGATTTGCGTTGATTACCGGGCGGATTTGTTTAGCGCAGGGTTGCTGCGGTGTTATAAGACGGCGGTCAGGAGAGCCACAATCGCGGCGGAATCCGGGGTGTATCGAGCGATGACGCCTCGGGCAAAGTGGTGATGCGGCAGGCTTCTTGCAGTTTCCATCAGTCATGAGAGGCATAATGGGCACAGATCTGGGCGCCTGCGTTGTCCTTGCCGCCGGCAAGGGAACGCGGATGAAGTCAGAGATTTCCAAGGCTTTGCACGCGATTGGAGGTCGCTCGCTGCTTGGTCATGCGACGTCTCTGGCGAATTCCGCCGGCTTTGGAAAGACGGTGGTGGTGCTTGGTCCAGGCATGGAGAATGCCGCTGAAGAGGTGTCAAATTGGGACGCTGACGCAGCCATTGCCATCCAGCAGCACCAAAACGGGACGGCGGACGCAGTGTCGAGCGCACGAGAAGCGCTTGATGGTGTGCAGGGCCGGATCGCGGTTCTGTTTGTCGACACACCTCTCGTGACCGAAGACACGCTAAATGACCTCGCCAGCTCACTCGATTCCGACGGCGCGGATATTGCCGTGCTCGGATTTGAACCGGCGAACCCGGCAGGCTACGGCCGTCTGCTCCGCGACGGCGACGGATTCGTGTCAGCGATACGGGAAGAGAAGGATGCGACGGACGAGGAGCGGCAGATCAGACTTTGCAACTCCGGGGTCATGGTGTTCTCGTCCGGCGAGCTGATGTTCTCGCTCATCAACTCCATGGACAACAACAACGCGCAGGGCGAGTTCTATCTCACGGATGCCGTGGAACTGGCGCTGGACCGAGGACTCAGGACATCGGTCAGGGTTTGTCCCGAGGAAGAAGTGCTCGGGATCAATACGCGGGAACATCTTTCGCAGGCGGAGGCCATCCTCCAGGGCAGACTGCGCTCGGCCGCGATGCGGAACGGGGTGACCCTCATCGACCCCGATACGGTTTTCCTGTCGATGGACACGACCTTCGGCCACGACGTCGTGGTCGAACCCAACGTGTTCTTCGGCAACGGCGTCTCTGTCGACAGCAACGTTACGGTGAGAGCTTTCAGCCATCTTGAAGGCGTGACGCTTCGTAACGGATCGACTGTAGGGCCGTTCGCCCGGTTGCGTCCCGGCGCCGATATCGGCGAAGGCGCAAAGATCGGTAACTTCGTCGAGGTCAAGAAGGCGGCCATAGGGCAGGGGGCCAAGGTCAATCACCTGTCTTATGTCGGTGACGCCGCAGTCGGCCCGCGCGCCAATATCGGAGCCGGCACGATTACATGCAACTATGACGGGTTTTCCAAGCATCAGACCGAGATCGGCGAAGGGGCCTTCATCGGCTCCAACAGCGCGCTTGTTGCCCCGGTCCGGATCGGTGACGGCGCCTATGTGGGGTCGGGCAGCGTGATCACGCGGCATGTCGCGGACGGCGCACTTGCACTGAGCCGTGCCGGTCAGGTGGAGAAGGAAGGCTGGGCGGCGCGTTTCGAAGCCGTGAATCAGAAACGCCGGGAAAAGGCAGACACGTAAGCGGCAAAGACGTTCAGGACCGCAGATCGGTCCGGTTAGGGTGAAAGACAATGTGCGGCATTGTGGGTATTCTTGGCGGAGAACCGGTTTCTCCTCTTCTTGTCGAGGCGCTGAAGCGTCTCGAGTACCGCGGTTACGACTCTGCGGGTGTTGCCACCCTGGAGGGCGGGGAAATCGAGCGCCGTCGTGCGGCGGGCAAGTTATGCAATCTGGAAAACGCCGTTGCGCCGGGAGAGCTCTCCGGAACAACCGGCATCGGTCATACGCGTTGGGCAACACATGGCGCGCCAACGGAGACGAACGCGCACCCTCATGCGACGGCTCGGGTTGCCATCGTTCATAACGGGATTATCGAGAATTTCGCCGAACTGAAGAGCGATCTGGAGGCCTCCGGTGTTCGTTTCGACTCCGAGACAGACACTGAAGTTGTCGCGCATCTGATTTCGCAGAGGCTGGACCGCGGGCTTTCACCGCGGGACGCCGTGGCCGAGACGCTTCCCGAGCTTGAAGGCGCATTTGCGCTGGCGATCATATTCGGCGACGAACAGGACCTGATGATCGGCGCAAGGCGTGGCAGCCCGCTGGCTGTGGGCCACGGAGACGGCGAAATGTATCTTGGTTCCGATGCATTCGCGCTGGCACCGCTGACCAACCGGGTCTGCTATCTCGAAGACGGCGACTGGGTCATTCTGTCCCGCGGCGGTGCCGAGATCTTCAACGAGCAAGGCGAGCCGGTGACCAGGGCGGTCCAGCAGACCAGCGCTTCGGCCCTGCTTGTCGACAAGGGCAATCACCGGCATTTCATGGCCAAGGAGATCGCCGAGCAGCCCGAGGTCGTCGGCCATACGATTGCCGAGTACATCGACATCGCCAACCGGCGGGTCCGGCTGCCGGAACTGCCGTTCGACTTCGCGAACCTTGAGCGTGTGACCATCACGGCCTGCGGGACCGCCTACTATGCGGGTCTCGCGGCAAAATACTGGTTCGAGCGCTACGCGCGGTTGCCGGTTGAAGTGGATATCGCATCCGAGTTCCGCTACCGGGAATCGCCGATGACGCCTGGCGGCCTCGCCATCTTCGTTTCCCAGTCGGGCGAAACCGCCGACACTCTGGCCGCGCTGCGTTACTGCAAGGAGCAGGATCAGCACGCCTTGGGTATTCTCAATGTTGTCGAGTCGTCCATTGCCCGGGACTGCGACGTGGTTCTGCCGACATTCGCCGGCCCCGAGATCGGGGTGGCGTCGACGAAGGCGTTCACCTGCCAGCTCGCTGTTCTGGCGTGTCTCGCGATCGGCGCTGCGCGTGCGCGCGGCACAATCGATGAGCAAACGGAGCGGGAACTCGCCGGCGCGCTGGTCGAGACGCCGCGTCACATGGCGGAGATTCTGCGCCAGGAACATCACATTGAAGAGCTGGCCCGGTCGGTCGCCGGCGCACGGGACGTGCTCTACCTCGGACGGGGGATCAGTTACCCGCTGGCGCTTGAGGGCGCGCTGAAACTCAAGGAAATCTCCTACATTCATGCCGAGGGCTATGCCGCGGGAGAATTGAAGCACGGTCCGATCGCGCTGATCGACGAGACGGTGCCGGTGATCGTGATCGCGCCCCATGACGACCTGTTCGACAAGACGGTCTCAAACATGCAGGAAGTGGCTGCACGAGGCGGGCAGATCATTCTCATCACCGACGACCGGGTGGCGAAGAAGAACGGCGATGCGCCGTTCGATCAGATCGCGGTTCCGGCCGCACATTCCTTTATCAGTCCGATGCTTTACGCGGTGCCCGTGCAGTTGCTGGCCTACCACGCCGCCGTTTTCATGGGCACGGATGTCGACCAGCCACGAAATCTGGCCAAATCGGTAACGGTTGAGTAATTGGTTAATGAGAAAATTAAACTTGATTCGACCTTTTTTGCTTGCGTCGCCATGGGGTGATGCGGGCAATATAGTGGTGAAGGGGCGAAGTATGCGCGTGATGCGAGCAAGTGGCGTTTTCCGAGTAGTCCAGATCTTTGTTGTTGCGTTGGCGCTGTCTTGGACGGCGTCGCATGGTTATGCCAATACAAAGACCCCTCAGGACGAAGCGCGGTCCAACCTGCGGACCGGCGAAGAGGCTTTGCGGTCTCTCGACTATAACCGGGCGCTCAGCGCACTCAACAAGGCTCTGTCAAACGACGCACTGGAACCGCGCGAGCGGGCGGTGGCTCTTCTGAACCGCGGTCTGGCGCGCCAGAATCTGCGCGAATTCGAAGCCTCCATTTCGGACTACTCGTCCGCGCTTGAGATCGGAACCCTGCCGACGGCGGCCAAGGCGATTGCCTATTTCAATCGCGGACTGGCCCATAACTCGACGGGGCAGACGACCCTGGCGCTCGATGATCTGACGACCGCGATCAATACCAATTCCGCGTTTGCCCAGGCCTATAACAGCAGGGCGACTTTGATGCGCATGCTGGGGCGCCATCAGTCGGCGATCCGCGATTATCAGGCAGCGGTGAAATACCGGTATCCTCAGCCGCATCTGGCGTTCTATGGCGAGGCACTGTCCTATCTTGAGTTGCGTCAGCGGAACCTGGCGCGAATTGCACTCACGAATGCCCTGTCCGCCAATCCTAACTTTGCACTGGCGAAGACCAAGCTCGCCGAGCTGAACAAGGCCGTGCGCGCCGAGACAACGGTCGTCGAGCCGGCGTCCAGCACCGATGCGACGGCAGTGGTTGCCGGGACGCGCAGTGAAGCCGGTGCTGGTCCCGGGCCTCAGAATATTGCTCCCGCAGTCCGGAACATCGATTCCGACGCGGACGCCACGGCTGTCCCGCCCAAGCCCAGTGTCGAAGCGGCGCCGACTCGCGTTGCCTCACTGCCGCCGGCACCCCCTGCTGTCGAAGAGCCGAAACCGAAATACGAAGGGTATCTCGTGCAGCTTATGGCGCAGCGTAATCCCGCCGCGCTCAAGTCTGCCTGGAACAAGATGACGCGCAAACACGCGGGGGTCCTGCGCGATTACAGCCCGATCATCGAGGAAGCCGATCTCGGCACCAGGGGCATTGTCTTCCGCCTGAAGACCGGTCCGTTCGAAACCCGGAAAGGTGCTGACCGTTTGTGCCGCTCGCTCAAGAAGCGCGGGCAGGCGTGTTTCTCCGTGAAGGTGAAGTGAAGGTAAAATAGCAATCGCTATTGGTGCCCTTGGCGAGGCCTGCTTGGCCTTGTGAGAATAAAGGTTGCGACAGCCGCCAGTATCGCGGTCACCAGAACATTCACGAACATCGGCGCATTGCTTGCCAGCCAAAGCCACGCCAGGCTCAGGCTCATCAGTGCGAGTGCGACGACCTTTGCGCGGGCCGGAATGACCCGGTGTTCCGTCCAGTCGGTGATGTAGTGGCCGAGCTTGGGGTGGTCGAGCAGCCATTTGTGGAATCGCGGCGACGACCGCGCGAATGCCCACAGTGCGATCAGCAGGAAGACCGTCGTCGGCATGACCGGCAAAAAAATGCCGATGACACCCAGCCCGACGCAGAACCATCCCAACGCCAGAAGCGGATAGGTATGCAGCCGGCTTAGCGGCCGGGCGGCCGTCACCGGCGTTGCGCCGGCCGGCGTTTGCTCTTCGATATCCTGTTTCTCGGTGTTGGGCGTCATGTCCGTGCGTTTTTGCCCGTTTTTTGATCTGGCCACATAAATCCCGGCTTTGGCGGATAGGTATTTTGCCGCAGACCTGTCCGGGACACTAAAAAGTAACCATATGGAGCACGTCACCCGAAAATCTATTGGACCAAATCAGGGAAACTGACGATAGAATGCGCGCGACATGAGTGCTGATCTTAAAAAGCCGGACGGGCACGGGGCCAAGCGTCATCGCAGAGGCAATATGGCCGCACGGCTGAGGACATATTTTCTTACCGGCCTCGTCATTGCCGCGCCGATCAGCATCACGGTCTACATCACCTGGTGGTTTGTCGCGCTGTTCGATAACTGGATCAAGCCGTTCGTTCCCGCACAGTACAATCCGGATACGTATCTTCCGTTCTCAGTGCCGGGTGTCGGTCTGCTGTTTGCCCTTATGGGGCTGACCGTACTGGGCGCACTGACCGCCAACCTGTTTGGCCGCACGATCGTCGCCTATGGTGAGCAGATGCTCGACCGCATGCCGATCGTGCGCAATGTCTACAAGGCGCTGAAGCAGATATTCGAGACCGTGCTGTCGCAGAGTCAAAGCTCGTTCCGGCAGGTCGGCCTGATCCAGTATCCGCGCGAAGGCGTCTATGCGATTGTCTTCATTTCCACGGATACAAAAGGTGAGGTCCTGGATAGAGCCGGGAATGGCGGCGAAATGCTGAGCGTATTTCTGCCGACAACGCCGAACCCGACTTCGGGTTTCCTGCTGTTCCTGCCGAAGGAAGATGTGGCCTTGCTGAACATGACCGTCGAAGAAGGCGCCAAGCTTGTCATCTCGGCGGGCCTGGTTACGCCGAACTCCGGCGATAATGATATCGGCGAGGTGCCCAGAATTGACGAGGCGACCAAGGAACGCCTGGTCGCGGGGTCCGAGCGGTAGACGTCTCCCGGCTATCCCGCTGCGAGCAGCCTGACGGCATCATCCCTTTCAAACAGATAAAGCAGTGTCCTGAGGGCCTCTCCGCGTTCGGTGGTCAGGGCAGGGTCCTTCTGCAGGATGAGGATGGCGTCATCGCGTGCGGCGGCGAGCAGGTCGCCATGGACTGCGAGATCGGCCACCCGGAACTCGGGCATGCCGCTCTGACGGGTCCCAAGCAGTTCTCCGGCTCCGCGTAACTTCAGGTCCTCCTCCGCGATCCGGAAGCCATCCTCCGTCTCGCGCATGATTTCAAGCCGTGCCCGTGCCGTCTCGCCCAGCGGTGCACGGTAGAGCAGGAGGCAGGACGACTTCTCCGCGCCGCGCCCGACCCGGCCCCTGAGCTGGTGGAGCTGCGCCAGACCGAAACGCTCCGCGTGCTCGATGATCATGATGGTGGCTTCGGGGACGTCGACGCCGACCTCGATCACCGTCGTCGCGACAAGAACAGAGATCGCGCCGGCCTGGAAGCGCTCCATGACGGCTTCCTTTTCATCGCCCTTCATCTGACCGTGCACCAGCCCGACCTGCCCGGGCATGCGCTCTTCGAGGATCCTGAAACGATCCTCCGCGGCCATGGCATCGATTTCGTCTGAGTCTTCAACGAGGGGACAGACCCAGTAGATCCGCGCGCCGCCTTCGATGGCCCGGTGCAGGCCCGCGATGACCTCATCGATGCGGTCGTTGGGCAGCACGCGCGTGTCGATCGGCTGGCGCCCCGCTGGCTTTTCCAGCAGTTTCGACACATCCATGTCGCCATAAAGCGTCAGGGTCAGCGTGCGGGGGATCGGCGTCGCGGTCATCACGAGGACGTCCACGCCGTTCTGCCCCTTGGCCTGAAGCGCCAGTCTCTGGTGCACCCCGAACCGGTGCTGTTCGTCAATGACGGCCATGCCGAGATTTGCGAACGTTACTGCCTCCTGAAAAAGGGCATGAGTGCCGACCAGTACCTTGATCTCGCCGTCGGCGAGCCCGGCAAGCAGGGTCTCGCGTTCCTTGCCCTTCTGCCGGGAGGTCAGAAGGGCGGTGCGAATGCCTACGGCCTTACACAGGGGCGCGATCGTTGCGAGGTGCTGCCGGGCGAGGATCTCCGTGGGCGCCATGATCGCCGTCTGAAATCCGGCCTCGACGGCCATTGCCATGGACAGCAGGGCGACGATCGTCTTCCCGCTTCCGACATCGCCCTGGAGCAGGCGCAGCATGCGGGCCGGGTCGCGCATGTCGCCGGTTATCTCGGCCACCGCTGTTTCCTGCGAGCGTGTCAGGCTGTAGGGGAGGTGGTCCCGGATTTTGGCGGCAAGCGCACCCGGTGCCTCGATCTTCTGGCCGCGCGCCTTGCGCATCCTTGTTCTGACCAGGCCCAGAGCCAGCTGATTGGCGAGCAGTTCGTCATAGGCCAGGCGCGCCCGGGCGGGTGCTGACGGCAGGAGATCGTCCTGCCTATCGGGCCGGTGCGCGGCGGTGATTGCCGGCAAGAAGCCCGGCCAGCCGTTCCGGCTGTGCCACGCAGCATCCTGCCACTCAGGCAGATCGGGGCACTGCGCGACTGCGGCATCCACCGCCTTACGGAGTGTTTTTGCGGCAAGGCCGCCGGTGAGCGGATAAACCGGTTCCACCGGTGGCATCTGTTCAAATTCCTCCGGCGTCAGCACGTGATCCGGATGCGCCATCTGCGGAGAGCCGGAATACACTTCGATCTTGCCGCTGACAAAGCGCGTCGCCCCGTCCGGCAGAACACGCTGCAGGTAGTCGGCATGGGCATGAAAAAAGACCAGAGTGATTTCACCCGTGTCGTCGTAACACCGGACCTTGTAGGGAACCCTGCGATTGATTCTTGGCGGCGGCTGATGCTTGCCGACAACAAGTTCGAGCGTCAGCGTGGTTCCTTCAGGCGCGTCGGCGATGTGTGGCCGGTAACTGCGGTCGATAATGCCGCTCGGCAGATGCCAGACGAGATCGAGGACGCGCGGGGTATCCTGATCGAGCCTGAACAGACGACCCAAAGTCGTCACCAGTTTCGGTCCGATGCCGGGAAGGACATCGGCTTGCGAAAAAACCGGGTTGAGAATTTCAGGGCGCATCTTGCGGATCGGCCGCTCTGGATTAATTAGGTTCAGGAACTCTCTTTACGACAGGCGGCGCCGGATGCACAGAGTGTCCTCCATAAACGGGACATGCGGTTGCACAGACCATGACCGTCTGGCACAACGCACCCCGAAGACCCAAGCATTCACGGACGGCCTCCATGTCAACAAATCAGGACACTCTCGTCGTGCGGCGCAAGCGGCTCGCTTTCCGGGCCTGGCATCGCGGCACAAAGGAGATGGACTTCATTCTGGGAACCTTCGCGGACCGGCAACTGGAGACTCTGGATAACGCCGGACTCGATCGCTTTGAAGCGCTTATCGATGTTCCCGACCAGGACCTCTACAACTGGGTGACCGGCCGCGAACCTGTGCCTGAGGAATACGACAACGACATCATGGCCGAGCTCAAAAGTTTCCGGTTCGCACCCAAAGATTATCCTGGCCGACTTTAGGGGAAAGACCGGTAGCTGAATGTCCAGTTTTGACGTCCAGAAGCTTATCGACGATCCGTCCCGCGTGACCCTGAGTGGCGTACCCGAGGGGCTGGACGGACTGATCCTCGGTGACTATGTGCGGGCGCTCGCGGCAAGAGAGGGTGCCGGCGGACTGATCGTTCACGTCGCCCGTGACGATCAGAGACTTGCGGCGTTGGAGGATGCCCTCGGCTTCTTTGCCGCCGATGTCGACGTGCTGCGGTTTCCGGCCTGGGACTGCCAGCCGTTCGACCGTGTTTCACCGCACGGCGATATCGTGTCCCGGAGAATGTCGACGCTCGCCCGTCTGGCGAAGCCGGCTGATGACGCCGGCAAGGCCAGGGTTGTGCTGACAACCGTGAATGCGGTCGTCCAGAGAGTGCCGAAGCCGGAGGTGGTGACCGACGCCTCGTGGATGGCGCGGCCCGGCAATCTGGTCTCGATGGACGAGTTGACGGAGTACCTGACGCGAAACGGGTTCAGCAGGACGGGCACCGTGGTCGAACCCGGCGATTACGCCGTCAGAGGAGGTATCGTCGACATATTCCCGCCGGGCCGGTCCGAGCCGGTCCGGCTCGATCTGTTCGGCGACACGCTGGAGTCGGTCAGGACGTTCGATCCGGAAACCCAGCGCACAACGGGGCAGTTGAGGGATCTGGAACTGCTTCCGGCCAGCGAGATTCTTCTGAGCGACGAGACCGTCCGGCGGTTTCGGGGCAGTTACGTTTCCGAATTCGGTGCCGTTACCGAGGCGGACCCGCTCTATGAGTCGATCTCTCAAGGGCGCCGGTTCGAGGGCATGGAGCACTGGCTGCCGCTGTTTCACGATGGCTTGGCAACGCTGTTCGACTATGTCGGCGATGCACCGTTCTTCTTCGATCACCTGAGCGACGACGCGCGGTCTTCGCGCAGAGAGCAGATCGAGGAGTATTTCGAAGCGCGGCGCACCGCGATGGAACAGAGCAGCTTCGGCGCGCCGCCCTACAAGCCTCTGAAACCGGATGCGCTTTATCTTCCGGATGCGGAATGGCGCGAATGCATCGGGGGCAGGGCCGTCAGGCAGCTTACGCCCTTCGAGACGCCGGACGGAGCAGGTGGCGGCCGAACGGTATCTATCGGCGGCCGGCAGGGCCGGACGTTTGCCGCTGAACGGGCGGAAGAGGGGCGCAACGTGTTCGATGCGCTGGTCGGGCACATCGATGCACTGCGGAGTGCTAACAAGCGTGTGGTGATCGCAAGCTGGAGCCAGGGCGCCCGGGACCGGCTGCAGGGCGTTCTTGGCGATCACAATCCCGGTGCGACGTCTGTTGTCGACTCCTGGAGCGACGTCGGATCCCTACCGCTCGATTCGGTCGCCTTCGTCGTGCTTGGTCTTGAAACCGGATTCGAGACGGACGATCTCGCCGTCATCGGCGAACAGGACGTGCTGGGCGACCGGCTTGTCCGTCGTGCACGTCGGACCAAGAAGGCGTCCGACTTCCTGACCGAGGTGTCGAGCCTCAGCCCCGGAGACTTTGTCGTTCACGTCGATCACGGCATCGGCCGGTTCGAAGGCCTGAAGACCATTGAGGTTCAGGGTGCGCCTCATGACTGCCTCTTCCTGACCTATCACGGCGGCGACCGGCTATTCCTTCCGGTCGAGAACATCGAGCTCCTGAGCCGGTACGGATCGGACGAGGCGGGTGTTCAGCTCGACAAGCTCGGCGGCTCGGCCTGGCAGGCAAGAAAATCGCGTCTCAAGCAGCGTATCCGCGAGATCGCCGACAAGCTGATCAAGATTGCCGCGGCGCGCCAGTTGCGCAGCGGAGACGTGCTGCAGCCGCCGGACGGGATGTTCGAAGAGTTCTGTGCCAGGTTTCCGTTCGAGGAGACCGAAGACCAGTTGCGCGCCATCGAAGCGGTCATCGACGATCTGGGGAGCGGCCGGCCCATGGACCGGCTGGTCTGCGGTGATGTCGGCTTCGGCAAGACCGAGGTTGCCTTGCGTTCGGCCTTCATCGCCGCGTTCTCCGGCCGTCAGGTGGCCGTCGTGGTGCCGACGACCCTGTTGGCGCGCCAGCACTACCAGACCTTTGTCGAGCGCTTCAAGGGGCTGCCGGTGCGTATCGAACAGGCGTCGAGGCTGGTCGGCAACAAGGCGCTTGCCGAGACCAAGGCCGGTATCGCCAACGGCGAGGTCGACATCGTCATCGGAACGCATGCGCTGCTCGGGAAGTCGATAAAGTTCCAGAACCTCGGCCTGCTGATCATCGACGAAGAGCAGCATTTCGGTGTAGCGCACAAGGAGAAGCTGAAGGATCTGCGGGCAAACGTCCACGTGGTGACATTGAGCGCGACGCCGATCCCCCGCACCCTGCAGATGGCGCTGACGGGGGTGAGGGAGCTCTCGCTGATCGCCACGCCTCCGGTGGACCGCCTTGCCGTTCGCACGTTCATCACGCCGTTCGACCCGGTCATCCTGCGCGAAGCGCTGCTGCGCGAGCTCTACCGGGGCGGCCAGACCTTCTATGTCTGCCCGCGCATTTCGGACCTCGATGAAACCAGAACGTTCCTTGCCGAGCATGTACCCGAGGTCAAGGTCGCGGTCGCGCACGGCCAGATGGCGCCCGGTCAGCTTGAGGACATCATGACCGCCTTTTACGACCGGCAGTTCGATGTTCTGCTGTCGACGACAATCGTCGAGTCCGGTCTCGATATCCCCACGGCCAACACGCTCATTGTCCACCGTGCCGACATGTTCGGGCTGGCGCAGCTTTACCAGCTTCGCGGACGTGTGGGGCGGTCCAAGACGAGAGCCTATGCGCTTTTCACGGTGCCGGCCGGCAAGGTGCTGACGGCTGCCGCGGACAAGCGGTTGAAGGTTCTGCAGTCTCTGGATTCGCTCGGGGCCGGCTTTTCGCTGGCGAGCCACGATCTCGATATCCGCGGAGCGGGCAACCTGCTGGGAGAGGAGCAGTCCGGACACATCAAGGAAGTGGGCTTCGAGCTTTACCAGGACATGCTGGAGGAGGCCGTTGCCTCCCTGCGGTCCGGCGCCGATGAGATGGCGGAAGAGACCCAGTGGTCGCCGCAGATCAACATCGGGACGGCGGTGCTGATCCCGGAAAACTACGTGTCGGACCTGCAGCTTCGTCTCGGTCTTTACCGGCGTCTGTCAGGTCTGGAAGTTGAGGACGAGATCGACGGTTTTGCTGCTGAGATGATCGACCGTTTCGGACCGCTGCCGGACGAGGTCGACCACCTGCTCAAGATCGTCGCGATCAAACTGTCGTGCCGTCGTGCGGGAGTCGCTTCGGTGGATGCGGGACCGAAGGGTGTGGTGCTGAAGTTCCGCGGCGACAGCTTCGCCAACCCGGCGGGGCTGGTCGAATTCATTTCCGCCCAGGGCAGTCTCGCGAAACTGCGCCCGGATCACAGTCTGGTGCTGATCCGTAACTGGGACACGGCGGAAGAGCGCCTGAAGGGGGTCTCCGTAGTCCTCAATCAGCTAGCAAGAATTGCAGACGACGCGGCGGCGGCCGCCTGATTGGAGATCACTGCTCGACCGGCTGTTCGGCCTCGTCTTCCGGGTTGAGGGCGAGGTCAATGGCGCCCGCGATCACCTCCGGCTGCTCGGCGCCCATGACGACGTATTTGTTGGCGACGATGAAGCAGGGCACGCCCCGCACGCCGATTTCATTGGCAAGAGCGACTTCCTTGGAGATCAGTTCCCGGTCAGCATCGGTCGACAGCAGGTTGGCGACGATCTCGCCGTCCATACCGACGTCCATGGCGGCTTCGAGCAGGGTGTCGTTGTCGGTCAGGTCACGGCCCTCGATGAAGTACATTTCGAACAGACGCTCGACAACCGCATCCTGAACATCGGCGCTCGCGGCCCAGCGGATGATCCGGTGGGCGTCGATGGTGTTCGGCGACCGTTGGATCAGGTCGAATGCGAATGGAATGCTCTCCGCACGTCCTGCGGTCACGATGGGTTCGTAGACCTGCCTGGCCTTTTCTTCGCCGCCAAACTTGTTGGCAAGATATTCCTGCCGGTCCATGCCCTCCGGCGGGATCGTGGCGTCGAGCTGAAAGGGTCTCCAACGGATATCGACGGGGACGTCCGGCCGCATGGCCAAAGCCTTTTCCAGGCGGCGTTTTCCGATGTAACACCACGGGCACATGACGTCGGATATGACGTCGATCTGGATGGTTTCGTTTTCCGGGGTCAAGGCAAGCTCGTTTCAAAATGAGTGTTTGTGGGCGGCAATATGGAACTTTACGGCGGCAAAAGCAAAGATACCTGCCGCGTGCCGGGTATGGCGCGGATCAATTTGCCGTGCTTGCCGCGTTGGCCCCCGGAACGAGATCGCCGAGCGCCTTACGTTTGAGTTTGCCGTTCGCGGTGCGTGGCAACTCGTCGACGAACACAATTTCACGAGGGCACTTGTAGGCCGCCAGACCCTTGGCCGTATGCTGCATCAGGTCCGCCGCGGTGGCCGGATGATCAGGACTGGGCACGACGAATCCCATGATAATCGAAACGTCTTCCCTGACCCGGATTTCGGCTACCGCGCACTCCGCGACGGCGGGATGACCCGACAGCACCAATTCGACTTCCGCCGGGGCGACCCGGTAACCCATGGCGTTCATGACATCGTCGGCGCGGCCTTCGAACCAGATGTAACCGTCATCGTCGAAGCGGGCCAGATCACCGCCGCAGAACCAGTCACCGCGAAACGCGGCGCGGGTGTCATCGGGCTGTCCCCAGTAGCGCAACATGAGACCCGGGTCCGTACGGTGAACGGCGAGCAAGCCGGTTTCACCTATGGGCAGTGGTATCGTTCCTTCCTCGACCGGAAGGATCGAAACCGAGCGGCCCTGCTGGACGACACCGGGTGAGCCTTCCCGGATCGGCATTGTCGGCGCAGTCGAGATATAGGTTGAAATCTCGCTCATGCCGAGCGCTTCATAAAGATGTCTGCCGGTCTGTTCGTGCCAATCCCGCGCTACCGTAAGCGGCAGCGGTTCGCCGGCCACAAGTCCGTGGCGCAATGACGGCATGGAGGTCGGGGACAGGGACGCGTATTTGAGGATCCGTCGATACAGGCTGGGCACGGCGGCGAAGATCGTTCCTGCCACACGCTCGATAAGGGCAGGCCAGACGTCCGGTTGCTTTTCGCCGGTGAACAAGACAGCGGTAGCTCCGTTCGCCCACGGGTCGCTCATTCCGACACCCAGGGTATATGTCCAGTTGAATGCGCCGGCATGGACCATGACGTCGTCGGACCGGATGCCGTACCAGCCGCTATACATGGGTCGGCGGCCCCAGGCTGACCGCTGGGCGTGAAGGACGCCCTTGGGGGTGCCGGAAGTTCCGGAGGTATATATGAGAAACGCCGGGTCATCCGCCCCGGTGTCGGCATAGCCGCCGCGGTCGGTGTTGCGCAGGGCTTCGATGTCCGCGGCGGAGATCACCATCGGCGCGTCCAGGCCGTCCGGCAGATCTTCCCGTCCGGGGATCGCAATCGCCGACGCCTGTGAATCCTCGAACAGGAATTTTATCTCCCGGGGAGACAACTGATCGGATGCCGGTATGGGGACATAGCCGGCGGCAATGGCCCCGAAAAACAGCAATGCGTAATCCGACGTGTTCGGCAGCCGGATTAGAATTCTGTCGCCGCTCGAGAAGCCGTGTCGCCGCAGCCCCGCCGCGACGCGCAGCACCGCGTCTTCCAGTGCTCCGTAAGTCCAGACTTCGTCATCGGCGGGATCGTCCGCGTTCCGGGCGACGACGAGGGCGGTCTTTTCAGGATGCCGCCGGGCGGAGTCATGCAGGCAGTAACGCGCGAGATTAAAGCGTTCAGGCGCTCTTTGTCCGGAATACGGGGTCATCACCCGCCGGTCTTACCGCAATTGATCAGATCTCGTCGAGCACCTGATCGCGCAGTACCTCGCCATCGGAGCCGCGCGGAATGGATTTCACCAGCACAATCCGGTCGGGGATCTTGTAAGCGGCCACCTTGCGGTCATTCAACCAGGACACGAAATCAGTCGTGGAGATCAGGACGCCCGGATTGGGAACGACCGCGGCCACGATCCGGTCGCCCATGACCGGGTCGTCGAACGTAAAGGCTGCGGCATCGGAAACGGCCTCGTACTCGCTGTAGAGGTTGTCGAGCTCACGGGCCGATATTGAAATACCGCCATGATAGATGACGCTGCTTTCCCGGCGCGTGCAGTCGATCGAAGGTTTTGACGAGCCGACAAACCTGCACCGCAGGCCCGTATTGACGAAGCCATGCGCATCGCGTTCGAGCGTCGGTTCATCAGCTCCGGGAACCGCACTCGGGCAATAGGCCTCGAACATCATGGCACTCTTGATCATGAGATCGCCGGCGAGAAGGCTGGTTTCATGTCCATTTTGCATCGGTCCGCCGCGCACGCGTGTGGTCATCAGCACGGGGCCGGATACCGAGCCGACCGGAGCGTGGCATTCACCGTGAGGAATGAGACCCGGCTTTTCGCCGCTCAGCCGCTTGCGTGCGAAGTAGGCCATTTCGTCGAAGCCGCGAATATCGATGATCGCGGCGGGCACATCGTTGCTGCCGTTTCCGGCCGTGGCCGGGAGATAGGGGCTCGGCCAGAGGCAGCCGATTGCCGACAGCTTTGCCGCGTCGTCGTCGAACACGCGTTCGGCATTCAGGACATCAATGACGGAGGGCGGCAGGCCGGTGAACTCTACGTCCTGGTTGCGGACCTGATCGATGAAACAGTTCAGGTCGAACGGGTGATGCATCAGCAGAGTGCCGCCGTTCAACAGCCAGGGCATGAAAAAGACGCCGATCGAGACGAGACCGGTGAGCGGGTAGGGGCAGAGGATCGTGGCGCCCTGGCGGATGTTGGCTTCCAACAGCGTCATGAGGCCGCCTGCAACCCAATGGCTGTGCGCTCTCGGCACCGGGCTGGGCGTCAAGTGGCTGCCGCCTGCCCAGCAGATGGTCAGCGTTCGGTCCGGCGATGCCTCGGCGAATTCCACGCCGTCCTCGGGCTGAGCGTCAGCATCAAAAATCCAGTCAAGCGGTTCGACACCGTCGGGCGCACTTTCGCCGAACGCAAAGACAAATCTGACGCTGATCGTGTCGACGGCGGCAAAGCACATTGTTTCTGCGTGATTGCGGCCGGAGACTTCGGTGGCGGAGATCAATGCTTTCGGAGCAATCCGCGGCAATGCGCGGGACAGTTCGTATTCCCTCCACATCAGCGGCAGCGGTGAAACCGTAACGCTGCACCGGCTTGCCGCGAGCAGGACGACAATCTGTTCAACCGTGTTGGGGAGCTGTACCGCGACAATGTCGCCCGGCATCAGACCAATCTTGACGAAATGGCGCGCCAGCCGCTCAACGGCGGCATCGAGCTCGCCATATGTCAGCGTGCGCGGCGCCTGGCCCGTGATGGCCTCGCGGTTCGCCGCATCGCCAACCGCCCGCCGTGCCGGGTCGGTTTGCACAGTCCGCCGGAAGAGTTCGTCTATTGTGGCATTGCCCCAGACGCCGGTGTCTGCGTCATGACCGACTGTTGCCGCATCGGTTATGCCCATCGTAGCCCCTTTTCCCCATCATTCCGGCCTGCGCCACCAGGTATCCAGAACGTAGCCATAAAGCGATTGCCTGACCGGACGTTCGATGTGACTCCAGCGCGCGACCCACCGTCTGGGCAGGTAGTGCAGCGGAACCACATACGACTGGGAGATCAGCACGCGATCCAGCGCGCGTGCTGCCGATACGAACGATTCCCGATCGCGGGCCCGTAACATTGCTTCTATCATTGCATCGATAGCAGGATTCGCGGCTCCCATGTAGTTGCGGGTTCCTTCCTGCTCACGGCCGTAGCTCCCCCAATAGAAGGTCTGCTCGTTTCCAGGGGAAAGCGATGCAAACCAGTAGAATGGAATCATGTCGAAATCGTAGGTCTGCCTGCGGTTCTGAAACTGCGCGGAGTCGACCTGGCGCACGCCTGCGGCGACACCCACCGCCTTGAGATTGCGCGCGTATGCGAGCGCCAGGCGTTCCTGGTCGCGGTTGACCACCAGAATTTCGAAGCTGAAGGGCTTGCCGGTGCCGGCGTTTATCATGACACCGTCGCGCAGCGCATATCCCGCGTCCTTGAACAGGCTGATAATCCGGCGACGGTTCTTGCGGTCGCGGCCCGAGCCATCGGTCTTCGGCAATCTGAATGTGCCGTCGAGCACGGCCTTATCCACCGCGTCCGGATATGGCGCGAGCAGAGTCCTTTCCTCGGCCCCGGCCGGTCGGCCGATCGCACCAAGGTCGGAATTGTGGAAATAGCTCTCCGCGCGATTGTAGAGGCCGAAATGAAGGTTCTTGTTTATCCACTCGAAGTCGTAGGCCGCGATCAATGCACGACGTACCCGGACATCGGCGAAAACTTCGCGGCGGGTGTTGAACACGAAAGCGTTCATGCCTGACGGGACCGAAGTCTCGACCTCTTCCTTCACAACCTTTCCATCGCGCGCCGCGGGAAAGTCATAACCCCTGGCCCAGCGGTTGGGATCAGCCTCGGGCCGGACGTCGTACAGCCCCTTCTTGAACGCTTCGAACGCGGAGTTCTGGTCGCGGTAGTAGTCGTACCGGATCTGATCGAAGTTGTTGCGGCCGGCATTCACCGCGAGATCGTTACCCCAATAGTCCAGATTGCGCTGATAAACGATGGTTGCGCCGGGCTCGACTTTTTCGACCGTGTACGGGCCACTCCCGACGGGTGTTTCGAGGGTCGTCTCCTCGAACGTGTCCTTGTTGTAGTGGTGTTTGGGAATGATCGGCATCAGTCCGAGAATCAGAGGCATTTCGCGATCGGGCGGGGAGACCATGGTCAATCGAACCGTGAATTCGTCCACCGTCTCGATCCTGGTGACCTTGCTGTAATAACTGCGGTGGTTGGGACGTCCGTGCTCACGCAGTGTTTCGAGCGAAAACACGACGTCCTCGGCGCGGACCGGCTCACCATCGGAGAATTTCGCCTCAGGCCGCAGCTTGAATTCGACCCAGCTGCGGTCATCGGGCGTTTCGATCGACTTTGCGAGAAGCCCGTAAAGCGAAAAAGGTTCATCGAAACTGCGTGCCAGCAGACTTTCGAATACATGAGCGCGGATTCCGGCGGCCGCTATGCCCTTTATGATCAACGGGTTGGTCGAGTTGAACGTGCCCAGCGACGCATAGGTGATGCTGCCGCCCTTGGGAGCATCGGGGTTCACATAGCTGAAATTCTTGAAATCCGGCGCGTAAGCCGGCTCGCCGTGCATCGCGATGCCATGGCCCGGCTTTGCGTGCGCGTTTGCCGCACAGGCACAAAAAAGCAACAGGGCAATGACGGCGAAACGGAGCGGATAGCCGGCTTCAATCGTCGCTGCCTGTCTGATCATGTGGCCTGAATCATGAGCGAATCGCATTTATCGAGCATAGCGAAGTTTGACGCCAAACCGTGCCGAATTCTTGGATTTTTTGGGTTTTCGAAGCGCCGAATGCCCGGCGCGGCAGCAATTCAGTGCGATTGAATGTTGCTGAACCTGTAAACACCGTCCTCCAGGTCGTCAAAATACTCCTTGACCTGCGGGTGACGGACCGGCCCGCCGTTAATGTCTTCCAGCAAGTTCTGCTCGGAAACATATGCAATATATTCAGTTTCTTCGTTTTCGGCGAAGAGATGATAGTAGGGCTGGTCTTTTGACGGCCGGATTTCCTCCGGGATCGAAAGCCACCATTCCTCGGTATTGCTGAATGTCGGGTCGACATCGAATATCACGCCGCGGAACGGGTAATAACGGTGTTTCACCACCTGGCCGATCTGGAATCTGGCCATGCGATCGTCATCCCCCATGGCAACGACGTGTTCGCTTCCGTGAGTCATGTGTTCTGTGTTGCTCTCTGGGTTTTCGGTCATGCGCTTGGCATCCCCTTTCAAACACCCGCCTCGCGACTCGTTAAAAATTGCCGCTTCGGCAATGTTTTTCAAGAGCATTTAGGCAACACTTCCGATGAAAAATGCCACTCACAAGTGGTAAGCGGAGGCCATTTCCGGGTCTTTATCGGCGACCAGTTGCGCGAGATCCATGATGACACGGGCCTGTTTCCAGGTTGCGTCATCCTGCATCTTGCCATCGATCATCACCGCTCCGGTACCGTCCGGCATGGCGTCGATGATTTTCCTGGCAAACGCCACTTCTTCCGGATCCGGACTGAAGACTTCCTTTGCAATACCAATCTGGCTCGGGTGCAGCGACCATGCGCCGACACAACCCTGCAGGAAGGCATTGCGGAACTGGGCGCGGCAGGCGTCGGCATCGGAGAAGTCTCCGAATGGTCCGTAAAACGCCTTGATGCCATTGGCCGCGCAGGCATCGACCATTCGGGCCACCGTGTAGTGCCAGAGGTCCTGCTGGTAAAGGGTGCGGCCGTTGCCGGTGTCGTCATCGTCGGCCAATACGCCGTAGAACGGATGACCGCCGCCGACCCTTGTCGTCTTCATGCCGCGTGATGCGGCGAGATCGGCCGGGCCGAGGCTGATGCCGTGCATGCGCGGACTGGCGGCGCAGATGTCCTCGACATTCTTTACGCCCTGGGCCGTTTCGAGGATGGCATGAATCAGGATCGGCCGCCCGACGGAGTGCCTGGCTTCCAGCTGAGCGAGCAACTGATCGAGATAGTGAATGTCCCAGGGCCCCTCAACCTTGGGCAGCATGATCACATCGAGCTTGTTGCCGACGGATGCGACGATATCGGTGATGTCGTCCAGCACCCAGGGGCTGTTGAGGCAGTTGATCCGTGTCCACAGGCCGGTCTGGCCGAATTCGTTTGCCGCAGCCATCTCGATGAAACCGCTCCGGGCGGCGTCCTTGGCGTCGGCCGGAATAGCGTCCTCCAGATTGCCGAGCACCACATCGACTTCCGAGATCAGGGCCGGCACCTTTGCTCTGAGCTTTTCGATGTGTGGCGGGACGAAGTGGATCATGCGCTCAAGCGTGACGGGCAGTTCCCGGAACGGTTCGGGTGCGCCGATCGCGAGCGGCTTGTAGAACTGGGAGGGGAGTTTCATTGGTCTGGTCCGGATTGTTTCGGCCAACGACATACGGCAGGCGGGGGGTGCAGCGCAATAGCCGCAGTCAATTCCGTGCGGTCCGGTTGACCGGATTCCGATTTAGCGCTACTCACCGGCCTCTTTGAAAGTTGCGCCTGTACGGAGCCGGTTCCCGGTGTCAATTCTCATCGATCTCGCAGTGCCGTTCTTCGGTCTGATCTTCCTCGGCGCGCTTGCCGAGAGGACGTTCAAGATCGAGGAGAGCGGTCTGACGTGGCTGAACGTCTTCGTATTCTATTTCGCCGTGCCGCCGCTGGTGTTCAAAAGCATCACGGAAGCTCCGGTCGAGAGTCTTCTCAACTGGGGGTTCATCGCCGCGACGACGATCTCGAGCTATCTCGTGTTCGTTGCCGTCTTTGCCATTTCGCTGGTGTTCTTCAAGTCGCGCATGACGTCGGCGGCGATCCAGGCGTCGGCCGCGAGCTACAGCAACCTCGTCTATCTCGGCATTCCGCTGGCGATCGCGACCTTCGGGCGGGACGCCGCGGTGCCTGCGGCCCTGATCGCGTGTTTCGACAACCTGGTCCAGTTCACCCTCGTTCCGCTCATCGCCAGCCTGGAGGGAGGCAACGCGGCGTCGCGGCGGGAAACACTGAAGACCGTCTTCCGGCAAGTCGGGCAAAACCCGCTTATCGTCGCGTCGATCATGGGGGTGGTCGTGGCCCTGTCCGGGCTCAAGCTGCCGACGGCTATCGATACGCTCGTGACCAATCTGGGGAGCGCGGCTGCGCCGGCGGCGCTGTTTGCCATGGGTATCACCCTGGCGTTGCGTCCGCTTCAGGGGTTCAGGCACGAGATGCCGGTGATCCTGATCGCCAAGATGGTGATACACCCGATCATCGTCTTCATGCTCATGCGGATGATCGGCGGCATTGATCCGACCTGGATGGGTGTTGCGATCCTTCTTGCCGCCCTTCCAACCGCGGCCAATGTCTTCGTGCTGGCAACGCGGTACCGTGCCTATGTCGATGGTGTGTCCAATGCCATCCTGATTTCGACCTTGATCTCGGTCGTGACCATCTCGACACTGCTCTACATGATCGACAAGCAGTATCTGCCGTAACCGGGTAATCCGGCTGTATTCGGCGTGAGGAGAGGAGCCGTCATGACCGCACAAGGCGAACCGCAACCGCTGAGCGGGATCAAGGTTCTCGATTTCAGCACTCTCCTGCCGGGACCGATGGCGGGTCTGATCCTGGCAGAAGCCGGCGCGGAGGTGGTCAAGATCGAACGCCCCGGCAGCGGCGAGGAAATGCGGCACTACACGCCGCGCTGGGGAGGCGAGTCGCTCAATTTCGCGCTTCTCAATCGTGGCAAGAAAAGCCTCGCCATCGATCTGAAAGATCCGCGTGCGGTCGAACGCCTAACGCCCCTGATCGAGGACGCCGACGTTCTGATCGAACAGTTCAGGCCGGGCGTCATGGCGCGGCTCGGGCTCGACTACCAGGCCGTCGCGGCGATCAATCCGGGCATCGTGTACTGTTCGATAACAGGTTACGGCGCGACGGGCCCGAAGGCCGATGTGGCGGGGCACGATCTCAACTATATCGGCGATACCGGACTGCTGGCGCTGAGCATGGGGCCTGAAAACGCGCCCACCATTCCGCCGGCACTCATTGCCGATCTGGCCGGAGGCACTTATCCGGCTGTCGTGAACATTCTTCTGGCCCTGCTCAAACGTCATCAGACCGGCAAGGGCAGCCGGCTCGACATCGCCATGACGGACAACATGTTCATGTTGTCCTACTGGGCACTGGGGCAGGGCGCTCTGGAAGCGGACTGGCCCGCGAACGGAAAAGCTCTGCTGACCGGGGGATCGCCGAGGTATCAGATCTATCCGACCAATGACGGACAGCATGTGGCGGTTGCCGCTCTTGAGCAGAAGTTCTGGGAACGTTTCTGCGACCTGATCGAACTCGACCAGCCGCTGCGCAACGATGCGGACGATCCTGCCGCAACGCAGGCGCGGGTCGCCGAACTGATCGGGGCTGGAGACGCCCGGAGCTGGCGCTCGACATTTGCGGGCGAGGACTGCTGCTGCAGCGTGGTGCAGTCGCTGGAGCAGGCGTTTGCGGATCCGCACTTCCGCGCACGCGGGCTGTTCGATCACAAGATCGAGAATGAGAGCGGCGATACGCTGCCCGCGGTTGCTGTTCCGGTCGTGCCCGCGTTCAGGGCCGATGCAGGAATTCCGCGCGGAGCGCCGCATCTTGGTTCCGACAACGGTGCTCTGATCGACGAAGACTGAAGGTCAGCGCATCAGGCGAGGCAGTTCTTCCGTCGGACCGATGCCCTGCTTCATCAGTTGGCGGCGCAGCGGTCCGAAGCTCTCCATCAGCCTGAGGCCGATATTGCGGGCGCCCTGGAACGGCAGAAAGTCCTGGAACAGCGAGCGGTTGAGAAGGTCGACGGCGACGGTCCTTGGCAGGACGTCGCGGCGGCGCCGGCGGTCATAGGCGTTGAGCACCGTCTCGCCGCCAATGTCCTTGCCCGCATCATGCGCATCGGCAATCAGTTCGCAGGCCAGTGCTGCGTCCCGGAAGCCGAGGTTGAGGCCTTGCGCACCGATCGGCGGGATCACATGCGCAGCTTCGCCAATCAGCATGATGCGGCGTGCCGCGAACGCTCTGGCGGTCAGGCCGGAGATCGGAAAGGTCCGGCGTGGCGTGCATTCGGATATGTGCCCGAGTATTGACCGCGTTTCCCGTTCCAGCGCCTTGGCGAAGGTCGCATCATCCAGGCTGGCGAGGTCGGCTGCAGTCTCGTGCGTTTCGATCCAGACGAGGCTTGATCGTCTGCCGGGCAGCGGAACGACTGTGAGCGGTCCGGCCCGGCGGTGGAATTCGACCGATGTATTGTCGTGATCGTTCGCGTGACCGAAGGTCGTCACGACCGCTGTCTGCGGGTAGTCCCAGCGGTTTGCGGAGATGCCGGCGGCGCGCCTGCTCGGCGACCTGCGCCCGTCAGCACCCAGAACCATGCGGGCTTGGAACTTGCGCTTGCCGTTCGCGTTGAACGACACGCTGTCATGCGAAGGCGAGATGTCCGATGCGCTTCCGGCTACGACAGTCGCACCGGTTTCAACGGCGTGGCGCCGCAATGTTTCAGAGAGTATGGCGTTTGGAATATTCCAGCCGAACGGTTCGGAGCCGACTTCGGCCGCGTCGAACGCCACCGTGGGCGCCTTGAATGTCCGGCCCGTGTCATCGACCATCTTCATGACCTGGAGCGGGGCGGAATGCGGCCGCAATTCCTCCCAGACGCCGATGTTCTCCAGGAGCCGGATCGATCCCTGCATGAGCGCGGTGGTGCGCGCGTCGTCTGAACCCTTCGCCGCCGCCGGGTCGACGCACAGGACTTCCAGACCGGCCTGCGCAATCAGACAGGTTGCGGTCAGTCCGGCGGGGCCGCCGCCGATAACGGCGACGTCTGTGTCCTGGATCGGCTGCGTCACGATTGTCTCGCTGTGGTGGTCACTGTCTGAAAAATATAGCTGAGCACAGTCGATTTGGCACTGCAGCACCTTGCGGGCGCGGCGATTGGTCCGCCGGGTTGTTATGCTCATTCACCGGTTACGCAATCATTCGGTGAGTTTATTGCCGGGCGAACGCAATCAGCCTTGAGCCATCGTCGTTCGCAAATGCGACAGAGCGAATATTCTGCTGGATGCGCTCTCAATATGATTGCGTAACCGTTCAAAACAGTATTCATATTCACCCTCGCGCAAGGAAAGATATTGATGATCGATTTCCGTCGAGTATGATCTTGAGAAGGGTGGAAAACTGGCGATCGCGCCGTGATCTATCAATAAACTGAACTAATGATAATTCGTTCCCGGGAACGACTTCACCGAAAGAAGACCGATTGGCTGCACCCGCGCAAATAAACGCCAGCGGATCGCACTGGACCATCGCCGGTTATTTTGGCAGGCCCAGGGTAGTGGCGTGGACCGGTGTGCTGTCGCTTGTGGCCGCGGGCTGGCTCTATCTCGGTCTCATGGTGTTCGAGATGGCCCCGACGCTCGACATGGCGGAGGCCGGTCCGGGGATGGGGGTCTTCAACATCTTCGGCGAGGGTTACGCGCTTGGCGGGATCGGCATGGATCTTATCCGGTCGATATGCCGGGTTGACGCCGGTTTCGGTGTGTTCGACTCCGGAGGTGTCGATCTGGCCAAGGTCGGTTACGTCTTCATCATGTGGGCGGCGATGACACTGGCGATGATGCTGCCTTCCGCCGCACCCATGATTACGACATACGCGGAAATTGCCGAAACGGCGCGGGAGAAGCAGGTCGAGGTTGTTTCTCCGATCGTGCTGATCGCGGGATACATCTCCGTCTGGATGGTTTTCTGCCTGGTCGCCACGATCTTCCAGGCGGTGTTGGCGCAGTTGTCCCTGCTGTCGCCCGGCCTTGTGGCGTCTTCGCCGTATCTCGGTGCCGCAGTGCTCGGCGTTGCAGGCATATACCAGTTCACATCGATAAAGGCCGCCTGTCTGGCGAAATGCAGAAGGCCGTTCGCTTTCTTCTTCGCCAACTGGAGCGACCGGACGGCCGGCGTATTTCATCTGGGCATCAGGCAGGGCGTGACCTGCGTGGGCTGTTGCTGGGCGCTGATGCTGGTGATGTTCGCTGCCGGACTGATGAACGTGATCTGGATTGCGGTTCTCGCAATCCTCATGGTCATGGAAAAGGTGCTGCCGCGCCCCGCAATCGTGACGCGGGGCAGTGGCATTCTGTTCTTGATCTGGGCAGCTGGGCTGCTGGCCCTTCAGAGTTAGTTTTGGGAGGTAATGAATGGCGTCGATTGAACCTTGGAGCCTGAAGGGCGAACTCGTGCTGAGTTGTAATTGCACCGTGTTCTGTCCCTGCGTGGTATCGCTGGGGCTGCACCCGCCGACGGAAGGCTACTGCCAGACCTGGGCAGGGATCCGTATCGACGAGGGAAACTACGGAGATGTGGACCTTTCGGGACGCCGGGTCGGCCTGCTGATCGAGATCCCGGGCAACATGAGCCGCGGCAACTGGACCGCGGCGGCTTATATCGACGAAAAAGCCGACGTCTATGCCGTGAAACACCTGACGCGCATCTTCAGCGGCCGGGCCAAGGGGACGACGCACCTGCTGTCGATCCTGGTCGGGCGCTTTCTGGGCGTGAACCAGGCGCCGATCTTCTACGAGAATGACGGCGAAACCCGCCGCTTCAAAATCCCCAAGATCATCGACGGCGAGGTTTCGCCGGTAAACGGGGCCAACAAGGGCGAGCAGGTCGTCATCAAGAACAGCCAGTACTGGATCGCGCCCGATATCATCGTGGCGCAGTCGAGCCGCAGCAAGGTCAGGGCATTCGGCCGCAACTGGGACTTTGCCGGGCGCAGCGCGGAAATCTGCGAGCTCGACTGGTCGGGTCCGTAAGGCCCGCGCCTATTCCGGTACCGTGTTGGCCATTGACGGGCGCTGCGAGAATTCCTCGTACCACGCGGCAATGCCGGGGCGTCCGTCGCGCCAGCCGAGATCCGGCATTCTGAAATCGAGATAGCCGAGTGCGCTGGCAACAGCGATAGCGCCGATGTGCACGCCTTTCAGATCGTCGAGGTACTGGTCCTCCACCTGCTGGATCGTGCGGAGCAGACGGACCTTCTGGGACTCGATGAACTCGGCCCAGCGGAATTCCTCAGGTCTGAGAAATGTTTCGTAGCGCAGAGCGACGGCGGTGTCGCAGATCCCGTCGCCGACGGCCTGCAGCCGTAGTGCGGAGATCCGTTCGGCGCGTGCCGTCGGGAAGATTGTCGCCGAATTGCTCAGGGTATCCAGATGCTCGCAGATGACGCGGGAATCGAACAAACCACTGCCGTCGCCAAGCACCAGCGTCGGAATCTTGCCGATGCTGTTGACTGCGTTAATGTCCGCGTTCGGGGCAACCGGTGTCACTGCGGCGGACACGATTTCAACAGCTTCCTCTAATCCCAGTTCATGTATGCAGACGACGACTTTGCGGGCGAACGGGGAGGCGGTGGCATAGAACAGTTTCATCTCTTGAAATCCTGACTGTGAGGCGGGAGCAGGGGGACTATACCCCAATCACCGGCTGTATCCAGAGGCATGTCACCGGGCGTTCGACGCTATTGGCCGCACAAAAAACGCCCCGGGGTTTTTGACCCCCGGGGCGCGCATTATTCAAATCGCCGGATGGCGACGATGGCGGATATCCGGCCTCAGTCGGTCGGCTGAGGGACGATGCGGAGATACGGCTTCAGCGTTTTCCAGCCGTCCGGATATTTCTTCGCCGCGTCCTCATCGGAGACGGACGGAACGATGATGACGTCGTCGCCCTGCTTCCAGTTCACAGGCGTGCCGACCTGGTGCTTGGCGGTCAGCTGAAGCGAGTCGATGACGCGCAGCACTTCATCGAAGTTCCGGCCCGTTGTCATCGGATAGACCAGAATAAGCTTGATCGCCTTGTCGGGTCCGATGACGAACACGTTGCGCACCGTGGCGTTGTTGGCCGGTGTGCGGCCTTCGGATGTGCCTGACGTGTCGGCCGGGAGCATGCCGTAGAGCTTGGAGACTTCGAGGTTGGTGTCGCCGATCATCGGGTAGTTGGGCGCGTGTCCCTGGGTTTCCTCGATATCCTTCGACCATTCGGCATGGTTTTCGACCGGGTCGACGCTCAGGCCGATGATCTTGGCGTTGCGCTTTTCGAACTCGGGCTTGATCCGGGCCATGTAGCCGAGTTCCGTCGTGCAGACCGGCGTGAAATCCTTCGGGTGCGAGAACAGAACGCACCAGCCGTCGCCGATCCACTCATGGAAGCTGATGGTGCCTTCGGTCGTTTCTGCGGTGAAGTCGGGGGCTGTATCGCCAATTTTCAGAGTCATTGGAACCTCTCCTGCCTTGGATGGGGGGTTTCTAGGAATTGTCGGAGTTGGCCGTGGCCAGTGGCTGGATGTCATATCCGTTCATCAATGGCCATATAAGCAACGATATTAGATGACAGAACGAAGCAATCGCGCAAGCGCCGTCTTATCGCAAGTCAATTTTGCGTGCCTCTCCGCATGCGCACTTTGTTGCGGATGAATGGAAATGACCGTGATACTGTCGGCGCGCGAATTTCAACCACGGAGGCTAGTAATGGGCTTTTTCGAGTTTATCAAATCTGCGGGCGAAGCCCTGGGAATAGGCGGGGATGACTCGCCGGAGGCGGAAGCCATCAAGGACGCCGTAGACAAGCTCGATCTTGGCAGCGACAAGGTCGAGGTCACTGTCGACGGGGACAAGGCGGTGATCACGGGAAGTGCCGCCGATCAATCGACGCTGGAGAAAATCATCCTCGCGGTCGGCAACACGAAGGGCATTGCGGGCGTCGAGGCAAATGTCGATGTTCCCGACGCGGGTGACCCTGTCTTTCACACAGTGGAGAGCGGCGACACCCTGAGCGCCATCGCCCAGAAACATCTCGGCAGCGCCAACAAGTACATGGCGATCTTCGAGGCCAACAAGCCGATGCTGTCGCATCCGGACAAGATCTACCCGGGCCAGGTCCTTCGCATCCCCCAGGGGTGAAGAACGACAATCGATCAGCAGGGGGCCGGGGCGAACAGAAGCCCCGGCCTCTTTCGTTCGACGCGATCGATTGGCCCGCAAAAACCATTGCATTCCGCGTCGTTTGATTTAAAGTCCGATTGTTCTTTTAAGAGAACAATCCCGATCCCAGACAGACAGGCACCGACCGAGAGAGGCCGCTATGTACAAAGGGGACGTCTCTCCGACGGAGACCTTCGAACGGCTTAACGCCGGAACGAACACATACCTGATCGATGTGCGCACGGACGCCGAGTGGGCCTATGTCGGGGTTCCGGCATTCGACCGCCTGGTGAGGATTTGCTGGCAGTTTTTTCCAACGATGGAGCGGAACCCGAATTTCGTCAGGGAAGTCGAAGCGGCAGGGATCCCGAAGGACGCGCAGATCTACTTGATCTGCCGGTCAGGTGTCCGCTCGGCCGCGGCTGCGGCGGCACTGACGGAAGATGGCTTCGCCAACTGCTATAATGTAGCCGAAGGCTTTGAAGGCGATCGGGACGGCCAGGGTCACAGAGGGACGGTCGGCGGCTGGAAGAAGGCCGGACTGCCATGGGTACAGGGATGAATGCACGCACACCAATAACCGCCGAGTGGGGCGAGGCGACGAAGCTCGTCCGTGGTGGATTGAACCGATCGGAACATGGCGAGACGTCAGAAGCGCTCTACCTGAATTCCGGATTTGTCTACGAGGATGCGGAAACGGCAGCGGCGCGCTTTGCCGGCGAGGATGACGGATACGTCTACGCCCGTTACGGCAACCCGACCGTGACGATGTTTGAAGAGCGGCTGCGGATTCTGGAGGGCGCCGAAGCTTGCTACGCGACGGCCAGCGGAATGGCGGCCGTATACGGCGCCCTGGCCTGTCAGGTGAAGGCCGGCGATCATCTTGTTGCGTCGCGGGCGCTTTTCGGCTCCTGTCATCAGATCGTCGCCAACATCCTGCCGCGTTTCGGTGTGACGTCGGAACTCGTCGACGGAACGGATCTCGACGCCTGGCGCAAGGCGATTGTGCCGGGGACCAAATGCGTCTTCCTCGAAACACCGTCCAATCCGGGTCTCGAAGTCATTGATCTCGCAGCCGTTGCCGAAATGGCTCACGCCGTCGGCGCAACGGTTGTGGTCGACAACGTGTTTGCAACACCGATTCTCCAGAAGCCTCTGGAATTCGGTGCCGACGTGATCATCTATTCCGGCACCAAGCACATTGACGGGCAGGGCAGATGCCTCGGCGGTGCGATCCTTTCGACCGAGGAGTTCAAGGAAGATCTCATCAAGCCGCTGCTGCGTCACATCGGCCCCGCCATCAGCCCGTTCAATGCCTGGGTCCTTTTGAAAGGACTTGAGACACTGGGCTTGAGAGTGCGCGCGCAGAGCGCATCTGCAAGTACGGTCGCCGAGGCGCTATCCGGTATTCCGGGTGTGAACAAGGTGCTTTATCCGCATCTCGATAACCATCCGCAGGTCGATCTGTGCCGTGCGCAGATGTCTGGCGGCGGTACGCTTGTCACCTTCGAGGTGGAGGGCGGCCGTGACCGGGCATTCAATATCCTGAGACGCCTGCAGCTTATCGACATCTCGAATAATCTCGGCGACTCCAAGTCACTGATCACGCATCCCGCAAGCACGACGCACCGGGCGATCGGCGAGGAGGCCCGCGAACGGGTCGGGATCACCGAAGGTTTGTTGCGGCTCTCCGTTGGCCTGGAGGAAACGGATGATCTGATCGCGGATCTGACGCAGGCGATTACGTCAGCCCGCTAAGGCCACGCGCTCCGAGCCGGTCAGGCGGCGTCCCATGCGGGCGAGAAGTCGAAATCGCAGATCCGCTGATCGCGCACCTGCAGCGCGCTGATCGCGGCCATTTCATCATCGTCGAGCGCGAAATCAAACACGGCCAGATTGTCGCGGATCCGGCCCGGATTGGTCGATCTGGGAATTGCCGCGATTCCGTCCTGCTGCACATGCCAGCGCAGGATGATCTGTGCCGGGGAACGACCGTGTTTGCCGGCAATATCGGATACCGCCGGTTCGCTCATGATGCCGCTGGCACGGCCCAGCGGGCAATAGGAGACAACCGCCAGGCCCTTTGCCCGGCATGCCGCGATGACGCGATCCTGGTTCAGGAAGGGGTGGTACTCGATCTGATTGCAGGCCAGAGGATGGGCCGACAGAGATGTCGCCTCGTCGATCATCGCGACGGTGAAGTTGGAGACACCGATGTTCCGCGTCATCCCGGCCTGGTGCACGTCATTGAGCGCCTTGATCGATTGCGGCAGGGGGATGCTCCTTGACGGCCAGTGAATGAGAACCAGATCGGTCGCATCAAACCCGAGCCGCCGCAGACTGGCCTCCACCGAGCGTTGCAGGTCGCCGTCTGCGATGTCGGTGTACCAGACCTTGGTGGTCAGGAAGATCTCTTCGCGCGGCACCCCGGATGCCCTGATGCCTTCACCAACCTCGGCCTCGTTGCCGTACATCGCCGCCGTATCGATATGGCGATAGCCGGCGCCGATGGCGTCAGACACCAACTTTGTTGCGGTGTCGCCTTCGAGTGTCCAGGTGCCGAACCCGATTGCGGGGATATTGGCTCCATTGGCGTCAATGCGGTGCATGATCTGGTTTTCCTTTGCGGATCTGTTCTTGTCAGACACATTCGGGAATAGAAAATAGGGTCGTGCTCCAGATCTGTCGACAAGCGTGTATTGGAGCCGGGAGGGAGCAGGTATGAACGGTCACGGTCCGGAACGCAGAGGACCACCACGAGGCACGATCTTGTTTGCCCTGCTGTGCGCGTTTTGCATGCTGCTGCAAACGGATCAGGTAACCGGCCAGGAAAAGACCATGATAGAGGCGGCACGGACAAATGACGTTGCCCGTATCGAGGCGCTGGTCGCAAAGGGGGACGAAGTCGATGCGGTCGACGAGAACGGACGCACCGCTCTGCTGATCGCCACGCACCGGAACAATGTCGAAGCGGCGGCGGTGCTGATCAAGGCTGGAGCAGATGTCAATCGCAAGGACAGTATCGAGGACAGCCCCTTTCTCTACGCCGGGGCCGAAGGCCGGTTGGAAATCCTGCGTATGATGCTGAAGGCGGGTGCCGATCTCGCGAGTACAAACCGCTATGGCGGAACAGCGCTCATTCCGGCGGCGCACCATGGCCACGTCGAAACGGTCCGGGAGCTGCTGCAGACCAGGATTGACATCGATCACATCAACAAGCTCGGATGGACTGCCCTGCTGGAGGCGGTCATCCTCGGCGACGGCAGTCCGACCTACGTCGAAATCGTACGGCTGCTTGTCGAGGCCGGCGCGGACATGACGATCGCCGACCGGGAAGGCGTGACGCCCCTTGCCCACGCCGTGGCGCGCAGACAGGGTGCGGTGGAAAGGCTCCTGCGGGAGAAGGGTGCCGTGAATTAGCGGGTCAGGCCCCTGCGGTTGCCAGGATCATGTCTGCCGCCTTCTCGGCGATCATCAATGCCGGAGAGTTGGTGTTTCCGGATGTGATCGTCGGCATGACGGAAGCATCGGCAACACGAAGATTGCCGATGCCGCGAACTTTGAGTTCCGGATCGACCACGGATTCCTCATCCGCGCCCATGCGGCAGGTCCCCACCGGATGGAAGATCGTGGTCCCGATGTCGCCTGCGGCATGCGCCAGTTCTTCGTCGCTCTGAAGTCCGTCGCCAGGCAGGTATTCGGCCGGGCTGTACGCTTGCATCGGCGGCTGTTCGACAATCCTGCGGGTGAGACGGATGGACTGTGCCGCCACCAGCCGGTCCAATTCGGCCGTAAGGTAGTTCGGTCTGATCGCGGGATGGTCGTTCGCATCCGCGGATGTAATGTGGACCGTGCCCCGGCTCTCGGGTCTGAGGTTGCAGACGCTCGCCGTTATCGCCGGGAAGTCGTGGAGCGGGTCGCCGAACTTGTCGAGGGACAACGGCTGAACGTGGTACTGCACGTTGGCGGTCTCGAACGCCGGGTCGGATTTCGCGAACACGCCGAGCTGGCTTGGGGCCATGGACATCGGGCCTGAACGCGAGAGCATGTATTCAAGTCCGATGCCGATCTTGCCGAGCAGAGAGCCCGCACGCTGGTTCAGGGTCTCGACGCCCTCGACCTTGAAGATGGCGCGCAGTTGCAGGTGATCCTGGAGGTTTTCACCCACGTTTGGGCGATCCAGTGCGACATCTATATCGTTCTGCCTGAGAATCTCCGGATTGCCGATGCCGGAAAGCTCCAGGATCTGGACCGATCCGATTGAGCCTGCACAGAGGACGATTTCCTTGCGGGCTGTGAATTCGTGTTGCGCGCCGGCGACGTCGGCCAGAACGGCCGAGGCCTTACCGTCGGAAATCGACACTCCGCGCGCCATCGCATGGGTAATGACGGAGAGGTTCTTCCTGCCGGCGGCTGGCCGCAGGAAGGCCTTCGACGTGTTCCAGCGCCATCCCTTTTTCTGGTTTACCCGGAAATAGGACGATCCTTCATTGTCGCCGCGATTGAAGTCCTCGACCTTCGGGATACCGATGCATTCAGCTGCATCCCTGAAGGCGTCCAGAACCTCCCATGACAGCCGCTGCTCTTCGACCCGCCATTCTCCGCCTGCGCCGTGCATCTCGTCGCCACCGGCATAATAGTCTTCCGACTTCTTGAAATAGGGCAGCACGTCCTCCCAGCCCCATCCGGTATTGCCGAGCTGGCGCCAGTGATCGTAATCGCGGGCCTGGCCGCGCATGTAGATCATGCCGTTGATCGAGGAGCATCCCCCAAGCACCCGGCCGCGGGGGTAGTTGAGCGCACGGCCATTGAGACCGGCTTCCGCTTCTGTCCTGTATCCCCAGTCGATTTCCGGATGGCCCATGCAATAGAGATAACCGACCGGAATGTGGATCCAGTGATACGTATCCTTGCCGCCGGCCTCGAGCAGGGCAACCGTGTGCCGGCCGTTCTCGGAAAGACGGTTGGCCAGCGCGCAACCGGCGGTACCTGCACCGACGACCACAAAGTCAAATTCTGAAACTGCCGCTTCCGCCATCGCCCGTACCTCAGACCATAGCCACCGATGCTAGTCGGATATCCCGGGCCGGGGAAGGGTCTGACAGTCAGGCGGTTGATGCTGGCGTCAAGATGGGCCCCAGAATTCAAGTCGATGCGTTGATCTGCATCGGCCTGCCGTTGGCGGTCCAGTGAATGCCGCACTCGGTTTTCTCCCGGCCGGTCCAGCGGCCGTCCCGGGAGCCGGCGTCACCTGTCGAAGGCGCCGTGCACGGAACGCATCCGATCGACGGGTAGCCTTTCGCGACCAGCGGGTGCGCTGGGAGATCGTGCCGTTTCAGATACTCCGACACCTGCGCATGTGACCAGTTCGCCAGCGGGTTCACCTTGATCCGCCAGTCGGCCAGTTCGATCTGCGGCAGGGCTTCACGGGTTCCGCCGTGGAACCTCTTGCGCCCGGTGATCCAGGCCTGAAAGCCCTGAAGCGCCCGCTCAAGCGGTTCGACCTTGCGGATTGCGCAGCATCGGTCCGGATTTCGCTGCCACAGCGTGCCTGACGGATCGAGACCCGCGGTGTCGCTTGCCAGCGGCTCGACCGTACGCACGTCGGTCAGACCGAATTCCCGGACCAGACGGTCACGGTGGGCCAGGGTTTCTTCGAACAACTTCCCGGTGTCGAGGAAGATCACCGGCGTTGCCGTGTCGATACCGGCAACCATATGCAGCAGAACCGCCGCCTCCGCTCCGAACGAGGAAACGAGCGCGATGCGGCCGGGGAAGATGTCGCGAATGAGCGGACCGAGCAGGGCGGGGCCGTCAAGATCCTGAAAATCGCCTAGCGCGTTGAACGCGATGCTCATGCCGGGCCCCTGTGCCGCAGATGATCAATCACTGCAGGCGCAAAGCCCCGTGTTGGTCCGTAATTGCGCTGGTAGGACAAGGTCATGGCGGTCGCGGCTCTTTGCCAGACGTCCCGGTCATGTCGTTCGGGCACCTCGAAGGCGTCGAAACCGCACTGTCGCATCATCGCAAGCTGATCCGGCAGAACGTGTCCCGTCGCGCGCACTTCGCCCGTAAATCCGAAGTGGTTCCGGATATGCCGGCCCTGCGAGTATGCACGGCCGTCGGCAAAGGCCGGGAAGGTCAGGACGACCAGATGCGCGGCGTCAAGGTAGCCGGCAAGCTCATCCGGCAACCTGTCGTTCGGAAGCGCGATTCCGAGGCGGCCGTTGTGAGCCTTCAGGTTTTCGAAGTCCTCCACGAAACGATCGAAGCTGACGATGATGTCGGCGCCCTGCGGGAAAGCTTCTTCATCGTCCAGGGCCACCCACTCGTCTTCGACAAATTCGCCGTGCTTAAGCAGTGGCATAGAGGGCCTCCTTGAAGGGTGCTGCGCCTAGTCTGCGGTAAGTATCGATGAACGGCTCGTCTTCGTCGCGGACTTGCAGATATGTGTCGACCACGGTCTCGATGGCATCGCCGATCTCGGCGCCCGAGAAACCGGGCCCGAGGATCTTGCCGATGGATGCATTCTCGTCGGCACTGCCGCCGAGCGTGATCTGGTAGAACTCCTTGCCCTTCTTGTCGACGCCGAGAATGCCGATATGGCCCACATGGTGGTGTCCGCAGGCATTGATGCAGCCGGAGATCTTGATCTTGAGCGGGCCGACGTCATGCTGGCGCTTGATGTTCTCGAACCGGTTGCTGATCTCCTGCGCGATCGGGATCGACCGCGCGGTCGCCAGCGCGCAATAGTCGAGCCCGGGGCAGGAGATGATGTCTGTGACCAGGCCGATGTTCGCCGTGGCGAGATCAGCCTCGCGCAAGCCTTCCCATACTGCGAACAGGTCCGATTGCCTGACGCTAGGCAGCACAAGGTTCTGCTCGTGCGTTACCCGGATCTCGCCAAGGCTGAAGCGGTCGGCAAGGTCTGCGACCACCCGCATCTGTTCCGCCGTCGCGTCGCCCGGAACGCCCCCGATCGGCTTGAGTGAAATGTTGGCACGATGGCGTAGCCGCGAATCTTGTGAGGCGCGACATTCGCACGAACCCAGAAATCGAATTCGCGGTTTTCGAGACGTGTCAGATCCAGCGCGCGGTCGCGTTCCGGCAGGTCCTCATAGTCCGGCTGCGCAAAATAGGTCCAGATCCGTTCCAGCTCGCGGGCGATCGGCTGCCACGGCGGGACCGTCGATCCGTGCGAACTCTTCCTCAACCAGGCGGCGAATTCCTCCGCGCCGGTCTCGTGGACGAGGATCTTGATCCGCGCCTTGTACTTGTTGTCGCGGCGTCCCAGCAGGTTGTAGACCCGCATGATGGCCTCGAGATAAGGCAGGAGATCAGCCTCCGCCAACCACTCGCGCACGGTGACGCCGATCATGGGCGTGCGGCCCTGGCCGCCGCCGACGATCACCTCATAGCCCGGTTCGCCCGCGTCGTTGCGGTGCATTCTCAGGCCGATGTCGTGGACCTTCACGGCGGCACGATCATTCGGCGAGCCGGTGACCGCGATCTTGAACTTGCGCGGCAGGTAGGCGAACTCGGGATGAAGGCTCGACCACTGGCGGATCAGCTCGCAGATGGGGCGCGGGTCGGCGATCTCGTCAGCCGCAACGCCGGCCCACTGGTCGGACGTGACATTGCGGATGCAATTGCCGCTGGTCTGAATGGCGTGCATCTCGACATCGGCGAGGTCGTCAAGGAGATCCGGCACTTCTTCCAGTTTTGGCCAGTTGTACTGAATGTTCTGGCGCGTGGTGAAATGGCCGTAGCCGCGGTCATATTTCTCGGCGATGTAGGCCAACTGCCGCAACTGGGCCGATGACAGCGTGCCGTAGGGAATGGCAACGCGGAGCATGTAGGCGTGAAGCTGAAGATAGAGTCCGTTCATCAGCCGCAGCGGCTTGAACTCTTCCTCGGTGATTTCGCCGGCAACACGTCTCGCGACCTGTTCGCGGAACTGGGCCACCCGTTCCCGCACGAAGCGGTCGTCAAATTCGTCGTAACGGTACATTGATCAGCTTTCTCCGAGTTCAACAGGCCCGAGGGATCCGCCGATGCCGCTGCCCTGTTTTCCGAGATCGGTTCGGATCGTTGGCCCGAGCGTACGGATGCGTTCCCGGATATGCGCAGGTCTGGCTCCGGCATCGGTCTTCTCGACCTCGATCAGATACGGGTCGACGATCAGGTTTGCGGTCTTGTCAGCCTCTCCCTTGAGTTCGAGGGCGGACCAGGCCTGCATTTCCTCCGCGACGCACGCGTCATTGATGTCCTCGGACCAGGTGCCGGCACGCGTCAGGAAAACGACGACGCCTGAATGTAGAGAATTTGCGGTCAGCGCCTTGCCAATCATAATGCCACCTCCTCGGGGACTGCCGGCTGGCCCGGCTTTCTCGGAATGACGGGGAAGGGAATGACCTCCGATCCCGCGTTCTCGACGGGTCTTTCGATTGCTTTCGCCGTGGCAGGCCACCGCAGGCCGACATAGATGATGGCCGGTCCCTTGATTGCTTCGCGGCGAATGGTGCGGCGAAGCTGGTCAATTCTGGTGGCAACACATTTCTCGTTGGGCAGGGTTCCGTTTTCGACAACGACCACAGGGGTGGACGGGTCTATTCCGGCTTCAAGCAGGCGTTGCTCGATGTGGCCGGATTTCCCGACACCCATGTAGACGGCAAAAGCGGCACCCGGTTCAGCCAGCCTGATCCAGTTGTGTTCGGCCGCTCCGTCTTCCGTCATGCCGGTCAGCAGCGTGAAGCTCCGATGTTCGCCGCGTGTTGTCAGCGGGAGCTTGATTGATGCGGCGCAGGCGGCGGCAGCCGTGATCCCCGGAACGATCTCGACCGGGATATCAAGCGCTTCCAGAGCGGCCTGTTCCTCGCCGCCGCGGCCAAAGATGTAGGGGTCGCCGCCCTTCAGCCGGACGACGATCTGTCCCCGAAGGGCGTGATCGATCAGAATGGCGTTGATCTCGTCCTGACGGATCGACCGCTTTCCGGGTGTCTTTCCGACGGAGATGCGGATGGCGTCGCGGCGGGCATATTCCAGGACGTCCTTGCCGACGAGCCGGTCATAGACGATGACATCGGCTTCCTGCAGACGCCGCTGCGCCTTGAGCGTCAGAAGGTCCGGATCGCCGGGCCCTGCGCCGACGAGGGAAACACTTCCGACTTTGTCAGCGCTTGCGCTACGGCTTTCATCATTGATGGCGTCTTCGAGCGCGGCTTCATATCCGGCCTCGTCACCGGCGAGAAAGCGGTCGCGGATCCGTCCGAAGAAAAAACTGCCCCAGAACTGTCGCCGGGCCGCGCCCTCCGGCAGCGCTTCGGCAATCCGCTCGCGCAGGCGGTCGGCCCTGCAGGCGAGCGTACCCAATGCCGGGGGCAGCCAGGATTCCAGGTGCGCCTTGATGCGGCGCGCCAGGACCGGGGCCGTTCCTTCCGTTCCGATCGCCACGACAACCGGATCACGATCGACAATCGCGGGTGTGTAGAAGCTGCAAAGGTCCGGCGAGTCGACGACGTTGACCGGAACGTTGTGGCGTCTGGCCGCTGCCGAGACCCTGGCGTCCGTCACGCTGTCTCCGGATGCTGCATATACCAGGGCGGCACCGTGGACGTCCCCTTCAATGAACGGTCTTGTCGTCCAGGAGATACGGCCGGTCTCGAACAAGCCCGACAACTCGTCGTTAAGCTCTTCGGCAATGACCAGGACGTGCGCGCCGGTCTTGAGGACCAGCCGCAGTTTCTGGGCGACCTCTTCTGTGTTGCCGACCGCAACAACCTTCCGGCCGTCAAGGTCGAGGAAAACAGGAAAGTACTTCATGTCATGTTCTCCGGTCGGTCAGCCGGCAAGTCCGGCCATGGTAATCTCGAGACCGTCGAGTTCCTCGGACCATATGATCTGGCAGCTCAAACGGGACGTCTCGCTGAGCCCGGGCACCTCGTCGAGCGTATCCTCTTCCTCATCGCGTGGCGGATGCAGCGTCCCGGACCATTCCGGCGATACGTGGACATGGCAGGTTCCGCATTCACAAGCGCCGCCGCAGATGGCGTCCATTGGGAGTCCGTGCTCACGGATGATTTCCATGACGCGCCAACCGGGGACTGCATCGAGGTGATAGGTGCTGCCTTCGTGGTCGGTGACTTTGATGATACCCATTGTGGACTTCCCGTGTTCCGTTCCGTTTGTCGGTTGCTTGGCCTTGAACTGGGGCCAAACTGCGTTCATTCTGGTGACCTTCGGGCTTTGCCATCACGTTGTTCGGATTAACGAACGAATTCGGTGGTAACGATACCGTCAGGTTTTGTGCGGGAAACTTCGTCATATTGCGCTATATTGCGGCGATCTGACGTTCTCCTCGCTGATTTGGGGAATATAGTCGTTCTTTTTAACGAACGCAATGGAAGATATAAGGAACAATCATGGCGAGACAACCGACTCGGCGATCGGGCAAGGATGGGGCGCTGGAAGTGCCGCCCCGGCTCGGCAAGACGATCCAGAGGTTGCGGAAAGCCTACAACATGTCGCTCGGGGAACTGTCCGAGCAGTCGGGCGTTGCCAAGTCGATCATTTCCCAGATTGAACGCAACGAGACCAACCCGACGATCGGGACCGTCGGCAGAATCAGCCAGGCGCTGGACACGACCATCGAGGACGTTCTGCGCAATGACGACGCGAGCAACTTCGTGGAATGCGCCGGACGCAATGCGATCCCGGTGCTGACCAGCGAGGACGGCCTGTGCACGCTTGCGATCATCGGCTGGCTCAACGTGGTCGATACGGTGCAGTGGTACGATTTTCGGGCCAAACCCGGCGGCGTGCTGGAGTCAGAGCCCCATCAGCCGGGCTGCGTCGAGAATCTCAGCGTTCTGAAAGGCGAACTGGAGGTCGAGGTCGCCGGCGAGACGCGCGTGGTCAAGGCCGGTCAGACGCTGCGGTACCGGGGCGACCGGGATCACAAGATCACGAATACCGGTACCGAAGATGCCCATGCCACAATGGTCGACATCCTGAAGATCGCGATTTTCGAGTAGGCGCTGCCGGACCTGCAGCGATCCGGGATTATTCAGTTGCCGAACACCTTCACCAGATGGTCGATCAGGGCCCGGACGCGTGCCGTCAGATGCCGGTTGGGCGGATAGAGCGCATAGAGACCGAGTTCCACCGTCTCGTTCTTTTCGAACAGTGCCTTCAGCGCACCGGTTTCGAGAAGATGTTCGATTGCGTAGTGGGGACACCGCCCAATCCCCAGTCCGCGCACGGCCATCTCCGCTATGGCCCGGGGTGCGTTCGCGTGGAAGGCCCCCGACACGCGTACCGCAATGTCCTCGCCGTTGACATTGAACCGCCAGTTGGCCGGCTCGATCTGCGCTTCGGGGATCAGGCAGTTGTGCGTGGCCAGAGCGGTCGGGTGCGCCGGCTCGCCATGCCGCTCGAGATAGCCGGGGGATGCACAGACCACGAGGCGCATGTCCTTGAGCTTCCGGGCGATCAATGTTGAATCCTGGAGCGTTGCGATCCGTATTGCCAGGTCGAATCCTTCTTCCACGACGGAGACCCGCTGGTCGGTCAGATGGAGATCGACGGAAACTTTCGGATGCTCGTCGAGGAAGGGGGCGAGGGCGGCGATCAGATTGGCGCTGCCGAAACCGGTCGGGGCGGTGACCCGGATCGGTCCGGCCAGCTCAGACTGCCGTTCCTGGACGACAGCCTCGAGTTCGTCGAACTGGTCGAGCAGGGGGCGGCACCTGTCGAGATAGGCGCTGCCGACATCGGTCAGCACGACGCTGCGCGTCGTGCGGTTGAAGAGCTGTGCGCCGAGCCGCTCCTCGAGCTGCCGGACATATTTGCTGGCGAGCTTTGTCGTGATGTTCAGGCGCTTGGCGGCGGCCGTGAAGGAGCCTTCGGTGGCCACTGCCGCAAAGGTGCGCATGCCTTCTATCGTGTCCATACCTGATCCCCTGCGGGCCTAGTTGAACTTATTATGTCCGAATTGGGGGTAATGCGTCTACATTTCAGTCAATTATCTTCGATATGGGATCATGCTATCTCACAGGTATCGGCGGGTCTTTTCCGCCCTTCGTGCAACCAACAGAAGTGCCACCGAGAGGTAAATCCCCATGACCAACGCCATCCGCATTCATCGCCACGCCCTTTCGGGGCACTGCCATCGTGTGCAGTTGTTCGCCGCTCTTGCCGGGATCGATCACGAACTGATCGATGTTGACCTGGCTACCGGCGAACACAAGAAAGAGCCTTTCCTGTCCCTCAATCCATTCGCCAAGGTGCCGGTGATCGAGGACGGCGAAACCGTCATCTCCGACTCGAACGCGATCCTTGTCTATCTCGCGAAGAAGTACGCGCCGGACTGGCTGCCGCAGGATGCCGCGTCCGCGGCCGAGGTTCAGCAGTTTCTGTCATTGGCGGCCGGCGAAATCGCCTATGGCCCGGCGGCGGCCCGGCTCGTGACTGTTTTCGGCGCCGGCCTTGACGCGGATGTGGCGAAAGGCATCGCTGCGACCGTCTTCGGCAAGCTCGAACGTCATCTGGAAGGGCGGTCGTTCCTGGTTGGAGACAGGCCGACGATCGCGGATGTGGCCATCTACAGCTACACCGCGCATGCGCCCGAAGGGAACGTATCCCTTCAGGAATATCCGAACATCCGAGGACTTCTGGGGCGGATCGAGGGCCTGCAGGGTTTCGTGCCGATGCAGTCGACAAAAGTCGGTCTGGCCGCCTGATGTGACGGCGACGCGACGGGTGGCGGTCGCGCCACCCATTCCGCCAACGATTTCCGGAGAGTAAGATGCAGCAGATGGACCAGGCAACAAGCGATCAATCGCCGTTTCACGCCGGTGAGCAGGCCATCCAGTCCCGGCTCGGATTGCGCGAAACGATGGACCATTTCGGCCGGCAGATGATCCGCGACCACATGCCGGATCAGCATCGGGACTTCTATGCACAACTGCCCTTCGTTCTCGTAGGCAGTGTTGATGCCGAAGGCTGGCCCTGGGCTTCCGTTTTGCCGGGCAAGCCCGGTTTCATCTCCTCGCCGGATCCCGGCAAGCTGGTGATACAGGCCAGTCCGGTGCCGGGTGATCCTCTGGCAGACGCAATCAACCCGGGTGCGCCGCTGGGGCTGCTCGGAATCGAACTCGGCACGCGCCGCCGTAACAGGGTCAACGTACGCGTCGCCGAGTCCAATGAAGGCGAGATCGCCGTCAAGGTGGATCAGGCTTTCGGCAACTGCCCACAATACATTCAGACCCGTGGCCTCGAATTCGTGCGCGACCCGTCGGCGCCGGCGATGGCTTCGGCAGTCGACGAATTCGTGACGCTCGACGAACAGGCGCGCGCGACAGTCAGCAAGGCGGACACGTTTCTCGTCTCAAGCTACGTGCTGTCTGATGGCAGTTCTCCGGCCGAGGGCGTTGACGTTTCGCACCGCGGGGGCCGTCCGGGGTTCGTGAAGGTCGAAGGTGATACGCTGACGGTGCCGGATTATTCGGGCAACAATCATTTCAATACGCTTGGCAACTTCTTCGCCAACCCGAAGGCCGGACTGACCTTCGTTGACTTTGAGACCGGTGATCTGCTGATGCTCACCGGCGAGGTCGAGATCCTTTGGGAGGACGACCCTGCGGTGCGTGCCTTCAAGGGCGCGGAGAGGGCGTGGCGGTTTACTCTGCACCATGGCGTCCGGCTGAGCGATGCCCTGCCGATGCGCTGGTCCTTTGCCGAGTATTCTCCCAACACGCTGATCACCGGTGACTGGGCCGAAGCGGACTCCGTACTCGCTGCCGAGGCGAAACGGGAAGCCTGGCGCAATTACCGCGTCACGCGTGTCGAGGACGAAAGTGATGTCATCCGGTCGTTCTATCTGGAACCGGATGACGGCGACGGATTGCTGCCGTTCGAAGCCGGCCAGTACCTGACCATCCGCGTAACGCCAGAGGCGTGTGCAAAACCGGTGATCAGGACCTATACGCTGTCGTCCGCGCCCGCGGACGGGCACTACCGGATTTCGGTCAAGAGGGAACCGGCGCGCGGCGACGACGTTCCGCCCGGTGTGGTATCGAACCACCTGCACGACACGATCAGGGCAGGCGCCATCATCGAGGCAAAGGCGCCAAAAGGCGATTTCGTGATCGATGCCGCAGAGACACGCCCTGCCGTTCTGCTGGCCGGAGGAGTGGGGATCACGCCGATGATCTCCATGGCGCGCCATGTTGCAGTCGAGGGTCAACGAACCCGCCACCTGCGTCCGCTGACGATTTTTCATGCCGCCCAGACGACCGGGCAGCGGGCCTTCTACAAGCGGTTCAAGTGGCTGGAGCAGGTGACCGAGGGCCGGATCCGGTATTATTCATTCATCGACCGTCCTGCGGACGACGAGCAACCGGGCGCCGACTTCAATGGTCGCGGTCACATCTCAGCCGATGCGCTCCGGCAGGTGCTTCAGCTCGACGACTACGACTTTTATCTTTGCGGCCCGGGACCGTTCATGCAGGCCAATTACGACAATCTGCGCGAACTGGGCGTGCGGGATGCGCGGATCTTTGCTGAGGCGTTCGGGCCGGCGTCACTCCGACGGCGCCCGGACGAAGGCGGCAAGGATGCCTTCGAACCGGAGGAAGAGGCTGATCAGGCGATCATCAGTTTTGCGAATTCAGGCTTTGAGCAGAGTTGGAACGCGGGTGACGCCACGATACTGGAGACCGCCGAAGCTCATGGCCTTAACCCGGAATATGGCTGCCGCAGCGGTTCCTGTGGCTCGTGTGCGGTCAGGCTGAAGGCCGGCGCGGTTGCCTACCGTACCGAGCCGACGGCCACGCGCGCGGATGACGAGGTTCTGATCTGCTGTGCGGTACCTGCAAAGGGCTCCGACACTGTCGAGATTGAGCTTTAGCGGCGGGGCATTTCGATTCAACGGGACGGCACCTGCCGCAAGCTAATCTTTGCGCGCCGTCTTATCACTCGCCAGAAGCTCGTCCACCCATTCAGGCACCTTGAGTCCTGCGGCGACTTTCGCGTCGAGCTCGACCTCCAGTTCCCTGATGCGGTCCAGTTTACTGATGATTTCGTCCAGGCGTTCGTAGGGAACGACAACGACACCATCACGGTCGGCCACGATCATGTCGCCGGTTTCGACTTCCTGGCCCCCGATCTGAACGGGAAAGCCGACAGTACCAGGGCCGGACATGTGGGGGGAGGCCGGCGTGATTCCATTGCACCACACGGGCAAACCGGCAGATACGATGCCGGTGTAATCACGGACCGGGCCGTCGGTGACAAAGCCCGCTGCACCGCAATTCCTCATCATGCCGATGAGGCGGTCGCCGGCCGCAGCGCAACCGGTATGCGCATCGAAGGCAGCAATGACAATCTCGCCACCCTTTATGAACCTGAGTGCCGCGAACGTCGCCAGCACGTCTGCGGCTCCGTTGTTCGCCGTGAGAGCCGGTCCGGCGGCAACGCATCGCAGATCACGTCCTGCGCCGAGCGGCTGGATATTCGAAGACAAGGCGCCGCCGCCGAGCAGGGCGTCGACGACGAAACCTGTCGGCACGTCCTGGAATGCGGCGATCTGGGCGTCCGAAGGGCGCCGCATATCGGATTTCACAGTCAAGGTCGGCGGAGCTTCGATCATGATGGGTCCCTGATACCTTCTTGGTGCGTGTCAGACGCAACGGCCGCCATCAACCTCGAGGCAGACCCCGGTCAGGAAATCCGCGTCGGCGGACGCGAGGAACAGGGCCGTGTTGGCAATGTCCCCGGGCTGGCTGAACCGGCCGAGCGGAATAGTCTGCAGAAAGCGCTCCCTGATCTCCGGGGTGTCCTCGCCGCCCATGAACTCTGCCGTCAGGCCGGTTTCGCCGATGACGGGATTGATTGCGCAGACACGGATCTTGTCAGGCGCCAGTTCCACGGCCATCGATTTGGTCATCGTGATGACCGCGCCCTTGGAACTGTTGTACCAGGTCAGGCCGGGTCTCGGGCGCACGCCCGCGGTCGACGCGATGTTGATGATGGTGCCGCCGCCCTGTTCGCGCATGACCGGCACCGCGGCATGCGCGGAGTGGAAGATGCTCTTCACGTTGACGGCATAGACCTTGTCGAACGTGGCTTCGTCGACATCGAGCATGGGTCCGTTTCGGTGGGTGATCCCGGCGTTATTGACGACAATGTCGAGGCGGCCGTAATTCTCAACGGCGGCCTGAACCATTCCCGCCATATCGTTGGCGAGGGTCACGTCCGTGTTGACGAACCGGGCCTTTCCGCCGGACTGCTCGATCTCGTTGGCGACTCGGGTGCCGCCCTGGCCGTTGATGTCCGCAACGACGACGGCCGCACCCTCGGCCGCATACTGCTTGGCGATGCCTTCGCCGAAGCCCGAACCGGCGCCGGTCACGACCGCCACTTTTCCTTCCAGCTTCATGCCCTTCCTCCACTGAGACTTTTGTTTGGCCGTCAGTATGGAACGGTAGACCTTGCGTTCAAGCGGTTTCTTTGCTTGCCTGTCCAACCTCAATCAGATTGGCAAAACGCGGACCGAATGAAGCAGTCTTTCGACCAGATTCTCGATCGGGCGGCCGGCCATCACGGCGGTCGTAAGGCGGTTGAGAAGCTGCTGCCCAAAGTCGCTGGCGACAAGGCACTTGCCAAGACGCCCGATGACCGGCTGCTTTCATTGATGACGAAATGCATCTTCCAGTCCGGTTTCAACTGGAAGGTGATTGAGAACAAGTGGCCGGGATTTGAAGAGGCATTCGATGGCTTCGATCTGCGCCAGGCGGCATTCCTGAATGACGAGCAACTTGATGCGCTCGGCAAGGACACGCGCATTGTCCGGAACATGCAAAAGATCATCACCGTTCCCAAGAACGCCCGGTTCATGCTCGATGTTGCAGAGGAGCATGGTAGCTTCGCGAAATTTCTGGCGGAATGGCCGCCGACGGACCAGATCGGCCTCTGGGCTGTGCTGAAGAAACGGGGAGCCCGCCTCGGCGGCGCGACGGCGCAGTATTTCCTGAGGTTCGCCGGCAAGGACAGCTTCATCGTTTCGCGTGACGTTTCGCTCTGCCTGAAAGCCGGTGGTGTCATCACGGTCGATACGCCGACGTCGAAAAAGGATCTTGCCGCCGTGCAGGAGGTCTTTAACGCGTGGCATGAGGAAACCGGCCGGCCTTACGTTCATCTCAGCCGGATTGCCGCCATGTCGGTCGGCCCGCACTGATCAGCCGCAATGACCGTTTCTCCACTCGACTCAAGCGTTTACGGCAATCTGTTCGGCACACCGGACATGCGCCGGCTGTTCGACGACGAGATGCGTTTTCAGCGCATGCTGGACGCCGAAGCCGCGCTGGCACGGGCGCAGGCCAAACTGGGTGTGATCCCGGACGCTGCTGCAAAGATAATCACGGGAAAGGCAACAACCGGCATTCTCGATCTTGAAGTAATGCGCGAACGCACGGAGATCGTCGGTCTGCCGGTGGTTCCCCTCGTTGCGGCGCTGGTCGAGGCGTGCGGGGAAGAGGCCGGCCGGTTTGTCCATTGGGGCGCGACAACACAGGACATCATGGATACGGGTCTCGTGCTGCAGATGCGCGATGCCTTCGCCCTGATTGAACGTGACCTCGGGCAATGCGTTGATCTGCTGGCCGATCTTGCGGTCCGGCACAAGGACACCGTGATGGCCGGTCGGACGCATCTGCAGCATGCGGTGCCCGTGACATTCGGTTACAAGGCCGCCGTGTGGCTTGCGGGCCTGCTGGATGCCCGGGACCAGCTCAATGGTCTGAAGCCCCGGGTCCTGGTTGCGCAATATGCAGGTGCTGCCGGAACCCTGTCAGCGATTGCCGATAACGGCCTTGAAGTGGCAGAGGCCTTTGCGGCGGAACTTGAACTCAATGCTCCGGACATTGCCTGGCACGTCAGACGCGGCGGCATTGCCGAAGCAGGAAGCGTCCTTTCGATCCTGTGCGGGGCACTGGCGAAAGTTGCGACCGATGTGATCCTTCTGTCGCAGACCGAGGTGGGAGAGGTGGCCGAACCACCGGCCGCCGGACGGGGAGGCAGCAGCACGATGCCGCAGAAACGCAATCCGATCCTGAGCGAGTACGTGCTGGCCAGTGCGCGGAACGTGCATGCGCTTCTGCCGGTCCTCATGAGCGGGATGATCCAGGATCACGAACGTCCGACGGACAGCTGGCAGGCGGAATGGGTTGCGCTGCCGCAGATGTTCGTCATGACCGCCGGTGCGCTCGACAAGGTGAATTCGGTCCTGGATGGGCTGGTTGTCGACCCCGCACGTATGCGCGCGAACCTTGATCTGACGAACGGACTGATCATGGCCGAGGCTGTGCAGACCGCATTGCGCGGCAAGCTCGGCCACGAGCAGGCCCACCATGTCGTCGAGGCCGCGTGCAAGCAGGCCATGGGGGAGGGGATACCGCTCCGAACCGCACTCGAACAGATGGTCGAGATCAGCAATGAAGTCACCAGCGACGATCTCGACCACATTCTCGATCCGGCGAACTACACCGGGCGTTCGGCCGAGATGATCGACAAGGTCGTCGCCCGGGCGCGCTCATAAGACCAGTCAGGGAGGACCGATGCCGCAAATCGATGTGAACGGCACCAGCATTTACTATGAGATGTCCGGCCTGGAGCAAGGGCCGGTCCTGGTGTTCAGCAACTCGCTCAGCACCAACCTGCATATGTGGGATGACCAGGCGGCTGCACTTGCAGGGCGCTACCGCATTCTGCGCTACGACAGCCGGGGGCACGGCCGGTCGGGGGCGCCCGACGGCGCTTACACGCTCGACCTGCTGGCCAACGATCTGGTGCAACTGCTTGATGCGCTTGGGATCGAGAGATTCGACTATTGCGGGCTTTCCAAGGGCGGCATGATCGGCCAGTGGCTGGGCGTCAATCTGGGATCGCGCGTCAAGCGACTGGTCCTGTGTAATACGTCGAGTTTTCTGCCGCCCGTCGATTTGTGGGAAGGCCGTATCAAGGCCGTCACGGACGGCGGCATGGAGTCGATTGTCGATACGGTGATCGAACGCTGGTTCACGCCCGAATTCATTGCGGCCGATCCGGACGGGGTCGATCGCGTCCGGTCGATGCTTCTGACGACACCTCCACAAGGTTATGCCGGGTGCTGCGCGGCGATCAGGGATATGGATCAGAGAGAAACTATCGGTGCGATAAGTGTTCCGACTCTGGTGATTGCGGGTGACAGGGATCCGGCAACGCCGCCGGAGCATGGAGCGCTGATCGCCGACACTATCCCGGGCGCGCGACTGCATGTGGTGAAGGACGCCGCGCATCTGTCGAATATCGAACAGGAAGGCGACTTTACCGCAGCCCTGTCCGGGTTCCTGGCCGAAGGGGAGGGCGCGTGATGGGGGATGAAACCTATGAAGAGGGCATGGCCGTACGCCGTGACGTGCTCGGGCCCGACCATGTCGCTCGCGCCACTGCGAATGCGGATGCCCTGACCGAGGAGTTTCAGGAATTCATCACGCGCTACTGCTGGGGCGAGATCTGGACCCGTGACGGTCTTCCGCGCAAGACGCGGAGCCTGATCAACCTCGCCATGCTGGTCGCGCTCAACAGGCCGGATGAATACAAGCTCCATGTGCGCGCGGCGATCCGCAACGGCGTCACCGTCGACGAAATCAAGGAAGTGCTGATGCAGACCGCGATCTATGCCGGTGTGCCGGCGGCCCACAGCGCGTTCAAGTGGGCACGCGAGGTGCTGGATGAGATGGGCGTTGAGATCAGGGACGACCAATCATAGCCCGCGCTCGATTGCGCGGAGCAGGCGGAACCTCAACTGGCCGGTTCTGCCCCTGAGCGAGATCACGAAGCGTACCCGTCCATGCCTCTTGGTCTTGGCGTAGCCTGCCAGGGTCTTTACGCCGGCGATCGTGCCGGTCTTGTACCGGGAGCCGCGGCGGCTGCGGCGCATCAGATTTTCGTGCGGCGCAAAGCGGTGCAGCAGTTTGGCGAGGCCGCGGGCGGTGAAACGGTTCTTCCGGCTGATCCCAGACCCTTCCGTAAGGCGGATGTCCTTGTCGAGGCCGTGTTTGGCGAGCGCGGCGCGTGCGACCTTCAGGGACTTCTCGAGGCTGACAGGTGCGCCGTGGAGGTAGGCGCCGATTTCCAGAAAGACCTGGTTGGCGATGTAATTGTTCGAGCCGATCAGCAACTGGCTGACGATCTCCGACAGAGGACGCGACTGGCGGTGCACGTAGACCGGCTCAAGCCCGTCGGGCACGGACCCGATACTGATCTTGCCGCTCACGGCGCCGCCTGACCGCTTGATGAACGCTGCCAGTAGCTCACCCGCATAGCGTACGCTCACCTTCGGGTCCTGCTGGGCCAGGCTGATGCGGCCGCGCCCCTTTTTCGGACCGCGCTTGCGGAACTGGCGGATCGCCAGCGGCGTGATCGGGGTCTGCTTTTCGGCCGATCGGATTTTCTTGCCGCGGCGCACCGCGTGGATCGTGTTGAAATTGACCGCGAGCGCCACGTTCAGCGCGTCATAGGCTTCGCCGGTCGCCTCGATTCCGGGAATGCGCATATTGGCCGGGTAATAGCCCGCATCGAGCACCATCCGCTTGAACGGCTGCTTGCCGGTCGCGGCAAGCAGCTTCGGTGCCAGCAGCGCCAGTTCCTCGGAAATCAGGAACGGGTCGCCGCCGCCGCGCACATAGAGTACCCGGTCGCCGTCCATGTAGAAGCGGGTCCGGAAGCGGTAATCTTCGCCCAGAACCTCCATCGCAAGCCAGGCGGTGACCACCTTGGCGACGGATGCGGGAACGAAGGGCTTGCCGGCGTTCCGGGCAACAAGTTCCTTGCCCTTGTCGTCCAGCACCAGCACGAGGCCCGACGGTGCCAGCGCCCTGACCTTCTGTTTGATGCCGGCAAGCGCCTGGGCGGACAGCAGCATGGTCGCGCAGGCGAGGACAAAGGCAAGCAGGTTGGATCTCATAGGCGACTCCCGCAGGATTCCGGCATATGGGCATCGAGGTTAACTGGCCGTCACACTTAAGCGCCAAGTCCATCAGACCGCAAGACCGGCAATCATGAGAAAGATAACCATCATGATCGCGAACCACTGGAATTGCCGCTTTTGCTGCGTCCAGCCGGCTTCGCAGGTGCAGGTCCAGGTTCCTCCGTCGACCAGATAGGTCGGGTGGAACATCATTTCTTTGCCGCAATGGCTGCAACAGGTCGGCGGATCTCCCCGGCGCGGGGCGGGATATTGCTCCGATCCCGGCGCCAGAACCGATACGCCGAGGTCAAATTCTCGCTGTTCGGACTTTGACGTCATGGTTTCACGCTGCTGCGGAAATCGTTCCCGTATCGCAGCAATCTGCTTTTCCCGTCAGCGGGCCGCTCAATGTCTACAGCTTAGCCACATGTGCCGGATCAAGCCCAATCACAAGTCGAGGAGCATTTTCGGCATCAGAAGACATCCGGGGCGTGTCACGCTTCGTCGGCCCGGATATGCGGCCGGCCCGTCTGGTTCTTCGCCGGCGTCCGGCGGTGACTAGGTTGAATTGCCGCGGCAATTTGCGTCTAGGGCCGTTCGGCCGGATTGACCTTGTCTTCAAGCGACTTGTAGGCGCGATTGAAATACATCAGCGCGGCGCGGGTTTCTCCGAACCGCATGGCACGGACTTCGCCGAAGATGACGCTATGGGTGCCGACTTCCGTTATGGATGTGATTTCGCAGTCAACGGAAACGAGTCCGGACCGCAAGACAGGTGACCCGGTAACCAGCCGGTCCCACTCGGCATTGGCAAACCGTTCGACCATCGTTTCCTGCGTGAAGCCGGCAAAACAGTCGGACAACACCTGCTGCTCTGCGGTCAGTGTATTCACACAGAACACGCCATTGGCCTTGAACACGGGATTGGTTTCGCTGGAACGGTTCAGGCACAGCAGGACAGAGGGGGGATCATCGGTCACCGAACAGACAGCGGAGGCGGTAACGCCACATTCTCCAGCCTCTCCCGCCGTCGTGATGACATGCACGGCGGCGCCGAGCCGGCTCATGGCTTCGCGGAAGGAGTTCTGGTCGACCGGCACTGTTGTGCTCGCTGGATGCTGATCTTGCATGGTGTGCAGTATGTGTCGTCGATGCCGGGGATTGGCAAGGTATTTCTGCCGACATCGCAGCGGGGACCGCGACCGGTAACCGCAGGCCTTGATTGCGAGGTCCCTTGCCGGATCGATGCATGGACCTGTATAAGGTGCCGGAATTAAACGAGGCGCCGACTAAAGCAGTCGGCGCCCGTTGTCCTTTTCCAACAGTGGTGCATTATGGAACTGCGCAACATCGCGATCATCGCGCACGTCGATCATGGCAAGACGACGCTCGTGGACGAGCTCCTGAAGCAGAGTGGAGCGTTCCGGGAAAACCAGCAGGTCGCCGAACGGGTTATGGATTCCCATGACCTCGAACGCGAGCGCGGGATAACCATCCTGGCCAAGTGCACGAGTGTTACCTTTGGGACCGGTGACAGCGAAGTCAGGGTCAACATCATCGACACGCCCGGCCATGCCGACTTCGGCGGAGAGGTGGAACGGATCCTGTCAATGGTGGACGGCGTGCTGCTGCTGGTCGATGCCGCGGAAGGACCGATGCCGCAGACCAAGTTCGTCACCTCGAAGGCGCTTGGCCTTGGCCTCAAGCCGATTGTGGTTGTGAACAAGATCGATCGCTCGGATGCGCGTGCGGACGAGGTGCACAGCGAGGTGTTCGACCTGTTTGCCGCGCTCGATGCGGATGACGAGCAGCTCGATTTTCCGGTTGTCTTTGCATCAGCCAAGCAGGGCTGGGCCCGGCTTGAAGCCGATGCGGCTGACGAAACCACGGATATGTCTGCCCTTTTCCGGACGATCGTCGAGCACGTGCCTGCACCGCATAATGCGACGGAAGAGGCGAGAACTCAGCCGTTCGCCATGCTGGCCACGACAGTTGAGGCGGATCCCTATCTGGGCCGGTTGCTGACCGGGCGCATCGAAGCGGGGACCGTTCGGCCGAACATGACCGTGCATGCCCTGTCACGGACCGGCGAGACGGTCGAGAAGGGACGGATCACAAAGGTTCTGTCGTTCCGCGGTCTGGCGCGGCAGGCCATTGATGAGGCGTCCGCGGGGGATATCGTGACGATTGCCGGTCTCGAACAGGCAACCGTTGCCGACACGCTCTGCGACCCGGCCGTGTCCGAGCCTATCGAGGCGTTGCCGATCGATCCGCCGACGCTGGCGGTTACCTTCCAGATCAACGATTCACCGCTTGCAGGACGGGAAGGCTCGAAGGTACAGAGCCGCGTCATCCGTGAGCGCCTGATGCGCGAGGCCGAGGGTAATGTGGCGCTCCGGGTGTCCGACACGGAGTCGAAGGATGCATTCGAGGTTGCAGGGCGGGGCGAGCTCCAGCTCGGGGTCCTCATTGAAACCATGCGCCGCGAAGGCTTCGAACTGTCGATAAGCCGCCCGCGCGTGCTGTTCCGCGAAGATCCGGATACGGGCAAGCGTCTGGAGCCGATCGAGGAGGTCACGGTCGACGTCGATGATGAATACACAGGCGTGGTGATAGAGAAGCTCGCGGCCCGCAAGGGCGAGATGGCGGAGATGCGTCCGAGCGGGGGTGGCAAGACGCGTCTGATATTCGATTGTCCGTCACGCGGTCTGATCGGCTATCAGGGCGAATTTCTGACCGATACGCGGGGAACCGGCATCCTTCACCGCGTCTTCAAGTGTTACGCGCCCTATCGCGGATCGATCGAGGGACGGCGCAGCGGTGTTCTGGTTTCGAACGGCGACGGCGATGCGGTTGCCTATGCGCTCTGGAATCTCGAGGAGCGCGGCGAACTTTTCGTTTCTCCCGGCGAAAAGGTCTACGCCGGCATGGTGATCGGGGAGAATGCGAAATCGGACGACCTGGTGGTCAACCCGCTGCGGGCGAAGCAACTTACAAACATCCGGGCGGCGGGCAAGGACGACGCGGTGCGGCTGACCCCGCCGAGGCGGCTGGGACTTGAGCAGGCGATTGCCTACATCAATGACGACGAGCTGGTCGAGGTAACGCCCAGCAACATCCGTCTGCGGAAGCGGCACCTGGACATTCACGAACGGAAACGGGCAGCCCGCGCGGCCGAAGCGCTTTGACCAGCGATCGGTCGCGCCTCAGATTTCCGGATGCGCGACCGGCTCCTTTGTCCGCAGGAAGTAGCGTCTGAAGACTTCGCCATACCCTGCGAAATAATATCCGCCATTGCGCTTCAGGATCTCCGCTGCCTCTTGCCGGTAGATGCCGGGAAGCCGGTACCACGGTGCGCGCGGATATTTGTGATGTGCGAAATGCAGGTTGTTGTTGAGATAAAGCAGTCCGAAAACCGGTGACGCTTCGACGACCACGGTCCGGTGATCCGAATCCTCGCGCGCCTGATGTTCCGCGAAGCTGCGGAGCAGGATCAGCGACATGCCCGGATAGGCGATGCCGAAGGCATAAAGCCAGAACGGGATGCCGCAGATTTCAACCATCCAGATAATGACGACGGCCATCCCGGCAAGATGGGGCAGCCACGCCGCCCAGAAGACGTTCGGCGAACGAACCGCCATACGCGCTTCGGAAAACCAGAACAGTATCGTCACGAGTGCCGGTCCGACAGCCAGACGTCCGAGCAGCGTGTTGTTGATCCGGAACAGCGCTTTCAGCGGTCCTGGCGTGGTCTCCCACTTGTATTGAGAGAGGTAGAAGGACTCCGGATCGTCGTAGGGGTCGGTGAGCCGTTCGTCGTGGTGATGCTGCAAATGAGTGGTCTTGTATCGCCTGTAGGGGATTGTCAGCAGAAACGGCAGAAAGACGAGCGCCTCGTTGATGGCGGCGCTCCGGGTCGGATGCCCGTGCAGGGCCTCGTGCTGGAGCGATGAATGCAGGGCGATGAGGTAGGCTGCTACAGGGATCGCGATCCAGACCGGGATGCTCCAGAAAAACCATGTGATTGAGGCAATTCCAGCATAAACGCCGGCAATCAAGGTGAGCGTCGGCCACTCGATGGATGTCAGGTATTCAAGACTCGTGCTTCCCCGGGCCTCGCCCGGAGTACGGTTCGCGATGTCCACGATTGTTTCCCCACTGAACTTTCCCCTGGGTAAACGCTACTGCCATTGACTGACATTGGGGATGGTGTAATGCGCATGAAATGTTTACTGTGGTGCTCAAATGCATGAATTGATGACGAAAATGCTCAAATGATTTGCGTAACGCTCAAAATGACGATGCCATGAACAAGAGAGAAGCCGTCGAAGTCTTCAAGGAGCGCCTGACGGAGGTCATCACGCGGTCCGGCATGAGCCGTTCAAAATTCGCGCAGGCGGTCGGGCTGGAGCGGTCGACCCTGACGCAGTTGCTGTCGGAGAAGACCGTGCGTCTGCCGCGGCTCGAGACACTGGCGGCCATAGCGGCAAGCCAGCAAGTCAGTCTCGACTGGCTGCTTGGCCTGCGCCAGGAAGACGATATTGCGACCGGAATCCTGCCCAACATGGAGATCGCCGAAGGGGCTGCCGGCCCTGCGGACGAGAGATTGTCCCAATGGCAGCGTGAAGCCGCGGGATACAAGATCCGCTACGTGCCGACCAGTCTGCCTGATCTGCTCAAGACGGACGATGTCATCAGCTACGAGTTCGCGCTGGACACCGAGGTGACGCCATCCGCGCGCATGGCGGACGCCGCCGACAAGCTGGCGTACAGCCGGAAGCCGGAGACGGATATCGAGTCCTGCAGTTCGATCCAGTCGGTGGTGTCGTTCGTGAAAGGCGAGGGGGCGTGGAGAGGCCTTGATGTCAATGTGCGCCGCATCCAGGTGGAACGGATGATCGAACTGGTGGACGAACTCTATCCGACGTTCCGCTGGTTCATGTTCGATGCGCTGAGCGTGTATTCCTCGCCCTATACGGTTTTCGGACCTCTGCGAGCGGTGACCTATATCGGCGGCATGTATTTCGTCTTCAACTCGACAGAGCACATCCGGGTGCTCAGCAAGCATTTCGACAATCTGATCCGCATGGCTGAAGTCCAGCCGCCCGACTGCGCGAAGTTTCTTTCCGGCATGCTTCAGGATTGCCGGTAAGCCCTGGGCGTCCGCGACTTCAGGAGTCGCTGCTGCCTTTCATCCTTAATCAGACCTTAGCGTACTCAAGGGATTTTTAAGGGGATTGTTGTAGACGACAGGCTTAAAGGAGTGCGGCCATGTACCTGTCACGTCTCAGCTATTACAGCAAGATCGCGATCGCGGATCTGGAACTCAAAGTCGGCGACGAGCTCAAGAAGATCATCCTGAGCTGCAAGAAGAACAATCCGTCCCGGGGCTTGTCCGGCGCGTTACTCTTCAGCGACAAGTACTTCGCACAGATTCTTGAAGGCGACCGCAAGGCGGTGACAGAAACGTTCTGCCGCATTTCACAAGACCCCCGTCATTCGGACATCGTGATGCTGCGTGCTGTCCCGATCTCAGAGCGGACTTTTGTGGACTGGTCCATGGCCTTCGCCGGGCAGTCGGAAGTGGCCGAGTCTCTCTACAACAAGTATTCGACGTTCAACGAATTCAATCCTGCAAAGATGACGGCGGACAGCCTCGAGCGTTTCATCGAGGAACTTGTATCGACCGATCCCGCCAATCTGGCGCGTGTGTCGACAGCGGCCTGAACAACAATCTGACATCTCCAATCGGTGAATTGACCGGTTTCAGCATCCGTTCTCTTCGCGGCCTTGAGCCTGAGCGCCGGATGGTGTAACCGGGACTGTGTAGGGCCGAGTGCATCGCGTGACCTGTGTTCCGGGGGCGGATCACGTCATGCCGTCACGCGGAGTGTCGTTTTCTTGTTTGAGTCTGCGATTTCCAGATGTTCTTGGAATGGCGTCGCGACCGCCTTGACCAGCTTCTGCCTGGTGCTTTCCTTTTCGCTTACGGCGCATGCACAGTCCAAGGATGAATGTCTGCACTTTGCTGCCGTGCCCGAAACGCTCTTTTCCATGCGGCTGAGCGAGGCCCGGGCGTATCCGGACAGGAAGTATGGGGTTTACGCCAAGTACAACGCGAAGAGAGAGGTTTTCACCGTCTTCAAATATGACGCCGGCATTGGCCGGATCGAGGATATGGACCTCACGCATCAGTTCCGGTCGAGTGACGAGGCCATCGAAAGAGGAGCATCCCGGCGGGGCGACAAGATCCTCAAAACCGGACAACCCTTCGTTTGGCGCATCGGAGGGGTCAGGTTTCGCGGCGTGGTCCACGAAGTCACCTACAAGAAGCACGACCTGACGGCGTTCGAATATGTCGGCCTGTCGCACAATTCGACCTGTTTTCTGAAGTTCCGATATACAGACGCCGACGGCGCCAAGCCGGCCGAGTCCCTCAAGCGGTTCAAGTCGTATGTACGAGAGGCTCAGGAGCTGTTTGAATAGCCCGACGAAGAGGATGTCCAGTTTGCAATACCAAACGCGCCGGCTGCGAGCGGGCGAAATTCCGGCGTTCCGTCAGATGCTGCATCTCTTCGGCGTGTCTTTGACGAGCCGCAAACCTATATCGAGAACCAGCCCGACGACGCTTATCTCGAGGCCTTGCTGGATGGCGACCAGTTCATCGGTGTCATTGCCGAAAGTGGCGAGGCGATCGTGGGCGGTCTCGCCGCATACGAACTCAGGAAATTCGAACAGAAGCGGAGCGAGATCTACATCTACGATCTCGCCGTCGATGAAAACCACAGGCGTCGGGGCGTCGCGACTGCGCTCATTGAAGAGGTAAAGGCCGTCGCACGTGAGCGCGGCGTTTACGTCATATTCGTTCAGGCCGATCAGGGTGATGAACCGCCTATTGCGCTCTACACCAAACTCGGCACGAGAGAAGATGTGCTGCACTTCGACATCGAGCCGTAAGTTGTCATCATCTCTGTCGCCTTAAGCAATCGGGCGAAGCTCTGTTACAGGTTGAACCGACGGGCTTTGTATTTTTACAACAATCGCCCGGGTGATGAGTTGGTTTGTGCAGAGATTGTTGATTTTTCGAGACGTTTACGACAGTTTCTCCGGGGTCCTCTGCGGGATTTGAATTGGTAGTTGAGCAGGGGTGTGTCGTGAGCCGTAGCAACCACACATTTGTTCGCGGCGAGGCGCATAGGTCTGCTCCGCGTTTCTTTGTTCCCAGCAGTATTGCGCGGGCTGCGCTCGGCAATCACCGCCTCATGAGATTGCCGACCGAGGCTCTTGTTGACGAACTGAGTTTTGGCTTCAAGCACCTGCACAAGTCTGGAACGCGCAACTTCGTTTGCGCCGGTGATGCGGAGTCTTACCTGGTTCCGGTTGCCCAGAAGGTCGCCGACGGAGAAGCGCGTCAGTTGCTAGCTGCTGATCTGGAGTTTCGGTCCACGAAAGCGTATGCGCACCGGATCCGGATGGTGGAAAATGGCGATGTCCAGTTGTTTCACCGGCGCAATATGCGCTCCCGTGACGATGTCGATGCTTATTTCAACTACATGTGCGAGTTGATCCGGTCCATGAAGCAGCATGGTTGCGTCAGCCGGTATGACACATCGAGAGACGTGTCATCGGCGGTACCGGAATTTTCCCCGGACAAGGGGCAAGAGTTTGATATCGGGATTGCGATCGGGCCGGCAGGCCAGACCTGGATGTTCTGGACAGGGCATCATCGTCTGCAGATTGCAAGAATGCTCGGCATAGAGGAAATACCGGTTGAAGTTCATCTTGTGCACTGGCAGTGGCTGAAGCGGTGTATCGGCCGCCATGGCTGGATGCCGGTCCGGGCGATAGCCTCCGGTCTGGAGCAGGTTCGACGCGGTTCCTTGCTTTCAAGGCAGTTAATCTGACATTTCCGATCTGGTGTCGTGGCAAAGCGGCTTTTGTTTCCCGGTTGCGTTTGTCGGGCGAGCGGCCGGATTTGTGCTTGATGAGATCCGGCAGATGTTTGCGCCGGACGGAGGAACGTACTTCGATTCACCCTAGGGCCCGCCGGCGACGCAGCGGCTCGGACTCGACAGCTTTCCGCTGCACATATTTCAGATGGCCTATGGCCTGTCGAAATTGCTCATGGCTGGGTTTTCGCTCCAGGTAGTCCATCAGCCGATAGAGATTGATCGGCTGCAATGCGATCAGCGACTTGATCCGTTCAACGGCCTCTTCCAAATCGTAATGATCGATAAACTGGCAAGCGGTCTGCGTCGGAGTGAGGATATAGAAGTCCTGTTCGCGCCTGTCGGTATATCGCGTGATGTCGAAAGGCGACGCACCCAATGCGTGAAACTTCGGGATCAGGCAGCGGACGTCCGATTCCCGATGTTCCAGGACAGTGCCGGATGTCTGTTTGAAACCGATCTGGGCCAGCTTCCTTATAGCGTGCTGACGCATGGCCGGCGACAGCATGTCCGCGTCCGCACGGTCGTAGCGGAGGTCGTCGAAGACGGAGAGGATTCTCAGGCTCGTGTCGGCAACGTGCAGATACGGACCAAAGTCCAGAGTTTCCGGATCCTCAAGGAGACGCAAAACGAAAGTTCCAAATTCCAGGCGGCGACACCGTCATCATATAGTGCATTTGCCGAGGTTGTGGCGATTTGCAACGGATTGCCTTCCTTGTCCGTGTCACGTTCGGCTCCTCAGGCAGACCAGCATCGAGACCAAGACGACCGACGCGCAGATACCGGCTGTCGGTGTGACTTCTTCTGAGAGGAACAGGGCCGACCAGCCCAAGGCAGCCAGAGGCAACAGAAGGTTGATCTGGCCGATCCGCGCGATTCCACCGAGGGCCAGTCCCCGGTACCAGAAGACCGATGCCAGAAACATGCTGACGACGCCGAGATACGCCAGCGCCAGCCAGCTTTGGGGTGGAATGGAGGCCATGCTGACGGTGCCGGGCCGCCCGGCTAGAAGCGCCGCAGCAACCGGCGCAAGAAAGACCATGGCCCAGCTCAGGGCTGCCGTGCCACCCAGTTCCCGGGAGACGCGGCCGCCTTCGACATAAGCGATGCCGAGGCTGAGCATTCCGAGCAACAGCCAGCCGTCCGCTAAGCTCAGATGACCGCCGCCTGCGTCATAGGCGAAATACAGAACCGCACAGAAGCCGCTGAAACAGGCAATCCAGAATGGCGACGTCGGTCTTTCACGGGTCCGGAGCATGGCGATAATCGCCGTTGCCGCTGGCGCAAGGCCGGTGACGACAGCGCCGTGGACCGCGGGCACCGTTTCCAGAGCCAAGGCGAGGAAAAACGGATATCCGACCGCAAGTCCCAACCCCATGATCAGAAGCGGCAGCAGGTGTCGACGCTGCGGTCGCAGATCCCGGCGCGTCAGCATCAGAAAGGCGGCGCCAAGCAAGCCGGCCATGACGATCCGCGCCAGTGTGATGTCGAATGGCGTGAAATCCGCCACCGCGACGCGCGTCGCCACCAATGTGCCACTGAAGCCCAGCATGCCGACGAAGCCGAAGACAGCGCCTGCCGACCCGTCCAATTGTGTCGAGGAATTCAATGGCAGTCGGCTCTGGGAAACGTCGCTGCTTCAATCTTGTTGCCGTCCGGGTCGTGAATGAAGGCACCGAAGTATGTCGTCACCGCCGCTTCCCGATCGCCGGGCGCACCGCCGCTGTTACCGCCGTGCTTGAGCGCGGCTTGATGAAAGGCCACAACGGCATCCGGGCTTGGGGCACGAAGACAGATGTGATGACCGGTGTCTTCCGGGATCCGCGCCATGTCCGCGCGCACATTCAGCCAGAACTCCGGATACCGTTTGCCGAACCCGACCGACGTGTTCCTCACGACAATTCTCTCAAGACCGAGCGGCGCGAGGACCTTGTCGTAAAATGCTGTGCTCGCAACGAGATCGGACACTGCGATTGAGACATGATCGATCATCAGATGAGACCTTTTGCGCCGGCCGGAACAACCGTCCAATCCGCACGCGTACAGACCTGAAGATGCAGGATCGGTTGGTCTGGGGCGCGGAGAAAACTCTAGTCAGGCACGTGCCGGCAATCCAATGCATAATACCTATAATGATTATGCGCAGAATTATGCTTGGTTCTCTGGGGCCGGATCTCGATCTCACTCGCTTTGCAGCGATTGTTCCACTGCGGCGGACAGTGCTCTGAAGACCGGTGACAAGTCGGACGTGCCCGGACCGCAGATCATCGCGACGTCGACGCGAATGTTCACATCGTCAAGCCGCAGGATACGGACATCGGAGGACTGAGGGCTTGCTCGCAATCCACGCAGCGGGCAGAGCCCGAGACCCGCACCGCGTGCAATCAGCGAGAGCTGCAATTCACGCCCGACCACTTCCATGGCGACGCGCACAGGCACGCCCTGCCGGTCCAGAATGGTTTCAAGCGCACTCCGATAGCTGCACGAACGGGGATTCAATACCCAGGTGGCGTCGTGCAGGGAAACAGATCCACTCTTCGCCTTCACCGGCCAATCGTGCGGCGCAACGACTGCAATGGATTCCTGCCCGAGAGTGCGCGCGTTCAGGAGTGTGTCCGGTCGATCGACGGGCAGGAAACCGACAATGCCATCCAAAGCGGCATGGTTGAGTTCCTCGAGCAACTGTTTGGTCCAGCCTGTCTTGACGGCCAGCTCGAGTCTCGGAAATGTGCTGCGCAACTCTGTCAGAGGAGCAGCAAGGACGTCTTCTGCCAGGCCGTAGGCAACGCCGAGCCGCAGCGGGCCGACAACGTCGCCTTCCGCGCGGCAGGACGCTTCCAATTCAGTCAGCGACCGCAGAACCCGTCGGCCGCCATCGAGAACCCGATGACCTGTTGCCGTGAGCGTCGGCGGCTTGGTCGTCCGATCGAGCACCGAGACACCGAGATGGGCCTCCAGGTTCTGAATACGGCGTGTCAGCGCCGGCTGGGTCAGGCGAAGCGCCGATGCCGCCCGGCTGACCGAACCGGCATCCGCCAGCGCAACAAGCGCGCGGAGGTCATTCAGGTTCATGCGCTCAAGCTATAATATTATGGGTAATATGCAACATATGCTCATTCGCTGTTCAACCAGTTATTGAATCAGCATGTGAAGATGGGGCGTATTCGGACCCCCGGGCCGCGTCATCGCAGGCCGGTTTTCGGCACCGAAACCTTCTTTCGAATAAGACACATTCACGGCACGGACTTACCCAAATGGTAAATGCCAGATACACCCGGGAAGCTGTACCCTTTTTCACGCTGTGAATTCATCGCGAACCAGAGGCAACGTCCGAGTGTCAGCGGTGACGAAGTCCAAAACATCTCAACATTCGCCGAATGATTGAGCGATTGGTGAAAAAATAACAATAAAAACAGTGCATTAGGGTGCAGGTCGAGGCTGGCGACAGTGGTGTACAACCTATCGGCGATAAAAGGGCGACTTCTTCTCTCTGCAGGCATCTGTGGACTGTTGCTGTGCCCGTCCTCCAGTGACGTTGCGCCCAAAACGCCTAATGTCGCCGACTGGGCTCTACAGATCAGGATTTCTGAACACGAACCTCAAAACGATCCCACCGCTAATGGCGCGCCGCCGACCAAAGCCGCTTCGGTTTCTGACGAACCTGCCGCAACGCCGAAGCGCACCAATTCCCCGGCAACCGGCGGTCGGACTGTGCCTGATGCGGACACAATCCCCAGAGAGGTTGTCATACGTCCTGCCTCGGCCACGCCGGACAGTCAGAGTGGCGCCGCAGCTCCGCCCAAATGGGCGCCTCGGGTCCAGGCCGGTGGCTATGTCGGGAACAAGGATCTCAGCAGAGGGGAAATCGGGTTGTTTTACCCCCTCCAACAGGATGCGGAGTCCCTGATCTTCGCCGACATCCGGGGCAAGTTCTTCGACGGCGACAACCAGGAAGGCAACTTTGCGATCGGGTACAGGCGGATGCTGCCCTCGGGGTGGAACCTCGGCCTGTGGGGTGGGTTTGATGTCCGCCATACCAAATTCAACAACACGTTCCCGCAGATCGCCGGCGGGGTGGAGTATCTCAACACCGAGTTCGGTTTTCGCCTGAACGGTTACATTCCGCTTGATACGACCAAATCCGCAGGTTCGTTCGCAACGACGACGGGCGGGGGCGCAGGCGGAACGCCGACTGTGCAACTGCTCGGAAACCAGCTTTTCCTTCTGAGCGGCGGCGGGACGACGACCACGACGAATGTGCGGGAACTCGGTCTCTACGGGATCGACGGCGAGTTCGAATTTCGGGTCCCGCTCGAACGCTGGGACTTTGACAGCGGGAAGTGGCTGGATGAGGGGGAACATCCGGAGCCTGATATCGGACGCGAGTTGCGGATTGCCCTCGGCGGTTTCTATTTCGATCACGAGGATCTTCCGGGCGAGATTGCCGGTCCGCGCGTACGCAGCGAGTGGCGCATGCGTGATCCGTTCGGGAGCATTCCCGGGTCCAGGCTCACCTTCGAGGTCCAGTACCAGTATGACGATATCCGCAAGTCTCAGATCGAGGCGGGGCTGAGGTTCAGCATTCCGTTCAACCGGCCAGCCGGAAAACCGGCGCTCACGCGCCGCGAATTCAGAATGAGCGAGGCGATCGTGCGCGATCGCGACGTGGTGACGTCGACAGTCGAAAACAGGACCACGCAGGGTGGCGGTCCGGCGGTTCAGGAGGCGGTGAATGATGCCGACACAGGTGTGCGTCTGGACCGCACCGTGATTGTGAATGGGGGCGATGATCTTCAGGGCGCAATCGATACGGCAGGCGCGAACAGTCATATCGTCGCCCTTAACGGCACGGCGTTCGACGGCAACTTCACCGTCCGGGCCGACCAGACCCTGCAGGGCGGCGGGTCCAGTTTCGAGGTTGTTGGTGTCGGCTCCGGATTGCGGGCGACTTACACCGCTCCAGGTTCCACGCCGACACTGAGGGATCAGACCGGTGCGACCAATTCCGCCGTCCTGACCGTCAGCAACAACAGTCACGTCATTGGTGTCAACGTGGTCGGGGCGGGGCAGGGATCGGGTCAGACCGGCAACCACGGCATTGCCGGAACCGGCGTCACCAATGTCTTCGTCGATCGCTCGACTATCAGCTCGACTGGCGGCGCAGGCATCAATCTCGATGGGGCAAACGGGTCGACGGTTCGTACCGTGAGTGTCATGAATGCCGGCACATCGGGTATCAACCTTACCAACGGGACCGGCACCTTCAGCTTCGCCGACACCGATGATAGCGACGACTCGGACGTCACGACCGTAAACGGAACCGGTGCCGGATTTGCCGGTATCAATATCACCAACTCGCCAACCGCAACGTTCGTTTTCTCCAATACCGACATCTCCAACACGGGCGCGGAAGGGATTCTGCTGAACAATGCCGGCACGGTAGGATTGTCGGCACGGGCCGGTGCACCCGGCACGGAGATTGGCTCGACCCTGATCAACGCGACCAATGGTGACGCCATCAACGCCACCAATACCAACCTGATTGTGACGTTCGGCCGAATTGGCGAAACCGGCCAGATTCAGGGCGACGGAATCGAGATCAACAACACCGATGGCGTCAACCGAACGGCCAACCTCATCTTCAACAACATCTTCGGCCTCGGTGTGCCTGATCCGACGGGACGCGGCATCTTTCTCAACGCGCAGGCTGGAACCCTGACGGCGGATTTGAGTTCAAACTTCATCGCGACGGCGCAATCGACCATCTTGACCAGGGACGGCGGCACGGCCAGCAACCTGCTTCTCGGTCTGTCGGGCAACAGCACGCTTTCGACCGCGAATGCCGTTCCGGTCATGGATTTCACCGGGTCCGGCCTCAATTCGACGATCGTTACATCGTGGGCGGCGCCCAATCAGGTGATCGGCGGCATTACCGGTTCATCGGGCATCCTGTTCGACCGGGTGACATTCGATGCCGACGGCAATGTCGGCAATGGCTTCCAGCAGGTGAACTTCGCCGGGACGCTCGATATCGGCCAGGTGCCGCCATCCACCATTCAGCGCGTCGAGGGTAACGGCTTGAGGTTCGTCAATCCGACAGGCAGTCTCGGCATCGGTACGCTGAACATTGCCAACCAGAACGGTACAGGACTGAGCGTCGATACGTCCGGTCTGGATACGACCTTCAGTCTTCTCGTTGGCGGCGGCACGATCGATACGCAGACCGGCACTGGCATCGTGACGAACAATAGTGCTGTCGGAACGCTCAATTTCACGTTGAACAATTCAACGGTTACCACCCCGACGACGACGACGATCGACCTGACCAACAGCAATGTGAATGGCACGGGCAACACGGCTGCTGCCTTCACCTGCAACGACGGCGGCGGAAACACCGGCCAGATCCAGTTCAATGGCGCGGCGAATACCTGTCCGTAGCCGCGGCGTATCGATGTGATTTTTCGCCGGCGTCGGGCGAATAATCCGGACCCCTTTCTCGTTCCCGTTTGTATTAATTTGTGGCTTTCCCATCGGAAAGTGGGATCATGGGCGAACCCAGTCGGCGGATATAGGCGGCGCGGGGCGGCCTCGCCGCACTCTGAGCGGCACGTCCACAAGCGTATGGAACACGGTTGCGTCACATGACTGTCGGCAAGTGGCGGATGGGGTGGGATTCGAACCCACGAGACGCGCTAACGCCTGCCGGTTTTCAAGACCGGTGCCTTCAACCACTCGGCCACCCATCCTCCGGTTTGCAAGAGCAGGGGGACAGCATCGGGTTGCCGCCCCAAAAGCCCTGCCACCGCAAATCGGTTGCGACGACCTTTTGACACAATTTCATTGATCCGTGAAGCCACATCACGCAACGGACTTTCCGTGACGCGCCAGTCAATCTCACTCTAGAGCGGCAGCTTCAGTTCTGCCGTGCCTCCGTAACTGATGTACTCACCGGAGCCAAGCCCGCTGACGTCGCCCTTGACCGATACCCCGACACCGTCCGGTGTGGAGGCTGATATTCCGGCACTCACGCGACCCGAAATGATGTCAAGGAAGTCCGGTAATCCAGATGTCGGCTGGTTGTCCTGATTGGAGAATTCATACTCCCCGAAGGCGGCAATCCATGTCTTCACCGTCGTGTTGTCCCCGGAGCGGTGAACGAAGCCAAGCTTCGGGCCTATCGATACCCGGCCTGCCTTGACGGTCAGGCTCGACTGCCGGGTTCCCGCACTGTCCGTATAGGAGACCTGGTATTCCTCGGCATAGAGCACGTGCGCTCCGGGCTCGAAGAAGAACCCGGCCGACGACACCCATGTGCCTTTCAGGCGTGCCCCGACCGTCACGCGGTGCGCGGCGAAGTCTCCCCGGACCACGCCCGCACGGGTGTCGTAGTCGGAATAGGTATAGGCAGCGAGCGCGTCCAGCCGGACATTCCGGTCAAGCTTCACGCCGACATAGGGGCCGACCGTGAAGCCGTCGGCGGAGAACGCACCGCTGGTGCCGTCCGTGAGCGTGTCGAAGTCTATATTGCCGTATCCGCTCACAATGCCGATTAGGACACTCTCATCCAGCCGGTAGTCGAACCCCGCCAGCACATCGATCGTGTGCCCGTCGAACGACGAACCGTCGCCGTCATAATGGGTATAGCTTCCCCTGATCCATGCATTCCACCTGGGTTGTCTCAATGGCAAAAGGTTTGCCGCCGGTGTCACAACCATCTTCGTGCCGTCCTCGTGCGACGGCAGGTCGGCAAGCCGGTTCTGAAGTTGTTCCTGCCGTTTCTTCCCCAACCAGTTGGCCACACCGGCCGTCGAGGCGGAAAAGCCAGACGCAGTCACCACCGGGGCGCCGTCGCCTCCGTCGAAGGCGGTGTCAAGGCTGTCGAATATTCCATCGCCAAGAGCCCTGTGGCCATTCTGGACATTCAGGTTGGCAAGCCGCCTCTGAAGGGTGGAGAGAATCCGGGAGGGTGCCGTGCCGCCGGTGCTGAGCGCAACACCGTCAAATATGCCGCCGGTAATCGTTATGTTCCGAGCTTCCAAAATTCCTGCCGGCACGAACCAGTTCAGTGTGTATGTGCCCGGGTTGGGTCCTCCACTAACATCGAACTGCCAGGTCACAGCACATGATCCGCTTGCGGCAATGCAGGTTCGATCGTTGTGGGCAGAACAACCCGGGCCCGTACACGTCGTTACTCGTTTTCCCAAGGGATTCATGTTTGAAATAGCACCGGTGAAGTCCAATCCTCCGCCTGTGGAGAGCCATGTGACCCTGATTCTATTGCTGATCGGATCGGCAGACGGACATGTGCCGTTTGTGAAATCGAGATACGTATTTTGATCAGGAGTACGCGGGCTCGGACAGTCGGCGGCTTTCGCATCGTTTGCCGGGGGCAACGCGATCAGGAAAAACAAAAATGTAACTGAAAAGACAAAACGAACAGACACTACTCAAATCCCCCCGCGCCGTGTCGCACTTTGTTGGTCTATTTTTGGCTACGTGTGCGCGACAGAATAATTTGTTTTAATTTTGTTAAAATTAAAAATTAATCGTCCATTTCTGTCAAATTAATTTTGCGTTTCGGGTTTCATGCAAGTTCAGGCTTGTTGTTGCGCGAGACACACGACATGTGTGATTGCGCAATTTTTCGCGACCGAAGAACACTCGTCTTCTTCAAACGGCCACAAACCTTCGTCTTGTCTATCGGGATGAAATTTCTTGTTGCGATTTAGGCACTTGCCGATCGCAGGTCGTGATTTTTGACGGAAGTTTCTGCTTCGGGATGCGGCTTTGACCCGGTCAACGGGCAATTTGCGGACCCTCCGCCGCCGGAACCGGTTGTTGTTGCCAGCCTTTGCCCTGATCCAATCGTTCGGGCCGTCCGTAAACCGAGTGTGAATAATGACGTCTGATGTGGTGGGACAATGTTGAGACACATCCTGATCGGGGCGCTTGGCGCCACCCTTGTCACATTCTCCGCTTCCGTTGCCGATGCGTCGAAGGGCAAGCTGCTCACCAGCAGCAGCGCAAAACGCGTTCTGACCGGCTCTGCAATCCTGATACGGATGCCCCTGGGAGGCGGGTTCAAGATCAGCTATGGCCGCAACGGGCGGCTGAGCGGCTCAAGCAGTGTGTTCAGCGTGAATACCAGTTCGGGCTCCAAGGACCGCGGCAAGTGGTGGGTCCGGAAAGGTCAGGTCTGCCAGCAGTGGGATACCTGGTACAAGGGCAAGCCCTACTGCTTCAAACTGCGTCTGGACGGCAATACGGTCTACTGGACCCGGAATGACGGTCTGTCCGGAAAGGCCAAGCTTCTGAAGTAAACTCAGGCAAAATCAATCGGCTGTTCTGGGCGGGCGGAGTGCGATTCGCCCGCCTTGCTATTGCCGACGTGTAAACGATTCCTTAACCGCGCAAGTCCACAGTGCACATAAGGGTATCCGGGGCAGTTTGTCCGATTGTCTGCGGGTAGGGATGGTGAGCCGGTGCGGGCCGTTGGCGCTGCCGGAACACCACTATCGGTGTTGGTGAGTATGCGTAGCTTCGGTTCGAATAATCCGATCAGTTCAGACTCTTTCAGACGGATCCGGATGTGGTCCTGCATAGCTGTCGGATCGGTTGCAGCGGCCCTGATCCTGTCCGGGTGCAGCAGCAAGAAATCGGCGTTCGAAGGAACGGGCAGCCCGAAATATACCGGTCCTGATCCGATCCCGATCGGCGGCGGACGCTATAAGCTCGGCAAGCCGTATACGATCGCCGGCAAGCGCTACTACCCCAAGGTCAATCCCGGATATAACAAGACGGGCATTGCGTCCTGGTATGGGCCGAAGTTCCATCGCCGCATGACGTCGAACGGCGAGTGGTTCGACATGAACCGGATCACCGCCGCCCACAAGACGCTGCCAATGCCGTCATTCGTGCGCGTCACCAATCTCAAGAACAGCAAGAGCCTCGTAGCACGGCTGAACGACCGCGGTCCATACGCACATGACCGTATCATCGACATGTCCCGGCGCGCGGCCGAGATGCTCGGCTTCAGGCGCCAGGGCACGGCCCCCGTGCGGGTGGAATATCTCGGTCCCGCACCCATGAACGGGGACGACTACTACGTCGCTCAGAGGAAACTCAAGGGTCAGCAGGTTGCGCGTGCGTCCAAACGCAATTTCTCGCGGCAGTACCAGTCGCCGGCTTACGAGGAACCGCGGCAGGTTGCATCAGCGGAACCGGATTATGGCAGGGCTTCCGCCAATCCGGCTTCGATCACAGGCAACGCGCTCTATGTCCAGGCGGGCTCTTTCACGGATCCTGCCAATGCGGAGCGCGCGGAGCAGCGGCTTTCCTCGATCGGTGCGGTGGAGACAGTTCGGACCGTAGCGGGCCCGACGGTGTTCTACAGGGTGCGCGTCGGGCCTCTGCCTGACGTCGACCGGGCGGACGATGTTCTTTCGCGCGTCATTACGGCCGGACATCACGATGCGCGGATAATCACGCGCTGATCCCGCTTCAAATTTGATTTCTTTGGGCGACTCGCTAATCTGACAGCTGTATCCGTCCCGGCAACGGGCGGTTTCCTGCGAGATTCCGGCTGAGGATTCGAATGCGCACTGTTTTTGCGAACGTCATACCAAAACCCCAAACCCATCATCCCTTCGCGCTTGTTCTTCTGATGACCTGTTTCGTGGCGGCCGCGGCGCTTCTGGCGGGCCACAAGGCCGCCTGGGGGCAGGCCGAGAAGACACGGGCGGAATTCGCCATTCTCATCGATGGCGAGAGCGGCTCCGTCCTGTATGAAAAGAACGCCGACGAACCTATGGCACCGGCCAGCATGAGCAAGCTCATGACGATGGTCATTGCATTCGAGGCGCTCAAGGCCGGGGAAACGAAGCTTGAGGACAAGTTCTACATCAGCGAACGGGCCTTCAAGATGGGCGGTTCGCGGATGTTCGCCAAACTGAAGGACGAGATCCAGCTGCAGGACCTGATTCAGGGTGTGATCGTGCAGTCCGGCAACGATGCCAGCGTCGCGATTGCCGAAGGGTTGAGCGGTACTGAGGAGGCGTTCGCGGAGGAAATGACCACGCGGGCCAAGGAACTCGGCATGTCGCGTTCGAATTTCATCAACGCGACCGGCTGGCCCCATCCGGATCACTACACGACAGCGCGGGACCTCGCGACCGTCGCCCGGCACATCATCTACGGGCTCTCCGATTTCTATCCGTTTTATGCCCAGAAGAGCTTCACCTGGAACAAGATCAAGCAAAACAACCGCAATCCGCTGATTTACATGAACATCGGCGCGGACGGGCTCAAGACAGGACACACCGAGGAGTCCGGCTATGGCCTTGTTGCGTCCGCGAAACGGGCGGGACGGCGTCTGATCCTGGTGATTAACGGAGTGAAGACGAAGAACCAGCGTGCGGAAGAGGCGCGCAAGCTGATTGACTGGGGCTTCCGCAGTTTCCGCCAGTATGTCGTGTTCGAAAAGGATGCCGAGATCGGCAAGGCCAGGATCTGGGGAGGCGAGGACAACTCGGTCTCGCTGGTCGCTCAGGAGCCCGTGGCATTGCTGCTTACACGGTCGGGCCGGAAGAAGCTGAAAGCCCAGATCGTCTACACGGGGCCGCTGCGTGCGCCGCTGAAAAAGGGCCAGGAAGTCGCCAAGCTCAGGATTCTCACGTCCAACAAGATCGTCAACGAGGTGCCGCTCGTTGCGGCCAAGGACGTTCCCCAGGGCGGCATCATCGGGCGGGCGATCGACACACTCAAGTTCATGGTGATCGGCGGCTAGCTCCGCCTGCCCGGGCTGGAGCCGGATAGAGGTTGAATGGGCAACGGCCACTTCATTACGTTCGAAGGCGGTGAGGGTGCCGGCAAGTCGACGCAGGCCAGACTTCTGCGTGACCGGCTGGTTTCCGACGGGCATTCCGTGATGTTGACGAGAGAGCCCGGCGGGGCGCCGGGCGCGGAACAGTTGCGGGAGCTGCTGGTGCGGGGCGAAACCGAGCGTTGGTCGCCGGTGAGCGAACTGCTCCTGATCAACGCGGCGCGGGACGATCATCTGCGCAATGCGGTACGCCCGGCGCTTGAACGGGGCGATTGGGTCATCTGCGACCGGTTCATCGATTCGACGAGAGCCTATCAGGGTCACGTCGGTGGTGTTTCGGGTGATCTGATCCACAGCCTGGAGCGTGCGATCGTGGGGCCGACCATGCCGGACCTGACCATCATCTTCGACATTGACCCTGAAGCCGGTCTTGCACGGGCATCCGGGAGAGGGGAGGGGGATGACCGGTTCGAGCGCAAGGGCGCGTCCTTCCACGAGGACCTGCGCCGGGCGTTTCTCGATATTGCCAAGGGCGAGCCGGCGCGTTGTGCGGTGATCGATGCGGGCCGGGACGTCGATGCCGTGGCCGCCGACGTGAACGCGATCGTTGACGGCCGGCTCATCGCCGGGCGTTGATGCGGAATGAGACCGAGGCGGCCGCGCAATGGACAATGACACCCCTGAAAGCGATGTTCTCGAGGGCTTTCCGCATCCGAGGAACCGGACGGAGCTTGTCGGCCACGATGCGGCGGAAAGACAGTTCCTCGACGCCTTCCGGCAGGGCCGCCTGCATCATGCCTGGATCATTGGCGGACCCAAGGGCATCGGCAAGGCGACGTTCGCCTATTGCATGGCCCGGTTCGTGCTCAAGCATCGCGACGATGTGCCCGATCATGTTGACTCACTCGAAGTCGATGCGGACGATCCCGTCGCGCGGCGGATTTCCGCACTCGGTCACGCCGACCTCCTGGTCCTGCGGCGGCCCTGGGACAGCAAGACAAAGAAGTTCAAGACCACGCTGCCCGTCGACGAGGTGCGCAAGACAAACCGGTTCTTCGGCCATACGTCGGGGGAGGGCGGCTGGCGCGTCTGCGTGGTCGATTCCATCGACGACATGAACGCCAATGCGGCCAACGCGTTGCTGAAGATTCTCGAAGAACCGCCTGAACGAGCACTGTTTCTCCTGATCTCGCATGTGCCGGGGCGCCTCCTGCCGACGATCCGGTCGCGCTGCCGGCGGATTGACCTCGCATCCCTGAATACGGACGACACCGTTGCCGTCATGCGCGGTCTTCTGGGGACCGAAACATCTGTCGCGCCGGACGATCTGCGCATGGCCGCGCTGATTGCCAGAGGCAGTGTCGGAGAGGGCCTGCGGCTGATCCAGTCCGGCGGCCTCGATCTCTACCGGCAGCTGATCCACCTCATGGCCTCGCTGCCCGATCTCGACCTCAAGGCGCTGCATGGTCTTGCCGACAAACTCAGTCCCATTGCGGCGATCGGCGACTACGCCATGTTCATGCAGATGCTGACCGACTGGCTCGCGGCCATGGTGCGCGGTGCGGCGACCGGCCGGTTCGAACTTGCCGATCCGCGCGAGGAGGAGATTGTCCGCAGGCTTGCGCGACCGGGCGATCTTGACCGGTGGGCTTCGGTCTGGGATGAAATCAGCCATTCCCTTGGGCGCGCAAATGCCCTAAATCTCGACCGCAAGCAAACCATATTGACCGTGTTCTTTCGTCTTGCGGAGACCGCGCGCGCGGCACGGGCCGCCTGACCGCAAATCGCTCGCAGCACAATCCGAAGTCCAGGAGTCCCCATGGCGTCCGAAAAACGCTTCTATATCACCACGGCTATTTCGTATCCCAATGGCCCGCCCCATATCGGGCACGCCTACGAAGCGCTTGCCACCGATGCGATCGCGCGGTTCAAGCGGCTCGACGGATATGACGTGATGTTTCTGACCGGCACGGACGAGCACGGTCAGAAGATGGAGCAGACCGCCGAGAAGGAAGGCATCACGCCGGCCGAACTTGTCGAGCGCACGACGCCGCAGTTCCAGGCCATGGTCGCGGCACTCAACTGCAGTAATGACGACTTCATCCGCACGACCGAGGAGCGGCACAAGCTGTCGTCGGCCGAGATCTGGAGGCGCATGGCCGCGAACGGCGACATCTATCTTGGCAAGTACAGCGGCTGGTACTCGGTGCGCGACGAGGCGTTCTATACGGAATCCGATCTTGAGAAGGCCGAGGACGGCAGCTTCCGTGCGATCAAGACTGGAACCCCGGTCGAGTGGGTCGAGGAGGAAAGCTACTTCTTCCGCCTGTCGGCCTATCAGGACAAGCTGCTGGCGCTCTACGAGGAGCATCCGGAGTTCATCGGGCCGGACAGCCGTCGCAACGAGGTCATGAGCTTCGTCAAGGGCGGGCTTGAGGACCTGTCGGTGTCGCGGACCAGCCTCGAATGGGGCATTCCCGTGCCCGACGCGCCGGGTCACCTGATGTATGTCTGGGTCGATGCGCTGACGAACTACATCACTGGCGTCGGGTTCCCCGATGACAGTGCCGAGGCTTTCGAAAAGTACTGGCCGGCCGACCTTCACGTGATCGGCAAGGACATCGTGCGGTTCCATGCGGTCTACTGGCCGGCGTTCCTGATGTCGGCGGGCATCGACGTGCCGAAGCGCGTATTCGCGCACGGCTTCCTGTTCAACCGGGGTGAGAAGATGTCGAAGTCGGTCGGCAACGTGATCGACCCGATCGAGCTCGCCGAGCATTACGGCGTCGACCAGCTGCGCTACTTCTTCCTGCGCGAGGTGCCGTTCGGTCAGGACGGCAACTACAGCCACGAAGCCATCGTCAACCGCATCAATGCCGACCTCGCCAACGACTTCGGCAATCTCGGCCAGCGGTCCCTGTCTATGATCGCCAAGAACTGCGACGGCAGGGTGCCGGCGCCGGGCGAGCTCAGCGACGAGGACAAGGCGCTGCTGGACGCGGCCGACGGCATGCTCGAGGCCGCGCGCAAGGTCATGGAAGACCAGTCGTTGCACCTGGCGCTCGCCGCCATCTGGTCGGTCGTTGGCGATGCCAACCGCTATATCGCGTCCCAGGAGCCCTGGGTCCTGCGCAAGACGGATCCGGAACGCATGGCGACCGTGCTCTACGTGACAGTCGAGACCGTGCGGCAGATCGCGATCCTGTCCCAGGCCTTCATGCCGACGGCCTGCGGCAAGATGCTGGATCTGCTGTCTGTGCCCGAGGTCGACCGCAACTACGAGGCGCTCGGGCCGGCCGGACGGTTGGCGCCTGGAACGGAGCTGCCCCAGCCGTCACCCGTGTTCCCGCGGTATGTCGAACAGGAAACGGCCGAGACCTGAACCATGACATTTGCTGTTGTCGACAGCCATTGCCATCTCGATTTCCCGGATTTCGAAGATGAGCTCGATGATGTGATCCGCCGGGCCGGCAATGCCGGCGTGGGGCTCATGGTGACCATCTCGACGCGCGTGCGTCAGTTTGACCGGATCCTCGGGCTGGCCGAACGGTACGACAACGTGTTCTGCACGGTCGGCACCCATCCGCACAACGCGGCTGACGAAACCGATGTCATGGTCGATGAACTGGTGCAACTGGCGCAGCATCCCAAGGTCGTGGGCATCGGCGAGTCCGGGCTCGACTATTACTATGACAACAGCCCGCGGGACGTGCAGGCGGCCGGGTTCCGCGTCCATATCGCGGCGGCGCGCGAGACCGGCCTGCCGCTGATCATCCACAGCCGGGATGCCGAGGACGACACGGCGTCGATCCTTACGGAAGAGATGGGGCAGGGGGCCTTCACGGCCGTCCTGCACTGTTTCAGCTCGCACGCGGACCTGGCCCGGGCCGGCCTCGACATGGGGCTTTATGTCTCTTTCTCCGGCATCGTCACCTTCAACCGGGCCGAAGAACTTCGTGATGTCGCGCGTTTCGTGCCGCACGACCGGCTGCTTGTCGAGACCGACGCGCCGTATCTCGCGCCGATGCCGAACCGCGGCAAGCGCAACGAGCCGGCCTACGTGGTGCATACGCTCGACCGTCTGGCGGCGGTTCTGGACGTGCCGCGCGAGCAGCTGGCAAGGCAGACCTCGGACAACTTCTTCCGCCTGTTTTCAAAGGTGCCGCGGCCGGCCCTGTTCGAGACCGACGCCGCATGAGCCTTGAAATCACGATCCTCGGGTGCGGCTCGTCGGGCGGCGTGCCGCGCATCGGCAATAACTGGGGCGACTGCGACCCGGACAATCCGCGCAACCGCCGCCGGCGCTGCTCGATCCTGGCGACGCGGCGGAGCGGGGACGGGCGCACGGACGTGCTGGTCGATACCTCGCCCGACATGCGCGACCAGTTGCTCGGAATCGGTATCGGGTGGCTCGACGGCGTGCTCTACACCCACGAGCATGCCGATCACTGTCACGGCATCGACGATCTGCGCATGATCGCGCTCAACGGCCGCCAGCGCGTCCAGGTGCACGGCAACCACCAAACCATGGCGATGCTGCATACGCGGTTCGACTACTGTTTCCAGACGCCGCCGGGCAGCCAGTATCCGCCAATCCTTGACGGGTCGCTGATCAGGCCGCTGGAGCCCGTGACCATCGACGGGGCAGGGGGGGCGATCACGGCCCTGCCGTTCGACCAGGTGCACGGCGACATCAACGCGCTCGGCTTCCGGTTCGGCAACGTGGCCTATTCGGCCGACATCAACGGCCTGCCGGACGAGAGTTTCGCAGCACTCGAGGGGCTTGATGTCTGGATCGTGGATGCGCTGCGGCGGACACCGCATCCGAGTCATTTCAGCCTCGACGACGCGTTGGAGTGGATCGAGCGGATCGGCCCGAAGCGCGCGATCCTGACCAACATGCATGTCGATCTCGACTACGCAACGCTCGTTAACGAACTGCCGGACCACATCGAACCGGCCTATGACGGCATGACGGTCACGGTGGAAGGTTAACGCGCGGCGTTACGCTTAGTGCCGTAGTCCGCGGGTCCAATCTTCCTTCAGTGTCATCCCGGATGCTGCGCAGCGCGCAAGCGGTGCGCTGCTGAGCCGGAATCCAGCGGCATAGGCAGCCGTTTCTGGCTGGATGCCGGATCGCGCTTTGCTTGTCCGGCATGACAATCAATCAAATGAAAATGTAAACGGGCCCCGGCGCGGAGGCCGGGGAACGCGGTGGCGGAGTGTTCATCCGGTTCAGGGCGTCTATAATCCCGCCATGACCGAACGGAATTTCACGGTGCGGGCGCTGGGCGAGATCGCGATCCGCTGTCACGACCTTGAGCCCATGATCGCGTTCTACCGCGACATCATCGGGCTTGAGCAACTGTCGGGCAATGCCAGCGACGGTATCGTGTTCTTCAGGATCGCGGAGGGATTCGGCGGGCACACGGCGGTGCTGGCCCTGTTCCGGCACGATTCCGGCAACCCGGGCTTGCATCCGCGCAGCGCGGAGGCGCCAGAAACCGGCGAGCGGTCATCCTTGCATCACCTGGCGCTGAGCCTGCCGTTCGCGGAGCAGGACGCGGCGATGGCGTGGTACGACGCCAACGGCATCGACTACCGGGTGCAGCAGTTCGGCTGGATCGGCTGGCGCGGCATCTTCACGACCGACCCGGAAGGCAACACGGTCGAGCTGGTGGCGTATGACACGTCGATGCTGGACGGGACTTGAATTTCTCCGATCGCTTCGGCTCCCACTCAATCGTCATCCCCGCGCAGGCGGGGATCCAGGTGCGACAGTCAAATGTGGCGGTGCTTTGCTCTGGGTTCTCGCCTGCGCGGGAATGACGAAAGTGATTAACGGACTTCCGTGCAGAACACTCCCGGGTCGGAGCCCGGGGAACAATCCACTTGAGTCACGCGTTCCCCGGACGAGCGTCAGCGAGATCCGGGGTCGTTGAGGACGCAGGACGATGTTGGACGGAGTTTGAGCATCCACGATGAGTACCAGTTCCTCCGCTTGTCATCCTTGCCGGAGCGTTAGCGACGGCAAGGATCCAATTACCCGATCATCTGACTGAAGCATCCGCTGATGGGTCCTGGATCAGGTCCAGGAAACGCGGGGTTGTGTTCCCCGGGCTTGACCCGGGGCCCATTTATCCGCCCGGCGATCCGCAGCAAAAGCCAATGGGGCCCGGCGCGGAGACCGGGGAACGTCGTGCGAGGCGTCCGGAATTCGTTAATTCAGCGGCACACTCAGGCGGCCCTGCATGGTCCAGGCGGCGACGTCGGACGAGCCGATGCCGTCATAGCCCATGTCGAACTCCATCGACATCCTGTTGTTGAGCCAGACGTCGACGCCGCCGGTGATCTGGCCGTAGAGCCCGTCGGCCCCGGCGACCGAGCCGTTGGTGAGCGCTTGGCTGCCGCTGTCGAGGAAAGAGTAAACGCCGCTGATGGAGACGTGCGGGCGGATCGCGCGGACATATTCGTCGCCGAAGAAGACGTAGCCGATCTGCGGGCCCATGCTGACGTGGCCGGTCTCGGCGGCGCTGCCGGCGACGTCGGCGCCGGAGCTGTCGGTGAAGCCCGACGCGGACGTGTGGGTCCAGGTCACGCTGGCCGACGGCGAGAACCACCAGTTGCCTTCGCGCCAGAAACCCTTGAGGTTGGCCGACAGCGACATGTGGTCGGAGGTGTATTCGCCGCGCGCCGCGTCGATGGTGACCGTGTTGTCGCCGCGCTCGTAGAAGCCGAGGGCGCTGACGGCGATGTTGTCGGTCAGCGCGACGCCGGAATAGACGCCGACGCCGAAACCCTGCAGGTCGGTCGTCGACGACAGCGGCGTGGCGTTGCCGAGGGCTGCGCGGGTGCGGAAGAGGGCGCCTATGGTCAGGTCGGGGGCGAGCTTGTAATGCGCGCCCGTGGAGAACGACCAGCGGCCGGCGCGTTCCGGAACGCCCGGCACCTTGACCGGCGTGAAGGCGGTTTCGTTGGCATTGTGTGCGGCGACCCAGACATTGAAGTCGGCCGGATCGCGCCTGGCGTCGTCCTGGGCAAGCCCGAGCCCGTCCGCCACCGTCTGGCGTGCCGTTTCAAGGTCGAACGTGGCCTCCGGGCCGAGGCTGCCGGAAAACCCGAACGTGGACCCCAGAGGGTTAACGGTCTCGGGGATCTCGTTGTCGGTCACGAACCCCGCCTGGCGGCGCTTGCGCAGCCATTCGAGATAGCGCCGGTAGCGTGCCATGCGCTGGCGGGCACGGCGGCGATGATAGGCCGAGCGGGCGCGCTGACGGTTTGTCGCGGTCCGGCGCGGCGTCGGCGTGCTGCGCGTGGTCTGCGGCTTCGATGTGGATGTCGACGTTGACGTCTGGCTCGTCGAGCTGCCGGAGCCGGTCGAGCCCGTATCCGTCGATGAGCTGTCGCCGGACGATGACGAGACCGGATCGCCGGCCTTGCCGTCGAGCACGAAATCGAACAGCGGCGACTGTCGACTCGCCGGGATCAGTCCCATGAGACCGGTCAGGTGCGAGTGCATGTCGCCGGCATCGAGCCGCGCGGCCGTGGCCAGGAAGCCCGAGACGATCGTGCGCTTGTCGTCTGATGTGAATTTCTCTTCGCTGAGCGCGGGACTGTATGCGCCGGCGGCGAGAAACGCCGTCAGCACCATTGGCGCGGCGATGACCGCGCGTACCAAGAATCCCGTGTCCGCCCATAGCGAACGGTTGTGCCGTTCCATCTGGTCGACTCCAACAACGCCTGAACAAACTTCCGCGTCTAACGCGTACCCTGTGAGTGCGTCCGGATTTCTTGATTTGAAATTTGCCCCCGGAACGAACGGGAGAAACGTTAACACGGGCGCCGTTGATTTGACAAATTTTCGCCGGAGCGCTGCCCAGTGTATTTTCGAAATGAGGCGGTTCCTTGCCGGGATCTGTAAAATTGTCGGAATTCCGCCGTTTGGCTACATATATATTTTCCATAATATATATTATGCGAATGACTCAAGTTTGGTGTTCCGGTACAGCCGTCCATTAGAGCCTCACAACGGGAACACATTCTCGACGCGCGACCAAGCAATGCGCCGTCTTCCCTCAGATCCCTAGACCAAAATTCGCCACGCGGTGACGACGTCCGACCAGGCGCAATTCGTCATGAAGTGACGAACTGTTCCGCGGCCGGCTTCAGATCGGTCCGGAGGGCGTGCTGATGGCTGGCCGCTTTCCAAACGGTTCGATGGCTCGGATCGAAATTCCGGCCGAGTTAGCAAGCGCTCTCATAGATCATGGCCCTGCCCTGATCGAGTTGCTGACACGACGGTGATACATTGCTCTAGAACAGAGTGACGATCGGCGTTCTGGCATATCGGAAATGGCGCAACGGTTTCGGTTGCGGCCGCGATACGCGCCACGATGCGCTTGTTGTTCTACGAGGGCTGTTCAACGTCGATCATGGTCTGATTGCGCTTTTGATCAGCCAATGTCGACGCAAGTTCTACGGCTATGTGTTGCGCTGTCGTAACTAACTGATCATTCGGGTTTATCGCGAAGGCAAGTCGAATGCGGAAGTCAGTGACCCAACAGGTGCTTCTTGTGACTTCATCGCCGGGATCGTCAAGACGAACGGTCATGACTCCCCATCGTATGAGGCGCGAGCTTTGATCTGGGAGGGGCGGTCATGTGCCGGCAAAGATGCAAGGTCGATACGGCTGCCCTTCTCCGCTTTCATATATGTTGGCTCTCGAACGCCACAGGTAACGTCGCTGCGCTTCGGGTTGCTGAATGCGTTTCCTCGCAGATCGTGCCTATCAGATTATCTTGGTTTTGAAGTGGCCCTTCGAAAGCCAAAGGCAAAACGCGTAACAGAAATGCATTTTTCAACAATGTCGGCAGTCAAATTCTTTGATTCGATTTCCTTTATTGCGTTAATAATTATTTCATTCATTTCGAGTTGTTGATAGTAATCGTTGTCATCATATACTGTATAACGGTCTTCTGTACGGATCAAACGCAACCTCTCCAGATTGTCTATAGATATTTCGAGTAACTTTAGATCATTTTGATTTAGGTTAAGTGCAGCCATAGTATTGCTTATCGGCATGCAAAAATTGCCTATATATAATTCCCAATTGTTATTACCGTAGAAGCGTTTTAGATCAATTGCAGCTAAAGCATCTTCGAAATCATTGTCGATTTCTTCGCGCTGTGATATTATTTCATCGCAAATATTGTCAAATAAATACGCATCGATCGGCGACATGTTATTCAATATCTTCGCATAGCCAGGGTGTATTATATTTTTCGTATCCTTCAATAGCGCATTAGCTAGCAAATTTTCGTACTTTTCGAAGAGGATAGGTTCTTCATTTGCAAATCTGGCTTGTTCAATTATCGGGCCTGCGATCAAGAGCTTTGGAGGTTCTATCTGAGCTCTGTCATGTTTTGCCAGTTTGCTGGCTACACCCTGGACAATTTTTTCTTGGCTCCAATCGATTCCGCTGCGCGCCCAACTCAGTGGGCGCAACACCGCTTCTATCAACGCTGCAACGTGGCCAACGGCTTTACCAATGTCCGTCCCAACTCCCTCCGAAGCTTCCGCAAAATCTTCTGCATGCCTTCCGAGTGCTGTTTTTAGAAGCTCTGACTTTTCATCTGACTTTTCAGCGTCGGTCATTGTCCGATTCCTTGGTCAGTTATCTGATGCGAAAGCGGTTTCGCAGGGCAAGCAGGTCGAAGAACAATAGGGCGGTACCTAGAATGATTTGAATGTTGGTGATGGCATTTTGTCACCTGCAGCTTTTCCATTCAGACCCCTTTACTACGCGGCTTTGATTCTGATCAAATTGTTAGTTCTAGTTTCGGTTTCTGCAACGGCTTCGAGTGCTGTTGAGTTTTCGATATGAAAGCGCGATGAGAAGGATTACCTGCGTGGTCGACGGCGATACCATCTGGTGTCGCGGCGAAAAGATGCGGATGCGGAACTACGACACGTCGGAGCGCGGCGAACGGTTCATATGCCGACAAGAACGTGTGCTCCCGAAAAGGGCCACAGAGCGGCTTCACGACCTCCTGAATTCCGGCTATGTCACCATCGAGCGCCATGCCAAGGAAAACGCGCCTTGGAAGAAGAAGCGTAAGCTCGTTTCATGACCACGTGCGGCATGAGGCGCTGGCGAAGATGGGCAATGGACACACAAGATAGTCGGCAAGAATTTGACCCTGCCAGTAGGATGCCGGGATGAGACTCTTTTACTTTACATCTGAACGATTTGGTCTTGAGGCCATCCGAGACCGGCGATTGAAGATAGCGCGTATCGATGAACTGAATGATCCATTCGAATTTGTCGGCATTGCATTGAATGGACGGGAACGTGTGGCATTAAGGAGAACGAAGGAGCGCTTGTCGAAAACGGTCGGCATAATCTGTATGAGCTCAGATTGGAGACATCCCTTGTTGTGGGGGCACTACGCAGACAAGCATCGTGGTTTGTGTCTGGGCTTTGATGTTGTCGATATCTTGGGATCTGATGTCGAGAGCTTTGAGAAGCTCCAATACGGAAGCTTTGCGAAAGTTGAATATCGTCCTAAGCGTCCCAAGCTGGAGGACCTTAGCGTGAGCAGTTTGAAGGACCTTGGCTTAAATGGAATGAAGATGTTGATGAGCATGAAATTTAAGGCTTGGGAATACGAATCCGAATATCGCGCATTTTGTCGGCTTGATGAAAAGGACCCTGTGAGCGATCTTTATTTCCTGCCCTTTTACGACGAAATGAAGTTGGCGCAGGTCATCGTTGGAGAACGTTCTTCTGTGACACCGGAAAGGCTCGCCGGTGTGTTGCGCAATTTTCCGAACAGCGTCACCACTTTTAAAGCCCGTGCCGGGTTTCAGAGTTTCGAAGTTGTCCAGAACAAATCGAGCAAAGGTTGGCCTACCATTCGGGTCGACTGACGGTCAGAGATTCCGTCTGCACGAAACTCAGTGCCTCTTCCAGCCATTCCGGGCGGCAATAGTGTTCTTTCCCTTCATACGACGGCAGCAGGCCTTGGCATCGCGTCCGGCGCGGGACTTGACGTTTGGTAGAGGCTACGCCCTGCCCCTCGCCCGCTCGGACCGATGTGCGTAACGCCCCTGCCGGTGTTGACACGAGTCCCGTTTCAAAATAGAACAAAAGAAGAACATGTAAGGCTAGGGCATGGGACAATTACAGTGGACCAGGTGGCGGGGTGGTCATAACGCGGTCAAGGCGGAGTCGCTTGATCTGGGCGGCGTGCGCATGACCGTGCGGCTGTTGCCGACAGGCAAATGGGAGGCGAAGATCGCCGGCGGCGGCATCACCACGCTCGGAGAGTACGACACTGTGGAGGAGGCCCAGCGGCGCTGCCTCAACGAGGCCCGTCTCAATATCAACGGGTCATTTCACGACCTCAACCAGCACGAGGCCCTGGTGCGGCTCGGCAAGGGCCGCAAGGGCAAGGGTGTGAGGGCTTGAGCGGGGAACCTCTCTCAGTGTCACCCTCGGATACCGGCCTTCGCGGGCACAAGCTTGACTGCCCGAGGGTCTTGCGATTGGCGCAGATGCTCGTGTCAAGCACGAGCATGACAATGGGGAGTGGGAAGACGGCCCCGGATCTCGCGTCCGCTCGTCCGAGGAACGGATTGCGATGGCGGCCGGCGTCAGCGTCCTGCCTATAGGCTTGCGCTCATGTACACCCTCAAACCCGGCATCAAGAAGGACCCCGAGCGCCGCTGGGCGCTGCCGGACCGCATCTTCTTCGGCAACGGCGCGTGCCATATCCTCGCGGGCACCTTCCTCGACGCCCCGCCCCTGCCCGGCTTCTATGCCGAGCGGATCATTCCGGGCGACGGTTTCGCGGGCAACCACATCTACGTCACCGACGGCACGGTCGCCTTCGACTACCGCGGCTATGCCTCCAGGCAGCGCATGCTGACCTATCACACCGGCGGCTGGGCTGACCGTCTGGGCGACGGCTGGAACTGCAGCCTCGAACGGGTGCGCTTCGACTTGCTAGACACGGCCGCGCTCAACAGCCGGAAGATGCTCGGGCCCGATCAGTACAAGGGCGATCCGGTCTCCCGCGCACGCGCCTTCATCGATCGCATCGACCATATGCGCGGTATCGCCAGGGCCGTGCTCACTGTCCCTTGAGTGCCGTTATCTTGCGGGTATTGCGCACGTCCGGCTTGTGACATCGGCGCCAATCAGTAGAGTCGGTCGCGGTCGAGACCCGGAGGATCCCGCGATGGACGATAGCGCCACAAACGACGGACCAGGCGATACCCGGAACGATGCCACGAGCGAGATCGAGGGCGGCGACATGGACGCCCTCATCGCCATCATGCGCGCCCTGCGCACGCCCGTCACCGGATGTCCGTGGGACCTGGAGCAGGACTACGCCACCATCGCGCCCTACACCATCGAGGAGGCCTACGAGGTGGCCGATGCCATCGCGCGCGGCAGCATGACGGACCTCAAGGAGGAGTTGGGCGACCTGCTGCTCCAGGTGGTCTACCACGCCCAGATGGCGCGCGAGGACGGCGCGTTCGCCTTCGAGGACGTGGTGCGCGGCATCTGCGAGAAGATGATCCGGCGTCACCCGCACGTGTTCGGCGACGAGAAGGCCCGCGCGGCGGGTGTCGCCAAGGGGTTCTGGGAGGACGCCAAGGCTAGGGAGAGAAAGGCGAACGGCGCGGAGCCCGCGAGCGCGCTCGACGGCGTGCCCCTCCCCCTGCCCGCGCTCACCCGCGCGGTGAAGCTGCAGAACAAGGCCGCCCGCGTCGGCTTCGACTGGCCGGACGTCGAGCCGGTGTTCGACAAGCTTGCCGAGGAAACGGCTGAGCTGAAGGCCGAGCTTTCCTCGGGCGACGAGAAGCGCATGTTCGAGGAGTTCGGCGATCTCCTGTTCGTTTACGCCAACCTGGCGCGGCACCTGAAAGTCGATCCGGAAGACGCGTTACGCGCGGCGAATGACAAATTCACGCGCCGATTCAAGGTTGTAGAAGAAAAACTTCACAACCAGGACAAGAAACCGGAAGACGCCGACCTCGCCGAGATGGACGCGCTCTGGGACGAGGCCAAGAAACAGGAGAAGGTGGAGGACAAGGCGGGCTGAGCGCCCTCCCCTCCGCTTCGCCGCGAGCCTTCATGAGGCGAGCGCCTGCTCACTCTCAAGGATACCCCGGGCCGCCATCTCGACATCGATACGCGCGGCAAGCCCCTCGCTCGCTCCGGTCATAGGCAGCCTGAGTTCCGGGCTTTCGATCAGGCCCTGACGCCAGAGCCAGTGCTTGATGGCCGCCGGGCTCGGCTCGGCGAACAAGAGACGCGTGAGGTCAACGAGCCCGCTCCACTCCTCAAGTGCCCGCTGCTGATAGCCATCGGCCAGATGTGCGCGGACGGCGGCGAAGCGGGCCGTCTCGACATGGGCGGAGGCCAGGATCGCGCCTTCCGCGCCGTGGACGAGCGCGCTGTAAAGCTGGACGTCCTCGCCGGTCATGACTGAAAAGTCCCCAGGCTTGTGCCTGAGCAGGTCGAAGGTCTGGGCGAGATCGGTGCAGCAATCCTTGAGGCCGACGACGTTGGGGATGCGGGCCAGCCGCAGCAGCGTCTCGTTCAGGAGGTTCACACCGGTGCGGTACGGAATGTTGTAGAGCACGAGCGGCCGGTCTGTGACCGCGGCGAGAGCTGCGAAGTGATCGTGCAGCCCGTCCTGAGACGGCCGGGAGTAACAAGGACACGAGATCAGATAGCCGCCGATGCGCCAGGTTTCCGTGCGCCGGATCGTTTCGGCCATGTGCGCCGTGTCGCTGCCCGCCAGCCCCAGATAGAGAGGAATGCGGCCACCGACGATGTCGGCTGCGGTTTCGGCCAGAACGGCCGTCTCGGCCTCGTCGAGGGTGAGCCCCTCCCCTGTCGTAGCGGCCACGATCATGCCGTCAATGGGCTGACCCAGATAATGCTCGATGACGCGCGCAAAGGACTCGATGTCGACGCGGCCCTCCCTGAACGGCGTGATTACAGGAAGCCAGAGGCCAGAGAGGTGCGGTGTTGCCGGGGTATTCATGGAGCTGCTCCTTGGTGTGGCCGCCGGAGGAGCGTGAAGCAAAACAAAACCCCGTCCGAGCCGGCCGGGGTTTACGGTCTTAAGGTCTGTTTTGCCTGAGTGCTAAGCCGTCACACACGCAAAGCGAACCGCCGTCCCCGGAACTGGGAACGGTTTGGCTTTGAGCTTGCTGATGCGGTGTGCCGACATGGCCGGGACTATTGCCGCTCCGGCTGGTCCTGTCAACGCCGATCGCGCGGCTACTCGGCGGCGCTGACCGTCTCCTGGTCTTCGTCGAACAGGTCAGGCTGCGCCGGTGGTGCCAGCTTGAAGCGGTTGAGCGCCTGGTCGAAGCGCGCAGGCGCTGCTCTCATGGTCAGGCGGACCGTGCCGTCTTCGAGATCCTCGCGCTCGAGCACCTCGCAGTTCTCGTAGATCCAGTGCAGGCCTGCGCCGTCCACCGGATCGAGATCGAACGTCGCTTCCATGTTGCCGGCGGCAAGGCGCGTCTCTACCGTCTCCAGCAGCTCGGTGACGCCTGCGCCGGTGACGGCGGACAGCGCGATGACGTGTTCGGCACGTGCGGCCTGGGTGGTGACCGCGGCAAGGCTCTCCGGCGGAAGCAGGTCCGTCTTGTTCCAGGCCTCGACAACGGTCTCGCGCCGTTCCTCGTCGATGCCGAGCAGCTCCAGCACGGCGTCGACGTCACGCGCCTGGGAGTCCGTGTCGGCATGGGCAATGTCGCGGACGTGAATGATGATGTCCGCCTCCAGCACCTCTTCAAGCGTTGCTCGGAATGCCGCGACGAGATGGGTCGGCAGATCGGATATGAACCCCACCGTGTCCGACAGGATGGCTTTGCGGCCGTGCGGCAGCGTAATCGCGCGCATGGTCGGGTCGAGGGTCGCGAACAGGAGATCCTGCGCCATGACGCCGGCGTCGGTGATGCGGTTGAACAGCGTCGACTTGCCGGCGTTGGTGTAGCCGACGAGTGCCACGATCGGATACGGCACCTTGCGGCGGCTGGCGCGGTGCAGGTCGCGGGTCTTGCGCACGGTCTCGAGCTGGCGCTCGAGCTTGCTGATGCGTTCCTGGATCTGGCGGCGGTCCGCCTCGATCTGGGTCTCGCCCGGGCCGCCGACGAAGCCGAGGCCGCCGCGCTGGCGTTCCAGGTGGGTCCAGGTGCGTACAAGCCGGCTCTTCTGGTAGTTGAGATGGGCGAGGTCGACCTGCAACCGGCCCTCCTTTGTGCGGGCCCGGCGGCCGAAGATTTCAAGGATCAGACCGGTGCGATCCAGAACCTTGACGTTCCAGGCGCGCTCCAGGTTGCGCTGCTGGATCGGCGACAGCGCGGTGTCGACGATGACCAGCTCGACGTCGTGCGCCGCGAGCGCACCCTTCAGTTCGTCGACCTTGCCGGAACCGAACAGGGTCGCCGGGCGGATCTGGGCCAACGGTACGATCTCCGCCAGAGCGATGTCCAGGTCGATGGCGAGCGCGAGCCCGACCGCTTCCTCCAGCCGCGCGTCCGGTTCTATGGCCGGTGAACCCTGGTCGAGGCGGTCGCCCTTGCGTGCGCTACGCATCGCCGGGTGCAGCACGGCCGCACGCGTCGGTTCGGTTTCTTCGATCTGAAATTGGTGGCCGTCGCGGGTTCGCGATCCTGAATGACGGCCGGTTTTTTCCTCGGGCGGCGCTTCTGCCAAACTATTCTTCCGTGCTGTTGTCTTCCTCGAAGAGCTGAACGGGTTGACTCGGCATGATTGTCGAGATCGCGTGTTTGTACACGAGTTGAGAGAGTCCGTCACGACGAAGCAGTACGCAGAAGTTGTCAAACCAGGTGATCACCCCCTGGAGCTTGACGCCGTTGACGAGGAAAATCGTCAGCGGTGTCTTCGTCTTGCGAACCTGATTGAGAAACGTGTCCTGTAAGTTCTGAGCCCGGTCTGCAGCCATTTGTTGATTCCGTTATTATTGTCGCGGCAGCGTATTCCGTATCCTCGGATACTGGTTCAACTTGCAACCCGCCCGATTATGGTGCCGCATTTCTGACCGGGTTGGAGCCGCCCCTTCATTCCCAGCAAGGCGGTAGCAAGTATTAGACGCCAAGTTAAGCGGCGACTGCAAGGTGAATTACCCTCTGCGGTCGACATTTTTGTGGCCGTATGTGGCGATCGAATGGCGATTCAAAACATAAGGTTATAACGAGAACCGTGCATAACGGATCACAAAGTCCGCCTATTTTTCCCAGAAAGACGGGTTGAACATGCAAAGCACGATAAGCAGCTCGATCCGCCCCAGCACCATGGCCACGGACAGGATGCTCAGCGACCCGGCGCTCATGTTGGAATAGTCGAGCCAGGCATCTTCCGGAGACGCCGCCATGCCCAGTGCCGGCCCGTTGTTTGTAAGAGCCGCTATGGCGGCGATCAATGCGTTCTCGAAGCTCAGGTCGCGCACGGCAAGCATCATGGCGAAGACCGCGATCGCAATGACAAGCGCCGCAAACAGCACCCAGGTCGAGCGCATCACCGCGCGGTCGACGATGCGCCCGGCGATCTTGCTGGGCGACACCGCGTGAGGGTGAACGAGACGCGCCAGCTCGCGTTCGGCATCGGCCATCAGCAACAACAGCCGGAACTGCTTCAGTCCGCCCGCGGTCGAGAACGAGGCCCCTCCGACGCAGCACAGAACCAGCGCGATGACGAACGGAACCGGAATGCTGTTGGTCTGGGCATTGTCGAAACCGGTTGTCGTGATGAGGGAAATGGCCCGGAAGAACCCGACCCTCACCATCTCGGTAATCGACGCTGTGGTGCCTTCCGCGGTTGTCCCTTCCGCGGTGGTGACGGCCGCTATGGTCAGTACGGTGATGATCAGTCCGGAAAACAGCGCGACGACGATGAGACGCACGCTTTCCTTGTTGTCCGTGTGGCCGCTGCCGTAACCCTGGAAATAGGCGCGGTGCGACAGGATGCTCGTCGCTCCGATGATCATGAATACGGCAAGTACCATCTCGACGGCAGCCGAGCCGTAGGCGCCGATGCCGCCGGATCGCACCTCGAAGCCGCCGGTGGAAATGGCTGAAAGCCCGAGACAGAATGCGTCGAAGGCCGGAACGCCTAGGATCCAGAGGAGAAGCACGCAGACCAGTGTCAGCAGCCCGTAGATCGGCATGATGTCACGCGCCATGTTCAGGACACTGCGCGGGATATCGCCGCGTTCGTAACCCGGGATGGTCACCTGGCTCGGCGCGCCGGAGACCCCGAGAGGCGCAAGGATCAGCATCGCCGTCAGCAACGTCATCCCGCCGCCCCACCATTGCAGCACTGCACGCCAGACGAGGATGCCGGCCGGAGCGTCCTCAACCACGAGCAGGACGGATGCGCCGGTTGTGGTCAACCCCGACGTGGCCTCGAAAACGGCACCGGCGGTGGTCTCGAAATGATCGCTCAGCATCAGAGGGATCGCGCCCAGGAAGGGCAGCAGCCCCCAGACAAGGACGGCGAAGCCGATCGTGCCGGACCGGTTGAGGTGCGGACGGCGTCCCCTGAAACCGGCGATGAGCGCGCCGGCAATGAATGTGCAGAGGATAAAGGATGTGGAGAAGTTGGCGGCGACGGACCATTCCTCGGCGTCGAGCGCGACGGCGATCGGGACCAGAAGCAACACTGTCAGGGACGCGATTGCCCAGCCCAGGAGGTAGATTGTCGTATTGCCCCGGCATCCGAGGGCGGCGATCAGAAGTATTCCAGACTGACGCGGAACATCTGCTCGACTTCCCTTACCTTCCCTGCAAGAGCAAACATGACCACGCGGTCATGGGCACGCAATTCCGTATCACCGTTGGGGATGATGACCTTGTTGTCCCGGACCACCGCACCGAAGCGGAAGCCGTCCGGCAGTTCCGCATCGCGCAGAGGCTTGCCGACCAGCGGCGATGTTTCGAGCGCTTCCGCCTCGATCACCTCGGCCGCGCTGTTCTGTACCGCATGAACGCGGCGGATACTGCCGCGGCGGACGTGCTGGAGAATGGTCGAGACCGTCATGGCCTTCGGACTGATATGGGCGTCGATGCCGAGCGACCGGATGACGCCGGCATAATTGGTGTTGCTGACCAGGCTGAGAGCGCGCGGACACCCTTCCCGCTTGGCCATCACCGAGGCCAGGATATTCACCTGGTCGTCGTTGGAAAGGGAAATGAACGTGTCGGCATCGTTGACGCCGGCTTCCCTGAGCAGCTCATGGTCGAGCGCATTGCCGTTCAGGATCACGGCACGCTTGAGTTCATCGGCGATGAACTCGGCGCGCTTGCGGTCGGTTTCGATGATCTTGATCTTGGTGCGGCTCTGGGTCGCCTCAAGCTGATGGGCGACATAGAATCCGATATTGCCGCCGCCGGCGATCACGATCCGGCGGGCCTGCTTCTCGTCGTGTCCGAAAATGCCGAGGGTCCGTTCCACCTGGCCGCGCTCGGCGGCGAAATAGACCTCGTCGCCGACCAGCATCTGATCCTGGCCATGGGGCACGAAGATCTTGCCGTCGCGCATGATCCCCACAACAACGGCGGTGAGATCCGGAAACAGCTCGGTCAGCTGCCGCAGCGGCGTGTTAACGATGGGGCAGTCTTCCTCGCAAGTGACACCGACCACGAAGACCTGGTCGTCGACAAAGCTGATGGTCTCGAACGCGCCGGGCTGCGCCAGGCGCCGCAGCACCATGTCGCCGACGGCGACTTCAGGCGAGATGATCACGTCGATCGGCATGTTCTCGCGTGAAAACAGATCCTGCCAGCCGGGGGCCAGATAACTCTGATCCCTGACGCGGGCGATCTTTGTCGGGATGTTGAACAGGGAATGAGCAACCTGGCAGGCGACCATGTTGACCTCGTCGGCGAAGGTCACCGCGATAATCATATCGGAATCGCTGGCGCCCGCTCTCTCGAGGACGTCAGGGTGGGATCCGTGCCCGACCAGGCCCCTCACGTCGAGCGAGTCGGTGATCGTCTGAACCAGGTCCGGCGTCCGGTCGATGACCGTCACGTCGTTGTTTTCGGCGGCCAGCCTTTCGGCAATACCGAATCCGACCTGGCCTGCACCGCAAATGATCACTTTCATGGTACCGCCGCTTGTAAAGAAGTTTGGGTGCTGACCGCAAGCACTCTTTGGCGATACCGTTACGGCCGGTTTAAGCCCGGGGCGTTCTCCGGATCAGGCGTCTTCCGACTCCGCGGTCCTCACGTTCTGCACGCCGAGCAGCTTAAGCTTGCGGTGCAGGGCCGATCTCTCCATGCCGACAAAGGCGGCGGTCTTGGAGATGTTTCCGCCAAATCTGCCGATCTGGGCGACGAGATACTCCCGTTCGAAAACCTCGCGCGCCTCGCGCAACGGCAGCGCCATAAGCTGCTGGCCGCCACTGCCGTTGACCATGGACGGGGAGGAATCCCCGACTTCCGGCGGCAGCATGTCCGCCGTGACCGGGCTGGACGCTTCGCCCTTGGCGAGAATCATGATCCGCTCGATGTTATTGCGGAGCTGGCGGATATTGCCGGGCCAGTCGTGCGCCTGCAGGACGGCAATCGCGTCCTGTCCGAGTTCCCGCGGCGGCAGGCCGGACGTGTCCGAGAACAGACCTATGAAATGCTTGACCAGGTCGGGGATATCCTCGCGGCGGTCCGAGAGCGGCGGTATTTCCACGGGCACGACGTTGAGCCGATGGTACAGATCCTCTCTGAACCGGGTTTCCCGTATTTCATATTCAAGGTTCTTGCTCGACGAGGAGACAATCCGGACATCGACCTTGACCCGCTTGTCGCCACCCACCCGCTGGAAGGTCTGATCGACGAGCACGCGGAGAATTTTGCCCTGGGTCTCATGCGGCATGTCGGCGACTTCATCGATGAACAGCGTACCGCCGTGGGCCTCCTCGAAGGCGCCGACCTTCTGGATATTGCCGGCCCCCTCCTCGACGCCGAACAGCTCGTGCTCGACGCGCTCCGGAGCGAGCGTCGCCGCGTTGATGATGACGAACGGCCCCTCGGAGCGATGGGAGAACGCATGCAGCATGCGCGCCGCGGTTTCCTTGCCGGACCCGAGCGGCCCGGAAATCAGCACCCGGCTGTTTGTCGGCGCGACCTTCTCAAGCGACTGGCGCAACTGACGGACGGCCGCCGAACGGCCGATCATATCGACATCCTGGCCGGCGGCTCTGCGCAGGGATTCGTTTTCGCGCCGGAGACGGGTGTTCTCAAGTGCACGGTTGACTACAAGGACCAACCGGTCGGCCTTGAACGGTTTTTCGATGTAGTCGTAGGCGCCCTGTTTTATGGCCGCCACCGCGGTTTCGATATTGCCGTGGCCGGAGATGATCACGACAGGCAGATCCGGATGGGCTTCATGCACGACGCTGAGCACTTCGAGACCATCGAGCTTGCTGCCCTGGAGCCAGATATCGAGCACGACAAGGGAAGGACGGCGCTCCTCGATGGCCGCAAGTGCCGTGTCGCTGTCGCGAGCAAGGCGCGTTTCGTAACCCTCGTCTTCCAGAATGCCGGAGATCAGTTCGCGGATATCCGCTTCATCGTCCACAATCAGGATGTCAGACGCCATTAAGTTTCCCCTGTTTACTTTGCCGCGACGAGAGGCTGTTCGTCCTGAGCGGATTCCTTGTCTTTGCCCGGTTTGGATTTTTCGCCAGCCGGAAAGGCGAGTCGGACCATTGCTCCGGTCCCTCCTTTCGCAACACTCGGCGAGTCATGCAGGCTGAGTTTGCCACTGTGTTCCTCCATGATCTTCTTTACTATGGCCAGTCCCAGCCCCGTCCCTTTCTCACGGGTTGTCATATAAGGTTCAACGAGCCTCTGGCGGTTTTCATTCGGCAGGCCGATACCGTTATCGGCAACGTCGATGTTGATCCATTTGCCGTGCCGGTACAGCGACACGGCAAGGTGCCCCTTGAAACTGTCGCCGCCTTCTTCTTCGGCCTTCGCTTCAATTGCTTCTGTGGCATTCTTCACAAGATTGGTGAGCGCCTGTGTGACAAGCCGCCGGTCGAAGTCCAGCACGACGGGCTCATCGGGCAACTGCACGTCGAATTCGATATTCGAGCTGCTGACACGCTGCAGAAACACGGCCTGCTTGGTGACATCGCAGAGGTCCCGCCTCTCCATGACGGCCTTCGGCATCCTGGCGAAGGTCGAGAACTCGTCGACCATCCGGCCGATGTCGCCCACCTGTCTGACGATGGTCTCAATGCACTGCTCGAAGACGTCGCGGTCTACGGTGATATCCTTGCCGTACTTGCGCTTCAGGCGTTCCGCAGAGAGCTGAATCGGTGTCAGCGGATTCTTGATCTCATGCGCAATGCGTCTCGCGATATCGGCCCATGCCGAATTGCGTTGCGCGGTCACGAGTTCGGTAATGTCGTCGAACGTGACCACATAGCCGTGCTCGTCCTTACCGGCCTGCTCGCGGGTCACGCGAACGGTGAAGCTGGATTCATGGTCGTCGGACTTGATGGTGATGTGTCCTTCCGCAAAGCCCGATGCTTTCGACTTCGCCTTTGTGATCACCGCCGCCATCTCAGGCACAGCCTCGCTCAGGGTCTTGTTCATGAGGTCCGCCTGCTCGCGCTCCAGCAACGCCAGAGCCGAGCGATTGGCGAGGGTGACCCTTCCCTCGTGGTCGAGCCCTATGACACCGGCCGAAACGCCTGACAGCACGGCTTCGGTGAAACGGCGCCGCGAGTCGAGCATTTCGTTGGCGCCGATGAGATCCTGTCTCTGGGTCGCCAGCTGATCCGTCATCTTGTTGAAGGTGCGTGCCAGCGTCGCCAGGTCGCCGTGAACCTTCTTGATCGAGACCTTGGCGTCAAGGTCTCCCTCCGAGACCTGCCGTGCGGCACCGATCAGCTTGCCGATCGGCTTGACCAGCCGGTCCGCGAACCACAGTCCGAGCCAGATCGCCGCAAGCATGAAAATCAGGGCAACGCCGACATACATCAGAGCGAACGTGATCTGCACCCCGAAGCGCCGTTCCTCCATGCTGTCGTATTCGATCTTGCTGGCCTGGGTCTTGCGCAAGTGCTCCAGAACGCGCGGATCAACGAAACGGAAGACGTAGAGGTAGGTGTTTTCGAATGACTTCAGTTTGACCAGCGCGCGGACCTGGTTGCTGTCGCTGGGACTCAGAATAACGAGCTCGCCCTTGCCCGCACGGTCCATCGCCTCGCGCGTCGGGCCCTGAAACTCCGCCTCGGGTCCGTTGACCGCCCGAGCAAGAATCTTCAGCTCGCCGTCGATCAAAAAGGTACCGGTAAGTCCCCGCAGAGCGGTCTGCGCCCGGAACAGACGGTCAAACCGCGTCCTGTCCGTGGTATAGAGTTCGTGAAAGCGATCAAGGTCGTTGGCCATCGCGGCGATGTCGGTCCTAATGACCTGCCCGTGTTCCTGGATGTACGCTTCCGCAACGACCAGCGCGGTTTCAACAATCGAACGCGTTCTCTCCGAAAACCACCGATCAAGTCCCCGTTCGAGGGTGACACTCGCAAACAGGGCGACGATCAATGCGGGCATGGCTGCCACGAACGCGAACAGCGTGACCATCCTGACGTGGAGACGCGCCCCGGCGCTGCCGCGCCTGCGTTCGATCCACAGGATCACGATCTGCCATGCGATAACGCCGACCATGCCGAGCACGAGCAGGAGATTGACCAGCAGCAGACCGATTATGATCTGCGGTGTCGGCGCCACAGGCGTAAGACCGGTCAGGATGGTATAGGTCGCAAGCCCGGAGAGAAGAGCCGCCGATACAACGGCGAAGCCGAGCTTGTGAAGGAACTTGCGGTCCACGCTCTTCACCGGCGCGGGAACGGAGTCCTGGGTCTCGGAGCTTGCTGGGTCGTTCTCAGCGGCGACTGACATGCTTGACCGTGTTGCGATGCTTTTGTGTTATGTGGGTGACGCCTGTTGCATTTCAATCGCGAATTTTTGTGCCCAAATTCGGGCGACTCCGCGACATATCCGCATTTTGCCCCCGTCAATCGGACAGATCAATCGGATTGTCGCATTTTTGCAACAATAGTTACTGTGGTAACACGTTTTTGACCGCGCATAGGCGGACTCATGCTCAGAGCTTGGCGATGCCGCGCATGACCGTAATGTCCAGGTCGCGGATCTTCTTGCGGAGTGTGTTCCGGTTGATGCCCAACAACTGTGATGTCTTGATCTGGTTCCCGCCGGTTGCCGCGAGCGCAACGTTGATCAGGGGGCGTTCCACCTCCCTGACAATCCGGGTGTAGAGACCCGGCGGCGGCAGCCCCTCCGGGAATTCCGCGAAATACTCGTTCAGATGATTTTCGGCGAATTCCGCGAGTGACTGGACAGTCACGACACCTTCCGGCGTCGGTGGCAGCTCCGACTCGGCAAGTTCCGCATCGACAATCGTCGCGGTGATGGTTTCCTGGGCATAGAGCGCCGCGAGCCGGCGCACCAGGTTTTCCAGCTCACGCACGTTACCCGGCCAGCGGTAGCTTCTCAGGCGATCCATTGCGCCTTGTTCGATGTGCTTGGCCGGCAGCCCTTCCCGCTCGGCCTGGGTCAGGAAATGCCGGACAAGATCCGAGATATCCTCCGTGCGTTCACGCAGCGGCGGCAGGCGGATCGGCACGACATTGAGCCGGAAGAACAAATCCTCGCGGAACAGGCCCTGGTTGATCTGCTGCCTGAGATCGCGGTTTGTGGCGGCCACGATCCGGACATCGGTCTTGATCGCCGTGGTGCCGCCAACGGTGGTGTATTCGCCTTCCTGGAGAACACGCAGCAGGCGTGTCTGAGCCTCCATGGGCATGTCACCTATCTCGTCAAGAAACAGCGTTCCGCCTTCAGCCTGTTCGAACCGACCGGAAGAGCGCGCTGCAGCGCCCGTGAAGGAACCTTTTTCGTGCCCGAAAAGTTCGGTCTCGATCAGTTCGCGCGGAATTGCCGCCATGTTGATCGCGACAAACGGTCCATTCCGGCGCTTGCCATATTCGTGCAGCGCGCGGGCCACGAGTTCCTTGCCTGTGCCGGACTCCCCCGAGACCATAACCGTCAGGTCGGTCTGCATCAGGCGCGCCATGATCCGGTAGATGTCCTGCATGGCCGGTGAACGGCCAATCAGGGGTAATTCCTCACTCTCCTCGGGATTGCCAATGCTGCCTTTTGCGGCCGGCTTGGGCTGGGCAAGCGCCCGGCCGACGACGGTCGTCAGTTCGTTCAGATCGAACGGCTTGGGCAGGTATTCGTAAGCCCCCTGCTCCGCCGCCGTGATCGCAGTCATGAGCGTATTCTGCGCACTCATGACAATGATCGGAAGTTCGGGCCGTGCCTTCTTTACCCTTGGCAGCATGTCGAAGGCATTTTCGTCCGGCATGACGACATCGGTTATGACGAGATCGCCTTCGCCCTGGCTGATCCACCGCCAGAGGGTGGACGCATTGCCCGTGGAGCGAACGACATAGCCTGCCCGCCCCAGCGCCTGGTTCAAGACCGTGCGGATCGCGCCGTCATCGTCCGCGATAAGGATGGTTTCTCCGCTCATGCCGTCGCGTTGCCTTCCTGCTCCTGCTGCCCGGTCGCGTGCATCGGCATCAGCACGCGGAACGTGGTGCGGTGCGGTTGGGATTCACATTCGATGACGCCGCCGTGGTCGCCAACAATCTTTGCAACCAAAGCCAAACCGAGCCCGGTCCCCGTTGTCTTGGTCGTTACGAAAGGGTCGAACAGATGTTCGAGCATATCGGGCGCCACGCCCGGGCCGTTGTCGCGAACGCAAAACTCCAGAGGCAGAGTGACGCGATTGCGCGTTCCGGGAACCGACAGGCGCACGCCAGGCCGAAATGCGGTCGTCAGCGTGATTTCCCCCTCGCCTGCCGCGTTGGCCTGCACCGCTTCGGCAGCGTTCTTGACGAGATTCAAGAACACCTGAATCAGTTGATCCCGGTCGCCAAGGACGGGTGGCAGCGACGGGTCGTATTCCTCAATGAACCTAACTCGCCGTGCAAATCCGTTGGACGCCAGCGCGCGAACATGTTCCAGCACGGCGTGAATGTTGACGGGCACCGTATCGATCGGCCGTTTGTCGCTGAAGATCTCCATTCTGTCGACGAGCGTGCAAATGCGATCGGTCTCGTCGCAGATCAGCCGTGTCAATGACCTGTCATCACCGCTGACGGCGGTCTCCAGGAGTTGCGCCGCGCCGCGTATGCCGGACAGCGGGTTCTTGATCTCGTGTGCGAGCACGGCGGCGAGGCCGGTGACCGACCGGGCCGCGCCGCGATGGGTGAGCTGGCGATCGATCTTGTGCGCCATGGTGCGTTCCTGGATCATGACCAGTACGCAATTCGGCGTCTCGCTGACCGGGGCAACCTGAATGTCGGTCAGGCGTTCGGTGCCGTTGCGCGGTGTACCCAGGTCGACCGCGTATTCGTTTACCGTGGAGCCCTGGCTGCGCACCTGTTCGACGAGAGCGAGCAACGGGCTGCCGAAGGGAACGATGTCGCCGATAGTGTGTCTGCGCAGCACCGCCGCACCGAGCTGGAAGAAGGCCTCTGCGGCAACGTTGGCGTAGCTGATCAAGCCATCCGGTGAAATCACGATGACCGGGTGCGGAAGCGCATTCAGGATGGCCGTTGTGCCGAACTCGGTGTCGGCGACCGTGGCGTCAGGCAGTGGTGCAACTGTCGCCATCACGCCGCTTTCCTGAAGTCCCGGTCGGCATAAAAGCCTTTCATGGCCGAAAGCACGGCCGACGCATCAGTCATGCGGCAGATATGGCCGCGCGCATTGCGGACCTGCTCCGCGGTCATTTCCGGGATCTGTTCGGCAGCACGCTCAAGGTACCAGCCGATGTGCTTTCTCGCGCACCGGATTCCGAGTTCGCTTCCGTAATGGCTCAGCATCGCCTCGTAGTGCCGGGAGAAAACCGACCATTGTTCTTCGAGGCTGCGCGGAGCAGGCATTTCCCCGGTCTCGGCAAAACGTGCAACGTCGCCTGGGAACCAGGGGCGGCCGTAGGCGCCGCGTCCGATCATGACACCATCCGCGCGCGACAACGCCAGAGCCGTCTCGACATCCTCCGCCGACGTGATGTCGCCGTTGACGATCACAGGCACCGATACCGCCTGTTTGACTTCCGCGACCGCGTTCCAGTCGGCGTCACCGTTGTAGAACTGGCAACGGGTTCTGCCGTGGACTGTGATCATCATGATGCCGGCCTGTTCGGCCCGCACCGCCAGTTCCCGCGCATTCCGCGAGTTGTCGTCCCAGCCGAGCCGCATCTTGAGCGTAACCGGGCAATCCACCGCGGCGACCGTTGCGTCGATCAGGGTCAGGGCATGATCGAGATCGCGCATCAGCGCCGAGCCGGATGCCCCGTTGGTGACCTGTTTGGCCGGGCATCCCATGTTGATGTCGATGATGTCGGCCCCCAGATCGCGGGCAATCCTTGCGCCTTCCGCCATCCAGACCGCTTCACGGCCCGCGAGCTGAACGACGTGCGGGAACACCTCGCCTGCCCCGCGTGTCTTCAGCACGACGTCGTGGCGGTTACGCACCAGTTCGCCGCTGGCGACCATTTCCGAAACGACCAGACCGGCGCCCAGTTCGTGTGCAAGGCGGCGGAATGGTTCATCGGTTACGCCGGACATGGGCGCAAGAAACACGGCGTTCGCCGTCTTCAGTGGGCCAATCTGTATGCCCATTACTTAGGCACCTTTGCGGGCTGCTTATAATCAAGGCAAAATAGGTAAGGCGTGGCGGTATCGCAATAGAAAACCGGGATTCTTGGTATACGACATGATGGCACAGGGCAATTTGTCCGCGTGCGTCGCCGGTTGCATGTGCATTCAAGGGCAGATAAGCATGGAGATGACGTGCTGCAGCCGAATGACGATCTCATGAAAACACTAGCGCTTATCGTCGCTGCCGGCCGCGGCAACCGGGCCGGCGGTGAAATTCCGAAACAATATCAAAGTATTGGCGGGCAATCCGTGCTCGACCGCAGTATCGCTCCGTTTGTGGCGAGCCCATCGGTCGACAAGGTCAGCGTCGTGATCAATCCGGACGACGAAGATCTCTATCGGGGCCGCGTGACAGGCCATGAGAAACTGCTCGACCCTGTCGCGGGTGGCGCGACGCGGCAGATCTCGGTGATCGCCGGTCTCGAAGCTTTTGCCGCTCACCGGCCGGAGCGGGTGCTGATCCATGACGCGGCACGGCCCTTCGTATCGGGAGAAACGATTTTGCGGGTGACAGCAGCGCTCGACTCCTGTTCCGGCGCGATAGCCGCGCTTCCGGTCGTCGACACAGTGAAGCGGACAGACGGGACGGTCATCGCCGAAACGTTGCCGCGGGATCATCTCTGGACAGCGCAGACACCGCAGGGCTTCCACTTCGATGCCATTCTCGCAGCGCACCGGAGAGCGCGGGACAGTCAGTTGGACCGGTTTACGGACGACGCGGCGGTCGCGGAATGGGCCGGGATACCGGTGGCCGTGGTCGAGGGCAACCGGGAGAACCTGAAGATCACGACACCTTCGGATCTGGAATTCGTGAATCAAATGCAATCAGCACATTCACGCGCGGAAGAAATGCGCACCGGACACGGGTTCGATGTCCACGCGTTCGAGCCGGGCAACGAGGTGGTGCTTTGCGGCATTCGCGTCCCCCACGACGCGTCGCTTGCCGGGCATTCGGATGCCGACGTCGCTTTGCACGCCCTGACGGATGCGATGCTGGGGGCGATTGCCGAAGGCGACATCGGGCAGATCTTTCCGCCGAGCGACAATCAGTGGAAAGACGCCCCGTCGGATATCTTCCTGAGAGAAGCCATGGCACGGATCAGGCGCCGCGGCGGCCGGCTTGTGAATGCCGATATTACGATAATCTGCGAGACACCGAAGATCGGCCCGCACCGTGGTGCGATGCGCGGGCGTGTGGCGGAGATACTCGAAATCGACGCCGGCCGGATCAGCGTCAAGGCCACGACGAGCGAAGGCCTCGGTTTCACGGGCAGGCGCGAAGGCATAGCCGCTCAGGCCGCAGCCACTGTCATGCTGCCTGCGACAGGAGACATTTGACCATGATTTCAGAAACTCTTGCCGATCATGCCCGGAATGTCCTCGTCCGGTGCCGGGATGTCGGCCTGCGCGTGGCGACAGCCGAATCCTGCACCGGCGGCCTCATCGCGGCCTGCCTGACGGATATAGCGGGGTCGTCGGACGTCCTCGAACGTGGTTTCGTGACCTATTCCAACGACGCCAAAATGGACCTGCTCGGGGTGCCGGAGGACTTTATCCTGGAGCACGGCGCGGTCAGCGAACTTGTCGCGCGGGCCATGGCAGAGGGTGCGCTGGAAAGATCCGGCGCCGACATCGCCGTGTCGGTCACCGGTATCGCCGGACCCGGCGGCGGCAATGAGGAAAAACCCGTGGGGCTTGTGCATCTGGCCTGCGCACGCGACGGACACCCGACCCTGCACAGGCGCTGCGCATTCGGCGAACAGGACCGGCGTACCATCCGGGAACTTTCGGTGCAGAATGCCTTTGAGATGATCGAGGAGCAGATCGGGCTTCCGATGATCGCCTGATGTCAACCCGCCTCGACGCGGCGGCCGTAGACCACATTGGCACGCTCCTCGAACGCATTGGCGAATTTCGCGAATGCCTTGTCGAACATGCTGCCCATCAGCAACTGCAGCGCCATATTCCTGAACTCGTATTCGAGAAAGAATCTGATGTCGCATGCCCCCGATGCGGTCTCGTCAAATCCCCAGCGGTTCTCCAGGTGCGAAATGGGCCCGTCAATGTAGCGGACCAGGACCTCAAGCGTGTCATGGTCGGCCTCGACGCGGCTGCGAAACCTCTCGCTGATCTTCTTGTAGCCCACGTCCATGTCCGCGACGATGACCTGCCTTGCGCCCGAGCGCTCGTCCGACAGCACGGTCAGTGCATCGCAGAGCGGAAGAAATTCCGGGTAATTCGCGACATCGATCACGAGATCGAACATTTCGCGCGGCGAATGGCGAACAGGATGTGTGGTTTCGAACCGACGCATGGAGGCGCGTTGTCCGGCGGTCAGTGCGATTTCGAGAGAGACGCGTCGCGTGCGGCACGAAGCTTTGCGAAATCGTCGCCGGCGTGATGCGACGACCGCGTCAGTGGACTGGAAGATACCAGCAGGAAGCCCTTGGCGTAGGCGCTTGTGGCGAAGGACTTGAACTCATCCGGTTCGACAAAACGGTCAATCGGATGGTGCTTGCGGGTCGGCTGCAGATACTGGCCGATGGTCAGGAAATCGATATCGGCCGCGCGCATGTCGTCCATAACCTGAAGGATCTCAGGGCGTGTCTCTCCGAGGCCGACCATGATCCCGGACTTTGTGAACATGGATGGATCCAGTTCCTTGACCCGCTGCAGCAGGCGCAGGGAATGGAAATAGCGCGCGCCGGGCCTCACCTGGAGGTAGAGAGACGGCACCGTTTCCAGGTTGTGGTTGAAGACGTCGGGCCTCGCCTCGACGACGATCTCCAGGGCCCCGTCCTTGCGCAGGAAGTCCGGCGTCAGCACCTCGATCGTGGTCCCGGGCGACCGGTCGCGGATGGCATTGATGACTTGCGCGAAGTGCCGTGCGCCACCGTCCGGCAGATCGTCCCGGTCCACGGACGTAATCACGACATGGTTCAGGCCGAGCTTGGCAACGGCGTGGGCGACGTTAGCCGGCTCTTGCTCATCAAGCGGACCAGGCATACCGGTGCGAACATTGCAGAAGGCACAAGCGCGCGTGCAAGTATCGCCCATGATCATCATGGTGGCGTGCTTCTTCGACCAGCACTCCCCGATATTCGGGCACCCGGCTTCCTCGCAGACCGTCACGAGATTGTTCTCGCGGACAATTTCGCGGGTCTCCTGGTACACCGGCGAGCCGGGAGCCTTCACCCGGATCCACTCCGGTTTGCGCAGCACCGGCGAATCCGGACGCTTGGCCTTCTCCGGATGGCGGGGCCGCTCCTGCAAGGGCTGCTCGGATACCGTGTCGAGAATGTTGACCATTGCGTGCTCCGACTACGAACTCTAGGGATATAATTGAGCCTAATCCGGCAAAATAGCAAGGGCGGCGGAATCGCGCCGCCAAATCGAAAAATTCCCCTTCCGATAACCACTTAGTGATCGGGACTTTACCGTTGCAAGAGGCTTTTTGGCATTCGAACTGCAGGGATGCGGCATCCATAGTGCGGGACGTGCCAAATGAAGATGATATCGGACTACATCGGCTCAAAAGACAACAATTTCAATCTGTTACGCTTCCTTGCCGCCATCAGCGTTGTTGTCTCGCACTCGGCTGTCGTGGTTAACGGGCCGCTGGCACCGGAACCTCTTATGGACGTGACAGGCTATACGATCGGCCACCACGCAGTATCGGTCTTCTTCATCATAAGCGGTTTTCTGATCGCCCGGAGCTTTGAACGCAGCGCCGATATCTTCGAATATGCTTCTGCGCGTATCCTCCGTCTGATTCCGGCACTGATGGTTGCGGCCTTCTCTACCGCCTTCCTGATCGGTCCGATGGTGACGGAGATCGAACTAACCGACTATTTCGGCGATTGGCACGTTCTTGCCTATATCCCGCTGACCGGCAGTTTGCTCGTCGACAATCTGCAACTGCCGGGGGTGTTCAGCTCAGCACCGTCCAAGAACGAGCTGAATACACCACTGTGGACACTGCGCTGGGAGGCCTTAGCCTATTTCGCAATTGCGGTGCTTGGCGCGGTCGGCCTGATGGCGACGCGCCTGCGTTTTGTGGCGGTGTGCGCAGGCTTTCTTGCGATCTATTTCGTGGTCACTGGTTTCACGGACCTGCGCGATACGATACCACCCGTCGAACATGTCCTGCGGCTTGGCTTCTGTTTTCTGCTGGGGTCGGCGTTCCATGTGTTTCGCAAGGTGATATCGGTCACCGGGTTTGCGCTGCTGCCGCTGTGGGCACTCACCGTGCTGATGCGTGAAACCATCCTGTACCAGCCGCTGCTGATCACTGCTCTGGGCTATACGATGTTCTGGATCGCCTACGTTCCCGGCGGTGTTATCCGAAGGTTCAACGAACTGGGCGACCCGTCCTACGGCATCTACATCTACGGGTTCCCGCTCCAGCAGACCGTTATTCTGGCCCTGCCCGCTCTGTCGCCGGCGCAATCCTTCTTTGTCGCGGTGCCGTTCATCCTGTCGGCAGCTTTCCTGTCGTTCTATCTGATCGAGCAGCCTGCCATAGCGAAACGCAAACAGTTCGCAGAGATACTGCGTGCGCTGTTTCGACGTAATGAAGATAGCCGCGCGCCCGTTGCAACCAGTCCGGATCTCGCGCGCCAGATGTCCTGATTGCGGCTCTAAACGGTTGGAAGCTGTTACTTCTTCAGGGCCCGGAACAGGAAGATCAGGCCAACCGCCCCGGCGGTGGCGATGACTATGGATCCGAGGATGCCCGCGAAGGTGATGCCGAGGGCGCCTGCAACAAAGCCGCCGACAACGCTGCCGGCTATGCCGAGCACGATGTTCAGGAGCAAGCCGTGGCTGCTGCCGGTAAGCTGTTCGGCAAGCCAGCCCGCAACTGCTCCGATAACGATCCATATGATAATCGTCATGTTCCGCCTCCCGTTCGGGGCTCCGACGCTATTGCCGGATGATCCAATCAGATGTGAATGACGCGATCATAAGCATCGAGCACCGATTCGTGCATCATCTCGCTCAGGGTCGGATGCGGGAAAACGGCGTGCATCAGATCGGCCTCGGTGGTCTCGAGCGTCTTGGCGACACTGTAGCCCTGGATCAGTTCCGTGACCTCAGCACCGATCATGTGAGCGCCAAGCAGTTCGCCGGTCTTGGCATCGAACACGGTTTTGACGAGCCCCTCCGGTTCGCCGAGCGCAATCGCCTTGCCGTTGCCGATAAAGGGGAACCGGCCGACCTTGACCTCATAACCCTGCTCCTTGGCAGCGGCTTCCGACAGTCCGATGCTGGCCACCTGGGGCGCACAGTAGGTGCAGCCGGGAATATTTGACGTGTTTATCGGATGCACGCCTTTGACACCGGCGATTTTCTCCACGCACATGACACCTTCGTGGCTGGCCTTGTGGGCGAGCCAGGGCGGTCCGACCAGGTCGCCGATCGCGTAGACTCCGGCGACACCGGTCTCGCACCATTCGTTGATCACGACGTGGCCGCGGTCGACCTTCACACCGACGTCTTCGAGGCCGATGTTCTCGACATTGCCGGTGATGCCGACGGCGAGGATGACGCGGTCAACGGTCAACGACTGGGTCTTTCCGTCCTTGCCCTTGATGGTGGCGGTGACGCTGTCGGCGGCCTTGTCCAGTTTCTCGACGGTCGAGCCCGTCATGATGGTCATGCCCTGTTTCTCGAACGCCTTCTGCGCCATGGCGGAGATTTCGGCGTCCTCGACCGGCAGAACGCGATCCATGACCTCGACCACGGTCGTCTCGGCTCCCAGCGCATTGAAGAAGCTGGCAAATTCGATGCCGATCGCACCGGACCCGACGACAAGCAACGATTTCGGCATGGTCTCCGGGACCATGGCTTCCTTGTAGGTCCAGACCAGTTTGCCGTCCGGCTCAAGGCCCGGGAGGGACCGCGCGCGGGCACCCGTGGCCAGCACGATGTGCTTGGCCGTGACGTCCGGAAGGGCTTTGCCGTCCTTGGTGACGGCGATCGCACCATTACCCTTCAGCTTCGCTTCGCCATCGATGACGGTGACCTTGTTCTTTTTGAGCAGAAAGCCGACGCCCTTGGACAACTGTCCGGCCACCGCCCTGCTCCGCTTGACGATCTTGCCGACGTCGAACGAGATGTCCTTCGCGGAGAATCCGAATTCGTCCAGATGATGCAACAGCGTGTGGATTTCCGACGACCGCAGCAGCGCCTTGGTGGGGATGCAGCCCCAGTTCAGGCAGATGCCGCCGAGATGCTCGCGTTCGATGACGGCGGCTTTCATGCCGAGCTGGCTGGCGCGGATGGCGGCAACATATCCGCCCGGACCGGCGCCGATTACGACAAGATCGAAGGAGTTGGCCGAGTCAGTCATGGTCGTTCTTTCGGTATGAGGCGCGGGGTCGCCTGTTTGGATACGGGACAGCGGCTAGAGCAGCATGGTCAGCGGTTCTTCGACGTAACCCTTGAAGGCGCCGAGCAACTGGGCGCCGAGAGCGCCGTCGATCACCCGGTGATCGCAGGACAGGGTCACGGTCATGATGGTTGCGGTCTTGACCTCACCATCGGCCGTGACAACCGCACGGCGCTCACCGGAGCCGACCGCAAGGATCGCGGCCTGAGGCGGATTGATCACGGCGGTGAAGTTGCGGACGCCGAACATGCCGAGGTTGGAGACCGAGAAGGTGCCGCCCTCGAACTCGTGGGGCTGCAGCTTCATGTCCCGGGCACGCGTCGCAAGGTCCTTTGTCTCGGCCGCGATCTGTCCCAGGCCTTTGATGTCGACCTGGCGCACAATGGGCGTGATCAGCCCGCCGTCGATTGCGACGGCCATGGAAATGTCGGCATGCTTGTGCCGCAGGATATGGGTTTCCGCCCAGGTGGCATTGGCCGCGGGCACTTTGCGCAGCGCCAGGCCGCAGGCCTTGATGACGAAGTCGTTGACCGAAATCTTGTTGTCTTCGCTCTGCGAATTGAGCTTCTTGCGCATGGCCAGAAGCTCGTCGATCTGGCAGTCGACGGTGAGATAGAAATGCGGAATGTCGCGCTTCGAGGCCGTCAGCCTGCGCGCGATCGTCCGGCGCATGCTGTTGAGCTCGATTTCCTCGTAGCTGCCGTCTTCGAAGAAGACCCGGTAATCCGCCGGAGCGGCAGGCTCGGAGGCGGGAGCAGCAGCGGCTGCCGGAGCGGGTGCGGCTTTCGGAGCTACGCCGCCTGCGATTGCAGCCTCCACATCACGCTTGATAATGCGTCCGTTCGGACCCGAACCGGAGATTGCCGCCACATCCACGCCGTTCTGCGCGGCGATGCGCCGGGCAAGCGGGCTTGCGAACACGCGTCCGTTCGATTTGGCTGCGGCAGGTGCCGGACTTGGAGCCGCGGCCGGCGCTGGGGTCTCGGTGGGAGCTGAAGGCGCAGGTGCAGGGTCGGCCGCCGGAGCGGCAGTCGGTGCGGGTGCCGCAGACGCCGCCGCGTCCAACGCACTTGCGTCCTCACCGTCTTCAAGCAAAAGCGCTATGAGCTGGTTGACGGGTACGTCCGCCGTACCTTCCGCTACGACGATTTTCCCAACCGTCCCCTCGTCGACCGCTTCCACCTCCATGGTGGCCTTGTCGGTTTCGATTTCCGCGATGATGTCGCCGGAGGTAACGGAGTCACCCTCCTTGACGTGCCATTTGGCGAGCGTGCCCGTCTCCATGGTCGGTGAGAGGGCAGGCATGAGGATCGATATCGGCATGACGCTCTCTCCGGATCAGCTGTAACAGACGGACTTTGCCGCGGCGACGACTTCCGCCGCGCTTGGCAAGGCCAGCTTTTCAAGGTTCGCGGCATAGGGCATGGGGACGTCCTTGCCGGATACGCGGGTGACAGGCGCGTCGAGATAATCGAATGCCCGCTCCATGATGACCGCCGAGATTTCAGAGCCCACACCGCAGATGCTCCAGCCTTCCTCGACTGTGACCAGGCGGCCTGTCTTCTGTACCGATGCGATGATGGTTTCATGGTCCATCGGCTTGATCGTCCGCAGATCTATCACCTCGGCGCTGATGCCTTCGCCTGCCAGTTCCTCGGCGGCGGCGAGCGTGTATGTGAGGCCGTGGCTGAAGGACACGAGCGTGACGTCCGAACCCTCGCGCATGATCCTCGCTTTGCCGATGGGCAATACGAAGTCGTCCATGTCAGGGACATCGAAGGAATGGCCGTAGAGCACCTCGTTCTCGAGGAAGATGATCGGGTTCGGATCACGAATGGCCGCCTTGAGCAGCCCTTTGGCGTCCGCCGCCGAATATGGCGCGATCACCTTGAGGCCGGGCACATGGGAGTACCAGGCCGAATAGTCCTGGCTGTGCTGGGCGGCGACGCGGGCGGCGGCACCGTTGGGCCCGCGGAACACAATCGGGCAGCCCATCTGGCCGCCGGACATATACAGCGTTTTCGCGGCCGAGTTGATGATGTGGTCCATGGCCTGCATCGCGAAGTTGAAGGTCATGAACTCGACAATAGGCTTGAGGCCGCCGAAGGCCGCACCGACACCGAGACCGGCGAACCCGTGCTCGGTGATTGGCGTATCGACGACGCGGCGCGAGCCGAATTCATCGAGCAGCCCCTGGGTCACCTTGTAGGCGCCCTGGTACTCGGCGACTTCCTCGCCCATGACGTAAACCGTTTCATCAGCCCGCATTTCTTCGGCCATGGCATCCCGCAGGGCTTCTCTGACCGTGAGGGACACCATCGCGGTTCCCGCGGGCACTTCAGGGTCATCAGCGGGCTTCTCGGCCGGAGCTGCGGCAACCGGCGCTTCTGCCGGGGCAGCTGCGGGAGCCGCGGCCGCGGGTGCCTCGGCCGGAGCGGCGGCGGGTGCCGCGGTTCCAATCGATGACGCATCTTCGCCATCCGCGAGCACGACGGCTATGGGGGTATTCACCTTTACCCCGTCGGTTCCCTCGTCAATCAGGATCTTTCCGATCCGGCCCTCGTCGACGGCCTCGACTTCCATCGTGGCCTTGTCCGTTTCGATTTCGGCAATGACGTCACCGGACGTGATTTCGTCGCCTTCCTTCACAAGCCACTTGGCGAGCTTGCCCTCTTCCATGGTCGGGGAAAGGGCGGGCATAAGAATTTCTACAGGCATCCCGGTTTCCCCCCTTACGCCGACGCTACGAGGATATCGGTGTAAAGCTCGGAGGGATCCGGTTCCGGGTCCTGCTGTGCGAACTCGGCCGCCTCGGCCACGATGGTCCGGACGTCCTTGTCAATATTCTTGAGATCGTCTTCAGCCACCTTGTGCTTGCTCATGAGCCGTTCGCGGACCTGCTCGATCGGATCGTGCTCGGCGCGCATCTTCTGGACTTCTTCCTTGCTCCGGTACTTCGCCGGATCGGACATGGAGTGACCGCGATAGCGATAGGTCATCATTTCAAGGATCACCGGCCCCTCGCCTGCCCGGCACTGGGCAACGGCCTTGTCGCCGGCGGCCTTCACGGCGCGCACGTCCATGCCGTCGACCTTCTCGCCGGGAATGTTGAAGCTCGCGCCGCGCTGCGACAGGTCGGTCTGGGCGGAGGACCGTTCGATGCTCGTACCCATGGCGTACTTGTTGTTCTCGATCACGTAGATGACCGGCAGGTGCCAGAGGCGTGCCATGTTGAAGCTCTCATAGACCTGGCCCTGGTTGACGGCGCCGTCGCCGAAATAGGTCAGGCAGACCCGGTCGTTGCCCTTGTACTTGTTTGCGAACGCCAGTCCGGTTCCGATCGGCACCTGGGCGCCAACGATGCCGTGGCCGCCGTAGAAGTGCTTTTCGCGGCTGAACATGTGCATCGAGCCGCCCTTGCCCTTGGAATAACCGCCGCGCCGGCCCGTCAGTTCCGCCATCACGCCCTTCGACTCCATGCCGGTCGCCAGCATATGTCCGTGGTCGCGGTAGGACGTGATCACCTGGTCACCCTCGCCGATCGCCATCTGCATTCCGATGACGACAGCTTCCTGACCGATGTAAAGGTGGCAGAATCCGCCGATCAGCCCCATGCCGTACATCTGGCCCGCCTTTTCTTCGAAACGCCTGATGAGCAGCATCTCGCGATAGGCTTCGAGATCCTCGGCGCTGGTGAAGTCGGCTATTTCTGGTTCGGATTTTTTGGTGGATTTCCGCCTTGCGGCGGTTTTTGTGGCAGGGGCGGGTTTTTTGGCAGTTGCCATTCGAAGACCTCCCGGACTTTATGCTATTGTTGCGAAGACCATACCTGAAATCGCCCCTAAACGCCAGCGGCATCAAGTCGCCATTTTTGGGCGTAACAATCTGTTTTTTATGAATATTTTTTGCATTAACTGGATTTCAGTTAATGTGGTAGGTCACGATTGCTGACCTATTGCTCCGGATCCCGGAACACCGTGATGTCGTTCGGGTGCGCAAGGTTCAGGCGCAGTCTGGCCTGCTCGTCGAGCATATCCGGATCGAGATTCTCGGGGCGCATGAGCGCCACCTTGTGCTCAAGTTCCTTGCGGATTTCGCCGAGCCGGTCACGCTCGGCTTCCAGCTTCTGCTGCGTCTCCTTCAGGGTCCAGGACGCATAAAGGCCGTGATCACCATGAACCGCGTGATAGGCGAAATAGGACATGATACCGATGCAGGCCATCGGTATGAGGATATCCCTTATTTTCAGCTGACGGGTTCGCATGATCAGTGAGTGCCACGCTCAGTCACGTAGGTTCAGACCGGCACAATCATTGATCCAAAAGGGTTACCAGTTCCTTTAAGTCAGCGGAAACGTGCGGTCAGGCGCCGGCTGCGGGTTGGCGCAGAACCGAGTGGCCGGCATAGATTCCGGTCGGTCCCAGTTCCTCTTCGATCCGGATGAGCTGATTGTATTTGGCGGTCCGGTCCGAGCGCGCGAGCGAGCCCGTCTTGATCTGCCCGCAGTTGGTCGCCACCGCGAGGTCGGCGATCGTGGCGTCTTCCGTCTCGCCCGAGCGGTGCGACATGACGGCCGTATAACTTGCCTTGTGCGCCATTGTCACCGCTTCGAATGTCTCCGACAGCGAACCGATCTGATTGACCTTGACGAGGATCGAGTTGGCGACGCCGATCTTGATACCGTCCCTGAGCCTGGTGGTGTTGGTGACAAACAGATCGTCGCCGACAAGCTGGACCGTTGCGCCGATCTTGTCTGTCAGGGCCTTCCACCCGTCCCAGTCGTCCTCCGCCATGCCGTCCTCGATGGAGATGATGGGGTAGCGGGAAACGAGGTCTGCGTAATAGTCGACCATCTCTCCCGGTTCGAGCGACTTGCCCTCGCCTTCAAGCTCGTACTTGCCGTTCTTGAAGAACTCGGTCGAGGCCGCGTCGAGGGCAAGGTAAATCTCCTCACCGGGCTTGTAGCCGGCGCTCTCGATCGACTTGGTGACAAACCCCAGAGCCTCGTCGGTGGACGCCAGGTTCGGCGCGAATCCGCCCTCGTCGCCCACGTTTGTATTGTGCCCGGCATCTTTCAGCGCCGCACGCAGGGTATGAAACACTTCGGCGCCCATCCTTACGGCGTCCGCCATGTTTTCGGCCGCCACGGGCATGATCATGAATTCCTGAACGTCGATCGGATTGTCTGCGTGGGCACCGCCGTTGACGATGTTCATCATCGGCACCGGCAGGGTCCGTGCCGCAGGGCCGCCGAGATACCGGTAGAGCGGCAGACCGACCGCTTCGGCGGCGGCCTTGGCGACGGCCAGTGAGACACCCAGGATGGCATTGGCGCCGAGCCGCGCCTTGTTTGACGTGCCGTCGAGCGTTGTCAGCGTCTTGTCGATCTGGATCTGTTCCAGCGCGTCCATGCCGCCCAGGGCATCGAAGATCTCCTCGTTAACCGCCGCAACCGCCCGCTGGACTCCCTTGCCGAGATACCGGCTGTCGCCGTCGCGCAATTCAACTGCTTCGTGCGCACCGGTCGACGCTCCGGACGGTACCGCCGCGCGTCCGAACGAACCGTCGTCGAGGGTGACGTCGACTTCAACAGTGGGGTTGCCTCTGCTGTCCAGAATTTCCCTGCCAACGATATCGATGATTGCGGTCATGAGGAGCATCCCTGTCTTTGGGTGGGCCGGTTTTGTGTGCGTTAATAGACTGCCCCGGCGCCGAACGAAAGGGGCGTTCTCGACATTCGGTTTGCATCGTCCGCAATGCCCCGGTAAACGAATCCGTTTCCGTGGGTTTAGCCGGTTGCCGAAGTGATCTTGGGCGCGTGCGCACCGGAACCCTTCAGTTCGAGTGGATTACAGCAATGAGACGGCATCTCGGATCCCTGTTCGGTTTGCAATCGCAACGCATCGATTATCGAATGGCCAGTCTGGTCGGTTACGGTGACGTCGGCCGGTTCACCGTCCATACCAAGGATCTGCCGTCCTATCGTTATGTCGACATCTACAATGCGATCGGCGCGTTCGTGGAACAGCTCAGCAATGTCGAGGTGATCGAATCCCAGATCGGGGAGAGCCTCACGGACATTCTTCACGGCGTTAAACCGACCTGGGCCGATCGTACGATCCGCAAGTCGGCCAAGGCGGCTTGGCTGACCGGGCCTGACGAGGAGACGTTCCTGCCAATCGACTGCTTCTGGGTGTGTCCGGTCCGCAACGGCGGCGCGTGCTACATCATCCGTTTGAGTTATGTCGAATATCAGCAGCTTGCGCGCCTGGAACTCGCGAGCGACGAAGCGGATGCCGGAGAGACCGCTCTGCGGGAGATCCTCGATCGCTCGGTCAGTCATTCGATCTTCCGCAACAAGATTCTTCACCTGGTCTATGAGTCCGGCACCAAGGACGAGTACGGTGATGTGGAGAGCGCCGAGCGGCTGCGCGTGCTTTTTTCCCGTTCCGAGTCGGTCTCGGACAAGGAAATCGTGCTTGACGATGACGTCATCGAGGTTCTCACCCGAAACGTCATAGATCTGCATACGCGCCGGGACATTCTCAAGGCCCACGGCGTGCCGATCCGGCGCGGCGTTCTGCTGCACGGACCGCCCGGCACGGGAAAGACCTTCGTGTGCCGGTACCTGTGCCATCGCCTGCCGGAGACGACCCGCATCTTCGTCACCGGCTCGTCGCTGAACAATGTCGGCGCCCTGTTTTCGCTGGCGCGTCTGCTCCAGCCGTCGCTGCTGTTCCTTGAAGATGTCGACCTGATCTTCTCGTCGCGCGAGATCAATCTCTATTCGAGCGCGCTCGGTGATCTGCTTGACCAGATGGACGGACTGCGTCCGCACGAGGATGTCGGCGTCGTGCTGACCACGAACGCCATCGACCGGCTCGAGGCGGCCATCAAGGACCGTCCGGGGCGCATCAGCCAGTGCATTCACATGGGTGCGCCCAATGCGGGGCTGAGGCAGCGTTACCTCAAGCACTACCTGTCCCGGTACGACGCCTCGAAGCTGGATCTGTCGGAGCTGGTCGACAGGTCCGACGGGGCGACCCAGGCGTTCCTCAAGGAATGGGTGCACAGAGGCGTCCAGATCGCCTGCGAGCGGCTGGACAACGCGGAACAGGAACCGGAACTGCGCAACAGCGATTTTCGGGTTGCGCTCGACGAGATGCGCCGCTTCCTCGACGGATCGGACGGCAAGATCGTCGGTTTCATGGCACCGGTAACGGCACGGGCGTCGGATTGATCGATCAAACCGTAACGTTCCGGTGCGGACGGCATCAAAGCCGGATAGCGATTGACCACAAGAGAGAAAGCAATGACTGAAGGAACGCCGGTACCGCGCAGGAGACCTGTCCGCAAGGCACTGATCATCGCCGCGGTGGTCGGTCCGCTGCTCACCGTGATCAACCAGTGGGAGGCACTGTTCGGGGATGGATCCCTGTCGGTCTGGAAGATGCTGCTGACCTTTGTTGTTCCGTTCTGCGTTTCTATCGTTTCCACCTACGATTTTGGGGAACGCGGCTAGAGGCCTTGCGGCACGTAGGCCGAGCCGCTAGAGGTGGCGCGTGCATGCTTTGCCGGACCGCGTGGGCCGATAGCGTGTCCGGCTCATTTTGGATGACAGATCATGACCGTCGAAACATCCGATCTGACCCAGCTGGGACAGATAAGTGAAACACCCGCCTCTCCCGAGGACGCGGAACTCGAGCGGGTCAGTAATCCGCATGAGGGTACGCGCTATGTTGTCCGTTTCGTCTGCCCGGAATTCACGTCGATCTGCCCGGTGACGGGGCAACCGGATTTCGCGCATATCGTGATCGACTACATACCGCAGGCCTGGATCGTCGAATCCAAGTCGCTCAAGATCTATCTCGCCTCATTCCGCAACCACGGCGCCTTTCACGAAGACTGCACCGTGGCCATAGGGAAGCGGCTGGTCGATCTGCTTGACCCGCTGTGGCTTCGCATTGGCGGCTACTGGTACCCGCGCGGCGGCATTCCCATCGATGTGTTCTGGCAGAGCGGCGCGCCGCCGGAAGGTGTCTGGCTGCCGGACCAGGGTGTTCCGCCCTACAGGGGACGGGGCTGAAGGTCAAAGGCCCTTCGCAACCCGGTCGAACGCCATCAGACCGGAAATCAGGGTTTCCATCTCCTTGAGCGGCACCATGTTCGGCCCGTCCGACGGCGCATTGTCAGGATCTTCGTGGGTCTCGATGAAGACGGCCGCAATGCCCACCGCCACGGCCGCACGGGCCAGGGTGGCGACAAACCGCCGGTCGCCGCCGCTTGACGCGCCCTTCCCGCCGGGCTGCTGCACGGAATGCGTGGCATCGAAGACGACCGGGCATCCGGTCTCGGCCATGATCGGCAACGATCGCATGTCGGACACCAGCGTGTTGTAGCCGAAGCTGGCACCGCGCTCGGTCAGCATGACATTGGCGTTGCCCGCTCCCATGACCTTGCCGACGACGTTGGCCATGTCCCAGGGTGCGAGGAACTGGCCCTTCTTGACGTTGACGACGCGGCCGGTCCTGGCGGCGGCCTCCAGAAGATCTGTCTGCCGGCACAGGAATGCCGGGATCTGGAGGATGTCGACCACTTCCGCGACCGGGGCACA
>CBDHYJ010000082.1:0-213516 GCA_965275905.1 Hyphomicrobiales bacterium | reverse complement strand
GGTCGGGCCGGACGGCGAAGGCGTTCACCAGCGAGGGCGCACTCAACCTGCGCAACGCGCGCTTCGCCGACGATCCAGGGCCGATCGATCCGGACTGCGGTTGCCCGGCCTGCGCGCACTATTCCCGCGCCTACTTGCATCACCTCTTCAAGACGGGCGAGATGCTCGGGCCGATCCTGCTGACGACCCATAATCTCCACTACTATCAAGCGCTGATGCGCGACATCCGCGCAGCCATCGAAGCCGGTAGGTTCGATGCCTTCCGGGCCGCGTATCAAGACCAAGGAGAGACCACATGACCGCCTACGTCATCGCCCAGATTACCGTGACCGACCCCGAGCAATTCAAGCAGTACGGCGCCGCCGTCTCCCCGACCATCGAGGCGTTCGGCGGCGAGTATGTCGTGCGCGGCGGCGAGAGCGAGGTCTTCGAAGGCGAGGCCGGCGCGCCGCGGCTCGTGGTCATCAAGTTCCCGTCGCGCGACATTGCCCGCACCTGGTGGAACAGCCCTGAGTATGCCGCCGCGAAAGCGCTTCGCGAAGGGGCGGCCAAACTGGACGTGGTTGCGGTCGACGGGCTGTAAGCACAAAGCCGCCTGGCGGTCTAATCCTCGTACCGGTCGTGGTGGCGGACCCATTCCATCGTGAAGTCGAGGTCCTGCTCGTCGCGGCCCTTGGGCGCGATGTCGAGCAGGTTGTAGGCGGTGATGAAGATGTCGAGGCCGCGCGCATAGGCCGAATAGGTGTGGTAGATCGCACCGTCGGTGTCTTTGCGGAACGCGCTGATGCCGGGCGCCTCGTCGGCGGGAAGGTCGTCTCGGCGTAGTTGTAGTAGACCTTGCCGGCCTCGAGTTGCTGCGGCGTGAACGAGACCTGGTAATCCATGTTGAAGTCGCTGCCGTGGGACGAGACCCAGGGGAAGGTCCAGCCCATCCGGGTCTTGAACGCCTCGATCTTGTCGAGGGGCGCCCGTGAGACGGTGACCATGCTGACGTCGCGCGCCTTCAGATGCGGGATGGTGCCGTTGTAGTGGTCGGCGAGGAGCGAGCAGGACTTGCAGCCCTCCTCCCACTCCGGGCCCAGCATGAAGTGGTAGACGATGAGCTGGCTGCAGTCGCCGAAGAGATCGGCGAGCGACAGCGACCCGTCGGGGCCTTCGAAGCGATAGTCCTTCTCGACGCGCTCCCAGGGCAGGTCCATGCGCGCCCGCTGAGCTCGTCGCGCGCCTTGGTGAACGCCTTCTCCTTTTCGAGCAGGGCTTTCGCGCGGGCGAGCCAATCCTCGTGCGCGACGACGGGGTGGCTGGTCATGATCGTCTCTCCTCGTTCGCTCGTGTCGGGCCCGAAAGCCGGTCCTTGAGGTTGAGTGTATTTCACAAGTTGGTTAAATACAAGGGCGCAACGATGACGCCGGTTCGTGCGGCTGGTGCCGTGCGGCCGGAAAATGCGTTAGTCTCCGCGCCATGAGCGAGATCGACCCCGAAGGCCTGACCCAGCTCGGCCAACCCGTCGAGCCACCCGCGAGCCCGGACGAGGCGGTGCTCGAGACGGTGCCCAACCCGCATCCCCGATCGGGACTATCTGGTGCGCTTCGCCGCGCCCGAGTTTACCTCGTTATGCCCGATCACAGGGCAGCCCGATTTTGCGCATCTGGTGATCGACTATGTGCCCGACGCCCGGATCGTCGAGAGCAAGTCGCTCAAGCTGTTCCTCGGCTCGTACCGCAACCACGGCGCGTTCCACGAAGGCTGCACGGTCGAGATCGCGAACCGCCTGGTCGACGCGATGGCGCCCAAATGGCTGCGCATCGGCGGCTATTGGTATCGCGCGGCGGCATTCCGATCGACGTTTTCTACCAGACCGGTGCGCCGCCTGGGGACGTCTGGATTCCGGAGCAGGGCGTTCCGCCCTATCGGGGCCGTGGATGACGTCCTGATTGTTGGTGCCGGCCCCGCGGGCCTCGCCTGCGCGGCCTGCCTTGCGCGCGCCGGGGTCGGATACCGGGTCGTCGAGCGGGCGGGCTCGGTCGGATCGAGCTGGCGGCGCCATTACGACCGGCTGCACCTTCATACAGACCGGGGGCATTCGGGATTGCCGTACTACTCGATGCCGCGGTCGTTTCCCCGTTATCCGACGGCGGGCGGGAATTCGACGGTCGGGGCAAATGGGGCGGTTACGCCCGCTGAGACAAAGCCGCCCCGGTAAACCGGCAGCCACCGTAATGGCTGCCGGTTTCGTTCGCTCAGGTGCCGACGTGGTCGATGGCGTATTTCTTGATCTCGCCGCTCTTCAGCCGGCCCCAATAGGACTCCAGTTCCTTTTTCACCACCGGGAACAGGATGTAGAGCCCGATGATGTTGGCGATCGCCATGGCGAAGATCGCCGAGTCCGAGAAGTCGATCACCGGGCCCGAGGTTCATCGAGGCCCCGATCACCACGAAGATGCAGAAGATGACCTTGAAGACCAGGTCCATGGTGCGGTTCTCGCCGAACAGGTAGGTCCAGCACTTGGCCCCGTAGTAGGACCAGGAGAGCATGGTCGAGAAGGCGAAGAGGATCACCGCCACCGCCAGGATGTAGGGGAACCAGGAGAACGCGCTCCCGAAGGCCGTGGAGGTCAGCTCCACGCCGCTCATGCCGCCGCCTCGGCCGTAGTAGACCCCTGTGATCACGATGACCAGTGCGGTCATGGTGCAGATCACCACCGTGTCGATGAAGGGCTCGTGCAGAGCCACCAGGCCCTCGGTGATCGGCTCCTTGGTGCGCACCGCCGAATGGGCGATGGACGCCGAGCCGATGCCGGCCTCGTTCGAGAAGGCGGCCCGCCTGAAGCCCTGGATCAGCGCGCCGATCGCGCCGCCGGCCACGCCTTCCGGGCTGAAGGCGCCGACGACAGATCAGGCCGAGATCGCCGCCGGCACCTTGATCGATGTTCCCGAGGATGATGATCAGCGCGGCGGTGCAGTAGATGATGGCCATGAAGGGCACGACCTTTTCGGTCACCTTGGCGATCGACTTGATGCCGCCGATGATGACGATACGCCGACCAGGATCGCCATGATCAGGCCGAACAGCCAGCCCTTGCCGGCGAAGAAGCTGCCTCTCGCCGCCGGTCACGTTGACGAACTGCTGGAAGGACTGGTTGGCCTGGAACATGTTGCCGCCGCCGAGCGAGCCGGCGATGCAGCAGATCGCGAAGAAGACGGCCAGGACCTTGCCGAGCCCGCCCATGTTCTTCTCGGCCAGGCCCTTGCTCATGTAGTACATCGGCCCGCCGGAAACCGTGCCGTCGGGATATTCGTTGCGGTACTTCACACCGAGGGTGCACTCGGCGAACTTCAGCGACATGCCCATCAGGCCGGCCAGGATCATCCAGAAGGTCGCGCCCGGTCCGCCGATAGAGACCGCGATGGCGACGCCCGCGATGTTGCCCAAGCCCGACCGTGCCGGAGAAAGCGCAGTGGCGAGTGCCTGGAAGTGGGAGACCTCGCCCGCGTCCTTCGGATTGGAATAGTCGCCCCTTGATCAGGTCGACCGCGTGCCCGAAGGCGCGAAAAGCTGATAAAGCGGAAATAGACCGTGGCGAAAGCCGCGGCGACCACTAGCCAGACCACGATCAGCGGCAGATTGGCTTCGCCAGCACCGGCACGGAATAGAAGATCACGCTGACGATGGCGTTGGAAACCGGCGCGACGGCCGTGATTGATCGCCTCGTCGATGCCGCCGGCTTCCTGCGCGAAACAGGCCGGGGCCCACAATGCCGCCGCCAATCCGGCGAAGATCGATTTTTTCATTGATTCCTCCCTCGATACTCTGATCGTGCATCGCTCGACCACGGCCTCGCATGCCGCTGCGCGATGTTCGAGTTGTGCTCTTAGGGAATGACGGTGACGGGCACCGGCGAGATCTGCACCAGGCTGCCGGCGACGCTGCCGAACAGCATCGCCTTTAGCTTGGAGATGCCGCGCCGGCCAATGAAGATCTGGCCGGCGCCGTGCTCCTGCGCCAACTGGCTCAGCACGTCGGCCGCATGGCCGTGCCGCACCACGCTCTCGGCGTCGACGCCGGCCTTCTTCAGCGAAGCGATCACGGGCTGCAGCACCTCGGTCTCGGCGCGGGAGATTTCCTCTTCCCGTCGCTTGTGCCGCTGCTCGTTCTCTTCCGGTGTATTGAAGCTGTAGGGCGACCATTCGATCACATAGGCCACCACAAGTTTCGCGTTGCTGTCTTTCGCGCGTTCGGCGGCGAAGTCCACCGCCCGGGCGCCGCCGTCGCTGCCGTCGACGCCGACCAGCAAAGTATCTGGCATTTCTTACGCCCCCCAATGAAGGCGGAGCGCGCCCTTATGATTTCTCCGCCGGAGAATTTATAACTTTACGATTACTGGAAGGATGCTCGCACGATTTTGAGGTGTAGGCCAGGAATTTAGCCGAGGATCAGATGCACGATCAGCCACAGGTAGAGCGGCATCGGCACCGCGATCCAGATCAGCACCATCGGCCATAGCGGCAGTCGTTTCGCCATCGTCTGCGCCCCTATCCGAACAGGCCGAACCGGTAGGCGGCTTCGACCGCGTAGATCAGGGGTGAGCCGACGATCAACGCCAGCTTCGCGGACCCGACCAGTGTCCGGCCCACCGCGTCCATGCGCGGTTGCGGCAGCCCCTCGCTCTCCCGCATCAGCCGGACGACCACGCCGGTGAACAGGATGACGAAGACCACCGTCATCGCTTCCGCCAGGAGTACCAGGTAGGGCATGTCGGGGCCTCGTGCCTCTGCGCTGTCGTCAATCATTTAAAGCAGTATCTAAGATACTTGTTTAAGAGATAGTGAACTCCGGGCCGAAAATCAATATATTTGATACTTCTTTTCAGGAGGCGGCGATGCGGCTCACCATGTACAGCGACTATGCGATGCGGGTGCTGATGTATCTCGCCCTGCGCAGGCCGGAGCTCTGTACGATCCAGGAAATCGCCGACGCCTACGGCATCTCCAAGAACCACCTGATGAAGGTGGCCTATCAGCTCGGTCTGTCCGGCTGGATCGAAACCGTGCGCGGCCGCGGCGGCGGGCTGCGTCGCGGCCCGGAAAGCCGGGTAGTTGAATGCCGGCACGATAATGATCCGGCCCGTCAGGCGGGCGGGATCGATCGTCACGGCCATGTCCTGCAGCGCGACGGGCCCTTCGTATTCGTCACCATGATTGGCGCCCGTGAAGAGCGCCGTCGGACCGGAGCCGTTGCGGATCACGCTGATCGGAATCATCACCGACCCCCAGGCGGAATCGTCCCGGCTGTAGGGCAGTCTCAGGAAACCGTGGTGAACACCGTCCTCATCGAACGGCACGGTGGGCGAAATCGGGTTTGCTTTCATGGCCGTCAGTCCTTCACGAAGAGCTTGCGCGGCATAGTCGGTCAGGCAGTCCGGCCCCGGTTTCCGTGATCACGATGCTCTCCGTGGTCTCGAGAGCCCCAGTCCTCCATCCAGAGGCCGGTCATGAAGTGGAAGGTCATGGGCTCTTCAAGCACCGTGCGGTCGCCGCGACCGCAGCGCTCATGGTCCGCTCGCCCCAGTCCGGCGGATAGGACTGAGGCCGATGCATAGCCGGTCCGGTTGTCCTTCACGATTCCGTAGCGGTCCAGGACGTCAAAGAAGGCGATCGCGATGTCCTCGCAGCGGTTGCCCGCCCGCGCGGCGTCCAGACCGGCATCCATGCCCTCCAGCACGGCCTTTTCCGCATCGAGGAATGTCTGCGTCGGCTTGCCGAGGAACACGGTCCGCGACAGCGGACAGTGATAGCGCCGATGAACAGCCGGCGATCTCGAAGAAGGTTCCCTCCCCGCTCTTCATCGGCTGATCGTCCCAGGTCAGATGCGGGGCGGATGCGTCTTCTCCGGACGGCAGCAGCGGCACGATCCCCGGATAGTCGCCACCCGTGCTGGCGCTCTCGTCGTAGCGCAATCGACGCATCGTAGATCTCGGCCACCAGGTCACACTTGCGCATGCCGGGCTCGACCACATCGGCGATGCGTTGATGCATCCGCTCGACCAGCCGCGCGGCCTTGCGCATGTAACCAAGCTCCTGGGGCGACTTCACCGCGCGCTGCCAGTTGACCAGGCCGGTGGCGTCCGAAAAGCGCGCATTCGGAAGATGGGACTGCAGCGACGCGAAGGCCTTGGCGGAGAACCAGTAGTTGTCCATCTCGACGCCGATCCGCGCACCGCTCCAGCCGCGATCGTCTATCACGCTCGAAAGCACATCCATCGGGTGGCGCTCGGTCGACTGCACGTAGTGGTCCGGGTAGCCGACAATGTCGTCATGCACCATGAAACACGTGCGTTTCGCCCCGTTGGCATCCTGCCCCCGTCCGAACCAAACCGGATCGCCGTTCTGGGCCAGCAGCACGGCCTGGTGCACGTAGAACGACCAGCCGTCGTAACCGGTGAGCCAGGCCATGTTCGACGGGTCCGAAACGATGATGAGGTCGACGCCGGCCAAGTCCATCGCGCGGCGCGTCTTTGCGATACGGTCGCGGAATTCCTCCCGCGAAAAATGCAGAACCGGTTCGGTCATGACGGGCTCCCCGCTGGCGCTCAGCTCTCTATGTCCGTCCCGGCGCCGCTCTCCGCCGCCCGGGCGCGGGCGAATGTGGCGATGACCGTATCCTGAACGCCCGTCCCTGTCAGGTCGGCGATCGTTATGGACTCCGGCGCCGCACGTCCCGGCGCCGCTCCAGCGGCAATCGCACCCAATTCGGCAAATGTCGCATCCGGCGCCACAAGCCGGGCCTCGACTGCCGACCGCAGCTCGCCCAGGAGCGCGGTCTGCGCCTGCCGGTCCGGTACATAAAGGTCCGCCTTGGCGATGCACGCGGGATCAATTTCGTTCTTGTGTTCCTGATCGGAGCCCATTGCGGTCACGTGCTGCCCCGGCTGCAGCCAGTCGGCCATGACCAGCGGCGTAGTAGACGGCGTGGTCGTGATAACAACGTCGGCTTCGCGGACCGCCACCTCGCGGTCGCCTGCGGCCTCGACCGGGATACCCAGTCTCTCGGCAGATTCAGCAGCAGCGGCCTTCGCCTTCGCGGCATCACGGGCCCAGATCGTGGCCCGCTCGATGGGCCGGACAAGGCACAAGGCCTGAAGCTGCAGTTTCGCCTGTGCGCCGGCGCCCAGGATGCACGCGGCCTTGCTGTCCTCGCGCGAAAGATGGCGTGCTGCAACAGCGCCTGCCGCCGCCGTCCGCACGTCCGTCAGATAGCCGTTGTCGAGCAGCACCGCTTCGACCAGACCCGTCCGGGACGAAAACAGGACCATGAGTCCGGATGCGCTCGGGAGGCCGAGGCCGGGATTGTCGAAAAAGCCGGACGCCATCTTGATCGCATAGCTGTCGAAGCCCGGGACGTAGGCGGTCTTGACGTCGACCTCTCCGTTGAAGTCCCCGATTTCCATCGACATGATCGGCGGCATGACCACTGATCCCTGCGCCAAGGTCGCGAACCCTTTTTCGACACAGTCCACGGCGTCCAGATCGAGCTGGACCGCGGCCCTGAGTTCCGTCTCGGTGAGTATCTTGATCGTCGGCATTGCTCAGGTCTTCTCTACTGTCACATCCACGTCTTCGCCGGAGATAATGCGGTGATGCAGCCCCATGTCGAGATTGCAGCCGCTCAGCACCACCACGGCCGGGCCGTCCAGGCTGACTTTCCCGTTCAGGATCGCCGCCATGCCCACGGCACCCGAACCCTCGACGATCTCCCGTTCCTGCCAGTATCCGTGGCGGACGGCTTCCGCAATCTCTGCCTCGCTGACCAGCACGACATCATCGACCAGGTCGCGCACCATCGGGAAGGTGAGCCGGTTGTCGAGGCCGATCCCGCCGCCGAGTGCATCAGCGAGCGTCGGAAGCTCCTCGACGAAGATCGGCTTTCCCGCCGCAAGGCATTCGTACATCGCCGCGCCACGTTCCATACTGACGCCGACAATGCGGATCCCGGGCATGCGGGCCTTGAGCGCCGTCGCCACGCCAGCGATCAGCCCGCCCCCGGACAGCGGCACAAGCGCCACTTCGGCATCCGGCACCTGATCGGCGATCTCCAGCCCCATCGTGCCCTGACCTGAAATGATCGCGGCATGGTCGAACGGCGGTACCATGGTCATGCCTTCTTCGGCGACCAGCCGGTCCGCCTCGATCTGAGCATCATCCTGGGACCTGCCGACGATACGTACCTCGGCACCCTGCGCCTTGATGCCGTCGATCTTGTTCTGCGGCACGAGTTCCGACATGCAGATGATGCACCGGGTCCCGGCCCGCTTCGCGGCATAGGCCAGGCCGCGCCCGTGGTTACCGGTCGAAACGCCGACCACGCCGCAATCCCGTTCCGCGTCCGTCAGGCTGAGGACGGCGTTGGTCGCGCCGCGCAGCTTGAAGCTTCCGGTGATCTGATGGTGCTCGAGCTTCAGATGAACCGGCACCCCCGTCCGCTCTGAGAGAGACGGGGACAATTTCGTGGGGGTGACCAGTACACGGTCGGCAATTCTCGCACCGGCAGATTCGACATCCCCGATCGTGACTGCCGTCAGTTCTCCCACCTGTCTCTCCCCTTCTTCGCGGGCCGCAAGCGCCGGTTGTTCCCCTGAGATGATTTGTGCTGCGTCACGAGCGGCGCCGGCAGCAAGCTCTCGTGCCATAAAGAGCCCTGTCCGGTCCAGTTGTCATTGCGGCGGGCCGTGCCGGAAACCGAAGCCTCGGCGGTCAGAGTGAAGCGCGTTACGACATGGGCCGCACAGCCCCTATAATGGCCGCAAGCGAATCAGACCGACCAGGCTGGCGGGGACCGCTTCGTGTTTAACAAGACGGCAAAGACATGGCTGGCGATCCTTGCGGTGCCGGTATTCGCATGCGCGGTTTATGCGCGGCAGGTCTACCTTCAGGTGACACACGATCTCTCGGTCTGGAAAGGCGGCGGCATGGGGATGTTCGCCGGCATCGGCGCACCGCACCACCGCTTCCTCAAGATCCGCGTGACCGATCCTCTTGGCCAGGAGATCATCACCACACGGCTGAGACCCGATCAGCAGCGGCTCATGGCCAGGGTCCGCTCCGAACCGACCGAAAGCAACTTCTCCCGTCTGGCGGAGTCGCTGCTCACATCGCGATGGGTTCTCCGGCGCGAGACGATCGCAGGTCACCGTATCGACAGCAAAGGCAACCGGCTCGGCTTGCAGCCCCGGCCCCACGTGCTGATCGTTCCCGCCGAGAACAGCGACCGGCTGGCGCTGGGCGGCAGCTGGCGGCCGGCTCGCGTCACGATCGAATACTGGAAGATCGGGTATGACATCGAGACCAAGAAACTGTTCGCCACCCACGACCGGACGTTCACCCGTGACCGTTCGGACGGGAGCGGCTGACGATGATCAGCGCCCGCTACCGCCGCATCCGGGACGATCTGGCCGCCGTGCCTGCCATCGACCTAGTCACGATCATCACGACGCTGCTGGTCGCCTTCCACGGTTTCAGGGTCTGGTTCTTCGCGCTCCCGGCGCAATGCGCGGTGGTCTTCGGCCTGATTTTCAGGTCACTGCTGTCCAACCCGCTGTTCTGGATATTTCTGGCCGTTCTCGCCGGCACGCGCATCATCTGGCACTGGCATGACGTCGACAACCACAAGTTCATCCTGCTCTACTGGCTGTGCTGCCTGGCCATCGCTCACGCGCAAGCCGACGAAGAGGTCAAACAGAAGATCGTCACGGTCAACGCACGGTTCTTCCTGATCTTCATCATGCTGGGTGCGGTGGCGCAGAAGGCATCCTCGCCGACCTACATGGACGCTTCGTTCTTCGAGTTCGAGCTGCTCGCAGATACGCGCTTTCGCGGCTTCGCGGCGCTGTTCGGCATCGATCCGGACCTGACGGTCAGGGCGCGCGAATTCCTGAACATGCTGCAGAGCCCCTATCACGAGGTTCAGGACAACACCATTGTCCTGGAGCCCAACGCCCGCGTCACCGCACTCGCAATCTTCGTCACGTGGTACGACCTGATCATACAGGCGGTTATCGGCGTCGGATTTCTTGTCGGGCGCAGGATCGGCGACCTGACCGGTCATCTGGCGCTTCTGCTGTTCATCTTCACAGCCTATTTCGCCGCGCCCGTCATCGGCTTTGCCTGGACGCTCATCATCTTCGGCGCGGTCCTGGCGCAGGAACGGTTCCCGAATCTCCTGATGGTCTATGTCGCGGCCCTGGCGATCACCACGCTCTACAAGATCCCGTGGGCGCAATGGGTCACGTGAACAGCATGAATGACCGGATAAGGGCGGTATTCCGCGATTACACGCCCGCGGATCCGGTCCCGTCTATTTGCTGATCCGCATAAGACCGCTAAGCTGCGTGCCGATCGACTTGAAAGCGGCAAGAAGCTCGGCGCCGGTGTCGACATCGAAGAAGAAGTGATCTTCCGACGATGCGCAGTCCCGCAGGCGGTTCTCCGTTGAATTGTCATTCAGGTCGAACGCCACGGTCAGCAAGATGACGCCCTTGTCCTTGATGGCGGTGCACATGTCTTCCAGATTGGTTTCGGCGTTGCCGACCGAATGCGTATCGCCCGGCCCCCATCCATCGGAAGTCTGCATGCCATCCGTCAACAGCACGATGGCCTTCAGGTGGCCGGGTGAATTGTAGGCCACGCCTTCCTCCCACGGCGCGTTCGGCGAAATCAGGTGCCAGCCGAACGACAGGCCCAGCGAGATATGGGTGTTCGCATAGGGGCTCATGCTGTTCAGATTGCTGATCGTGGTCGCATGATTGGAACTCAGCGGCTGAATGATGAGATTGCGGCTAGAGTAATTGGAACAGATCGAATAGGCATTGCAGGCGCCTCCGCCGCCTTCTTCGTCCTCTTCGTCTTCTTCGCCGCCGCCGCTCGCGGTGCAGGTCATGCCCCATTTGGTGGCATCATTGGACGTGATCGGCGTCGTGTCCTGGATGTTGTGGTCGTGCCTGCGGTCCTGGGTGCAGTTGGTCCACATCCCGCCAGGTGTCTCGTTGACGATGTAGTCGCTTTCAAGCGTCCCGTAGACGTGTGCGGAGAACGGCACCAGCCCGAACTTTACGCTGGTATTCGTGCCGTTGTTGGACAGCATGTTGATCAGTCCCGTCGCGGCATCGCGCATCGCCTCGTATTTGCCGTTGGAATTCATCGACCCGGAGTAGTCGAGCACGAGCACGACCTCGCCCTGCGCGGAAGCCGACTGGACCTCCGATAGCGCGCCGACATTCAGGTTGTCGAAGCCGATAACCTTCGAGAGCGTCGTATCGACGACGGCGGTTACAGTGCCGGTGACCTTGCCGTCGGCGCTGATTGTGATGTTCGGTGTCGCCGGCGTCCCCAGCTCGGCCGCGGGGAAATTGGCGGAAAAGACCTGCCTGGCATGGGTAATCCGGTCAGCGTCGGAGATCCCGGTGCGCGTCGCCGCGGCGAGCACGGATGCGTCGAGCGCATGCTGCAGCCTGCTCTTGACCAGAAACGCCTGTACGTAATCGATCGCAATGCCCGACATTGCGAGAACCAGCGTCAGTACCAATGCGAACGTGATACCAGAAACGCCGCCGCGATCTTTCGCAAACCTGCGAAGACCGCCTAGCCTGCCATGTTGCCTCATGGGCCGTGGCTCCTTCTCTGAAGGTTTACCCTCGATATCCCGCAGGCTTGGGAGTCTGGCAGTCAGGCCTTAAGATTTGATTTAGACGGAAAATGCTATCATAAAATCAATTTATCAAAGCCAATATCGATCGCCAATGCTTACGAGACGACAGAACACTCAATTGTAAATTACTGAAAAGTAAAAGTTATCTAGATCGATACGGAGGCATCTTCATCGTCGGCATCCTTGGCCGCTTCGAGCAGCAGTTCACTGCCGACGCGCGCATAAGTCAGGTCCTGGCCGATGGCAATAAACCTGTAGCCCATCCCTGCATAAATCCGGGCGAGGTCCGGATTGTTGGCATAGATGCCCGCATGGACCCCGTGCGCGGTCGCCCGGCGTGCAATCAGGGAGATCGCGTCAAGAACCTCGGGTTCGCCCGGGTTGACCGCCCTGCCGCCGGTAAGGGCGATACTGAGATCGTTGGGTCCGACAAACACGCCATCGAGCGCCTTGTGGGACAGGATTGAATTGATGTTGCTGACGGCGGTGTCCGTCTCCACCATCGCCCACGCGGAGCAGATATCATTCGCCTGGGCAAGATAACTGTCACGGTCCATTCCGAAGGCGGCCATTGCCCTGCCGGGGCCCCAGCTCCGCATGCCGGTCGGCGCATATTTCGTTGCCCGGACGAGTGCCGCCGACTCGTGGCCGGTGTCGACCATGGGGCAGACAATGCCCTGCGATCCGGCATCGAGAATACGTCCGACCAGACCGTCGTCACCCATGGGCATGCGCACGACCGCTGGCTTTCCGGCGGCCGCAATTCCGCCGACCATGTCGAGCATCGACTCGTAGCCGATGGCGCCATGCTGCATGTCGACGATCACGGCATCCCAGGTACACAGCGCCAGGCTCTCCGCCAGCGCGCGCGACGGAATGCCGAGCCACGCAGCATAGAGGGTTTCGCCGGCGGCCAGCCGCGCGCTCAGGCCGTTCTCGATCATGACGGTCCCCGGGGCTCTGCGACCCCGTCACTGCCTGTTACTGTTCGCGGATCTGGCTGATTGCTTCGCTCATCAGCTCTTCCATCGTCCGGCGAATCTGGTGGTCGGACTGGTCGACGCCATTGGCGTCGAAATCCTGGCGAACCTTGCGGAAGACATCTTCTTCGCCCGGCTCCTCGAAGTCGGCCTTGACCACGGATTTGGCGTATTCCTCCGCCGCATCGCCTTCATGGCCGAGTTTCTCGGCAGCCCACAGGCCCAACAGCTTGTTGCGCCGCGCCGTCGCCTTGAACTTGAGTTCTTCGTCGTGTGCGAACTTCCGCTCGAAGCCTTCTTCGCGCTTGTCGAATTCGGACATGTAATTCTACTCCGTGAGTGACTGGATTGTGCCGATTGCGGCTAGGCATAGCCCGCGAAAGTCGTCAAATCAACAGCACTATTGTGCCGGGCGCCATTGGCGGTTATCAAATGCCTGATCAGATTGTGCCCCGTGCCGCGTTGGAGTAATTTGCACCCAGGTCAGTTCTTGATTCGAGTTGGACGCGGACGTTGGCAGAAAGCCGGGACGGTGTTCCGTAGAGGTCCAAGACTTATCCATCGCAATCGCCGCATCGCTTTGAAGCGGATGCACAACAGGGAATCACACCAATGAGCCGTCGGCGCCGCGTGTACGAGGGCAAGGCAAAGGTGCTTTACGAAGGACCGGAGCCAGGCACTCTAGTTCAACATTTCAAGGACGATGCAACAGCGTTCAACAACCAGAAGCGCGACACCATCGACGGCAAGGGCGTTCTGAACAACAGGATTTCGGAATACCTGTTCACCCGGCTGAACGACATCGGCATCCCGACGCATTTCATGCGCCGCCTGAACATGCGCGAGCAGCTTATCCGCGAGGTGGAGATCATTCCCGTTGAGGTGATCATGCGCAATGTGGCGGCCGGAACCCTGTCGAAGAGGCTCGGCATCGACGAAGGCACGACCCTGCCCCGCTCCATCATAGAATTTTGCTATAAGTCCGACGAACTCGGGGATCCGCTGGTCTCCGAGGAGCACATCACGGCCTTCGGCTGGGCCACGCCTCAGGAGATCGACGACATGATGGCGCTCGCCATCCGCATCAACGACTTCCTGTCCGGGCTCTTCCTCGGCATCGGCATCAGGCTCGTGGACTTCAAGATAGAGTTCGGCCGGCTCTACGAGAATGACATGATGCGGGTGGTGCTGGCCGACGAGATCAGCCCCGACTCCTGCCGTCTGTGGGATATCCAGACGGACGACAAGCTCGACAAGGACCGCTTCAGGCGGGACATGGGCGGGCTCATGGAAGCCTATCGCGAGGTCGCCCGCCGCCTCGGCATACTCATTGAAAACGACCGGCCGGAACCTTCCGGTCCGGTGCTGGTGAAATGAACGGAGATCTTCGCCGATCATGAAAGCGCGCATCAAGGTTACATTGAAAAACGGCGTTCTCGACCCGCAGGGCAAGGCCATCGAGAATGCCCTCGAAGGCCTCGGTTTCGACGGCGTCGACAATGTCCGGCAGGGCAAGTTCCTGGAACTGGAACTGGACGAGAGCGATGAGGCGACAGCCCGCACGGCCGTCGAGCAGATGTGCGAGAAGCTGCTCGCCAACACCGTTATCGAAAACTACGAGATTGAGCTGGACGCGGCATGAAAGCATCGGTGATCGTCTTTCCCGGGTCGAACTGCGACAGGGATGTCGCCGTTACGCTTGAAAAATCGATGGGCAAGCCAGCCTCAATGGTCTGGCATGGCGACACGCAGGTGCCGGACTCCGATCTGATCGTGCTGCCCGGCGGTTTCGCCTATGGCGACTATCTGCGCTGCGGAGCCATGGCGGCCAAGTCTCCGATCATGAAGGACGTGGTTGCAAAAGCCAAAGCAGGCACGCCCGTTCTGGGCATCTGCAACGGCTTTCAGGTGCTGACCGAGTCCGGTCTCCTGCCGGGCGTCCTGATGCGCAACAACTCGCTGAAGTACATCTGCCGCGACGTCGGCCTGCGCGTTGAGCGCAACGATACGGCCTTCTCGGCCAAATACGACGAGGGGCAGGTCATCACGATCCCGATCGCCCACCACGACGGCAATTATTTTGCCGATGACGACACGCTGGACCGCCTCGAAGGCGAAAACCGGGTCGCCTTCCGCTATTGCGACCGGGACGGCGAAACTACGGGCAGCGCCAATCCCAACGGCTCGGCCCGCAGCATTGCCGGCATCTACAATGAAACCGGAACGGTTCTCGGGCTGATGCCGCACCCCGAACGGCTGGCCGACGAAGACCTCGGCGGGGTCGACGGGCGCGGCTTGTTCGACAGCCTCGTGGAGGCCCTGCAGTGAGCGGGCAGTCGGCGGCCGCGCAGGCCATCACCCCGGACGTCGTTTCCGAACACGGCCTGACCGAAGACGAATATGGCCGGATCTGCGAGATCATGGGCCGGGAGCCGAACATCACGGAACTCGGCATCTTCTCCGTCATGTGGAGCGAGCACTGCTCCTACAAGTCGTCGCGTGTCTGGCTGTCGAAGTTTCCAACCGAGGGCCCGCAGGTGATCTGCGGTCCGGGCGAGAACGCCGGCATCGTCGATATCGGCGATGGCCAGGCGGCAGTCTTCAAGATGGAGAGCCACAACCACCCGTCCTTCATCGAGCCCTATCAGGGCGCGGCCACGGGCGTTGGCGGCATCATGCGCGACGTCTTCACCATGGGTGCGAGGCCGATCGCCAACCTGAACGCACTTCGCTTCGGATCGCCGGGGCACGAAAAGACCAGGCATCTGGTATCGGGTGTCGTCGCCGGCATCGGCGGCTACGGCAACTGCGTAGGCATCCCCACGGTCGGCGGCGAGGTCAACTTCGACCCGAGCTACGACGCCAACATTCTCGTCAACGCCATGTGCGTGGGCCTGGCCGACCAGGACCGCATCTTCTACGCCGCGGCTTCGGGCGTCGGCAATCCGGTCGTCTATGTCGGCTCCAAGACCGGACGCGACGGCATCCATGGCGCGACGATGGCATCAGCCGAATTCGACGACGATTCGGAAGAAAAGCGCCCGACCGTGCAGGTTGGCGACCCGTTCACGGAAAAGCTTCTGCTCGAGGCCTGCCTGGAACTCATGAGCGAGGACGCAATCATCGGCATCCAGGACATGGGTGCCGCCGGCCTCACCTCGTCCTCCGTCGAAATGGGCGACAAGGGTGGCGTGGGTTTCGAACTCGACCTCGATGCCGTGCCCTGCCGTGAGGACGGCATGACGGCCTACGAGATGATGCTCTCGGAAAGCCAGGAGCGCATGCTCATGGTGCTGCGGCCCGGCAAGGAGGCGCGCGCGACCGAGATCTTCGAGAAATGGGGCCTGGACATTGCGGTTGTCGGCCGCACGACCGATACCGGACGCCTTGTCGTGACGCACGAGGGCCGGACCGAGGCGGATATCCCGATCGGCGCGCTGGCCAATGACGGGCCGGTCTACAACCGTCCCTGGAAACCGACGCCCACCCAGCCGCTGGTCGGTCCCGACGAGGTGCCAGCACCCAACAGCCTGTCCGACACGCTCCTGAAGATGATCGGCTCGCCGGATCTCTGTTCCAGACGCTGGGTCTGGGACCAGTACGACCACATGGTGATGGGCGACACCGTCGCCCGTCCGGGCGGCGACGCCGGCGTCGTCCGCATCCACGGCACCCGCAAGGGCCTGGCGGTGACGACCGACGTCACGCCGCGCTACTGTTTCGCCGACCCGGTCGAGGGCGGCAGGCAGGCCGTGGCGGAAGCCTGGCGCAACCTGACGGCGGTCGGCGCCGATCCGCTGGCGATCACGGATTGCATGAATTTCGGCAGTCCGGAGCGTCCGGAAATCATGGGACAGTTCGCCGGCGCGGTCGAAGGCATGAGCGACGCCTGCCGCGCGCTGGATTTCCCGGTCGTCTCGGGCAACGTGTCGTTCTACAACGAGACCAACGGCAGGGGCATCATGCCGACGCCCGCGGTCGGTGGCGTGGCGTCCTGCCGGACGTTGCGAAAATGTCGCGCGCGTCCTTCTCCCGCGATGACGACGAGATCCTTGTCATCGGCGCCGAGCTGGGTCATCTGGGCCAGTCCATTTACCAGCGCGATATCGTGGGCGATGCGAAGGGTGCGCCGCCGCCGGTGGACCTTGCGGGCGAACGCGCAGCCGGAGACCTGATCCGCGGCCTGATCCGGGACGGCCTTGTCGAGGCGGTGCATGACTGTTCGGACGGCGGCCTCTACGTGGCGATCGCTGAAATGGCCATTGCGGGCGATTGCGGTGCGGACATATCGACGGAAGGCAGCGACCTGCCCGCCCATGCCCTGCTCTTCGGCGAGGATCAGGGACGTTATGTCGTCGCCGTCACACCATCGGCCGTCGACGAGGTTCAAGCGCGCGCCGACGAGGCCGGCGTGAGCCACAGGCGCACCGGCCGGACCGGCGGGACCGATTTGACCGTGAACGGCGCCGAACCCATATCACTTGAGAACTTGAAGCGTGTTCACGAGGGCTGGTTGCCCAATTACATGGACGGCGCTAAAACTTCTGTTTGAACAGATGGCCGGAATGGCAAGGAAGCAGTGACGCAATGCCAATGGACGCCAAGGAAATCGAATCCCTGATCAAGGAAGGGATTCCGGACGCCACGGTGACGATTACCGATCTCCGCGGCGATGGCGACCATTATGCGGCAACGGTGGTCTCGCCCGTATTCAAGGGCAAGTCCCGCGTCCAGCAGCACCAGCTTGTCTACCAGGCCTTGCAGGGGAATATGGGTACGGAACTGCACGCACTGGCGCTGCAGACGTCCGCGCCCGAAGACTGACAACCAAACCGGCCGCCCCTCCCCGGCCGGGCAACAACCGGACAATGACATGAGCAATGATGGTATCAAGGACTGGATCGCAAGCGAAGTGAACGGCAACGAAGTGGTGTTGTTCATGAAGGGCACGCCGAGTTTCCCGCAGTGCGGGTTCTCGGGCCAGGTCGTACAGATCCTCGATTACGTGGGCGTGCCCTTCAAGGGCATCAACGTGCTGGACAGTGATGACCTCCGCAACGGCATCAAGGAGTTCAGCAACTGGCCGACCATCCCGCAGCTTTATGTCAAAGGCGAGTTCGTCGGCGGCTGCGACATCATCCGCGAAATGTTCGAAAAGCAGGAATTGAAGCCGTATCTCGCGGAAAACGGAATTGATCTGGTGGAGGCGTAATGCCACCAACTGCCGGAATCAGGGCACAAAGAAACGGCCGCAACTCTTTGAAGTTGCGGCCGTTTTGCGTAATCCAGCCCCCAGCGAACTGGTGATAGGAATTAGCGTCTGATCAGCGCGAGTAGAACTCGACGACCAGGTTCGGCTCCATCTTGACAGGATATGGCACTTCAGCCAAGCCCGGAACGCGCGTCAGGGTTGCCGCCATCTTCTTGCCGTCGAAATCGATGTAGTCCGGAACGTCGCGCTCGCCGCTCTGCGTGCCCTCGATCACGAGGGTCATGTCGTGGGATTTCTCCTTGATCTCGACCACGTCGCCGACCTTGAGACGATAGCTCGGGATATTGACCTTCTGGCCGTTCACCTTGACATGGCCGTGGCTCACGAACTGGCGCGCCGCGAACACCGTCGGCACGAACTTCGCGCGGTAGACAAGCGCATCGAGACGGCGCTCGAGCAGGCCGATCAGGTTTTCACCCGTATCGCCCCGCATCCGCGATGCTTCCTTGTAGGTTCTCTTGAACTGCTTCTCGGTGATGTTGCCGTAATAGCCTTTCAGCTTCTGCTTGGCGCGGAGCTGAACGCCGAAGTCCGACAGTTTCTGGCGCCGCCGCTGGCCGTGCACACCGGGGCCGTATTCGCGCCTGTTGACGGGGCTCTTCGGACGGCCCCAGATGTTCTCGCCCATGCGGCGATCGATCTTGTACTTCGATTGGATTCGCTTCGACATCGTGTCTTGTTACCTGTTTAAGCTGTTAAAAACGGTCGTCTTGAATATGAAGCACGCCCTCCTCTGCCCGTTTCCGGACTGACAGACAAGCCGCGAATTCGCGGCAAATCGCAGGCATGCGAGGAAACGCGGGCCCAATTGACCCGCGTCTGGCGAGGGTCATACACGATCTCACGCCGCCGCGTCAAACCGAATTAGCCGGCCCCTGCCCGGTTGTCACCGGCATACCCGTTTCGACGGCGTCCAGACCGTAGCGCTCCAGAATCCGGACCAGGTCCGGTGCAGCGTCCCCGTTGCCGGTAAACACCGCCAGGCCGCCGGGGCTCGGAACCGGTTCGCCGTTCCCGGCCGACCCGATGAAATGCGTGACCCGCCGGGCGATAGCCGGTGCGGGATCGATCAGCGTCACCGGCCATGGGGCCGCCGCGGCAATCTCGTCGCGCAAGAGCGGGTAATGCGTGCATGCCAGAACCACGACATCCGTCCGCCGGTGGACGCCGCCCCCGTGATCCTCAATGAAAGCCGGGCGCAACCTCGCGGGCCATGTCATCCCTCGGCACCGTCCGGCCCGCGAGCTTCTCCTCCGCCCAACGCGCCAGATGCTCGGCACCGACCAGGCACACCCGGCAGTCAGCGGCAAATGACGCGATCAGCTCGCGGGTATACTCACGCTCCGCCGTGGCCGGCGTGGCAAGCACGCCGACAATGCCCGAGCTCGTAGTTCGCGCCGCCACCTTTATCGCCGGAACAGTGCCGACAAAGGGAATGTCGAACGCCTCGCGGAGGTGGTTCAGGGCCAGCGTGCTGGCCGTGTTGCAGGCGACAACAAACACATCCGGCTCGAACCTTTCGAGCAGCGTGCCGGCCACGTCGAGCACGCGGGAAACCAGCCGGTCCTCCGGCATGCCGCCATAGGGAAAAGCCTCGTTGTCGGCGGCGTAGACGATATACGCGTCCCTGTGCAGCGCGCGCACCTGCTCCAGGACCGTCAGGCCGCCGACACCGGAATCGAAGACGACGACACGCGGCGGCCGGTTCAAGACTTGCGCTCCGGTTTGGGTCTGAGGTGTTGACGCACGAGGGCCGCCACCACACCGCGCAGCGTGCGGACATCCTGTTCCGTCATCGCCGTGCGCTGGAACAGGTTCCTGAGGTTACGCACCATGGCCGGCCGCTTTTCCGGCGGGCGCAGGAATCCGGCCTCATCCAGTTCCGATTCCAGATGCTCGAAGAAGCCCACCAGTTCTTCCTTCGTGGCCTGCCGGGTCCCCGGCATCCGCAGGCCCAGTTCGGACACGGCACCCGGCCCGACAGCACCGTCGCCATAGGTCACATCGCCGGTCTTGAACCATTCGTAGCCGACCAGCAGCACGGCCTGGGCCAGATTGAGCGAGGCGAAGGCCGGATTGACCGGCGCGGTGAGAATGGCGTCGGCAAGCGCGACATCGTCATTATGGAGCCCGGTGCGCTCCGGGCCGAACAGGACGCCCACGCCCTCCCCGTCGTTGATGCTCGACCGGAGCTGCGCGGCGGCACCCTCCGGCGTCTCGAACGGCTTGACCATGTCGCGGCTGCGCGCGGTCGGTGGCGTAGACCAGCGTCAGGTCGGCGATGGCGTCTTCCGTGGTGTCGTAGACGCGCGTCGCCTCGATGACCCAGTCCGCGCCCGAACAGGCCTTGTCGGCCATCGGATTGGGCCAGCCGTCGCGGGGCGCCACCAGCCGCAGGTCCGACAGCCCGAAATTGGCCATGGCACGCGCGGCCGTGCCGATATTCTCGCCGAGCTGGGGTTTCACCAGAATGATCGCCGGCCCCCCGGTGAGAGGATCGCGGCGCTGATCCGTTCCTGCCATGTCGCGTCCGGAACCGTCCAAATCCCATGTGCCCTGATCGCCTGCGCGCCGGTGCGTGGGGAAGCCTGAAATCCGAAACGTTGCCATACGCCATAGGTTGGGTTTTATCAACGCCCGTACGATGCTATAGGGTTCGCGCGCGCCTCAGGGCGCAGTCTCTCATTCGGGCGATGCCGCTCAAACCTGCGATGCCGCCCTGTTCCGAACACACATCACTCGAGGCTCCCCATATGTCCAAGATCAAGGTTGAAAATCCGGTTGTCGAACTCGATGGCGACGAGATGACACGCATCATCTGGCAGTTCATCAAGGACAAGCTGGTCCACCCGTACCTCGACATCGATCTGAAGTATTACGACCTCGGCGTCGAGAGCCGGGATGCCACCGACGACCAGATCACCATCGACGCGGCCAATGCGATCAGGGAATACGGCGTCGGCGTGAAATGCGCGACCATCACGCCCGACGAGGACCGTGTCGAGGAATTCAACCTGAAGCAGATGTGGCGTTCTCCCAACGGCACCATCCGGAACATCCTCGGCGGCACCGTTTTCCGCGAGCCGATCATCTGCAAGAACGTGCCGCGTCTCGTTCCCGGCTGGACCGAGCCCATCGTGGTCGGCCGTCACGCTTTCGGCGACCAGTATCGCGCGACCGACTTTCTGGTGCCCGGCAAGGGCAAGCTGACCATCAAGTGGGAAGCCGAAGACGGTTCGGATTCGATCGAGCGCGAAGTCTTCGATTTCCCGGCTCCGGCGTCTCCATGTCGATGTACAACCTCGACGACTCCATCCGCGATTTCGCCCGCGCCTGCTTCTCCTACGGCTCTGAACCGGGGCTGGCCTGTCTACCTGTCGACCAAGAACACCATCCTCAAGGCCTATGACGGCCGCTTCAAGGACCTGTTCGAAGAAGTGTTCGACGAACGAATTCAAGGGCGAGTTCGAGAAGGCCGGCGTCACCTATGAGCACCGCCTGATCGACGACATGGTCGCGGCCGCGCTGAAATGGTCGGGCGGCTTCGTCTGGGCGTGCAAGAACTACGACGGCGACGTCCAGTCCGACACGGTGGCCCAAGGGTTCGGCTCGCTTGGCCTGATGACCAGCGTGCTGATGACGCCGGACGGCAAGACCGTCGAGGCCGAAGCGGCCCACGGCACGGTCACGCGCCATTACCGCGCGCACCAGCGCGGCGAGGAAACTTCGACCAATTCCATCGCCTCGATCTTCGCCTGGACCCGGGGTCTGGCGCACCGTGGCAAGCTCGACGGCAACGAACAGCTCAAGGGCTTTGCGGCGACGCTGGAGAAGGTCTGCGTCGACACGGTCGAGAGCGGTCATATGACCAAGGACCTGGCGCTCCTGATCGGGCCTGATCAGGAATGGCTGTCGACCACCGGTTTCCTCGACAAGATCGACGAGAACCTCCAGAAAGCAATGAGCTAGTCCTGGCGTCACGCCGGACACGGACAGCGAATTCAGGCGCCGCCTTCGGGCGGCGTCTTCGTTTTCAGTTCCGCCTCGTCCAGAAAGCTCTGCGCCAGTGCGCGGCGGTCGGATGCCGCCCTTTCCACTTGTTCACGAAGGTCCTTGTCTTCCGCCATCAGATGTTCGAAGTCATGGCGGTCGAGCAGCAGCATGTCGCATTTGGTCAGCGCCTTGGCCGACCAGACATGGCGCTTCTCACGGTCGAGCAGTGCGCTTTCGCCGAAATAGTCGCCGGCCTTCAGTTCCGCCGTGCCCCCGCTCCATTCGATCTCCACGTCGCCTGAGGCGACCAGAAACACGGACTGGATCTCCTCGTCCGCCCTCAGGATCTCGCCGCCCGGCTCGTAACTCTGGGTGCGCAGATGGGAGACGACCTTCTGCGATCGACGGCCGCTTTCAGTTCCGCGAAGATCGGCACGCGCACCACCATGCTCCAGGTGATGACGAAGTCGCGCTTGCCGGTTGACCTCCTGGGTGAACCCGGTGGCCGAGAATGCCGACGGGAAGCGCTGCCATGCCGAGACCGAACACCATGACCAGACCGCCGAAGAACTTGCCGGCGGCCGTGATCGGCGTGACATCGCCGAAGCCCACGGTGGTGAGCGTCGCGAGCGCCCACCACGCGGCGGCGGGAATGCTTCCGAACGCTTCCGGCTGGGCCTCACGCTCCAGGAAATACATGATCGTCGAGCAGAACAGCATCAGCGCAAACATGATGATGCAGGCGCCGACAAGTGCGCGGCGCTCGTTCGCGATCACCCGGCCCAGTGTCTGCAGGGCCGGCGAATACCGCGCCACCTTGAGGAACCGCAGCAGCCGCAGCACGCGCAGGATCCTGAGATCGACGCTGAACAGCGCGGACAGATAAAACGGCAGGATCGCCAGCAGGTCGACGATCAGCAGCGGCCGGGAGGCGAACTTCAGGCGGGCCTTCCATCCCGGCAGGTGCCGAAGCGGCGGCAGTTCGATGCAGACCCAGAGCCGTGCGGCGTATTCGATCGTGAACACGATCACCGAGAAAACGTTGAAGGCCTCCAGCAGATCGCCGTAGCGCGCGGAGATGCTGTCGACGGTTTCCAGCGAAAACGCGACCACATTGGCGAGGATCAGGATGATGATCGCGGCGTCGACGGCAAGACTGAGCTTGTCCTCGCCATGCCCCTGCTCGAGCACGTCATGAAGACGCTCGCGAAACTTTCGCAGTCCGTCTGGCTGTTCCGTCGTCATCCCGCTCTGCCTCGTTCAGGCCCTGCGGCGCGCCGGTCCGTCGGTCTCAGGCCGCGCCGGCCAGTTCGCCGACCCTCTCGGCGATGGCATCGATTGCCGCGTCGGCCTTGGTCCCGTCAGGCCCGCCGGCTTGCGCCATGTCGGGCCGCCCGCCGCCGCCCTTGCCGCCCAGCGCCGCAGCGCCGATCTGCACGAGATCCACGGCATCGTAAGAGTCCGTGAGGTCGCTGGTAACGCCGACAGCAATGCCGGCCTTGCCCTCGTCGTTGATGCCGATGATCGCAACGATGCCGGACCCCAGCTTCTTCTTGCCGTCGTCCACCAGGCCGCGCAGGTCCTTGGGGCTGATACCCGTGAGCGCGCGGGCCATCACCTTCACGGAACCGATGTCGCGCACGCCCTCATCGCCCCCGCCCGAGCCGCCGCCGCCCATGGCGACCTGGCGCTTCAGGTCGGCGACCTCGCGCTCCATCCTGCGGCGCTCCTCGACCAGCGCCTGGACCCGCTCGGTCAGTTCCTGCGGGGGCGCTTTCAGGATTGCCGCGGCATCACGGACGCGCCGGTCCTGCTCGTCAAAATAGGCCCGTGCACCGGCTCCGGTCAGCGCCTCGATACGCCGGACACCGGCAGCAACCGCGCCTTCGCCGACGATCTTGACCAGCCCGATATCGCCCGTCCGGCGCACATGCGTGCCGCCGCACAGCTCGACCGAATGGTCTTTCTGCTGGCCGCCCTCGACCACGTCCTTGCCCATCGACACGACGCGGACCTCGTCGCCGTACTTTTCCCCGAACAGCGCAAGAGCACCGGACTCGATTGCCTCGTCGACGCTCATCAGGCGGGTGACCACCTCGCCGTTCTGCAGGATGACGCCGTTGGCGATCTCCTCGACGGCGGACAGTTCCTCCTCCGTCATGCCCTTGGGATGGCTGAAGTCGAAGCGCAGGCGCGTCGGCTCGACCAGCGAGCCCTTCTGAGCGACATGGGCGCCGAGCGTCCTGCGCAGCGCCTCGTGCAGCAGGTGTGTCGCCGAATGATTGGCGCGCGTGCCGGAGCGGCGGCTGTGGTCGACGATCAGCTCCAGCGGATCGCCGACAGCGATCGCCCCCGCCTTGACCTTGCCTTGATGCGCGAACAGGTCACCCAGCTTCTTCTGCGTGTCGGACACCAGGAACTGCGCGTCCTCGGCACCGGTCATGACGCCGCGGTCGCCGATCTGGCCGCCGGACTCGGCATAGAACGGCGTCTGGTTGAGGATGACGGTCGCATCCGTCCCCGCCTCCGCCCGGTCCACACGCTCGCCGCCGACCACGATGCCGACAACGACGCCTTCGGCGAACTCGGCCTCGTAGCCGAGGAACTCGGTGGCGCCGACTTCTTCGCGCAGCTCGAACCAGACCTGTTCCGTCGCCGCGTCGCCCGAACCGACCCACGCCGCGCGCGCTTCGGCGCGCTGGCGCTCCATGGCCTCATTGAAGGCGTCCGTGTCGACGGCAATGCCGCGCGGCCGGAGCGCGTCCTCGGTCAGGTCCAGCGGAAATCCGTAGGTGTCGTAGAGCTTGAAGGCGACCTCGCCGTCGAGCGTGCCGCCGCTGTCGAGATCCGTTGTCGCCGTCGTCCAGCATGCGCAGGCCCCGGTCGAGGGTCTTGCGGAACCGCGTCTCCTCGAGCTTGAGCGTTTCGGTGATCAGCGCTTCCGCCCGGTGCAGCTCCGGATAAGGCCTGCCCCATCTCGCGCACCAGTGCGGGCACCAGCCGCCAGATCAGCGGCTCGCGCACGCCCAGCAGATGTCGGCATGGCGCATGGCGCGGCGCATGATGCGGCGCAGGACGTAGCCCCGCCCCTCGTTCGACGGCAGGACGCCGTCGGCGATGAGGAAACTGGACGTGCGCAGGTGATCGGCGATGACCCGGTGGCTGACATTGTGTGCGCCTTGCGCATCGACGTTCGACGCATCGACGGACGCGCGAATCAGCGCGCGCATGAGGTCGGTCTCGTAATTGTCGTGCGTGCCCTGCAGCACCGCGGAGATGCGCTCAAGCCCCATGCCGGTGTCGATCGACGGCCGCGGCAGGTCGATCCGCTCGTCCTTTGTCACCTGCTCGAACTGCATGAAGACAAGATTCCAGATCTCGATGAAGCGGTCGCCGTCCTCGTCCGGACTGCCGGGCGGGCCGCCCGGAATGTGGTCGCCGTGATCGTAAAAGATTTCCGAGCACGGGCCGCACGGCCCGGTGTCGCCCATGGACCAGAAATTGTCCGAGGTCGGAATCCGGATGATCTTCGATTCCGGCAGGCCGGCGATCTTCTTCCAGAGATCGAACGCCTCGTCGTCTTCCGCAAAGACCGTGACCAGCAGCCGGTCCGCCGGCAGGCCGAATTCCTTCGTCACCAGGTTCCAGGCCAGCTCGATGGCGAGGTCCTTGAAATAGTCGCCGAACGAGAAGTTGCCCAGCATCTCGAAGAACGTGTGGTGGCGCGCGGTATAGCCGACATTGTCCAGATCGTTGTGCTTGCCGCCGGCCCGCACGCACTTCTGCGACGTCACCGCGCGGCTGTAGGGACGCTTCTCGATGCCCGTGAAGACATTCTTGAACTGCACCATGCCCGCATTGGTGAACATCAGGGTGGGGTCGTTGAGCGGCACCAGCGGCCCGGACGCCACGATCTCGTGCCCGTTGTCACCGAAGTAGTTGAGAAAGGTCGATCTGATTTCGTTTACAGAAGACATGTCTTACCGATTGAGCGTGTTTCGTCGCCGATCTGTCCCAAGCCCCTTCACGAGCCCCGTCACGGACGGCGCGCCAACGGATCGTCCGGGACGGGCCGGCATGCGGCGATTGTCTGGTTGCATTCGTTTTTCTGCTTTTACAGCGCACCCCCTGCACTGTCCAGCGACCCGCGGAGCCTGAAGGGACGGGCGCCGCCCGGACCGCCGGCTCTGCCCGCCGGAAGGTGCCGCAAAGAGAAAGGGCGCCCCGATACGGGAGCGCCCTCTGGCTGAATGAAACAGTCTTGTCCGGCGTAAGGCCCGGCACCTCAGCCCGTGGCTTCGCTGGCGTCCGGCGCATCGTCCGAATCGTCGTCCTCGCCCGTTTCGTCGAGGATCTGGTCGGCGATCAGCCCGGCATTCTGACGCACGGCCGTCTCGATGCGGTCCGCCACGTCCTGGTTCTCCCTGAGGAAGGTCTTGGCGTTCTCGCGGCCCTGGCCGATGCGCTCGGAGTCGAACGAGTACCAGGATCCGGATTTCTCCACGATGCCCGCCTTGACCCCCAGGTCGATCAGTTCGCCGGTCTTGGAAATGCCCTCGCCGTACATGATGTCGAACTCGATCTGCTTGAACGGCGGCGCCACCTTGTTTTTCACGACCTTGACGCGCGTCTGGTTGCCGACCACCTCGTCGCGGTCCTTGATCTGGCCGATGCGGCGGATGTCGAGCCGCACGGACGCGTAGAACTTGAGCGCGTTGCCGCCCGTGGTCGTCTCCGGGCTGCCGAACATGACGCCGATCTTCATGCGGATCTGGTTGATGAAGATCACCATGCAGTTCGACTTGGAGATCGAGGCGGTGAGCTTGCGCAGGGCCTGGCTCATGAGCCGGGCCTGCATGCCGGGCAGGCTGTCGCCCATCTCGCCTTCGAGCTCGGCGCGCGGCGTCAGCGCGGCCACCGAGTCGATCACCAGCACCTCGACCGCGCCGGACCGCACCAGCGTGTCGGCGATCTCGAGCGCCTGCTCACCGGTATCGGGCTGCGAAATCAGGAGTTCATCGAGATCGACGCCGAGCTTGCGGGCATAGATCGGGTCGAGCGCGTGTTCCGCATCGACAAAGGCGCAGATCCCGCCGCGCTTCTGGGCTTCCGCCACGGTATGCAGCGCCAGCGTCGTCTTGCCCGAGGATTCCGGCCCGTAGATCTCGATCACGCGGCCGCGCGGCAGGCCGCCGATGCCGAGCGCGATATCGAGGCCGAGCGAACCGGTCGACACCGCCTCGATCTCAACCACCTGTTCGGACTTGCCGAGTTTCATGATCGATCCCTTGCCGAAGGCACGTTCGATCTGGCTCAGCGCGGCATCAAGGGCCTTTTCTTTATCCACGGAGTCGGTCTCCACAAGGCGAAGTGAACTTTGTCCCATTACGGTAATCCCTTATTTCACAGTGCACCGGCGGTTGCAATTGCGATCAATGTACATGCTTTGTTCCTTTTGGCAACATAAATTCTAAAGCATTGATAAAAAGTAAAAATCCGGTTTGTGTTCGAATTTTGTTCCGGAAATTCTGACATTTCGTTCCCCTTCCCTTCCCCGACGGCAGGAGAGAATCGCTGCCGGTCGCGCCGCCCGTCGTGACGCATGTTGTGACGCACGCCTGTGCCCTTCCGTGCGCCCGTCCCTGCGCGCCGCCGGCAACATCGGATTTAGTCGTCATCGACAAGAGGATATACGCGACCGAAATCGCGTTCCTGTCGTCAGAAAGAAGAGGAAATGGCCGCCGCCAACCGGCTTGCACACAACGCCGCCAAAGCAAGCCGGGCCGTCACGGGATGCGCGGTATCCCTTTCGGGGCCCGTGATGACGCGGGCATCTCAAGACACGCCCACGTTGCCAGCGGTCGTAACCACGTCCTGTTGTCCGAAAACCCCAAATACGGTAGTGAACGATTGAGCAGCAGCGACCTGGACGATTCAAATGTCGTCGGCCTCATGGTCCTGAGCATGCACCAGGTCGCCAACCCGCGCCCTTAATCACTGGCCAACTTGTCGCCGACCAAGTTATCTGGGTCGGCTATCAAGTTTGAATGACATGATCGAAGAAGTATCCAAGATTGCGGATGACATGGCAGCCCTGCTGCCGCTGTTCGTGACTGGCGGGCCTACGACCCCGCTTTTCTTGCAGTCTGAGCACTCCTCTTCATTCAAGGCATTGTTCCTCGATGCCAAATCGATACTCGATGAGGAATTGGGTCCTGACAACGATTACTCCACGAGCCTTTGCGTCGCGGTAGACACTGGTGTTGGCATTTCCGGAGGGCCGTCCTATGCGTCCGTTGAACAGGCGTCAAAGATTGTACGCGTGGCAGCCCGCGCGCTGGAGCGCAAGCGGTCGCGACCGTCTCAATTAACAGCTAATGCGAAACCCTTTGTCGATCCGGCTCGAATTTCGGAACTCGAAGCTATCGGCAACAAGAAGTGGGACTTTGCGAGGCTTGTTGAACTTTGCAGAGAGATCAATGTAGCCGCCAGCAACCACTGCCACATGTCGACCGCAATGATCCTGCGCAGCATCGTCGACCATGTCCCCGCTGTATTGGGCCATCGAACCTTCGCGGAAGTGGCCAATAATTACGGCGGCCCCAATGTGGAGAAGTCATTCAAGGATTCAATGCGGCACCTCGAAAGTTCGCTTCGCAAGATTGCAGACAGGCACCTGCATTCCCCCATCACGTCAAGCGAGGTCCTACCGACGGCGGTGCAGGTGGATTTCTCTCAGGCTCTCGATGTCCTGCTCAGTGAGGTGATCCGCAAGGCACGGTGAAGTAGTGATACACTGATGCCGATCGCGGACCACATGGACGAACTGAATGTCGTGGGCCTAGTGGTCCTGACCATGCACCAGGTCGCCAACCCGCGCCCGTAGTCACTGGTCACTGCGTTGTCGGCCAAGCTGATTGATCTGGATCGGCGAAGCGGCACAGAGGAGAGCATTCCGTGGACGTAAAGTCGCTTGTCGAGAATCTACTGTTTACTACCGTTCGTATAGATACGGAGTCTGAGGATGGGACCCGTGGCGCTGGTACCGGCTTTATCTTTCAGCAGAAGTTCAGGGACCAGTTTTATCCATTTATTGTCACCAACAAACATGTGGTTGGCGACTCGAAGACCGGCGGCATCACATTTATTCTAGGTGATGCCGACGGGCCGAAATTGGGTGACGCCTATCGTGTCCAGGTCGCTGATTTCGACAAAATTTGGCACGGTCATCCAGAGGAAAATGTCGACATCGCGGTTGCCCCGTTGGTTCCCCTACTCGACCCCTTGAAAGGCGAAGGTGTCGCGGCATTCTTCCGACACATCTCAAATGAAAACATCCCAACCGTCGAGCAAGAAAAGGAGTTGGATGCCTTCGAAGAAATCATCTTTGTTGGCTATCCAAATGGTATTTGGGACAGGAAGAATTTCACCCCAATCATCCGCCGAGGCACGACTGCCACGCCATTTGCGCTCGACTATGAAGGAGAAAAGAAGTTTCTCATCGACGCTTCGGTCTTCAGCGGGTCCAGCGGCAGCCCAGTGTTCATCTATGAGTCCGGGATATATGCCCAGAAGGATGGCGGTTCGGTAGTAGGCACGAAATTCTACTTCATAGGTGTCGTGGCGTCTGTGTACTACAAGACAGATGCGAGCGAGATTGTGAGCATGCCGGTGCCAACCCAACTCAAGTTTGTTGCCGTCGACAAAGAAATGATCGACTTGGGAATTGTTTTTAAGGCCGAAACTGTTGTCGCAGCTATTGAGGCAGCACTTGTCAAGATAGGTGTGTGAAAGTCGCAGTCGGGGAGCGCCCGAAGCGTCTCACCTGCCTCACTGATTTCCACGCATTATTGGTCTCTGAATTGGACGTTTTCTGCGGTGTTTCGTGGAAGTGGGACGCTCCGGAGATTTCCGCCGGTGTCCGCCACAATTGCCCGCAGTTTTCCGCGACGGGATACCCGGCTAAGTCAAACTAGGTGTCGCCTTACACTTGCGCATTTCCCTGCCACACCACCGCCAAAGCAAGCCGGGCCGTCACGGGATGCGCGGTATCCCTTTCGGGGCCCGCGACGGCCCGCCCGCAGCCGCAATCAGATTGCGGGAGGCGGGCTTGCTAACCGGTCGCCCAATCAAGCAGTTGTGCACCGATGGCCAGTACCGCAACCAGTCCGCCGCAGATGAACCAGGCGGAAACCACGTGTCTGAGCGTGAGCTTTTTTTCGGTCCAGTAATCGTCAGACCTCATAACCAGGCTCCTGCCGCCCGAACCTTGCGGTCCTGTTTGAATTGTCCCTGTCAGATCAGTCATAGCGGGATTGAACATAGGAAGCGTTCCGCGGACTCGATGTGACAAATCCCACACGCTGCGTTTTTTCGGCATCGGTATAAGTGGAAATCACGCTCCGGCGGACGGATTCGGGACCGCGGCTTGCATTCGCCCGCCCGGCTGGTCAATCTGGCCGGCACACACCGTCCCGGATGACCTGCGGCTCCAGCAACAAGGCGGACCGGATGGCCTACGACGCAGAGAGCATCAGATACCCGCGCATCACGCGGCGCATCGAAGCCGTGCTGATCGATGCGAGCATTCTTTTGGCCCTGTTTTTCACGTCGATGAACCTGCTGGCGCCGATGCAGATCCACGGCGCGATCAAGGCATTCGTGATCTTTTCCATGCTGCTGCTCATCGAACCGGTGTTCCTCAGCCTCACCGGCGCCTCGATCGGCCATCACATCAGGGGAATGCGTGTCATCAGCGCCCGCAGCGGCCGCAGTCTTCACCTGCTCGCGGCTCTCCTGAGGACCGTAATAAAGGCGTATCTCGGGTTTTTGTCGCTCATCTTTGTCCTGACCAGCCGGCGCCACCAGGCGATCCACGACATGGCGGCGCGGTCGCTGGTGATACTGAAGGACCCCGCGAATGTCGCGCCCGGCGCCTCCCTGCCGGAGCGCCGCATCGAGGAAGAGGGATACATCTATCCCAGCAAGTCGCGACGCGTGGTGTTCATCGCGCTCTACTGCGTGGCCGCGGCCCTGATGACGTCCTTCCTGTCCTTGTTCTTTGTATCACTGGAGTGCCTGGGCGAGGACCGTTGCAGCGCGTCCGAACGGTATGCGGAGCTCCTGATGTCCGTCGTTTTCTGGTTCTTCGCCGCAATGGCCATCGTGGCCGGCTGGAAAGGCCGGCTCTGGGGCGCCCGGCGCAAACCGGCCGGATCGTCATGAACCGTTGGAGCGGGATGAAGCGGCCGGTCAGCTGCCCAGCGTTTCCTTGACCGCGGCCGCAAGCTGCTTGAGCGAGAACGGCTTGGGCAGGAACGCGAAGATCTCGTCGTCATCCAGGTTCTTCTTGAAGGCGTCCTCCGCGTAACCGGAGATGAAGATCACCTTCATTTTGGCATGACGCTTCCGCAGTTCCTTGAGCAGCGTGGGCCCGTCCATCTCCGGCATCACCACGTCGGAGATCACCAGATCGATCTCGCCCTCGTGGGCTTCCAGTTGAACCAGCGCGGTTTCGCCGCTGTCGGCCTCGAGCACGGTATAGCCGCGGCTCTGCAGCGCGCGCGAGGCAAACGCCCGCACGGCTTCCTCGTCCTCGACCAGGAGGATCGTACCGGCCCCCGTCAGGTCCGCGGATGCGGCGTCCGCCTTGCCCTCGGCCTCTTCCTCGGCCTGCGCCTCGGCGGCCTCGTCGCGGTGGACCCGCGGCAGGTAGATCCTGAACGTGGTGCCCTCGCCCGGCGCGCTTTCGGCGAAAATGTACCCGCCGGTCTGCTTGACGATGCCGTAGACCGTCGACAGGCCGAGCCCCGTCCCCTTGCCGACATCCTTGGTCGAGAAGAACGGCTCGTAGATCTTGTCGAGCACTTCCTTGGCCATGCCCGTGCCGGTGTCGGACACCTCGCACATGACATACTCGCCGACCGGCATGATCTTGCTGTCGAGCGCGCGGGATTCCTCTTCGGTGAAGTTGGCGGTCCGGACCGTCAGCGTGCCGCCGTCGGCCATGGCGTCGCGCGCGTTCACGGCCAGGTTGATGACCACCTGCTCGAACTGGTTGACGTCGACCTTGACCAGGCCGAGCTCGCGCCCGTGCACGACCTTGAGCTCGATCTTCTCGCCGATCAGGCGTCCCAGCAGATTGCCGAGGTCGGCCAGCACGTCGGTCAGTGACAGGATTTCCGGCCGCAGGGTCTGGCGCCTGGAGAACGCCAGCAGCTGCCGCACCAGATTGGCCGCCCGGTTGGCGTTCTGCTTGATGTTCATGATGTCCTGGAAGGACGGGTCCGTCGGCCTGTGGCGCGCGAGCAGCAGGTCGGAGAAGCCGATGATGGCGGTCAGCACGTTGTTGAAGTCGTGGGCCACGCCGCCCGCAAGCTGACCCACCGCCTGCATCTTCTGGCTCTGGGCGAACTGCATCTCGAGCGAACGCTGTTCCGTTGTGTCGACCGAGTAGACAATGACCGAGTCGTCACCGTCATCCTCGATCCGGCTGACGAAGAAGCGGCTTTCCCGTTCGTCCTGTGCGCTGAAGCGGATATCCACGGGCGGAATGACGGCCTTGCCGTCCCAGGCGCTGTCGAGTGCGGTCTTGAGGGTTTCGTGGCTGTCCTCGGCCACCAGCTCCAGCAGTCCGCGGCCGCGGCCCGACGCCTCACCGGCCGTGCGGACAAAGGCGGTGTTGACGCTCTTGATCTGGCCGTCGCGCCCGACAATCGCGATGCCGATCGGCGCGCCGTTGAAGAACCGGGCAAGCCGGACCTCGGCCGCCCTCAGGGATTCCGCGACATCCGCTCCCGGGCTGCGGTTGAGAACCAGCGACCGGGACGTGCCCGCCTGGCCTTCCGAGTCGAACGATACCCTGTGCAGGATACGCACCGGCAGGGATGTTCCGTCGGCCTTGGTGAGATCGAGGTCGAATGTCTCCTCGCGCGTCCCTTCCGACACCGGCTCGACACTTTCGATGACGGAAGCGCCGCCGCCGCTCACGATCTCGCCGAGCGTGAGCACGCCGCCGGTGGTCTTTGCCAGATCGATGCCAAGCCAGCCCGCAAGCGTCGCATTGAGGTACTGGATCCGGCCTCCGCCATCCGCTGAGAAAAAGCCGGCCGGCGCATGGTCGAGATAGTCGATAATATGCTGCAGCTTCTGGAACGCGGCTTCCTGGCGCTCCCTCTCGGCCGTGAGGTCGACGATCCTCCAAAGACTCTGCTGACGTCTGCGCCCGCTTTCGATCGGCTCGACCGTTACACGCAGCCACGCCGTGCGGTCGCGATGCGCGCCGGCCGCCGAACTGCCGCCGACCAGGCGAATCTCCTCCACCGCCGATTCACCGGCGCGTGCGGCCTGCGACAGCCGGTATATGTGATCGGCGATATCCGGATATCCGGCATACAGATGCTCGACGCCGAGAATCTTGCGGGCGGCGTCCCCGCCCGCGAGCCGGCGGTATTCGGGGCTCGCGAAGACCACCCGGCCGTAGTGGTCGGTGACCGCGCAGGCCTCGCCGATCTGCGCGATGACCTGGGCGGACATCGCCTCGCTGGCATCGCGTCGTCCGACCTGCACCAGGCCCGCGACGGCGCCGAACAGGCACAGCAGCCCGACGAAGGCGAAGCCGGCCAGCGTCGCCAGAATCCAGAGATCGGCGGCACCGCGCGTCGCATAGGCCAGCGCCGCTGCGGTGAAGGCAAGCAGGAGCGCCAGCACCACAGCGAGCACGACCGAGCCGATCGGCAATGCCTGTCCGGGTTTTTCCGTATCCCCCTGCATGCCCCGCTTCTCGAGGTCGATTTCGCTCAAAAGTCCGCGCGTCCCCTGATGCGCCAGTCGATCAAAGTCTCAGCCCTGAGACACCGTTGAAGATGTATACGCACAGACAGTTACACTGGGATTACCACGCATTTGCGGCCCGCTGCACCAGCGAATCACTCGCGCCGTGCTGTGCGCCTGGCCAGTCTACCCTTAATCTTCATGACATACCCAATAACTTGCGCAACCGCCTTGTAGTGTTCAGGCCGAATTTCCTCATCCACATCGACCGCGGCGTGCAGGCTGCGGGCCAGCGGCGGATTTTCCACGATCGGGATGTCGTGTTCCTTGGCGATTTCCCGGATCTTGAGCGCGATCGCGTCGATGCCCTTGGCCACGACCACCGGCGCGCTCATGCCCTGATCGTACTTGAGGGCCACCGAATAGTGCGTCGGGTTGGTGATCACGACCGAGGCCTCGGGCACGTTCGCCATCATGCGCTTGCGGCCGCGCTCGATGCGCACCTGGCGCAGCTTCGCCTTGACGGTCGGATCGCCTTCCATCTGCTTGTGCTCGTCGCGCAACTCTTTCATGGTCATGCGCTGCTTCTGCATCCAGGTATAGCGCTGGTAGAGAAAGTCGATCGCGGCGATGACCGTCATTACGGCGATGACGCCGGCCAGAAGCTTGAGCGAGAGCACCTTCACGATCGGCAGGATCGCCGCGATATCAGCCGTGACCATGAGGTCCAGCCGGTCGCGCTCGGGCCAGACGATGGCGAACATGATGATGGCGACGATGACGAGCTTGACCAGGCCCTTCAGGAAGTTCGCCAGGCTCTGGCCGGAAAACAGGCGCTTCCACCCGGAAATCACTGAAATGCGCGAAAGTTTGGGTTTGAGCGCCTCGCCGGTGAACAGCAGCTTGTGCTGCACCAGATTGCCACTGACCGCACCGATAACCAGGACAAGCAGCGGCAGCAGCAGCGCGACGACGACGGCGATGGCGATCTCCCGACCGACGATCCTCAGGTGCTCGCCGTCCATGGGGATTTCGTGCGGCTGGTGCAGGAATGCTTTCAGCGATCCGGCCAGCGAGCTCATCATCGAATCCGAGAAAATCAGCACGACGAGCGTGGCGGCGACCATGACGAACCAGGCGTTGACCTCCTGGCTCTTCGCGACATCGCCTTTCTTGTGCGCATCTTCCAACCGCTTTTGGGTTGGTTCTTCTGTCTTTTCTGATTGATCCGGTTGGTCTTCAGCCACGGCCCCGCCTCGCTATTGCCGCAGGAACACGCTGACGCCGGTGGAGAAGTGGTCGAGATACCACATCATCATCGACGACAGCATCAGCATGAAGAGCGCGAACCCGAGGAAGATGTTCGCGGGGATCGCAATAAAGAAGATCTGCACCTGCGGCATCAGGCGTGAAAGCACGCCCTGGCCGAGGTTGAAGATCATGCCGAACACGATGAACGGCGCGGCCATCTGGATGCCCACCTTGAACGCCCCGGCCACTATCTTCAGCGCCATCTGGGCAAAATCGGCAAACGGGATCGCCTCGCCCGGCTTGAACAGCTCGTAGCTGTCGCGCATCGCCGCGATCAGCAGATGGTGCATATCGGTCGCGAAGATCATCGTCATCGCCAGCACCGACAGGAACGAGCCGACGATCGCACTCTGGATCCCCTGTGTCGGGTCGACGTTCTGCGCGAAGGCAAGGCCCGTCTGGTAGGCGATCGCCGTGCCGGCCACCTGAAGCGCACTGGTCAGCAGGCGGGCCGACGCGCCGATCAGCAGTCCGATAGCGATCTCGCCCAGCACCGCCATGGTCATCCGGCCGAGATTGCCGGGAATGCCGCTGTAGTTGTCGCCGACGATCGGCACCATGACCAGCGAGATGAGAAGTGCAAGGGCAAGACGGACGCGGGCCGTTACCATGACCTCGCCGAAAGCCGGCATGGTCGCCACCATCGAGCCGATGCGCGCGAAAACGAGAATGAAGACAAAGGCGAATTCGGCGTTGAACGAGATCGTCATGACCGTTGCTCCGGCCACCGGTAAGCGATCCCTGTCCGCTCGGGCCCCTCCACCGCCGCGCTCCCGGTCAGCCCGGCGTGATCATCTGCGTGGCCAGCCGGTCCATGAACGTGCCGAGCACCTCGCCCATGAACGGAAGCGTAAGCAGCATCGTGACGAAGATCGCCAGGATTTTCGGCACGAAGACCAGTGTCACTTCCTGGATCTGGGTCAGCGCCTGGAACAGCGCGATGACCAGGCCGACGCCGAGGCCGACCAGCATCAGCGGCGCGGAAAGCTTCAGGAGTACGAATATCCCGTCGCGTGCGATGTCGAGTACTTCTGCCCCGCTCATGGTGCCTCTTTCAGTCCTGCGCCGAGCCGTCAGATCGGCATCCGCATGATTTCCTGGTAGGTCGCGATCACCCGGTCGCGAACGCTGACCAGCGTTCTCAGAGCGACCTCGGTCTCGGCGACAGCGGTCACGACGTCGACAACGTCGGCCTTGCCGGCGACCTGGGCCATGGTCGTGGCCTCCGCCTTGTCGATGTTACCGGATACCGAGGCGACCGCCTGCTGCAGGGCGGCGCCAAAGTCGGCCTCGCCGTCGCCCGGCGTTTTGGCCTGGGCGGTTCCCTTGGCCGCGTCGGCGACCGCGCGTGCGGCAGCGGCGTAGGCCTGGGCGGCGGCTGATGCGGTCGTGGTCATGATTCCGCTCCTTCGGTTAGGGCGTCAAGGCGTTCAGGCCCGCAGGATATCGATGGTCCGCACCGCCATCGAACGCGACGAGCGGATGACGTTGAGATTGGCCTCGTAGCTGCGCTGCGCCTCGCGCATGTCCATCATCTCCACAAGCGTGTTGACGTTCGGCATCTTGACGTAGCCGGTCTTGTCGGCCGCGGGATGGTTCGGCGCGTATTTGCGCTGGAAGTCCGACTTGTCGAGTTCGACACGGCCGAGATTGATCTTGTAGGCCTTCAGTTCGCTGTCGAACGTCGCCTCGAATGTTGGAATGCGGCGCCGGTACGGGTCGGCACCGGGCGCGTTTCCGGTCGATGCCGCATTGGCGATGTTCTCCGAGATCACCCGCATGCGCCCGCTCTGGGCGCGCAGGCCGGATGCCGCGATCATCATCGACTTCATCAGGTCCATGGTGTGTCAGCCCCTTTTCAGTTGTCCGCCGTCAGGCGGTTGCGTCCGACTATTGCGATCCGACCGCGATCCTGAGCAAGGCGATCGACTTCGAATACAGCGTCGCCGCGGTCTGGTATTCCATCTGGTTGGACGTGACCTTCATCATCTGTTCCTCGAGCACCACGCCGTTGCCCGATGGCGTCGTCTCCCACGACGTGCCCTCGTCCGTGCCGAACCCGCTGCCGCTGTCCGTAAGCGGCGCGCCGCCGATATGCGCCTTGCTGGTGCGCACCATCTCGACCGACCCGACCGTCTCGGCCTTCACCATCTGATCGAAAGACAGCGGTTTCAGGTCCTTGGCCACGTAGTCAGGCGTGTCCGCGTTGGCCACGTTCTCGGCCAGCACGCGCTGGCGTGCCTGCAGCCACATCATCTTGGTCTTGAGCGAACTCAGAACGGGAAGATCTGTCAGCGCCATGCGAATCACCATGTGATCGGCGCGCCGCACCAGCTGCCCTTCTGGACGAGGCGGACGCTCATTCCGGAGGCCTTCAGCCCCTGAATTAAGCTTTCGTTGCAAATGGTTAATGTTTGTTTAACCGGGATAACTCTCCGGTAACCATAAAATCGCCCGTTTTCTGCGCACGTTAACCGAGCGGCAGTCTGCGTTAACCTTTTGTTAGGCATAAAGTAGGCAAGATTTACCGAGTGGGCCTGCGGGAGCCTGCTCCGATAGGGGGCAATAAACATGATTTTGGGCGACTACATTCAATACATGCTGGCACTGGTGTTCGTGCTGGCGCTGATCGGTCTGATAGCGGTTCTCGTGAAGCGCTTCGGCTTTTCCGGCGCCATGGGCGGACGGCGCGGCGCCCGCATCGAAATTCTGGAAACCACAGCCGTGGACAAGCGACGCCGGCTGATGCTGATCAGGCGCGACAATGTCGAGCATCTGGTCATGATTGGCGGCGGCCAGGATTTCGTCGTTGAGAGCAGTATCCGTCACGATCCGATGGAGCGCCCGGAACTCGGGGCCCCGATGCGGACAGCGGAGCCCCAACTCGTCGCCCGCGATGCCCCTGCCCCGAGAGACCCCGGACCGGCACGGCGCCCCCGACCGCCGGAACAAAGACAGCCGGAGCCAAGACAGCAGGAACCGCGGCAGCAGGACTCCCGACCTCCCGAGCAGCGCCGGCCCGAACCGCGCCGCGCAGAGCCGCGGGCACCGGAGCCGCGCCCGGCCGAACCGCGTCAAGCCGAGCCGAAGTTCGAAGAACAGCTTCAGGCCGAGACCCGTCAGCCGGCAGAGCGCCGGGAAGAACGGCGACCGGCCCAGCGCGCGCAGAAGGAACCGGCCCTGGAAGAACCGCGGGAGCCGATCGAGCCGACGGAGCCCATGGAAACGATGGAGCCCATGGCCGAGCCGGCACCTGAACCGCGTGCACGCGAACCGCAGCCACAACCGCGCCAAAGGGAACCCCGTGAAACACGGTCGGCCGAACGCAAGCCTGCCCGTGCGCAGGGCGAGAGCAAACCGCGGCCGAGCGCCGAGCGCAAGCCGCCCCGGACCCGCGCACCGGCGCCGCGCCCGGACCCCTGGCCCGAAGCGGCACCCGCCGCGGAGCAGCCGCAGAGGCCCGCGGCCGGCCATGATCCGCATGTCGTCGATCCGGAATTCCTGGAGCCGGCACCTGCCCCGAGACCGCAGGCCGCCCCTCCGGCTCCGCCGCAACCGACCAAGCCGACCGAACAGGCGCTCGATCAGAGCGCGAAGCGGCCGATGCGCGTCAAGTCAAAGCGCCCGCCGGCACCCAAGGACGGCAACCAGCCCCGCCCGCAGCGTTCCGAGCCCGCAATGCGCCAGAAGCCGAAGCGGCAGGTCGCCCAGACGGGCACAGTACAGTCAAATGAGTCCCCGCCCATGTTGCTCGACGATCCGGTGACTCGCCCAAGACTCGTGGCTACCGGTTCGACCGACGCATCGTGACATCTGCCGGTGCAGCCATGCAGGCCGCTCTGACCTTTTTTACCCGGCTCGGCATGGCTGCAGCGATGGCCGTCCTGGTCATCGGAATCGACCCGGCATCGGCGCAGGAGATCCGTCTCAATCTCGACGAGGGCTCCGGCCTGACCCAGCGCGCGATCCAGCTGGTCGCGCTGATCACGGTCCTGAGCCTGGCGCCATCCATTCTCGTCATGGTGACGTCGTTCACGCGTATCGTCGTCGTGCTGTCGCTGCTGCGTACGGCCATCGGCATTCAGCAGTCGCCGCCGAACGCGGTCATCGTGTCGCTCGCCCTGTTCCTGACCGCCTTCGTCATGGCGCCCGTGTTCCAGAACGCCTACAGGGACGGCATCGTTCCGCTGATCGAAGAAGAAATCGAAATGACCGAGGCGTTCGACCGCGCGTCGAAGCCGTTTCACCAGTTCATGTCCAAGCACGTCCGCGAAAAGGACCTCGGACTTTTCATCGACCTGTCGAACACCGCGCAGCCGGAAAAGGCCGAGGACGTGCCGCTGCACGTGCTGGTCCCGGCCTTCATGATCAGCGAACTGAGACGGGCGTTCGAAATCGGGTTCCTGCTTTTCGTGCCCTTCATCGTCATCGACATGGTCGTGGCGTCCGTCCTCATGTCCATGGGCATGATGATGTTGCCTCCGGTCATCATATCCCTGCCGTTCAAGCTGATTTTCTTCGTCCTTGTCGACGGCTGGCATCTCGTCGCGGGCAGCCTCATCAAGAGTTTCGGCGGCGGTTAGCGAAGCTCCGTCTACTCGCGCGGCATCCATTCAAGGCAATCGCGCGACTATTCTCTTGCCGGACATTGCCGTGAGGTGATCAAGTATCCGTCTGAACAAGCGGATACCGCGCAACTACGGCAGCTCGCCCATGTCCCAGACAAGCCCGCTGATCGACTGTCTGCAGTACGCCAACTGGTCGGACAAGATTTTCGGCGAGATGCGCGAGGGCGGCGTCCATGCGGTGCACGTGACCATCGCCTATCACGAGAACTTCCGCGAGACAGTGCTGAACATCGAACAGTGGAACCGCTGGTTCGAGGCTCATCCCGGTCTCATATTTCCGGGCCGTACCGGTGACGATGTGCGCCGTGCGATGCAGGACGGCGGGACGGCGATCTTCTTCGGTTTCCAGAACCCCTCCCCGATCGAGGACGACATCGGTCTGATCGAAATCTGTCACACGCTCGGCGCCCGCTTCATGCAGCTCAGCTACAACAACCAGTCGCTGCTGGCGACCGGCTGCTATGAGGACGAGGACCCGGGCATCACCCGGTTCGGGCGCGAGGCCATCGCCGAGATGAACCGCGTCGGCCTCGTCGTCGACATGAGCCATTCCGCCGAGCGCTCGACGCTTGAGGCAATCGAGATCTCGTCGCGGCCCATCGCGATCACCCATGCCAACCCGCACTGGTGGCATCCGGCCCTGAGAAACAAGTCGGACGAGGTCCTGAAGGCGCTGACCGCATCCGGAGGGATGCTCGGCTTCTCCCTTTATCCTCATCATCTCAAAGACGGCTCGGCCTGCACGCTCGACTCCTTCTGCAGGATGGTCGCGGAAGCCGCTGACCGCTACGGCGTCGAGCACCTCGGCATCGGCTCCGATCTCTGCCAGGACCAGCCCGACAGCGTCGTCGCGTGGATGCGCAACGGCCGCTGGACCAAACAGACCGATTACGGCGAGGGTTCCGCGGACGCGCCCGGTTTCCCGCCGCAGCCGGACTGGTTTGCCGGCAATGCCGATCTCCGCAACATCGCGGCCGGCCTGCGCGACGCCGGCTTCGGCGAAGACGATGTTGCCGCCATCATGGGCGGCAACTGGCTTCGTTTCTTCGATCAGTCTTTCGGGCCGGCGCCATGAGCGGGATAGAGAGCAGGACCGACAGCACCGTCCCGCAGGCCGATCTCCGGCCGCCGGACAAGGTCATGCGCCTGGCGCGCATGGGCTGTTTTTTCCCGACCAGGCTGAGTTTCATGCGCTCGCTACTCCGGCAACTGTCGGACGAAGGCGCCGGGGTTGACCGCCGGGAATGGGCTATCGACGGCAACGGTTTCGGTCACGCCGTCTACACCGTGCCGCTCGGTGATCATGTCTACAGCCTGGTTGCCTTCTCCACCCCCCTCGATCCCGACCAGCGCACCGACCGGGTCATCGCGGAGGCCTGGGACACGAGTTACGTCCTGTTCGACGGCATTCCCGAAGCCGCAGACGTGGAGCGGCTGAAAGCCAACGCACCGAGGCAGGAGGCCGGGCGGTTCGAGGCCAGCGACCTCGTCCTCAGCCGCGCCAACAAGTCCGTAAGACTGTTCGAGCACGTCGTCGACAGCCTTTCGCGGGGCCGTCAGCCCGATCGCGGGATGATCGGATCCATTGGCTATCTCATGCGCACAACGGCGGTCTACGGGAACGGCAAGTTCGGCATCGCCGACCGGGACCGCTTTGCCGGCCGTCCCGGCCTGTCACATCCGTTCCGGGCGGAGATGCTGACCGTCTGGCTGATCCGGGGCTTCACCCACGACCTCGTCGAGCATATTGCCCGGTCGAGATCGCCGGAAACCGCCGTCGAACTCGACGGAGACCTCAAGCGCTTTCTGGGGATCGGCAATGCGACCGGCCTCGGCATGGCGCCATTCCTGGTGACGCATCCGATCCTGCTCAACAACTGGATGCTCGCCCGCGAGACCGCATTGGCGCGCGTACGCGCGATCGAGCATGCGGACGCGGAGACGATGTCGCGTGCTCGTGTGTTGCTCGATCGGGCACGAAGACATCTGGACCAGTGGAACGTTGACGATGCCCGCCAGATGGACCGGATCGTCACGCTGCGCACCGAGATGCCGGCACTCGAAGCGCTGATGACCCCGGACGCCCTCGCCGCCCCCCGGCCCTGGGACCGCGTGATATCCGCGACCGCCGACCTGTCGCTGGAGTGCCAGGAGTTCGCCGTCGCCCTCGTGCTCGAGTTGCACGGACAGCTTGTCGACGGTCTCGCGCATTGCATGGACAGCACGGTCGAACCCGTACTCGAACCGGCCATGAAGGTTTCGGACCTGAAGCAGCTCATGGAGCGGGAATACGGCTGGGCGATCGGCATCGATTTCGACAGCAGGGCCGCCAACAAACGGTTCTGGTACGTCTCGGAGGAGAAGCTTGAGCCCCGTCTCGGCGACCGCTTCGAGGAACCGGGTGCGGAACTGGAAATGCCGCTCGATGTCGCCCGCCAGATCTGCCGCCTCGCCCGCGATCTCGAAAGCTGGTCCGGCGAACGGCCCGTCGCCGAATTCCTGATGCGCAGTCCCGGCCACCGGCAGATCGTGCGCCGCGTGCAGACGTCGCGCCGCCACCCTTACGCGGAAATCCGTGACAATCTCATCAGCGAGGAGTGCCTGCCGATCGACATGCTGCGCTGCAAGCTCTCCTTTTTCGGTGCATCCAAGTTCGACCCGAAGTCCGACCGCTGGACGCGGATCACGCTTTATCAGGGCGCGCCGCTGTTCGACGAGCTTGGCGATGCAGATGCAGACGACTGGTGGCTGCCGGTCCTCGCGACCGGCCCATGATCCGACGCTCGCTCAACGAGATCCGCATGACCGTCCAGAAGGCGGCAGTCGGCGCGGGCCTGCCGGCCGGGATCGCCGAGGATGTAGGACGCGCCGCCGCGTGGCTGTCCGCGCGCGGCTTGGACGGCGCCGGGGCGGCACTTGCCGGGATAAGGGCAACGTCCAGCGGCACACATGATGCCGGGGCTGCCGATCAGTGCGCCCGTGCCGTCAGCGAGGGAATAGCGGCTCTGGATCAGGTTGCTCTGAGCGCACCGGATGCAACCGTGAAGCTGTCAGGGCTGGACGCGCCAGCCCTGTTCCTCGGCCTCGCCGCCAATGCCGCAGCGGACTACGGCCTCTGTTTCGAGATCGGGTTCGGCAACGGCGGCGTTGTCCTGTGTTCGCCCGGGGGTACGCGCATGCCCGAAGGCATGTCGGATTCGGGATGCAATATTACGATCACGGCAAAGCCCGACAGCCTGTGCGACAACGACCCCTCCCCGACGACAGATGGCGTGGTTGTGGGTGAAAGCCTGTGGGCCGAAGTGTCGACACTTGCGGCCCGGACATACGTTCCTTCGACAGAAGCCTCGCGGCTCGCAGGCGCCGGTGCGGGCCTGACCGACAACGACTAGAGTGAGTTTGGGCCCGGGTGTTCGCTAACGAACTCCGTGTCGATAAGGACTGAGGATCGCATAGATCGTCTTGTTGATTGCCGCTTCAGTTCCGGCGTCTCGGGAAAGCCGCACGACCGCTCCGGAGATCCACTCAATCTCCAATGGCCGTCCGTTCTCCAGATCAATGGCCGTAGATGCCCGCATGGGTGGAGGCAGATTCGCTGCGGCGGACCAGATATCCGTTTCGATCGTGTCCGGCAAAGCCACGCCGCGCGCTCTCCCGAGAGCGGCGGTCTCGGAAATAATTCCCCTGAAAAGCTCGGAAAGATGATCGTTCGCGACGATGTCGCCGATCGTGCATCTGGCTGCGGCTGTGACGCCGGATACTGCCGAAAACAATACAAACTTGGCCCAGAGATCACGCTCGACATCATCGGTTGGCGGTGCAGAAGAACCTGCTTCGTTTATCGCATCTCTGAGAGCGTCAATCCTCGAGGAGGGCCGGCTATCGCGCTCGGCAAAAATGAAGCGATTGAATTCGCCGGTCTGTTTGATTACGCCGGGCGCGGAAATGGTCGTTGAAACCTGTGCCAGTCCATTACCGACATTCTGTTCCGGCAAGATGTCCGCGAGCCTGTCGGAGGCCTCCACGCCGTTCAGAAACGGAATGACTATCGTGTCGGATCCCAGCATCGGACGGCATAGTTCTGCCGCGGCTTCCAATGCATCGCCTTTGACACCGAATAGAATTGCGTCAACCTCTCCAACTTCCGAGGTGTCGCTGGTCGCGATCCATGGATTGACACAATGCTCGCCGTCGAACCCATCGAGCGTAAGTCCGTTCGACTTGATCGCCTCAAGATGAGGTCCACGCGCAATAGTGGCGACCTGATGACCGGTACTGGCAAGCCGTACAGCAAGGTAGCCGCCAATGCCGCCGGTTGCCACAGTCGCAATCTTCATCTGATTTACCTGAAATCGAAATGGGTGCCCCGGATTTGCGTTCATACCCGCAATCAGGGTCAGGTTCAACCGAGCGCCCCGGAGCATCTCTTCCAGAGCCGTACTGAACGGTTTCTGGTTCAACCGCCGGCGTCCTGGCACATCGGGTGTGCGACCTTCCCTGCGTGAGTCACTGTAACAATCTGCATTACCCGCGTATCCTCTGGCATTCAGGTGTCATCAATCTCAATGATGGCGCCTGACGGGGAGATCTTGCGGGAGATGACAATGCACGCTGTGCAGAGACTGCAGACGTTTGCAGACAGTCTAGACAATCCGATACCGGCTGGCATCGAAAAGCGTCGGCCCATAGGCGCGCGCCTGTCGGCGCTATTCGTCCTTGTCGCTCTTGCTGTCGCGTGTTTTGCGCCCGCTGCCGCCTACGCCCAGGAAACGGCAACAGGCGGTAGCATGGTCGAGGCCATCAGGCCCGCGCTTGAACAAGCCGCACGCGAGGGCGCGACCGTCATCGTCGTCGGCGGTTCCGAGCAATCGAAAGAGGCGGCCGAAGAAACATCCGGTCCGGCACTCACTGAAATCGTCCATCAGGCGCTGACCCGGCTGAAAGCCGTCTGGACCGACGCTGGAGAGGCCTGGCCCAACATCGAGGTAACGCTCGCAATGTCGAGCCCGGACGGATCGACGGCCTGGCTCTTTCTCGCCGTCCTCGCGGGCATCGCCGGTATCGTTCTGGGCCGCATCGTCGAACGGCCCGTCGGCAACTGGATACGCGATGTCTTTGCACCGAGGATCCCGGATGTTCCCACCAGCCGGATGCAGCAGATCGGCTATCTCCTGTTCCGGGGATTCGTGTTCATCCTGTTGGCCCTTATGAGCGCGTTGATCGGCACGCTGCTCGTGATCATCTATGCCGGCGATCACGAGGCCAGCCGTATCACCGGGCTAACCGTGGTCTGGACATTCGCCGCGTTCCAGTTGCTGAAGGCGATCTACATCAACTTCCTTGTCCCGAATGTTCCCGAATACCGCATGATCAACATGTCCGACGGGGACTCCCGGCATCTCTACAGGTTCCTGGTTACGGGCACCGCAGTGTCGCTGACGATCGTCGGCGTGTGCCTCTGGATGGAAAATCTGGGTCTCGATGCCAACACCCACAAGCTTGTGCTCATCTTCGGCTCCCTGACGGCCGCTCTCCTGTTCTGTGCAATCGCGGTGGTGTACCGTGAACCCGTCGCGAAGGCGATACTGGGTTCGGGCGATCCGGACCGGAAATCGATCTGGATGAAGACCCTGAGCCGGATCTGGCACGTGCTCACCATCGTTTACGTCATGGCGGCATGGGGTGTTTCGGCGGTCCGGCTGCTGCTTGACCAGCCGGCCTCCAGCGGCCTGGTCGGCGCACCGCTCGGCGCCCTGATCGCCGGTGTCGTCGTCTACGGCATGGCACTCATGGTCATCGACTTCGCATTCGACCGGCAAATGCAGGACATGCCGCCGGCGGAAGAAATGTCTCCTGACGCTGCCGCGATCGAAGGAGAACCTGAGAACGGCGACAGCGGGGATGAAACCGCTGCCGCACCCGCCGATGCGGCAGTCGAGGTCCACGCGCAACCCGAACCCATCTTCAAGGATCTGATCGAGCATGCCGCAGCCCTCATCGTAACGTTCCTGAGCGTTGCCGCCATCGTGCTGGTCTGGGGCGTGGATCTCGATGATCCGGCAAATCCGGTCACTCGTTCGCTGGACATCATTCTCGTCGCGTTTGCAGGCTACATTGCCTATCGCGGGGTTGCGCTTTGGATCGACCGGAAGGTCGCGGAGGAGGATCCCGGCGATCCGCACGAACTCCCGGGCGAAGGCCCGGGCGGCGCCGGGGCGTCGCGCCTCGCGACGCTGCTGCCAATCTTCCGGAACTTCCTGCTGATCACCATCGTGGTCATTGCCGGCATGATCGTCCTCGCCGAACTCGGCGTGAACATCGGGCCCCTCTTCGCCGGTGCCGGCGTGGTCGGCCTGGCTGTCGGCTTCGGCGCGCAGACCCTGATCCGGGACATCTTTTCCGGCGCGTTCTTCCTGACGGACGACGCGTTCCGGAAGGGCGAGTACATCGATATCGGCACGGCCAAGGGAACGGTCGAGAGAATTTCGATCCGGTCGATGCAGTTGCGTCACCACAACGGCCCGCTCAACACCATACCCTTCGGCGAGATCAAGCAGCTCACGAACTTCTCGCGCGACTGGGTGATGATGAAGCTGCCCCTGCGCCTCACCTACGACACCGATGTCGAGAAGGTGCGCAAACTGGTCAAGAAGCTCGGCATCGAACTGCTCGACCACCCGGAGTTCGGACCGAAGTTCCTGCAGCCCCTGAAGTCGCAGGGCGTCAAGCAGATGGACGACTCGGCCATGATCGTGCGGGTGAAATACATGACCAAGCCGGGCGACCAGTTCGAGATCCGGAAACTCGTCTATCAGCGCATCCGCGATCTTTTCGAGGAAAACGGCATCAAGTTCGCCCACCGCGAGGTCACGGTCCGGATCGCCGACGACACCAAGAAGCTCAGCGACGAGGAAAAGCAGGCGGTCGCCGGCGCGGTGCGTCCCGTCATTGAAGGCGCAGATCAGGGCGCGAAGCCGGCTCCGGATACACCGTAGACAGCACGGCAGTCCGGCCGATACGCCGCTCAGTCGGCATCGGCCGGCCTGTGCACGGCCACACCGGCCATGACCAGCGCGATGCCGGCGAGGTCCCTGGACGTCGGGATCTGGGCAAGCACGATCGCCGCCACGACCGTCGCCGTCGCCGGCAGCAATGCCAGCAGCAGGGCGAAGCTCGAGCGTGGCAAGCGCGACATGGCGAGCTGGTCGCAGATATAGGGAATGACGGACGAGCAGATGCCGACCCCTATCCCGGCCAGCACGAGCTCCGGCACGGAAAACGCGCGCCAGGCCTGAACGAAGCCGATCGGCATGAGAAAGACGAAAGCGATCAGCATGGCGGCACCGAGATTGTTGACGCCGCTGCCAGCCCCGTCCCTCGCCGCCTTGTGGCCGAGCACGATGTATCCGGCGAACAGCGCTGCGTTGAGCGCCGCCCAGAACAGGCCGACCGGATCGGAGGACCACTTGACGTCGATCAGCACGAAGACGCCGGCAATAACCAGCGCGAGTGCCAACAGGTTGCGCCCGGTGCGCAGGCCGTAGAGCGCGACACCGATCGTGCCGACGAATTCCATGGCAGCGACCAGGCTCATCGGCAGCCGTTCAAGCGCCAGATAGAACGCGGTGTTCATCACGGCAAGGCAGACCCCTAGCCCGACGAGCAGGACCCGCGTCCGGTTGCCGGCCATGCGTATCGTGCGCCAGGGCCGGGTTACGGGCATGAAGAACAAGGCCGCCGAGGCAATGCGGAACCAGGCGACGCCAAGCACGCCGACGGCCGGAAACAGCAGGACGGCAAATGACGGTCCGAGATAATGGAACACGGCACTGACGCCGAACCAGGCTTGCGGCGGCGCGGCCCCTGAGAGTCTGTCCAGGGTGAGACGGTTGGGTTCATCGGGCGTTTTCATGCCCTGATCATAAGCAGCCTTTTTCGGATTTTTGCATGGCCTAACGTTGGTAATTCGGGTTATTCTGTTTCAGAACAAAGCTATTAAGTCGAAATATCCTTGGAATCGAAAAATTGAATCTGGACAGCATCGATATCGGAATTGTCGAGACGCTGGCAGCCGATGCCCGCACCAGCATCGCCGAACTTGCGCGCACCGTCGGGCTGTCGCCGCCCAGCGTGGCGGAACGCATGAGGCGGCTGGAAGACGCGGGCGTGATCGAGGGCTACAGGGCCGTGGTCAACCCGGCCGCCATCGGCCTGCCGCTTTCGGCATGGCTCAGGATCCGGCCGATCCCCGGCAAGCTGCAGAAGGTCGCGGAGGTTCTTCGGGACTGTCCCGAAATTGTCGAATGCGACCGGATCACCGGCGACGACTGTTTTATCGCCCGCGCACACGTCCGATCGATGGAGCATCTGGAAAAGGTGATCGACAGGATCATCCCCTATGCGATGACCAACACGTCGATCATTCAGTCCTGTCCCGTTGGGCGGAGACTGCCCCCGCTCCGGTCCGTATCCAGGGATTGAGCCGCACGTGGTTTCAGTCGGGCGAAGCCGGAAACAGAGAAGCCGCGCCCCGAAGCGACCCCGGTTGAAACAAGAATCCTATCAACCCCGCATCATCTTTCAGTTTGAAGTCGTCGCCGGCATTCCCGACGTGAGCACGAAGGTTGGTGGCGTCGGGGCAATGTCTCGAAATTCTGAGTGGAGATGACAGTGAAAGCAGTATTGTTGAGTGCACTTCTGGCCCTCTTCGTGGCGGCGCCGGCATCCGCCGACAACGGCATTCTGACGAAGAGCAGTCCGCATTCGGTTGAAGAAACGGCTGAACGCTTTGAGCGGGCCGCGTCGGAACGCGGCATGAAAGTGTTTCCCCGTGTTGATCACGCGGCCGCGGCCAGGTCGAAAGGCAAAGACATGCCGCCCGCACTTGTGCTCTCGGTCGGCAATCCGAAATACGGTACGCCCTTCATGCTCAGGAATCCGGTCGCCGCGATCGATTTTCCGCCGAAAGCGGTGGTTTATCAGGATGCCCAGGGCAAAGTCTGGATTTCATACAACACGGCCGGATATCTCTACGGAACGATTTTCAAGCGGCACGGTCTCGAATATCCGGAAAAGGACGTAGCCTTTTACGCAAAGGTGCTGGAAGATCTGACGGATTACGCGGTTGCGCCATCGTCGGGCTGAGCCGGACAACAGTCTGAGCACGGCCGCTTCGAAACCACATTTGTCCCGGCACGCGTTTAGCGGACCGTCGGCGGCCCAAGCGACCCCCGGATAACCGGCTCGGTTTCAAACTCGATTCCCTCCGCGTTGGCATTCGGCTCGCTCATGGCCAGAAGCAGACTGGCTGCGGCGTCCCCCATGCGCCGGTGCGGAACCCGGAGTGTCGTCAGCGGCGGGTCTACGACGGCGGCCAGATCGATGTCATCGTATCCGACTATGGACAGGTCGCCCGGCACCGATAGTCCGATCTTTTTCGCGTGCAGCAATGCACCAACGGCAAGAACATCATTGCCGCAGACGACGGCGGTCGGCCGGGGGTTCAACGCCATCAGCGCTTCCATGGCAGCGGCTGCATGACTGAAACCGTAACCCGCCTCGATCAGATGACCTTCGGCCAGTTCAAGCCCCTGCCTGGACAGGGCTGATCGCACGCCTTCAATGCGCTCGGACGCGCGGTCATTGCCCTCTGAGATCCCCGCTATCATTGCAATACGCCGATGACCATGATCGAGCACGAGTTCCGCCATCTTGACGGCTCCCGCGCGATTATCGAATCCGACGCAGGGATAAGGACAGTTCTTCCTGAACATCCAGGCAATCACGGTTGGGACTTCGCTCCGCGCCAGCCATGCGTATGTGGCTTCCGGTCGCGCCTCGCCGATAAGCATCAATCCGTCGATCCCGCGGCCAAGCATTGATCTTATCTGGCTGGACTCCCGAGCCGGATCGTAGCCCGAACTCGCGACCAGCAGCGTCTTTCCGGCCGCCGCCAGCCTCTCCTCAAGTGCCTGCAGCCCGAGGGCAAAGATCGCGTTGTCCATCGTCGGAATGATGGCTCCGATCGTGTTTGTCTTGTTGGAGGCGAGCGCCCTTCCCCCGAAATGCGGCATGTAGCCGAGCTCTTCGATGGCCTTGTTCACGGCTTGAAGTGTTTCGGGCCTCACGCGGTCCGGTGAGTTCAGACTGCGCGACACCGTCGCCGTGGAAACACCGGCAAGGCGCGCAACGTCATCGATCGATGGTTTGGGTCTGATTTCCATGGTTCGGGACACTCCAGTCGCTGAGCGAATTATACACCGATGTGTAAGCGCTTGCAGCCTTCGGTGTAAGCGCTTGCATTCCTGAATGTAAGCGCTTACACTGATTGAGCCTCGTATCGGTGAGGGAGGGATTTTAATGAGAAAACCAAGCAAAATGGCGCTTTCTGCGGCCGGCGTGCTGTTTCTGTTGTTTTTCGGAAACGTCACATTGGGGGCACTCGGACAAAAGGCGCCTCTCGGCGATATCCCGGAAATGCTGATGCTGTTCGCAGCGTCGATCATGTTCGTGGTGTCCGTCCTGCTCTTTGAGGCGGAGCGTGACGAAGCGGCGAACAACGCGTCAGAAGAATCCTGATGACTTAAGAGAACTCGAGAATAAAGACCACTTGGGAGGATCAAGACAGATGAGCGATAACAAGGAAGCGAAAGAGATTCAGAACTTTGAGAGACGCCAGTTCCTGAAAGCCGCCACTGCCGGCGGATTCACTGCGGCGGTTGTCGCTGCCGCTGCGGGCACACTCGGCTCGGACGAAGCCATTGCCCAGACCGCCAAGGAAGAAAGAGCGCGCCAGAAGGCCGCCGACCACATCATGACGATTGCGACCGCCTATATTCTCGGCGCGTCGCGCAGCTATCCGATCCTTCAACTGGATCTGAAAGAGAACATCCAGAATTCGACGAACGGCAAGGTCTACGTGAAACTGGCCCCCGGCGGCCAGCTCGGCGCCGGCAGTGCCCTGGCGCAGAAGGTCCAGACCGGAACCATTCAGGCCGCGCAGCATTCCATCTCGAACTTCGCACCGTTCGCGCCGGTGACGGACCTGATCAACCTGCCCTATCTGTGCGGTTCCAATCAGCGGTTCGTCAATCTCGTCAATTCCGATGTCTGGAAGAGCGAAGTCCATAGCAAGGTCAACGCCAAGGGTTTCAAGCCGCTTTTCTACGTCGTGATCGACCCCCGGGTCGTTGCCGTGCGGAAAGGCGGCGCCGGTGCCGTACTCAAGCCGTCGGATCTCAGCGGCGTCAAATTCCGCGTGCCGGGCTCGAAGATGCTGCAGCAGTACTACCGCCTCGTCGGAGCGAACCCGACGCCTGTCGCGTGGGGCGAGACACCGTCGGCAATCAAACAGGGCGTGGCCGATGCCCTCGACCCCGCCGTCGGCGCACTTTTTGTCTTTGGCTTCAAGGATATCCTGAGCCACGTCACCTTTACGCAGGCTGTGCCGGACAGTCAGGTCTATTCGTGCAACCTGGAATGGTTCAACGGACTGCCGAAAGATGTCCAGGAAGGCATTGATTTCGCCTCCGAGATCACGGCGCATCAGAACCTCGCCAAGGTCCCTGCCGCGCGCCGCTATGCAATGGCCGAGCTCGCGAAGGCCGGTGTCGAGTTCCACTCACTGAGCGACGATCAGCTTGCGACCTGGAGGGACGCCGGAGGCTATCAGCGCAGCGAATGGGACGACTTCAAGAAAGAGCTCGCCGGATCGATGGCGACATTCGAAAAGCTTGCCGAAGCTGCTGGCACCCCGGGCCGCTATTACGTCCACGACGCCTGACGCCAGACTCATGAGTCGGGCGCAGGGCCCTGCGCCCGACGACTTTCTTGACTGCGGGTCCCAGACAGGATTCGTGCGTGCGCCGAAATCATCATCCACTCGCTCCTGGGGAGGGACGGCTTGGATGCCAGGGAGGCTGCTATGCTCAACTTGCTAAACAAGAATGCCGAACGCTGGGCGCTTCTTGTGTTCTACACAATGCTGGTCATCACGATGGCCATAGAAGTTATCCGGCGTGAGGTTTTCGCGTACTCGTCCATCTGGGGCGAAGAGATTGTGCGCTACGCGTTCATCTATCTGGCCTGGATTGGTGCGGCCGCCGCCGTACGGGAACGCGCCCACATCCGCATCGACGTCATCTTCAACTACATATCCAACCGCGCCAAAACGATTCTCTACATTCTTGGTGACCTCGTCATGCTGGCGGTGGCAGTCCTGGCTGCCTACTGGTCCTTCGAGACCGTTGCGGTGTCCTGGAAATTCGGCTCGGTCAGTCACGGCCTCCGGGTTTCGATGGTCTGGTTTCTGATGGCTGTTCCGATCGGTTTCAGCCTGATGATCTTCCGCCTTGTGCAATCTCTTTACCGCGACGTCTCCGACCTCATCGCCGGCAATCCGGTCTTTGAGGGCGAGCGGCTGTTCGATTAGGAGGCGAAGATGCTTTGGCAACAACTTGCAGAACCCGTCGTCGAACTCGGCTGGAGCTTTTACGGACCGGTCCTTCTCTTTGTGGTGATGATTGCGCTTGGCGTGCCCGTCTGGGCGGCCATTGGCGCCAGCGCAACAGCGATGCTCGTGATCTCCGAAGTTCTCCCCCTGTCGCTATTGGGCGAATCTCTGTTCGAAGGCATTGACCATTTTGCGCTGACGGCCGTTCCGCTGTTCATCCTCACCGGCGACGTCCTGGTGCGCACCGGTCTCAGCCGCAAGTTTCTCGACGTCGCGGAAGCGATCACGCAATGGGCACGCGGCGGCTTCGGCTCAGCCACTGTCCTGGTTTGCGGCATGTTTTCCGCGATTTCCGGATCCGATGCGGCCGGCGCCGCGGCGGTCGGACGCATGACCATCGCCAGGCTGGTCGAAAGCGGTTACCCCCGCCCCTATGCCTGCGCACTGGTTGCGGCAGGTGCCTGTACCGGCATTCTGATCCCGCCATCGATCGCCTACATTATTATCGGCCTGGTGCTCGGGATCTCGGCCTCGACACTGTTTCAGGCGGCCCTGATACCGGGCCTGCTGATCCTGGTCTCGATCCTGATCACGAATATCGTGGTCAATCGCCGCCACGCCTATGAAACCGGCGGCCTGATCAGCTTCGGCGAATGGGCGGGCAATCTGGGCCAGGCCATCAAGAACGGATGGTATGCGTTCCTGGTTCCGGGGATTATCTTTTACGGGATCTTCTCCGGCCGTCTCACGCCGACGGAAGCGGGCGCCACGGCCGTGATCGTGACCATGATTCTCGGCTTTATCCTGGGCACCCTTAAGCTCAGCGACTTTCCTGCAATGATGGTGAGTTCCGCCAAGGTCAACGGCGTCATTTTGCCGATCATCGCCATGTCGCTTCCGCTGGCGCAGGCGCTGGCTGCGCTGGGCGTGCCGCAGGGCTTCGTCTTTGCGGTCACTTCGCTCACGGAGAATCCGTACATTCTCATCCTTCTGATGATCGGAATCCTGATTGCCGCCGGCTGTGTCATGGAGACGACGCCCAACATCGTCATTCTCGCGCCGATCCTCAAACCACTGGCCGATCAGATCGGCATGAACGAGATTCAGTTCTGCATCATGATGATTACGGCTCTCGGCGTCGGCTTCATCACGCCGCCGCTCGGACTTAATCTGTTCGTCGTGTCGGGATTGACCGGGGAATCTATTCTCAAAATCGCCGCGCGCGCCGTGCCGTTCGTGTTTTTTATGCTAATCGTGACCCTGATGATCGGCTATCTTCCGGCGATTTCAACCACGCTACTGAGCACATACTGAGAGGGACCATTTCAACCATGGCTGTCGAGCACCTAAAAAAAGCGCCCAGGACGTCATCAACCGATCAGTCCGACGTCCGCGCGACGGTTCAGACGATCCTTGATGAGATTGAGAACGGAGGAGAGGAGACCGCTCGGCAATATGCGGCGAAGTTCGACAAGTATGAAGGCAATGTCGTTCTGACGCGTGATGAAATCGACAATGCGACGGAAAAGGTTTCCCAGAAAGTGAAAGACGATATCCGGTTTGCCCGCGATAACGTTCGCAAGTTCGCCGAAGCCCAGAAGCAAACGCTTTCCGATGTCGAAGTAGAGATTGTTCCCGGCCTGATCGCGGGCCAGAAGTGCATTCCCTGCCAGGCTGCCGGCTGCTACGTGCCTGGTGGACGCTACAGTCACGTCGCCTCTGCCATCATGACGGTCACCACCGCCAAGGTGGCGGGCTGCGGGCATATCGCCGCCTGCTCCCCTCCCCGGCCCGGCGTGGGCGTGAACCCGGCAATCATCTACACGGCCGATGTCTGCGGCGCCGATAAGATCCTGGCGCTTGGCGGTGTGCAGGGTGTCGCCGCAATGGCGTTCGGCCTGTTCGATTTGCCCAAAGCGGATATCCTGGTTGGCCCGGGCAACCAGTTCGTCGCAGAAGCGAAACGTATCCTGTTCGGCCGGGTCGGCATCGATATGTTCGCCGGGCCGACGGACAGCCTGATCCTCGCAGACGGCACCGCCGATCCGTTCATCGTTGCCTGGGACCTCGTCGGCCAGGCCGAACACGGGTACAACTCGCCTGTCTGGCTCGCCACGACAAGCCGGCCGCTGGCCGAAAAGGTCATGGAACTGGTCCCGGGCATGATCGAGACCCTGCCCGAAGTGAACGCCCAGAACGCAGCTGCGGCATGGCGCGACTATGCCGAGGTGATCCTGTGTGACACGCGCGAGGAAGTCGCCGAGGTTTCGGACAGCATCGCGCCCGAGCATCTGACGGTTCAGGCCGAGGACCTGGATTGGTGGCTGGACCGTCTCGAATGTTACGGCTCCCTGTTCCTCGGAGAGGAAACCACTGTCGCCTTCGGCGACAAGGCATCGGGAACCAACCATGTGCTGCCCACATCGGGCGCCGCGCGCTATACGGGCGGACTGTCGGTGCACAAATACATGAAGATCGTGACGTGGCAGCGTGCTACGCGAGACGGCGCACGTCCCGTTGCCGAGGCGACGGCGCGCATCTCTCGCCTCGAAGGCATGGAAGGCCACGCCAAGACGGCCGACATCCGGCTGGAAAAGTGGTTCCCCGACGAGAGCTTCGACCTGACAGCGGCCGAATAAGGAACTGGCTAACCCGCCGGCGTCGCCTTGCGGAATGCAATTCTGACTCGGCAGTCCGGCGGGGGCCGATCACAGCCAGGGCAGAACCTTCCCGAACTGCACCAGCTGACCGGATGGCTCTCTTGTTCCTGGCGGCGAAAGCAGCAGATCGACAATGGGCTTCGCAGCCTCGTCGGTCGAAAGCGCTCCTGACATATCGTCAAACCAGGGACGGGACGCCGCCGTGTCCATAAGTCCGGGGCAGACGGCGTTGATCAGAATGCCGTCATCGGGGTCGCTCTCGGAGATATCGCGTGCGGCAACTCGCGCGGTCGCGACCTGGCCGATTTTCGACGGCACGTTGATCCATTCCGGCCAGCCATCATCGGCCGCACGCCCGGCTTCCAGGGCTTCGACATAGGAGTCCATACCGGCTTCGATGTCGTCCAGCGACAGGCGATCCGTGTCGAACAGCGGATGAAGGGGCTCCGGCAGGTTGCGCAGTTGCCCGAACGAACTGGCGACCATCACGTATCGCGCGTTTCCATTCAGCAGAGGTTTCAGGGCCCCGAACAGGTTGCGGGACCCGTGATTGTTGGTGGCCACGAAGTTTCGGACCTGTTCGGATTGCGGGCGGTCCTTCGAAATACGCGCCGCGGCGTTGGAGGCGACGATGTCGACGCCGCCATGATCAGTTTTCAGATGCGTCGCCAGCGCTGTGATTGAGGCGAGGTCCGTGACGTCCAGCTTCACGAAACGGACCTCTGCTTCCGTGTTGTTCAGCCCGGCGATGGCCGCCCGGCCCCGTTCTTCCGATCGGGCCGAAAGATAGACAATGTCCTGCGGCTGAAGGCGACCTGCGAGGGCTTCGGCCAGAGCCAGTCCAAGACCCTGATTGGCACCGGTGACGAGGGCGATGCGAGACATAACGGACTTTCCTGCATGATAGGGACAAGTCTGCATTCTACCCCGTCCGCGGCCTTCTGGCCGCGCGCACGCTCAATCTGATCGACTCCATGGCGCTTGGCTGAATGCCGGCCTCAGTTGTCTTTCTTTCCGCGCTCACCGGCCTTGGCAACCAGTCCACGATCACCCGTTTCCCAAAGCGCCGTCATCTTCATTTCGGTGACCAGCCATCGGCCATCGGATTGCTTGAGCCTGTAATTGTACCGGCCACCGAGCACCCACAGTTGATCATCGATCCGGTGCGTCGCTGTAAAGTCCGCCTCGGCCGTGGCTGTGGTGTCCTTCACCGACGTGACCGCATGGTTCGTCACCATGTGGTGCGTGACGTCGAAACCCGGCAGAAAGCCGGACCAGGTTGCGACCAGCGCGTCGGCGGATTGCGTAACCGGCTCACCGCCCCAGAGGCTGGTGTAGTCCGTCGTGACCGTGTCTGAAAACGCACCGCGAACGCGAACCCAATCGTGGCGGTCGGCACCCGCCGCGATATCCGTGATCGAGCGGCTGATCTCGCCCTGGTCAGCCAGCGCGACACCGCCCATGAGAGTTGTGGCGGCGGCAATTGCCATGAATTGTCTTACCATTGTCTGCTCCGTTGATTGCGCCTGCGGCGCGGTTTTTCTGGAAAAATCCGGGCGCCCCCGATTTCGCAGGAGCGCCCTTGTCTCCCCGTTCTTAGGCGAGTTGCCCTCCCGTGGCGTCAAGGTCCATGCCGTTGAAGGCCGTCGCCGCGTCCGACGCCAGGAACAGGACACCCTCGGCCATTTCATGAGGATCCATGATGCGGGGCGTCACGAACACCTTGGCCATGGCTTCATAGGTCAGGCCCTGATGCGCGAAGCTCTCCTTAAGCATCGGCGTGTCCACTGCGAGCGGCGAGATCGAGGCGACGCGGATGTTGTCCTTGGCCAGCTGGGCGCCGGCGCGGGTCAGGCCGATCACGGCGTGCTTGGAGGCGTTGTAATGGGCCGTATTCGGAAACCCGCGATGCGCCGCCACAGAAGCCATGTTGATGATGGTGCCGCCGCCCTGCGCCTTCATCACCGGAATGGCGTACTTCATGCCGTAGAAGACACCGAACGTGTTGGTGCGCAACATGTCTTCGAAGTTCTCGTTGTCGATATCTTCAATCAAGTTGGGCGTCATGAAGATGCCGGCATTGTTGAACAGCACGTCCAGGCGGCCGTAGGTATCGCCAGCGGCCTTGATAAACCGCTCGACCTGTGCCGGATCGCGCACGTCGGTCTGCACCCAGGTTACATCGCCGCCGGCCTTGCGGATGTCGGCTTCAACCTGACGGCCCAGTTCATCCCTGCGGGCACCGAAGACAACCTGTGCGCCAGCCATGGCGAAAGCCTTCACCGTGGCCGCCCCGATACCCGAATTTCCGCCGGTCACGGCAACGGCCTTGCCCTTGAAGCGTCCGTCGGGATTGACCGCGGTCGGAGCGGATTCGGGTTTCATGCTGTTGGCCATCGCGGTCGACGCGGCCAGCGTCGCCGCGGCGACTGCCGCGCCACCGGCCAGCAGGGTACGGCGGGAGGTGTCGATGTCATCAACCATTGTAGTCTCCTGTATCGTTGAAGGTCTTGACGGGAGCGCCGGCTGCACTTGGCCGGCGCTCCGCTGTCAGGTTCAGTTTTCGGTGTTGGCGCGGAAGTAAGCAGCGACCGTATCGGCTGCCCGCTCGACATTTTCGGAAATGTCATAGAAATCGAACTGGCTCACATTCTCGAGCCACTGCACCGTCGCCTTTCCGGCAAAACCTTCAAGGAAGGTTCGAACGCCTTGCGGGATAGCCGCGGCATCCGAGTGGACGACGGCCAGGGGTTTATCCAGCCGTTTGGGGTTGTCCGCCGGATGATAGGTCAGCCAGCCTTCCCAGCCGGCATTGTTCCATTTGTTGTCGTATTGCGGGATCGCACCGCGGTCAGGCTCATAGTAGTACCCGCCGACAGGCATCAGGACACCCTCCGCCCCTTCGGGACCGGCTGCGGGAATGACCTCACCGCCAGCCGCCTCGGCAGCACGGGAGACCTCGATCAGGCCGGCCACGCCTTCGGAGCCGCCGTAGACCGTCTCCACGATTTCCTTGTTGTGAAGCCAGGGCGCGACCAGACCGATGCGCTGGACCAGCGGATTGCCTGAAACGGCATCGACCATGTAGCCGGCTGACGCGCAAATGCCGAGACCGTGGATCTGGGCCGGATTCACCTCAGGCAGTGTCGCCACGAACGCGAAGGCCGCACGGATGTCGGATGTCTTTGCTTCGGGGCTCTCGACGTAGCGGACATGCCCGGGCAGATCGCCGGATTTACCCCAGCCCCGAAAATCGAAGGTGAATGCAGCGAAGCCGCGCTCGGCCATCTCGCGGGCATAGTTCGCGGGCATCTGCTCCTGAACAGACGTCCAGGCTCCCGTCACGACCACAGCCGGCAATCCCTTACCGTCGTGCTCCTCGGGAAGGTAGAGCGTGCCTGAAAGGGTCGCCCCTTCACTCTTGAAAGTGACGGTGCGGGTTTCCACCTGCGCAATGGCGGCAGTCGTCGCCATGAGCGTTGCAGCGGTTGCGAGGGCAATGGTTTTCATAACGGTCTCTCCCGTGTGTCCTTGGCTTGGAGATGTATCGATGCCAAGGGAGATGGTCTTCGCCGGAAGAGAAAACTTGAACCGTCCTGCGTAATTCTTGGACGATTCTGCTGTCGTGCGGATTTGGTTCAGGGAGTATGTGCTTTTCGGAAGTGCCGGGGCGTCTGTCCCGTCACCTGTTTGAAGCTTCGGGCAAAATGCGCCTGATCCGAGAACCCGCATGCCAGCGCAATTGCACCCAGCGGGCGCGTCTGGTCCTCCATCATCTTGACCGACTGTTCGATCCGGTACGCCAGAACAAACTGCATCGGCGTTGTTCCCAGCGTCTGCTTGAAAACCCGGCTGAAATGTGAGGGGCTCATGCCGGCCTCGCGCGCGAGTTCATCAACCGTAATCGTTTGATCGACGCGTTTCCGGATAAAGGCGAGCACACGATGGTAGTGCGCAGATGTAAAGCGCGAGGCGAGCGCAATCTCCTCCGGGCGGTGCTTGCCGTATCTTTGCAGAAGCTTGACCAGCAGCACCCGGCTCATGGCTTCGAACATCACGGCCGACGGGATGTCATCAGCGGCAAGCGCGTCGCGCAGCATGACCCCGGCAGCACACAGATCGGGGTCCAGGAACTGCGGCAAGTCCCGGAACTGTTGCGGATCGAGCAGCATTCCGAGCTCAATCTGTGCGAAGCGCTCGACCTTCCTGGGATCAAGGGTGATGACAACGACATCCGATTTCCCGAACCAGCGCCATCCCGACCGCATACCGGCCGGCGTGACGATGATCTCGTCCTTTTGGAACGTGAAATCCCTCAGCGTGCCGTCACGCGTGTTTTGAACGCGATGCGGTTCTTCCTGAAGATTGAGCAGGATGTGATGCTCCGAGAACACTTCCTCCGGCATCGTGTCAGGCTCTGCCTGGAAATACTGCACCGACATGAGGGCAGCCGCCGACTGATGCTCACGCTCATCGCTGTTGAGCAGTGGCGATGACGGGTAAATGTCTCTGTAGCGGCGCGGCATCTGATGGGCTTGCGGGATGAATTTGACAATCTCGTTACAACAGCGTCGACATCTTAGCCGCCTGGGACATCCCGCACCAACTGGCCCGGGCTTCGATCCCGATCCGCAGCGCAGTGTTGCCGTGCCAGGGTAAGATACTTTCCGTTTTGTCTAACCTCCCCTTTCCTCCGGTTATCTGGCCGCCGGCGTCTGTTTTGCGAACTCGGCGAGCTGTTCGAGCGTTTGTTGAAAGGCCGTCTCGTCAATATCAAGATGTGTAACCCACCGCTGACGGACGGGTGTACCGGACACGGCGATCCGACGGTCCCTGAGAAACACTGCGAAGGCTGACTGAAGGTCGGGATCAATTTCGCAGAACACCATGTTCGTTTCCGGCACTTCAGGGCGTAGTCCCGGTATCTTGGCCATCGCATCGGCCAGCCTCTTCGCTCTTTGATGATCCTCGGCCAACCGGGCAACGTGATGGTGCAAGGCGTGCAGGCCCGCCGCTGCCAGGACACCGGCCTGTCTCAGCCCGCCGCCAAGCAACTGTCTGTGCCGGCGGCCCTTCTCGATGGTTTCCGCCGGCCCGACCAAAAGCGAGCCGACCGGCGCACCCAACCCCTTTGAAAGGCAAAAGCTGACCGTATCGAAATGCTGCGCGATTTGAGCCACTTCGACATCCAGGGCGCAGGCCGCATTGAACACGCGGGCCCCGTCGAGGTGCATTGTCAGCCCGTGCCGACGGGACAGGGCCGCGATATCTCCCAGATAGTCGAGTGGCAGCACCTTGCCGTTGAAGGTGTTTTCAAGAGCGATCATCCGGACCGGCGCGAAAAGAATCGACGGCGGGAAAAGCACCGCCTCGATGTCACCCACGGCCAAAGTTCCGTCCGGCTGGTTCCGAACAACCTGCGGCTGGACGGATGCCACAACGGCAGCGCCGGCAAGCTCACGAAGATAGCTGTGGGATTGATCGCCGACCACGTACGCATCCCCCTGCACACACTGGCTCATCACAGCGATAAGATTGGACTGCGTTCCCGACGGTGTGAAAAGCGCACTCTCCTTGCCGAAGAGTTGGGCGGTGTAGTCTTCAAGATCGCGGACGGTGGGATCGTCCCGGTAATAGTCATCGCCGACATCGGCCCGTGCCATGGCCTCGCGCATTTCGACTGTCGGCCGAGTGACTGTATCGCTGCGGAAGTCGACTTTGATCTCGGTGTTGTTCTGCATGAGCTTCAACTCGATTGTTCGTGGTTCACGAGAACCCTGCCCCAAGTCGGATGAAATAGGTGATTGAGTTTTGCAGGTTTCTGCAATTTTATTGCACAACCCTGGAATATGTGAGCGCTTGTGATGGATCGCATCGACAGAAAAATTCTGGCCCTCCTTCAGAAGGATGCCTCAATCGCAAACAACGCGTTGGCAGAACGCGTCGGTCTTGCACCGTCCAGTTGCCTCCGCCGTGTTCGCCAACTCAAGTCGGACGGGATCATTGCCCGAATCGTAGCCTTGACCGATCCGAAGAAGATGGGCCGGGCGCTGAAATCCATCGTCACCGTCAGACTTGCAGACCACGGAAAGTCAGCGCGAAAGGACTGGCTCGCACGACTGAACCAGGAGAGCGCGGTGTCGCAGGTTTACGCCGTCTCCGGAGAAACCGACATTGTAATCGTGTTGAACCTCACTGACATGGAGGAGTTCCAGGCGTTGAGCGAGCGGCTCCTGGCCGATGACGAAAACGTCGTGCAGTTCACTACGATGTTCGTCCTGGAACAGCACAAGTTCGAGTTGTCCCTGACACCCTGATAACAGGAAAGCGGACACCAATGAGACAACCAGAAATAGTACCAACCATCAAAGACGACATCCCGGCGCTGCAAGTCGTGCTGGACCAGACCGGGCTTTTCCCGGGTGAAATGCTGCCGGATATGCTTGCGCCGACACTCTCGGGTGCGAGTGAGGCGTTCTGGCTGACGTGTCATCTCGACGGAACAGCCGCAGGTCTTTGCTACGCCGCGCCAGAGGAGCTGACTGATGGAACCTGGAACATGCGCGCACTTGCCGTCCTGCCGAACCTTCAGGGACAGAGGTTGGGGACGGCACTTGTGGAAGCTGCCGAACGGCGCCTCAGAGAACGAAATCAGCGTGTCCTCATCGTCGATACATCAGGTACGGATGAATTCGCACTGACACGCAAGTTCTACGCTCAAAACGGCTACGAAGAAGAAGCACGGATCCGCGACTTCTGGTCAGCTGGTGACGACAAGGTGATCTTCCGCAAGGCCCTCTGAAAAGCCAGGTCCCTTCGTCAGTCAAATGCCCACGGGCACCAAGTGCGCAGAAAACCGCATCCCAGGCCAACCGGTCCGGGCTCCGGTCAACTGTTGGTCCGGCCGCCGTCGTCAGTTTTGCGCACGGAACAGCATCCCATGCATCGGATCTCTCTCCAGTCGTCAGGATCTTGTTACGCAAATCACCGCCGTGATACTATAACGTTACGAGCGTTGGTGACGACGCCGCTCGCACGCTTACGCCGGGTGCCGCCACCCGTGAAATTCAAATCTGAGGCCCGGACGAAGTAGCGCGTTTAACTCAGCCCGACAGTCGGAACGACCGCCATATGAACGAGAAGTCGAACGCGGCCGCAGCAGCCGAAGCGAGAAGGTGAACGAAGTGCAGTCTCTGAAAACCTATGACGACTGGAAGCACTGCATCACAGTGCTTTGCGGAATCCCGCTGACCCCGGCCTATGTCGGGCAACGTCTCGCGGAACTCCGCGACCCGGCTGATCACGGCACGAAGAAATTCGTCGCGACCTGGGGTGATGCCCACCTTGCGCGCGTCATCGGCTGGTTCGAGCAGGCCGAGCGCGAACTGGGATGACGCTTATCCAATGACCGCGGTTTCATCGCCGCTGCCGATCACCATCCTGAATGGTTTTCTCGGTGCGGGAAAAACAACCCTGCTTCAAAGTCTGCTGGTCCAGGCGCGGAGACTTGAGGATGTGCGCCTGGCCGTGATCGTCAATGAGATGAGCGAGCTCGACGTTGACGGCCGGATTCTTGATACGATTGAAGTTCTGTCCGACAGGGATGCGCTTTTTGCGTCTATCCCCGCAGGGAGCATAAGCGGCCCGGAAGGACTGGCACGGTTTTTTGCTGCCGTTGAAAAATTCCGAGATGCCGGCGCAACCCACATTGTCATCGAAACGTCTGGCAGCGCCCATCCGTGGCCCCTTCTGGAGGCGATCCGCACGCACGAAGCAGTGCAGCTTCACGGCTTCTTCTCGATCGTGGACACGGTCACCCTGGCGCAGGATTACGACCTCGGCCGTGCCATTGTGCCTGCGGCTTCACGCAACCTTGCCGCGAAGCGTCGCGGCGTCGAGAACCTTCTGGCCGAGCAGATCATGTTCGCGAACCGTATCCTGCTCAGCAAGATGGATCGCGTGTCGCCAGAGCACCTGCGGGCTGTCGGAGAGGCAATTCACCCGATCAATCCGGGTGCGGAAATCCTTGGAATGCAGTGGGGCAATCTGAACCTGGCCGATCTGCTGGCAATGCCGCCCTACGACCATGAGCGTGTGGCGACGCTTGGGGCGGAGCTGACGGCGCTGGACGAAGAATACGGCACCAGTTCGATGGCCAGTGCGGCGGATTACCGGATCGACAGCATTGTGATTTCCGACCCCCGCCCCTTCCATCCTCAACGTTTGTGGGATGTCTACAATCACTATCTGGGCGACGGCATATACCGGAGCAAAGGCTTTTTCTGGCTGCCCACCCGCGACCAGTACCAGTTGCTGTGGAACCAGACCGCCGGCAGTGTCGGACTTGGAATCCTGAACTACTGGAAGATTGCGGCACTCGAGGATGAGAGCCTGAACCTCTTTCCCGAAGAGCGCGATGCGCTCCGCCGCAAACTGGAAGGACACTCGCCCGATTTCGGCGACCGTCACTGCCATCTGACCGTGATTGGCGATCGCGACGGCCTCGAGAAATTCGCAACCGCTCTGCGAGACTGCCTGTGTTCATCTGAAGAGGTGGACCAGTGGAAGGCCGGGCATGTCTTTGAGGACCCCTGGCCCGAAGCGACCCTTGCCTCCTCGTAAATCCTCTGACTATTCGGTTCTTTGATTGCCCTGGCCGGTCGCGCTCAATGCGCCGCCTTGGCCAGCGGCAGACTCATCATCAGGGACGCAATCTCGTCCAGGTCGCCGTCGGCCACCGGACAGACCGCATTCTGGGACATCCCGTGATTTGCCGGGTTTTTCATTTCCGCGGCAAGGGCCGCGTCGCTGACCCCGGCGCATTCTTCGGGAAGTTCCGCGGGAACGTCACACGCCCGCATCAGATCCGCAAACGCCCCGGGAAGAGCATCGGGTCTTGCTGCGCCTCCGAGGGCCTGCGCCGCAAGTGCGTAGTTCTCTGCGCCTTCCGGGCGGGCGACAAGCCACGGCAGGCTGACTTCAAGTCCCAGCCCGGTCGCCAGCCCGTGATGGATCCGGACCAGAGACCCGAGTCCGTGACTGATATTGTGTCCCATGTGTGTATTGCAGTTGTGCAATGCCAGACCGGCGACATTGCTTGCCCAGAGCACGCGGCCGCGTGTCTCGATATCTGCGCCATCCGCAACGGCGCGCGGCAGCGCGTCGGCGAGAATGCGCAGCGCCTCCAATCCGAAAAGGAGGCCCCCCGGGCTCGTGTTGCGGGCGGTCGAGCCTTCCAGGGCGTGTGCCACGGCGTCAATGCCGGTCCAGGCTGTGATGTGCGGCGGAACGCTCAGGGTGAGTTCCGGATCAAGCACCGCTTGCGCGAACATGAGCTCTTCACCCCAGTACCAGTTCTTGGACCCCTCGGGCGTCGAGACAATCGACGTGCGCGTAACCTCCGAGCCGGTGCCCGCGGTGGTTGGGATCGCGATGGCGGGAATGCCGCGCGCGGGCAAGGGCTTTGCCGCCAGGGCAAAGTCTCGCGCCGGCGCATTGCTGGGGGCGATCGCGGCGACCAGTTTGGCCGCATCCATTGCAGCCCCTCCGCCGAGGCCGATCACGGTCCTGGCGTCGGTCTCGCGGGCGCGCGCGCAAAGATCGTCGACCAGGGTTTCCTTCGGCTCTCCGGCAACCTCCGCGGCCATTTCACAGGCGATCCCCTTGGCGGCGAGGGTTTGTGCCAATTGGTCCGTGACACCCAACTGAGCCAGGACTGAATCCGCGATCACCAGCACCGGCCCGCCGCCCAGTCCAGCCACGATGTCCGGAACTTTCGCCATCCGTCCGGCCCCGAAAGTCACCGGTGGAACCCGGCCCATGTTGAACGTCTTCATACCAACCTCTCTCGAAACAATCCCGCCGCGCGCCCCGACAGCACTCCCGGTCCCGGCGCACTCGTATGCGCTGGTTTACATCATTGATGTCGCGGTGCAAGTCGCCGTTTCGGCGTGATTCAGATTTATGTCCGGCCGCTCCCGGACCGCCGTGCGCCTCTCCCTGGAATGAAACAGTCCGGCTGTCGGCCAGTGATGCCGGCTGGCCCAACAATCCGCTTGAAGATTGTTATGTTATATCAGATCATGCGCGCGCACGTAACCGACAAGCGGCGCGCCTGTCCCCTGAACACACACCGAAACTGCTCCATTCAGGGCGCGTCCCCGACAAGAGGAAATCCCGCGCATGAAAATCGCCTACGTCTTTGCCACGAACATGTCTGCGACCTACAAGCTGGCCACCATGATCCTGCCTCAGCTTGAGGACGGATCGCACGGCGTAGAGGTCGTCGGCATGTTCTTCTTCGACGACAATCTCTACACGCTGCGCAAAGGCGATCCCGTAGGAGAACGCCTCGCCCGCGTCGCGGCCGAGAAGAACATCCTCCTGATGATCTGCGACCAGTGTGCGCTGCGGCGCAATCTTGCCGAGGGTGAGTTTCACCAGTGCGGCTCGGGCGAGGTGACACCGAAGGACATCGTTGACGGTGTCCAGGCGGGTTGCTTCCCGCAACTCTATTCCGCCCTAGCGCCGGTCAATCCGGATCAGGTCATCACCCTGTAGTCCGCCCGCTCCCGGCAGCAGTTTCGGAGCAGCGAAAGCACGTAGCGGGAAACCGGGTTCACGCCGGGCGCTGCTCGCGTAGACTTCACTCAAGACTGTCAGAACCCAAGCCTGCCGGAGAGTGTCCGATGCCCCTGCTGCACCTGTCGATCAGCGCCGACGATCCCGAAGGCGTCGCACTGTTCCTGGCCGACGTCATGGGCGGCCGCGCAATGCCCTTCCCCCCGTTTCCCGACTCCTGGATTGCGTTTGCGGCTGAAGACGATGGCACCGCGATTGAGGTCTATCCGACAACGCATGTCCTTGAGCCCGGACCTGATCGGATCGCCTGTATGGTCAAGCAGCGAAATGACGGGACGTCGTTCGTTCATGTCGCCCTGGGCTCGGTGCAGCCGCGCGAGAAGCTCCTGGAAACCGCTGCCCGGAAGGGCTGGACCGCACGCGTTTGCGACCGCGGCCCGTTCGAATGCGTTGAAGTCTGGCTGGAAAACCGCCTGCTCGTCGAATTGCTGGATGACGCAATGCAGGAGGATTATCGGACCGGGATGACCGCCGACAACTGGGCGGCGATGTTCGGGCTCTCACGGTAGGGACCAACGCCCCCGGCCCGTGAGCCGGGGGCAACTCGGGGATTCGACAGAGCTTACTTTGGCGAGAACGGCAGCGATGAATGGTGCAGAACGATCTTCAGATCCCCGCCATCCATTTGCTCGATACCAAAGGTGTATTCGACCTTGACTTCCTTGCCGTCGGTTTTGGTGAAGTAGTAATTCCCCATGGACAACGCCATTTTGCCGCTGAGTACCGTGCCTTCATTCTCCCAGCGGACCTTTGTGTAAGGCGCTATCGCAAATCCATTATCCTCCGCGACGCTGCCGCCGACAAAGTATGACAAGGCTTCGTCGAACGTTCCGCGGAACTGATCCTCGCTGGCAAGGGTCGGTTTGAACAGCACCTTCTCGTCACCATAGGCGTAGAACTTCTCGATGTGCTTGCGGGCGGCAGCTTTGTAATCCCCGCCGTTCTTGTGGATCTTGCCAATCTCGACAATGCCTTCGCCCCAGGCGGTCTTGAGTTGGGTGACACGATCCTGGGTCAGCGCCGGGGTGTTTCCGGCCGATGCAACCCCAACGGTCGCAACAAGAGCTGCGGCGGCCAGCGTAGCGGTCTTCAGCATGAGATTTCTCCTATGGTCGATTTCGATCGGCATCTGCGCCGTAGCCGTGAGATGGGCGCACCAGATCGATAAAACCAATTGAAAGAATCTCATTTATCTATAGCTTAAAGGCATGAATAACGAGGCGCCGATACGACCCAGCTTTCGGCAGATCCAGTATTTTGTCGCCGTGGCGGACCATCAGGCTTTCGGCGCCGCCGCCAATGCGCTCTCTGTCAGCCAACCCAGCCTGTCAAAACAACTCGCAGCGATGGAGAACGAACTCGGCACCACGCTGTTCGAAAGGACCTCGAGGCGCGTGAAGTTGACGTCGATCGGTGAAAAACTGCTTCCTCGCGCGCGCGTTCTCCTTCAGGAGGCCCGGGAGTTCAGGGCCGTCGCGCGCGGGTCGGTCGGCTTGTTTGGCGACCGGCTCTCGATCGGGGTGCTGCCATCGATCGGAGCGTATTTTATGCCGTCGGCCAACCGGCTGCTGCATCGCCTGTATCCCGACCTGCGCCTTGTGGTTCAGGAGGGATCGACCTCCCAACTGTTGACCCAGTTGACGGAAGGCCGGCTTGACGTCGTGATCGGCTCACCGACGAATGATCCGGATTTCGTGTGTCGGCCGCTGTTCGCCGAGACTCTGTGGGCCTGTGCGGCAAGCGACGATCCGCTCACCAGGGGCCGGAAGCCGATCACTCTTGAAGAGCTTCGCGGCAGACCGCTTCTCTCTCTGAGTTCAGGGTTCAAGCTCACAGAGATCGTTGAAAGGCTGGCCGAAATGGCCGGCGCCTACGTAAGCCGTGATTACCAGGGCGCCAGCCTGGATGCGGTGCGCCAGATGGCGGTCATGGGCGCGGGCATTGCGATCCTGCCGTCGCTCTATGCGCTTGCCGAGGCCGTTCGGGATCCGGAATTTGTTGTCCGGCGGATCGATCATCCGAACGCCGTGCACGAGATCGCATTGTTGTCTCGGCGGGCATCACCGGTGCAGGCCGATTGCGAACGACTGGCGGAGTACCTGATCTCGGTGAAGCAAGAGATCCGAAGAGTTCGAGGCAAGCGGTTCGAGTTCACATCCTGAACATCCAAACTGGGGGCAGTTCGACCGTCCCAAGACCCAATCAACTGTTGGTCTGGCCGCCCTCGCTCAGATCGCCCAGTAAATCGAGCGACTCCCGGGACTCGGTGAGGCACTTCTCCAGCGTGTCGATGCCGCCAACCTAACTGGCGAGATTGGCGAAGTCGACCCCCCGCCTGTCGATCGAGTCGGTCACCACCTCGAACGCCCTGGCGTCCTTGGACTCGCTCATGCGCTTGGCGTATTTCTCCTTGAAACTGTCGAGTCCGGCATCAGTGCGTCATATCGGACGGCCGCAATCGGCCCAATGCCAACTTTGGCGATCGAGTGGCATGTAGCGACACATTCTCGAATTCGGATGCCCGCTGGATTTGCTATGTGCAGGGATGATCCAACGTCAGCTCAGCTCACTTTTGAGATTTTTGCAGGCTGTCGCGAAACGGATCATCTTCGCGACCGGGCTTGCCGCGCCGACCAAAACACTTGCCATCTGCATTGGGTTGAACATGAAGAGCAAGTAGCGCAGTTGTTCTATACCGCAACAGACCATAGTGTGATGGGAGGAAGTGTTTTGAGGACGGCGGCGCATGAGCGCATAACGCCGACCCCTTGGGGGTCGGCGGTTGGGATCTTACTACGCGGGGGGAATGCGTATGAAGTGGCAGCCTCCGAAGCACTGACCATCGCAAATCGAGCAACGAGGCCAGGGCCGGCAAGGCCACTCGTAGTCGGGCATATCGGTAATCATACCAGGTCTCCTTTGTGTTTGTGGCCCGGAGCGGTGTCAGCGCCCCGGGCCGCGCTGCCGCGGATCAGTCGTCCTTTGGCAGCCAGAAGCCAAAGAAATTATCGTTAGATTCAACGACACCGGTGTCGGTGTTGATACGGGTAGCCATTTTGGTCTCCTTTGTTGATCGAACGCTGGTTGCGTCCGATTGCATGACAGAAGCGGGACGACTGCGAAGTTGCAGACAGGAGATCAGGAAGAAATAATTTTGAGCGCGGATGTCCCGCATCGTTTGGAGCCACCGCCTTTGCAGTAGGTGACCCAAACGAGGATTACCCTATGAGAAATAAATCGAGTGATTTTGCAGAGGTGAGTGCGGAGCAAGACATACTAACTTTTGATGAGGTCTGCGACGTCCTCACAGGAATCTGGTATTCAGAGTCCTTGATTAAGAGGCTGGTCGCAACCGCCAATCTTTACTGCAAAGATCTGGGTCTTCATAATCTGGACGGGGAAGACGTGTTGAACCACGTTGCCGCCAACTTGCTGACCCCGGGCATATATTTATGGCCGCGCCAAATGGCTGAAAAGCCAGAAGCATTCATTCTCCTGTCTGCGTGGCGGTACTGCTTCGATCAGAAGCGTACAAAGAAGGGAAACTGGGATCGCGCCAGCGGCTCGGAGTCTACCTTGCTTGAGCTGGCAGATCCGAAGTCACCCGAAATTATCGTGGAAAGCAGAGACTGGATTTCCAAGCTTTACGCAGCGCTTTCTCACGACCCTCTCGCCCAGGAAGTCATGCTTTTGAAGTACGCCCAGGGCATGGAACATGCGGAGATCGAGCAACTGTTTGCTCTCCCGCCTAACCGCGTAAAAGCGGCAGTGAAAACAATTCAGCGCATGCAGCAAAAAATGGTTGCAGAGGTGAAAAAGTCATGACCCGTAAATGGACCGACAATCCGCTCAGCGCGCTCGCGCAGGAGATCAGAGATATGTCTGACGCAGCGTTAAACAATCTGCTCAAGGAGCAGGGCACGGAGCCGAATGGTCTCGCTGCCAGAATGCAAAACACGCTCAACAGCCTGATCGTGAAAGGAGCACGAGAGCATTCCGGCGGCGCGTCTCATCACGAGCCCGAGCACTCTGACGCAAATGTCAACAGAAGTGCCGGCATCCTCGATTTTCCTGCCCGTAATCAATTGCCTGATGACCCTTTCAAGTCGTTGTCGGCCGAGGACATAGAGCGGGTGGAAGTCGATCCCGACCGTTCTGATGATCGTGTCGACGAGTGGGAAGAGTCGCAGAGACTACAGCTTGCGGCTGCCGCCAATGCTGACGTCGGCATCCCCGACGTCGTTCGAACCAACCTTGTCATCGTAGCCGGAGAGGCAGTGTTTCCAGTTTGGAAATCAAGCGCCGCAATGCCGGTGGTTTACATAGAAGATGAACATCTTCCGGTCGGTGCAAGCGCTATTCGATTGGATGGGTATCGCTTTTTGATTTCCGATGACGCCAAGAGTTCTCTCTCGGTTATTGTCGGATGCAAGATCGCGCTACTGGAAGCTCTTGCAAGCGCGGACTCTAAGAATGGGAGGCGGAACGTTGAAGCAGAAATCGAAACAAAGGCATAAGCCCCGCACCAGGTACTACCTGAACTTTCATCCAAGCTGGATTGTCGGCCAGCGGCTAGGCGCGCTTGCGTGGGCGATAACGCAGACCGATCCGGAAGTAAGTCCGGAGGAAACCGCCGTTCTGGGAAGACTTGCTTCGGCCTTCCAGCGCGAGACCAAAAACCTCGGGCTTCACGACAAGCCTCACTCGGCAGTGCAACTGCCGATATCCACATTGCACTTATGTTGCCTGGACAAGCTTGGAGAGAGGGTGAACGTTTCAAAGCAGGTGCTACGGGGATTTAGGAGTTCGCTGGATTGGATTACCAAGCCGCGCAACCTGAATCATTCCACGAAGCAAATAAAGTCGCTCACCTTGAACCGATGCTCACTGGCTGATGGTGCCGACCTCATTGCGCAGATGATCTTGTTTTCGGATCTTAATGCAGTCTCGGTGTCGAGCGCATTGGAGTTCTTTGTCGATGAGAGGTTCGGGAGGATTCAGAGCGAGGCCGGAAACCTGGACAAGCTCCAGTCCTATCTCGATCGAATGCGGTCGCCGACTGTCCAAACGACAGAGAGCATTCGCATTGTCAACGAGTTGTGCGGATTTCTGATTTCTATGAGCACGCACGGGATTCTCATAAAGAACTCGGTGTTGGACTCTCTTCTGTTCTGGCCGCTGCTCGTCTACAGGCGTGAGCTCTTCTACAACAAGAAGCGGAGCGAGGCGGGCAGCTATTCGTTCCCAATCATGATCGATGTGACGTATGACGGAAACAACAGCGTCAAGATTCGGAACGATTGGATGCTCGCAAACCGGCCTAAGGATTACAAGGCGTTCGGGAAGCAAGTGAAGCAGACATTTAGGACCGCTAAAGAGTTGTGGCGTTCAAAGAACGGGCACGTCGAAAAGCGTTGGGACGAGGTCAAAAACGCCTCATGTGTCGTCGATTTCCGTCTTGCCGACAGGATCTGCCAGAGCACAAATATAAGTCCGCTGTGGCAGGACAAAAGTGCCGAAGCCTACTTCGTGCAGGCTTTTCTAACGCGACTGATTGGCCGTCATGTCAGCATGAATGCGGCCGTTTCCGCCAGGGTGGGCAAGCAACTGCAGCAGAGATCAAGACCAACCTTGCCGACGGATCTGCCCGTGGGGTTCTCGATTTGCGAAAACAACCGTGAGCTTGCCGAGGCTTTCATCGAGCGCCGAAAGAAGCTCCGTGAGATGGGTGCGTTCCAATCCATCAATACCGGACTGACCAGTTCCGACAGGTGGATTTACAAAATAGCCGAAGCGCAAGCCAAATACCGGTATGCCGCAACATCTAGGAAATTCCGAAAGCTCATTCTTCACAACGACAACATCATCTCAGATAGCGAAAGAGCCGGTCGGGATTATTTGGAGGTCAACTACACAAAGACCCTGTCGGCGGTGTCCGATGCTGCACAGTTGGGCGGGTGGCGGCAATTTGACTACCCGCGCTGTCCGGATATTAGTCATCTCCTTCACCGCGATCCTTCCCTGCTGCCCTCACATGAACACGATCTTGTCGTTCAGACAAAGAATGCTCTGAAAAGCAGCCGGAAGAACGTCGTGGAGCTTGATGATGGGCACTCGGTCGCGGCCGTAGCTTCGATCTTCAGTCACTTGAACGGCGAATTCAGGTTTGACCAGAAGTGGATACCAACTCCGTTGAGTTGGTCGTTCGTCAGGGCGGTCGACGGCGAAACTGATTTCCGGTTCTGGCATATCTTTCTAAAGACGATTGGTGCTTCGGACCTGGCAATCAGGGAACACTTCTTGAGAAGTGATGCCGAATATACGGCCGGGCTCATAGAGTCCATCATGAACGGCGACTCCTACTCGGAGAAGCTAGGCTGCGAAAACGCACCTGACGTGGTGGTCGTGTTTGCTGCAGAGAAAGCGCAGAGCGACTGGATCACCGAAATCGAGCGACGAGCGCGACCGCTCGATTATCACCGAGTCGTCGATGCGCTGCAAAAACGCGATATCACGCCGCTTCGCAAGCCGTTCAGCCAGTCGTTGGGCAGAAGTCGCATCATCTTCCTGCAGTGCGACATTCGCTACATGAACAGGGCTTATTTTGATCTGGTATCGGAAAGCATCGGTGACGGAGAAGACCTGTTCAACCGGCTATCGATATTCGACACCGGCTTCACAGTTCAGATGGCCGTGCAAGCTTGTAGGGGAAGCAAGCTCTTCTTTGATACGAACCATGCAAAGACACTGCTCGATCACTATGTGGAGAAGGGAACGATCTGGAAAGGGGGCCACCTTTATTTCCTCCCGCACGCGTTGCGAACGGAGAATGGCGATGACACGCTTGAGTCGGTTCAAACGCTAAAGAGAATTGCAAACGCATTGATGCCTGGCTTGGGAATGACGGGCGCAAGCGGGTATTCTGCGGCGGAGTGCTTTGAGGTTGAGCATTGCCGTGATGCGCAGCGGTATCTCGAAAGGGCAAAAGAGGCGGCAGCGCGTGCCAAGGAGAACGGCGCCGACGAGCGTACGCAGCAAAGACTTGACACCATAATCACGGTCATTTCCTGCGAACAGGACTTCCTCGTGCGATTCTTCGATATGCCATCTTGGGGAGTCGTCAACTACCTTTCGAAGAACGCTGGATTGTTCTCAAGGATGGACGTGTACCGGTACGCCGAGGACATCTTGTCGAAAGAGGAACTACACGGATCGAGGACGCTGCCAAGTGCCTATACGATTTGTGCGTCTTCAGCGGCTAACGCTCTGCTGGAGTGTTTTGACAAGGGCGAATACGACGTGATGAAACGTCTGAAACGCCGGATCGAAGAGTTGCTGGAATTGGCAGAGAATGTAGCGCTCGGCTTTGAAAACACCGATGACAGGAATGATTGGCTGGTGCACGTCCTGACGCGAAAGGTGCAGCACTACAGAAGACTGAACGGAATGGCGCGCGGTCAGGTGGCACGAGTGAGTGGAGGTTACAGAGAAGAGGAGTTGAGTGCGTTGGACAATAGGATTACAGAGCTGATGGGCAGTGAAACCCTGTTTGGTATATTCCCGGATGCTGAGTGGTTTCTGCTTCAAGGCGACCGCGAAGAGTATTCAGAAAAGGCGCAGGAGTGGTATTTGCGCTCCGCCATCCTGTCTCCGAAATATTTCGCCTGCTATCCGCGGCTATTTGGAACACTCGATGAGGACGAACACAGGCTCATACTTGGCCTAGATCCAGGCAGGGAGTTTTGGAAAGAAACGCTCGCTAGCGCACACAAATGGGCCGTTAGGAACGAAAAGCGGCTTTCTGGTACGCACATTTCCACGCGGGTGCGCGGACGAATAAAGGTCGGAGTCGAACATCTCAGCAAGTATGGTGAGGGTAGTCGGCCGTCATAGGAAGCGTCTGCTATCTCAGGACGGCTGAGTTTTGGCACATCAAGATCCAAGGGCGTTCGATGAATGGGATAAATCCAACGCCAAATTGGATGCTCGTATAGCAAGCCTGAATTCAAGCTGGGCCGATGTGGCTCACTATGTGCCACCCAGCCGAATCATAACCAGTGTGGATGGAAGTTGACTGGACGCCGGCCTTTGGAGGGAGGAGGAATCAATAATCTTTCTTTGACAAGGTTTAGCGAGGACTTAGCCACTGAATCTACAAAACTTGAAAAGCCATTACAAAAACCATCTATTTGGCGACCTTATTCCCGTCGCGATCAGGATAGTGCAAATCTATGCTCCGATGTCAGATTGGGCTCATTCCCACAGTGGAATGCAAGGCACTTAATGGCTTGAAACCGCGCATAACACTCGCAGAATAGCACCTCTAGTCTAGCGCTAACCGGACATGTATTGGAACAGCCCCAACGTTTTGCAGTTGCGTGTGCGCAACCTTCAGGAAGCACATCTCAACCCAACCAACCCCGCACCGCTCAACTGTTCGTCTGTCCTTCCCCGCTCAGATCCCCCAGCGAGTCCAGCGACTCGCGGAACTCGGTGAGGAACTTCTCGAGCGTGTCGATGCCTGCGATCTCGCTGGCGAGATTGGCGAAGTCGACCCCCCGCCTGTCGATCGCGTCGGTAACCACCTCGAACGCCCTGGCGTCCTTGGACTCGCTCATGCGCTTGGCGTATTTCTCCTTGAAGCGGTCGAGCCCGATGGCGTCGTTCGAGAGCGAATAGCTGATCGCCCCCTTCATCACGTCGATGCGCTGCTCGTCCGAGAGCGCTGTCGTCTTGTTCTCGATCGGCGCGAGCATGCGCTCGAACGACTCGCCGGCCTCAAGCCAGCGTTCGTTCTTCCAGTAGGCCTCGGCCCGGGCGCGGTCGATGTCGGGCCCTTCGAAACTCGACAGCAGGTCGACAGCCTGCTTGTCGCGGCCAAGCTCCGACAGGGCGCGGGCTTCCAGAATGCGCCTCTGGCGCAAGAGCTTGCGGGGCAGAACGGCCTGCCGCGTCCGCCGGATGATTTCCAGCGCCTTCTGCGGCTTGCGGTCGAGCATGTAGACCGTGGCGAGTTTCGCCGCCACCTGTGCGCGGGCCGCCCCCGTCAGGCGCTTGTCGACCTGGTGGGCCAGGATCTCGGCGGCCTTGTCCAGGAGATCCACCTTGATCAGGCGGTCCGACAGCTTCCGGATCATCTCGTCGCCGAGACGCCCGACCGGCGTCAGTTCCCGGTAGTCGTAATAGAGGCTGAGCGCCTTGATCGGCGGTAACTGGTCGGCCTTGCCGTTGAGGTAGAGCTCCCGGTAGACCATGTTCATCCGGTCGAGGACATCGACCGAATATTTCGACCGGGGGAAATTCACCACCGCCGTCTTCATGATCTCGAGGCTGCGGCGATAGTTGCCGATGTCAACGTATAGCTCGGCCAGCTTCTGGAGCGTATTCAGTTCGAGACGGTCGCCGCGCCACATGATGGCGACCATTTCGTATTTCTGGATGGCCTCATCCTTTTCAATCCGGTTCAGCCTCTGCTGAAGCCGGGTCTTGTAGAACGTCGCCGCGGCTTCAGCCTTGCGTTCGCGGGTTTCGATCGCCATTTCATAGGCGGCGAGAGCCTCGTCGTTGCGGCCGAGGCCCTCGAACATCCGGCCGTTGAGCAGGAGCGTTTCGGCTTCCTGCGACGCTACGAGCAGCCGCACCGGCATCGCCTTGAGCTGCAGGTCTGCACCGGCCCAGTCTTTCGTCTCCACCGCGGCAGTCGCCGAATGCAGCCGGAAGACGATCTGCATCTCTTCCGGGTATTTGGAGATTTCGGTGTCGGCGACGCGGAACTTCTCGGCGGCCACGGGCCAGTTTTCGGACTGTGCTTCCATCGTGGCGGTCCAGAGCACCATCTGCGGCATCGAACCGACACCCCGGCGCGAGATGTCCTTTCTCGCCTCCTCCGGACGATGCATCATGACATGTGCAATCGCCCGCATGGCATAGAAGATCGGCCGGGCGGCAACGTCGGGGTCGCTTTCCGCCACGAGCCGCAACTGCCCGAGCGCCTCGGGGCCAAGGAACTTCGCCAGATAATACTGCGCCAGCTCCATGCGCAGACCGACCGCCTGGAAGTCCGGCAGGCTGGCAATGCCCTGCTCAAGCTGCGCGATATGTTCGTGAAGCGCGTCGGGACCGCCGGTCGACCAGCGAAAGAAATCGATACCGCCGAAAGACTTGCTGTCGGCGCGGTCAAACGTCCTTTTGGACGACAGCCCGTCCTTTCCGCTCGACAGGGTCAGACCGTCACGCCGCGTGATCAAGAGGCGCCCCCTGACGACACGTACGGCGAGGTCATCCGAATGCGGCTGGATGACCATGCCGTGCATCGACGGCAAGGTGGAGAACTCGACATAGTCGTGCGACGTGCTGTGCATGGTGCCCGGACCGAAAGCGGAGACGACGTAGAGCAGGTCGCCCACGACCGGGTCCTGCACGCGGCTGACCGAGCCGATATTGCTGGCATTGGCCGTGACCTTGAGCAGGCCGTCGGACCGCACGCCCTTCTTCAGGGCGATGGCCTCGCCCCGCGTCCGGCCGCTCTTGTCGAGGCCGATTGACCAGGCGTTGCCATGAGCGGCCGCGGTGATCACCAGATCGGTCTTCAGAGGCACGCGATGGAACCGCTTGCCTTCGAGCACCACCTCCATCGGTTTGCCGAACAGACTCGGCGACCCCTGCTGCAAAGCGGCCACGTCGACCGGCTCATCCGTTTCAAACCGCAGCCACAGATAGTCGGCGCGCTCGAATATGGCAGCGGCCACCGGCTTGGAAAACTCCCACCGGTGCAGCACCTTGCCGCCGGCCGTCTTGCCCGCCATCGCGGCCGGCGCCTTCTTCCCGGGCGCAGCAGCTGAAACCCGGGATTCCGTTTTCGGAGCAGCGGCGGTACCAGGCTTCTGCGCCGCGTCAGAGCCGCCTTTCGGCATGGCCGGCAATGCGGTTGCAAGGGTGGCCGTCTGCTTGTCCGGCGTGCTCGCCAGCCCGTTGTGATCGAGCGGTTTCTCGCTGATCACGACCGTCGGCACATCGAAGCCGAGTTTGTTTTCGCGCGCGCTCTGCTTCACGCCCTGGTCCGGTTTGCGCGGAACGTAGCCGGGGCTGAGCGGATCTTCCGTTTTCGGTTCGACCCGGGCGACGGTCTTCGCCGCGGGCTCGCGCGAGGCCTTGGTGCTCGCGGCGGGCTTCGCGTCCTGGGTCTTCCCGGCCTGTTTCTTGACCGGCTTTGCGTCCGCCGCCGCCGCAGGCGGCTCCGGTGCCGCCATAGGCGCCCGGTCGGATTTCTTGCCGGGTTTGACGACCTGCGGGTCCCGGTCCGACTTGATTTCCGTTACCGGCTCGCGTCGCGACGGTTTCGCCGCTCCGGGGAAGCCGAGCTTTTTCGCCAGATCGTTTGCATAGGACAGCCCGAACGGATCGGCGATATCGAGGATGTAGGAGTTGCCTTCGCGGAAGCCCCGGATGTCCATGACCGGGTCAACGCTCAGGGTGATGACCAGCCCATCGTCCGCATTCTCGAAATCGGCGCTGCGGACGAACTTCGGCGGGTCGGCCATCAGCCGGCCCATCAACGGCTTGGCGACCTTGTCGAAATTCAGCGTGATGACGTTGCCGACCCGTGAGAGCTTCGCCTTGGGCGGGTCCCTCCAGTCGAATTGCAAACGGGTAAACGTCGGATGCTCGCCGATCCGCACATTGACCCGGCGGTTGCGGTCCTCCGCGGCCTTCAGGCGGGCATTCCGGTTCGCCAGCTCGTCGGCCTTCTTGGCCCGCGCCGCGAGATCGGCGATCACCTCGGCCGGCAGGTTGGGCGGCGGCCCCTTCCAGGTCTCCGGAAGCAGGTCAACGAAAAGCTGGTCTCCGGCTTCCGTTGTGTTAGCGCGAAGGCTGCGCGACAGGGCGAACCGCAGCGTGGTCCTGTTCGGATCGAGCCGGCCGGCGACGATGAACTGCTGTTCCTTGAGCTCCTTGAGCGCGTCGCCGACATCGATCGGTTCGTCGAACGCGATCACCAGGACGCTGTTGGTGGCCTCGATCTTGTATTTCGGCAGGTTGGCGAACGAAAACACCATGCGCGCATAGCCGTCCTGCTCGCTGAACACGAGGTCCGTCTTCTGCTGCGCGTGCGCTTGCGGCCCACCGGCCGCGACCGTGGCGAGCATGCACAGGCCGACCGCCGTCCGGACGGCAAGACGTGCCGCCCTGCGGGCAATCCCCCTGCCCGCGGCGCGCTTCGTTCCGCTATCCCAAACCGGCTTGCTCACCGCCTGCTTTCCTTGCTGGACACCCCGGCGTCCGGCCCGGGCCGAATCGCAATTTATCCATAGATCGCAAAAGCTTAGCGGCGACGGGTTAAAAGCTTGTTAAGGAATTCGCGATGATGCGATGAAAATTGTGCGCCCCGGAAATGTCTGGCCGAAAAATTCCTCAGCCCGGGTTGCGTTCCGCAACGCCCGGCAGCTCGTTGGCCTTCGCCGCCGCGCCTGCGCCGGACACCCGCGCGACCAGTTCCACGGTCAGGCGCTGGGCGACTTCCGTGTTCATCTGCGCGAGGATGGCGGACATTTTCCGGGTCTTCATGTTCTGCGCCACGCTGAGCAGGACGTCCATGTCGAGCCGGTTGAAGATCGTGGCCGCCTGCTTCGGTTTCATGTTCTCGTAAAGCGCCACAAGGTCCTTGAATTCGTCCGAGCGTTCCTTCTTCTCGGTCTCGACCGCCGCGGCGATGCGCGCCTCGAGCTGCTTCAGCTCGTCGAGTTTCTCCTGCAGCTTCTTCTCCGTCGCCTTGAGCAGTTTTTCGCGCAATTCCAGCTTCTGCGCGCGCGCCTCCAGCTGCTGGCGGCGTTCCGCCAGGCGCTGCATGACGTCGACTTCGGTCTTGGTGGTATTCCCGTTGAGGACTTCGTCCGGCACCTTTTCGCCCGTCGTGTCGGCGGCCTGCTTTTTCTCGCCGTCCTTATCGCCGGCGGTGCCGTCGGCAGTCTTCGCGCCGTCTTCGGGTTTGGCCTGCGCGTCATCCCCGGCCCCGGCTTTTTTGGAGTCCGCCTGCGTGTCGGCGTCGGACTTGGCTTCCTGCGCGATCGCCTGCCCGATGGTGAAAGGCACCGGGTCGGGCTTGAACACGATGTGCCCCAGTTTCAGAGCCAGGAACGCGCCCATCGCACAGGCCACCGCCGTCAGCAGCGGCGCACTGGCCGGACGCAGGCGCAAAGAGCCGGATGCGTTACGATCCGGCATCAGCCGGCCTTCCTCAACGGCGGCGGAGCATGTCTTGCGGCCCGCTGGTCATTCCGGGTGCCGGGCTGCCGGTCCCCCGCCCTGGCAATGGCGGTCAGTTCGTCGATCAGCGTACGGGCGCGGGCCAGCTTGTCGGACAGGCGAACATCGGTCTCGTCCGCCGTCGCCCGCAGTCCGCGGATCGCGCGCTCGGCATTCTCGGTCGCCATGCCCAGTTCGTCGATGATCTGCCGAAGCTCGCCCTGTCCGCTGCGCAGATAGTCCAGCTTGCGGCTCAGAACCAGACAGTAGGTCAGCGTTGCCACAAGCAGGAGTGCCAGCAGCACATCGAGTATCAGTCCGATCGGCAATGTCATCACGCCACCTCGCGTCTGGTGTCATCGAAGTTCAGCAGATGCCCGTCGGCATCAGGCTTTTTCGGCTGGATACCGCGCAGGATCTGCACCGCAATATGGTGGCCCACCCTGCCCATCCGCCCTTTGAGAAGGGAAACGCCGCCGCACCGCATGTCGATCGGTCCCTGCGTCGTACAGTTCAGCATCAACGTCTGGCCGACTTCGAGATTCATGGCCTCGCGCAACGGGATTTGCTGTTCGTCGAGCACGGCGTCGATCTGCACCCGCGTCGACCACAATTCACTGGCAAGGTGCGACTCCCAGATTCCGTCGCGGCCGAATTTCTCGCCCATGAACATCTGCAGCAGCAGTTCGCGTATCGGCTCGAGCGTCGCATAGGGCAGCAGCATCTCGATCTTGCCGCCGCGGTCTTCCATGTCGATCCGCAGTCGCACGATGATCGCGGCATTGGCCGGCCGTGTAATTGCCGTGAATCTCGGATTGGTCTCGATGCGATCCAGCTCGAACACGACCGGGGACAGCGGCTCGAACGCCGACTGCGCATCCGCCAGCACGACCTCGATCATGCGCTCGACCAGACCGGTCTCGATCGTCGTATACGGCCGGCCCTCGATCCGTCTCTTGCCTTGCGTATGGCGACCGCCGAGCAGAACGTCGACGATCGAGTAGATCAGGTTGGAGTCGACGGTGATCAGGCCGTAGTTGTCCCACTCCTTCGCCTTGAAGACCGAAAGGATGGCCGGCAGCGGAATCGAGTTCAGGTAATCGCCAAACCGGATCGACGTAATGCCGTCGATGCTGACCTCGACATTGTCGGACGTGAAGTTGCGCAGACTCGTGGTCATCAGGCGAACCAGCCTGTCAAACACGATCTCCAGCATCGGCAGACGCTCATAGGAAACAAGCGTCGAGTTGATGATCGCCTGGATGCCGCCCTCGGCGTCGAGTTCGTCGTCGAGGCTGAATCCGAGCAGGCTGTCGATTTCGTCCTGGTTGAGAATGCGTTCGGCACCGGATCGCGAGAAACCGTCTTCATCGCCGTCGCCGATCATAGCGGCCCAGCGCTCCGCCATCTCGTCATCAGACGCGCCGAGATCGGCGTCCTCGCCGCCACCGCCACCGCCGTCGCCGCCTTCGAGCATGGCGGCCCATTCCTCGGCTAGGGCATCGTCCATGCCCCCGCCTTCGCCTTCGCCGCCGCCGCCTTCGCCGCCGTCCTCACCGAGCATCGCCGCCCAATCGTCGGCCAGCTGATCGTCGCCGCCCGGCTCGCCATTTTCTGTATTGTCGTCGACCATGATCTTTCCGCGAACTACTGGACGATGATTTCCTTGAACAGGACCCGGTCAACCTTCCGCGGCTTGATTGCAAGGTTCACGCGGCGCAGCAGCTCCTCCTTGAGCCGATAGACGCCGGCGGACCCCTCGATGTCATCCGAGCGGAGCTCGCGGAGATAGACCTGGAACGTGTCGAGGATCCTCGGCAGCACCGGCTGCAACGCATGCGAGACCGCCTTGTCGGAAACCTCGAGAGAGACCTTGATCTTGAGAAACTGTGCTTTCTTTTCGCGCTGACTGAGATTGACCAGAATCTCCGGCAGGTCATAGAAGACGGCCTTCTTTTCGACCTGTCCGTCTTCTGCGACGACCTCCTCTTCATCGCCGCCCAGAAACGTCATCGCAGCGAACCCGCCGCCGCCCAGAAGCACCAGCGCCGGAAGCAGGATGTACAGCACAAGCACCTTGCCGCTCAGCTTTTTCGACTTGGTTGCCTCTTCCTCGCCCGAAGCCTCGGCTTCCTGACTTTCGGCGTCGTCGCTCATCCAGCCACCCGTTTTGCCCCTGGAGCCGCCACCCGGCTCCGTTTCATTGACGCGTGCCGCTCAGCCCGGCCCCGCACATACGCGTAAATCTAAAGAGAAAAGGGTTAACGAAGCGTTGCCGGCGTGATTTTGCCGAACCCGGCAGAAATTGCCCAGCAAGGCCTACCGGCGGCAATCGCCTGCAAGAGCGTGAATCACATAACCATTTGATTTATTTATATTTTTAAAATGGCACGCAATCTGCACAGTCGAAAGGCAAGCCCGCTGCCCGGCCATCAGGATGAGTTTCTCATTCGTTAATCGGACCGGCCGGGACACGCAAAACGAAACAGAGATTAACAGTCGGTCAACCATGGAAAACGCCATCCTCGTAAACCTGGCAAGGCAGATGACGCTACGGCGGCAGATGGATGTGGTCGCCAACAATCTCGCGAACATGGAAACCGCGGGTTTCAAGGGTGGTTCGCTCAGGTTCGAGGAATTCGTCATGCCGGTCGCCGAGGTGGACGGCGTGACCGGCTCGAACAGGATGGTCTCCAGTGTTCTCGACGCGGGCCAGGTCCGGGACTTTGGCGAAGGCACGGTAACACAGACCGGCAACCCCCTCGACGTGGCAATCAATGGCGACGGCTGGCTGGTCGTGCAGACCGACAACGGCGAACGGTTCACACGCAACGGTCATTTGAAAATCGATCCGGACGGAAGGCTCGTTACCTCGGACGGGCATCCCGTCCTTGGGACCGGTGGCGAGGTTACGCTGACAGCAGACGACACTGAAATCACGATTGGCGCCGACGGCACGCTCACGACGAACAATGGAAACAACAACCGCCTGCGGGTGGTCAGGTTCGACGACCAGAACCTTCTGACCCCGGAAGGCAACAATCTGTATAGGTCCGAAGCAGACCCCCTGCCCGCCGAGACATCCCGCGTAATGCAAGGCTTTGTTGAAAAGTCAAACGTCCATCCCGTGATGGAAATGACACGAATGATCGAAACGTCGCGCGCCTACATGAGCACGTCGCGGTTGCTGGATAACACCGGCGAACTTCGCCAGCGGGCCATAGAAACACTTGGTCGCCTGCAGGCTTGACGCCTCAGTAGCGCGATCGCACCAGAGAAGAGGTTGAGAAAATGAAAGCACTGAACATCGCCGCGACCGGCATGATGGCACAGCAGCTCAACGTCGAAGTGATATCGAACAACATCGCGAACCTCCGGACGACGGGCTACAAGCGCCAGCGCGCCGAGTTTCAGGACTTGCTCTACCAGAACCTGAGGCGTGTCGGATCAGAGTCATCCGACTCCGGCACGACCGTGCCGTCGGGCATCCAGATCGGATTGGGCGTCAAGACGGCGTCCACATACAGGATCATGGGCCAGGGTGAAATGACCACCACCGAGAAGCCGCTCGATATCGCTATCAGGGGCGAAGGCATGTTCCAGGTACAACTGCCGGACGGCAGAACAGCCTACACACGCTCCGGCGCCTTCAGCCTCGACGCCAACGGGCTGATCGTCACTCAGGACGGCTATCAGGTGCAGCCGGGAATTACCGTTCCGGACAACTCACGGCAGATTTCGATCAACTCGCAAGGTCAGGTCGAGGTGTTCGTCGGAACCGAAACCACGTCACAGATTGTCGGTCAGCTTGAGCTGGCGCGATTTATCAACCCAGCCGGTCTCGAGGCGATCGGTGACAGTCTGTTCCTCGAGACCCCGGCAAGCGGCACGGCCACCACCGGCAATCCCAATTCAACCGGTTTCGGCGACGTTGTGCAGGGACTGCTCGAAGGATCCAACGTCAACGCCGTCAGCGAGATTTCCGATCTCATAACCGCACAACGGGCCTACGAGATGAACGCCAAGGTCATCTCCGCCGCCGACGAGATGCTGCGGGCAACGAGCAACCTGCGTTAGGAGCTGGATAAATGATCACTTCATTCAATACGGCCTTCAGGTTCCTGACCCTCGCCGTCGCACTCACCGTCTCAATTCCGCTGGCAGGAGCAGGCAAGGCAGCCGCGTCGGAGTTGCGACTGCGCAGCACCATAAGCGTGACCGACGATGTCATTCGCATCGGCGACATGTTCGAGAACGCTGGACGGGCAGCGGACATCGCAATCTTCCGGTCTCCCGCACCCGGCAAAGTCGGTGTCCTGACTCCCACGCGCGTCGCCTACGCGTTGCGAAATCACGGACTGCGCTGGCGCAATGCAATCGGCGTCGCGGAAGTCATAATCAATCGGGCCGGACGCGTTATCCCGCTCGCCGAAATCGAGGACGCGATCAAAACCCATCTCGAAAGTAGCGAGGCGATTCCCTCGGCAAGCGAAGTCGCATTGACGTTTGATCGCAGAACCGCACCCCTGACCGTCTCGGAGCAGGTAACCGCTCCAATCGAGGTGCTGCAGGTCAACTTCAACGATCGTACGAAACGTTTCGTGGCGCTCGTCCGGGCGCCGGGCGCCCCAAAGCGACGTTACGGCGGAAGACTGACGGAAGTGGTCGAAACACCGGTCCTCAAGAACACCATTGAGCGGGGCCACCGGATTTCGCGTAGCGACATCGAGTTGCGCAGGCTTTCCAAAGCCCGGATCAACGCGTCGGTCATTCTGAATTCCGATTCGATCATCGGTCATGCGGCGACCCGGACGCTGAAGGCGGGTGTCCCGATACGCAAACGAGATATCCGGCAAGTTCGGATGGTGAAGAAAAGCACAACTGTAACAATAGTTTACAAGGTTCCAGGATTGAACCTTTCAACCAGAGGCCGTGCCATCCAGCACGGTTCGCGCGGCGACACGATCATGGTCATGAACCTGCGGTCCCGCAAGATGATCGAGGCGGAGGTCATTGGCCCGGAAATGGTCCGGGCGGTCATGGCAACACCCCGCAAAACCGCGACGCTGGCGCGGCGCTGAACAACCAGATCCGAAGTGAGTCGAGTTCAACCAAGGAACGAATGAACCAATGTCGCTCAAAAAACTGAAAACGCTCGTAAAATGCACCGCAATTGCCGGCCTCAGCGGTCTGGCGTCCTGCGCCGCGGTCGACCGCCTCGCGGATGTCGGGCGTGCACCCGCTCTTTCGGCAATTGAAAGCCCGACCGATAAGGCCGGTTACCGTCCTGTGAGGCTGCCCATGCCGCAACCGGTAGCGTACATCCATCAGCCGAACTCCCTATGGCGCTCGGGTGCGCGGGGCTTCTTCAAGGATCAGCGTGCTGCTCATGTCGGCGACATTCTGACGGTGCGCGTGACCATCGACGACAAGGCGGAACTGGAAAACACGACAGCACGAAGCAGAGCGAATTCCGAGGATCTGGGCATCGATCAACTGGCCGGCATCGCGAACGAAGTGTCAAAGCTGCTTTCGAGCAGTGCCAATCCGAACAACCTCGTTGATCTGGACAGCCAGGCTTCTTCACGGGGCACCGGAACGGTGGATCGCGCGGAAGAACTGGAGACCACGGTCGCTGCGGTGGTCGTGCAGGTGCTTCCGAACGGCAACCTGGTGATCGAGGGCAGGCAGGAAATTCGGGTCAACTTCGAAGTCAGAGAGCTGATTGTCGCCGGCATCGTGCGCCCGGAAGACATCACGAGTACAAACGAGATCAGCAGCGAAAAGATCGCGGAAGCCCGGATCTCTTACGGCGGCCGCGGACAAATCACGGATGTTCAGCAACCGCGCTACGGCCAGCAGGTGCTCGATGTCCTGTTACCGTTCTGATTGAGGACTTCCCGCAAAATCCTGCCGGCGAATGTCAGCCGGTCCCACAACGAAAAACGCGGCCCCGTCAGGGCCGCGTTGTTCATTTCAACGGGCGTATCGCGCGCCTTTAATCGTCCCGGTAGACGCGCTCCCGCTTCTCGTGACGTTCCTGCGCCTCAATGCTCAGAGTCGCTATCGGGCGCGCGTCCAGCCGTTTGAGGCTGATTGGCTCGCCGGTGTCTTCGCAATAGCCGTAAGTACCTTCGTCGATGCGCCTCAAAGCGGCGTCGATCTTTGAAATCAGTTTTCTTTGACGGTCGCGGGTACGAAGTTCGAGAGACCGTTCAGTTTCCGTGGAGGCTCGATCGGCCAGGTCGGGCAGATGTCCGTTTTCGTCCTGGAGGTGCTGCAGGGTCTCCTTGCTCTCCCTGACGATTTCATCCTTCCAGCGCATGAGCTTCTGACGAAAGTACTCCCGCTGGCGATCATTCATAAAGGGTTCGTCGTCGCTTGGTGTGTAGTCTTCCAGATCAACATCCATTGCGATGGACCTCGTTGCCTAAACCAATTTTCGGGCCGGAATATATCGATAGGGTGCGGGTTACACAACACCGGATTGGCGTCATGAAAAGTTTGTGAACCTGATCCTTCGATCTCTTAGGTTTCGGAGCTAATAATATGATTTTATGACAGAATTATAAAATCAATCTGGCCTGAAAGATGCTCAGGCGGCGGTCTTGCCAAGTTTCGCAAGCTCCACTCGCGCGCGCAGTTCGATCTCGTCGAGGACGCGAGCAAGATCCGGATCGGAAACTTCGTCGCGCTGATTCTCTACGGTAACGATCAATTGCCTGACCTTCGGCAGGGGGATCATGCCGGCCAGCAGACCGAGCTTGATGTCGTCCAGCACATCGAGAAGGTCCTCGCCTCTCTTGATGGCCCGGCGTCTGCGAGCCGAGGCATCTGGAACCTCCTGCAAAGACAAAAGTCCATCGACCGCGGCAACGGCGCGCGGGCCGCCGGCAGACTGGGCCTGGCGGGGATCGTTGGCGCCGTCCAGGCGAAACGAGCCGCTGGGCGAATTCGCCGATTTCGTGGCCCTTGCGCCTGCTGCGGAGGCGGTTCTCTCAGTACGGTTTATGCGCATCGTGGAGCGTTCCGTATTGCTGTCGTCGCGGCCCATCGGCCGGTCGATTCCCAATTCCCGCCCCGACCTTGGCGCGCCAGCCGTTAAGAACTCGTTAACCATGGCAAAAATTGCCGGGCTGGCGGCAGTTCCTGCATGGAGGCAGGCTGCGAACAACTCACCAAGGAATCGGAAAACTTCATATTTTCAGACAGTTAGAGAATTTGCGCACCGTTCCGAGAGTTGGCACGAAGTTCGCTTTTGGTAATTCCATGCAATGCAACCCAACAGGAACCGGCCAGTCATGACCGTTGTCTCTTTCGCACCCGCAAGGTCTCCGAACAGATCCCTGATCCATGTCGTCGCAGGCATCTTGCTCGCCCTGATCTGCATTACCACGACACTCATCGAAGCCGCCTGGGCAAACTCCCGGATCAAGGACCTCGTCAGCATCGAGGGGATTCGCGAAAACCAGTTGGTGGGATATGGCCTCGTGGTTGGTCTGAAGGGAACAGGCGATTCCCTCGGCAACTCGCCGTTCACCCGGCAGAGCCTCACAGCCATGCTGGAGCGTCTCGGCGTGAATACGCGAGGCGAGACGCTACGGACCGACAACGTCGCAGCGGTCATGGTAACGGCGAACCTGCCGCCGTTTTCCGCGCAGGGAACCCGGATCGACGTGACGATTTCATCGCTCGGCAACGCCAGCAGCCTGCAGGGCGGCACGCTTCTCGTGACGCCCCTCGTCGGCGCGGATGGCGAGGTTTACGCCGTCGCACAGGGACCGATCGCAGTCGGCGGATTTGAAGCACAAGGCGAAGCGGCCACGATCACGCGCGGCGTGCCGACTGTCGGCAGAATTGCCAATGGGGCGCTGGTCGAACGCGAGATCAAGTTCGATTTCGCCAGCATGAACTCCGTCCGGCTGTCCCTGCACAATCCGGACCTGACGACCGCACAGCGCATCGCACAGGCGATCAACGCATTCATCGGTTCGCAGACCGCTTTCGTCCGGGATCCGGCAACGGTTCAGTTCGGTGTGCCAAGCGGGGTGAAGACAACGCTCGTCGCCCTGCTCACCGATGTAGAGCAATTGCGCATTACACCGGACCAGTCGGCTAAAGTCGTGATTGACGAGCACTCGGGCATCATCGTGATGGGGTCGAACGTCCGGGTCAGTGAGGTGGCGATCGCGCAGGGCAACCTCACCGTGACCGTTACCGAGACACCCCAGGTCAGCCAGGCCCTGCCGTTCGCAGACCAGGGCGCGACCGTCGTGGTGCCGCGGTCGCAGGTCTCTGTCGATGACGAGAACGGCAACAAGCTCGGCATCCTCGACACGAGCGTCGATCTCAAGCAACTGGTCGATGGACTGAACGCATTGGGTGTCGGTCCGCGAGACATGATCGCCATTTTGCAGTCGATCAAGGCGGCCGGCGCGCTGCAGGCCGATATCGAGGTGATGTGATGGACGCCCTCACCTCACTCTCCGCGCCGATTTCAGTCGATCGCCTTCAGTCACTGGTCGCCGAAGCGCGGGCCACCGACAAGTCCGGTGCACAAGGCAAGGACAAGGCGCGCGAAGCTGCGCAGGAGTTCGAAGCGGTCTTCCTGAACGGCTTCATCGAGCAGATGTTCTCCGGCATTGAGACCGACGGACCGTTCGGCGGCGGCCATGCGGAGAAGATCTACCGCTCGATGATGTCCCAGGAGTATGCCCAGAACTTCGCCAGGAACGGCGGCGTCGGTATAGCAGATCAGGTTTACGGTGAAATCTTGAAAGCACAGGAAGCAGGAAACCAATGAATACGCAAAGACAAGTTTCGCAAGTCGCTCACATCGAAACGCTGGACGAGGCAGTTGAGCTCTGCAGCCACCTCCAGGAGGTCGCCGCGCGCATGAGTGATCTCATGCAGCAGGAGACCGATCTACTGAAATCAAGCAGAGCGCGCGAGGTGATGGCGCTGCAGAGGGACAAACTCGAGCTGACGCGGACGTTCCTGCAGCATTTCACCGCGTTCCGGGAGAATTCCGCCTTCATCAAGTCAAAAATGCCGGATCAGACGGAAAAGCTGGGCCAGGCCTTCCGCAACTTCGGCAAGGTCATCGACACCAACCTGAGCGCAATCGAAGGTGCGAAGGCTGTGAGTCAGGGTCTGGTGGACGTGATCCATTCCGTTGCGCAGCGCGCCAATGGCGGCCCGACGTGTTACAGCCAGGATGCCACGGTCGGCCAGGTCAAGAGCGACCAGCCAAGCGCCATAGCTCTCGATCGTTCGCTGTAAGCACCGCAGAAATCCGGACAATTGGTTGCGCACACCAGATTGAGCGACCGGAGACAGGTTTTCGACCCGGATGCCGGCCCTCAGCCAAGGGGCCGGCATTAAGGTTACTCAGGACGCGATCAACCGCTCACACCACATCACCGCAGAGTTCCCTACCCGATTGAAACGCCGGAAGTTTCAAAGTTAACGCCGATCGTGTGCCGGCCGCGAAACCACGCGTTAACCAGTTCAGATTTCACCCCCAAAATTAACCGGCCATTAGGGTGCATCAGGCATCATCCCCCCGGTTCGGCCCAGGAGGGGCGGATATAACCGTGAGTAATTTCCTAGAAGGGGAAACCAAACTATGGCTGATGTAACACTTTCAAGCGCGGTGCGTACCAATCTGCTCTCTCTGCAGAACACATCCACCCTGCTCGAAGAAACCCAGACCCGACTGGCCACCGGCCTGCGCGTCAACAGCGCGCTGGACGATCCGTCGGCGTTCTTCACCTCGTCTTCGCTGAACAGCCGCGCAGGCGACCTGAACCGTCTGCTCGACTCCGTCGGCCTGGCGATTCAGACCGTTGAAGCTGCCGATGACGGCATTCAGGCGATTACGGACCTCGTGGAAGCCGCTCAGGCCTCCGCCCGTAACGCTCTGCAGGCCGCAAGTGCAGTCACGACGGCTGCTTCGACCACCGGCACGATCGGTGTCTCGATCAGCGACGTCGCGGCAACCACGTCGACCACTGCCGGTCTGACAGGCGACACGGCGGCCGCCCTGACGGGTTCGGTTACCGGCGTGTTCAATTCGACCGACCTCAACACCGACCTCTCGCTCGGTGGTGCCAACCAGGATCTGACGATCTCGGTAGACGGCGGTGCGGCTGTCACGATCACCATCGGTACGGCAGTTGGTGCAGACACCAACTCCGGCTCGGGTCTCGCTGGCCTGATTGAAGCCCAGCTTGGCGTCGGTACTGTAACCGACGGCGGTACGAACGCTCTGCAGGTCACTGCAGCCGATGCGGATACCACGTTCCAGTTCGGTGGCGCGGCCGCGGCGACGCTTGGTCTCGCAACGACGTTGCAGTCTCCGACCAATCTGTTGAGCCAGGGTATTGCTCAAGGCGAAACCCTGACCATTCAGATCGGTTCGAATGCAGCCACGACCATCACGTTCGGCACCAATGATGGCGCCAACGAGGTCAGCACGATCGCTGAACTGCAGACTGCGCTCACCACGAGCACGGTGGCCGGTTCATCGACGGTGACGGTCGGCTCCACAGGCGACATCACGCTGACGGCAACGAGCAATTCCGATGCGATTTCCATCACCGGCAACACGGGGGCGGTCTTCGGCTTTGCGTCGGATGCGGTCACGGTCAACCCGACCGCTGCGTCTCTGGTCAACAACGGCATCGTTGCCGATGACGACACGTTCTCGATCGTCGTTGGCGGTACGACCACCACGCTGACCTTCGGCACGGGCAACGGCGAGATCAATACGCTCACCGAACTCGACACGCAGCTTGAGGCCATCACCGGCATCACGTCTTCGGTCGACTCCAACGGCTTCCTCACGATCGCCGCGTCGGACACCACGACGAGCTTCACGCTCACCGATGGGACAAACACGCCGCTCGCGAGCGCCTTTGGCATCACGCCGGCGTCGTTCTCGCCTACCACGACCAACAACGTGACACGGGCAGCGGCCGAGGCCGAATTCAACAACCTGCTGACCCAGATCGACCAGCTGGCTGCTGATGCAAGCTTCAACGGTAACAACCTTCTCGCCGGCGATAACCTGACGGTTATCTTCAACGAGGACGGTTCGAGCTCGCTGTCGATTGCGGGTGTGAACTTCGACTCGACCGGTCTCGGCATTTCTGCTGCGGCGACGGATTCGTTCCAGACGGACAGTAACATCAACTCCACGCTGGCCCAGCTGGACACGGCGATCACGTCTCTGCAGACACAGGCCGCGACCTTCGGTTCGAACCTGTCTGTTGTTCAGATTCGCCAGGACTTCACCAAGAACCTGATCAACACGCTGGAAACCGGTGCTGCCAATCTGACGCTGGCTGACTCCAACGAGGAAGCAGCAAACCTGCTTGCTCTGCAGACCCGTCAGTCCCTCTCGTCGAGTTCGCTGAGCCTCGCGGCCCGGGGCGACCAGAACGTGCTGCAGCTGCTGCGGTAATCGTCAGGCTTCGAAAGCCAACAAATCCGGAAAAGGCGGGGTTCTCCCCCCTTTTTCTTTTCCGGACCCTGTCCGGCTTGCCCCTGCCCCTTCCCCTGATCTGATATAATCCGCGGCGAATCGCGGGTCACAATTCTTTCAGACAAGGCACAGCCATGGCGCTCAAAGTGGAACTCAAACCGGGCGAACGGTTCATTCTCGGCGAGACCATGATTACGAACGGCAATCAGCGCGCCAGGCTGTTCATAGACGGCTCTACGCCGATCCTGAGGGAAAAAGACATCCTCATGCCCGAGAATGCCGACACGCCGGCCAAGCGCGTCTACCTCACCGTCCAGACCATGTACCTCTCCGATGACCCGCGCGAGCATCACGATATTTATTTCAAGTTAATCAAGGACTTGTCGGATGCCGCGCCGAGCACAATGCCCTATTTGGAGGCGATAAATAACCACATATTAACCGGTTCTTTCTATAAAGCTTTGAAGGATACAAGGGCATTGATCGACTACGAGAGGAAACTACTGGATCATGCAGAATGCGGCACAGGCGTATAACGAGACTGCCAAAATTACCGAGAATTCGCGGGAGCGCGAGGCTTCGCTCCTGATCAAGGCGGCGTCCGAACTTCAGAGCATCAGAGACAACTGGACGGACGACCGTACGGCCGTGCGCAGGGCACTGAACTTCAACAGCAAGCTCTGGACCGTGTTCGTTTCCTCGGTCGCCCGGGAAGAGAATCCGCTTCCCCAGGACGTGAAGAACAACATCGGTTCGATCGGCGTGTTCATTCTCGGACGCACCGCGGAGGCACTCGTCGAGCCGGCGCCCGAGAAGCTCGGGCCGCTGATCACGATCAACCAGAATATCGCCGCCGGGCTGCGCGGACAGGCCTGACAGTCAGCCACAATCAGAAATGCCGAACGGCGCATCCGAAGATGCGCCGTTTTTGTTTGTGCCGACGATGAGTCGGCCCACGGTCAGGCGGCTCTGTGTCAGATGATCTCCGTCAGAGGAAGTTGACCAGGCTCAGGTTGGCCAGGATCGAGGTCACACGGTAACTGGCTTCGAGCTGGGTCTCGAGTTGCAGCAGCTGCGCAGTCACTTCGTAAACGTCGGCCTGCTCGATCTCGGCCTGGAACGTCAGCGCCACGTTCTTCGCCGCGTCATGGCGTTCCGACGTGTTGTTCAGCGCGTTCATCTTGAAGCCCAGTTCGCCGATCATGTCCTCCACCGAGGGTGCGCCGTCGAGATAGCCCAATGCCTCCCCTGCCCGGTCGCGCAACTGGCGGTAGCGTTCGTTGGTATTGGTGTCGGTGGGATCGAATTCTTCAGAGGCGAGCAGTGCCAGATTCTTGACCAGCGTCGAGAGCTGAGATTCGTTGGCCCGTGCGCCATAGGTGATCGAAAGCGAAACGTCGGCCTGAACGACGGCGGTATCGCGCGCCTCCCCGGGGCCGGTATCGCCCTGGTACCAGAACACCGTATCGGCCGCAGTGCCGTCCACCAGCGTTGTTGCCGTGTCGTATGGCGGCCCGCCCACCCGTTGAGGCGCGGTCGTCGAGTCATAGTCGAAAAAGTTGTCGGCCGCCTCGGCCGCCGAAGCCGAACGCAGCGACGTCGCGGCCTGTTCCTCGATCTGGGCAACGAGCGCAGCCTGGAAATTCGAGGCGGTCGTCAGCTCGTTGCCGGCCGCACCGAACTCGCCCGGCCCGATCGGCCCGTTGTTTCTCGCCGTCAGCGTCACTTCGGTCTGCGTGCCGTCCGGAAGGTCGAGAACGACCGTGATCGTTTCGCCGTCCTGCGGCAGGGTGGCGGAAAACGTGACGTCGACATTCTGCGGCGCACCGGTCGGTCCGTTGACCGTCGTGCCGGTCAGGGAACTTGTGACGGATGCGATCTTGAAGCCGAACGGCGAGCCGGCGACATCTTCGTTGAAGCTGACCACCGCACCGACCGGAGCCGGAATCTGCAGACGTCCGCGCCCGTCCGCGCCGAGATCCGCCTGGCGGCGTTCGTCGATCACCTGCGTCAGGCCGGCCTGTGTGCCGGTACCGTTCAGCAGGACATCGTCGGAAACGACAGGTTTGGTATCACCGGTCCGGCCCGAGAAGAAATAGTGGCCGCCGATTTCGAAGTTCAGCAGCGCGATGGTCTCATTGAGACTGGTTGCCGCACTGACCTGCAGGTCGCTCTGGGTGCCGTTTACGGGGTTGAACTCGCTCAGGAGCGAGTCCGTCCGGGTTTCCGCCGCAATGTCGCGCAACCGCTCCAGGTTCGTGCTCATGGAGTTGATCCGAAGAACAGCGAGATCGATGCCGGACTGGAACCCCTCGATGGCGGACAGGCTCTGGCGGATTGAGAGCGACTTCGCCCGGTCTGAGCCGAGACCCGCGTAGGTTTCCGATTTAAGGCCTGTCGAAAGCTGACGGTTCAGGTCTTCGGTCCGCGCCCTGAGCTCGAGGAGATCGCGCGAGAGGCCGGATGCCAGGGGCAGTGACGTATTGATCATCCGTCTTTGTTCCGTCTTTCAGTTCCGAACATCCGGACGCGGCGCCATTGCCGGTCGACCTAGATGTTCACCAGGAGTTCAAGCAGATCCGCGACAACGCTCATGACACGGGCGTTAGCCGCATAGGCATTCTGCAGTTCGATAAGCCGCGACATTTCCGCATCCACGTCGACCTTTGTGTCCGCCTCGAAACGCGTCTGCAGCGCATCGATCACGATGGTCTGGCCGGCCTGTTCGCGCTCGGCATTGGCCGCCTGCTGCGACTGGAAGTTGATCACGCGGTTGGCGAAATCGCTGATGCTGCCGCTGTAGGGCGACCCGCTTCCGCCGATGCCGCTCGCAGGCGAGAATGTGAATGGCGTTTCGGCAAACCGGGCATAGATCTCCTGCGGCCTGGCCGGATCGGACGCGCCGGTGGCCGGACTCGTCGAGCTGAGGACCAGGAGCGAATTGTCGGAGACAACCTGGTGGTTCACCGCGATCCGCTGGGCGAAGCCAAGCTTCTGGGTCGCACCGTCAAGAGAGCCGCTATACGTGTTGTAGGTCCCGTTGAGGTCCTGAAACAGCGGGATCTGCAGACCGTCGTCCTGCAGGGCAGTCGACGTGATTCGAGCGCTGACCGAGTCAATCGAGACAGTCCCGGCCACACCGTCGTCCAGAATCCTGATGGTGTCGGCCGATGGCGACGAGACCGAAATGCTGCCGCCGAGCGCGGCATCGATCTCCGCGACCGCGCCGACAAACCCGCCGCTGAAATCGATCCCCACGACCCGGTCGTTCGGATTGGCCGTGACATCGTCGGACAGCGGCAGCGTCGACGCATCGTCCACCCTGATGAATGTCACCGTCTGCTGGGTACCGGGCGGCGTCTGGGTGTAGCTGACCGAGATCTCGTTGCCGGCCAGCAATCCGGCGATGTCCAGATCGAACCCGTTCTGGGCGCCGACTGTCGCCGCGGTGCCGGTGTTGACCTTGGTCGACAGGGACAACGCGAGACCATGCGCAAGCTCGTCGAGCTGGGCCTGCGCCTGGACCAGAGTGGTGTCGCGCAATTCGCGATAGGCGGCAATCTCGCCGGAATTGATCGCTCCATGCCGGAACAGGTCGAGCTGCGTGCCCCCCAGCGTGACCATGCGCAGGGTGCCGACGGCCCGTTCGTCCTCGTTGAGGCTGTATTGTGCCGTGGCGTCGATCGACGTTCTGGCATCGAAGAACAGGGTTGCCGCTTCGGTGTCGACAAGCAGGTTGCCCCCGCCGGTATAGACCCGCACCGCGCCCCTGTCCGATTCAGCGACCTGGATATCCATGAGCTTGGACAGCTCGTCGATGTAGCGGTCGCGCTCGTCCTGGAGATCGGCAATGCCGGGCGACGACTCGAATCCGTCCTGGATCTGGCTGTTGATGCGCGCGATCTGCTGCAGGGCGTTGTTGGCCCGGTCGACGGCATCGGCCAGTCCGACCTCGGTCTGCTGGCGCATGTCCTGGATCTCGGACGACAGCCGGTTGAGCTGCTGCGTGATGGCGATCGCCGATGAAACGACGTCGCTGCGTGCGCCGAACTGGTCCGGGCTCGCGACAAGCGCCTGCAGCGAGCTTCCGAAGTCGTTGAAGATGGTATCGAGGGCGTTGACGTCTCCCGGCCGTCCGAGCAGCTGATCGATCCGGTTCAGGAACTCGGCCCTGATGTCGACCTGGGACCCGATGCCGATTTCGGTGCGCAACTGCTGCTGGATGAACGCGTTGACCTCACGTTCGATGAGGCCCGCATTGACACCGACGACCTGTCCGGTCGTGTACTGCGAGACCGGACGCTGGAGTTTCGCCGTATAGCCGGCCGTGTCCGCATTCGCGATATTGCGGGCAACCAGGTCGATGCCGACCTGTGTCGATCGCAAGCCGCTTACGGCCGTGCCCAAGGCACCTTGCAGGGACATGTTCTACTCCCGGTTCATCGGCTCTGGCGGCCCGGTTGGCGGAGCCGGCCAGCGCCGGAGTTCAAGTGATGCGCCTAACGGACCATGTTGACCGCTTCCTGCAGCATCTCGTCACTGGTGGTGACGATCCTCGTGTTTGCCGTGTAGGCCTGCTGCGTCACGATCAGCTTGGCAAACTCGTCGGCGATATCGGAGTTCGATCCCTCGAGCGACTGGCCGACGATCTGCCCGCCGCCGCCCAGAAGTGCGGCTCCGGACTCTTCGGTTTCGGCGAACGCGCCGCCGTCGAGCTTTCGCAGGTTGCCGTCGGAATTGAACGTGGCGATCGTCACCTCCGCGATCTCGACGGTTTCACCGTTGGTGTAGATACCGGTGACGCGGCCGTCGTTGGTGATAGCGAGGCTTGCCAGTTCACCCGAACCGTAGCCGTTCTGATCGATGTCCGTGACCTGTGCCGTTCCGTTCGGATCCGAGAATTGCGACAGCCCGGTCTGGCCGTGAATGAGGTTGATGTCGCCAATGTTGAGGTTATCGACCGTCAGATTGCTGATGGTCAGGTTGGGCACCGCCGGCGACAATTGCCCGTCCGCTCCGAACACATAATCCTGGCCGACGTTCTGCCAGGCGGTCTCAGTGCCTGTGGCCGTGCTGTTGGTGAGATAGAACAGGTTCCAGGTATCGTTGCCCCCCGCCGCGATGCTGTCGGTCTTGCCCCAGCGGAACTGCACGTTGACCGGTGCACCGGAGGAGTCATAGGTCGTTATGGCGCCGCCGGCGATCGTACCTTCGAGGAAGGTGGTCGCCTGGTTGGCGGAAATGGTCGCGATGCTCGAGAAAAGCGGGCTCTGCGTCGTGTTGCTCAGCCCGAAATTGCCGGACGTATTGCCCCCGATCTCCAGGGTCTCGGCCGCGTTGTCCGCCGTGACTGTAATGTTGCCGTTTGCGTCAACCGTAGCGGTGACGCCGGTCAGTGCGGCGAGCGCAGTGCTCAGTTCGGCAAGTGTGGTCACTTCGCCACCACCTGTGCCGAACGTGATGGTCTGCACGCCGGCACCGCCCACATTGACGGTGAACGTGTCATTCTGCGCGATGCCCTGTGTAAGCAGGTTGGTGGCGTTGTGGGTTGTCGCCGTCAGGCCAAGTTCGGTGAGAACGGTCGCCGAACCGGTGATTGCCAGGTTGGTCTCCGTATCCGGCCCCGTGACCTGGAGAAAGCCGTTGCCGTCATAGGCCGCCGTGTAGCCCGTGGCATTGGCGATCTCGGTCAGAAGCTCTGCGGCCGTGTCCACCTCGCCCGCCCCGGTTCCAAATGTAATGACATTGCCGTTGATGCTCAGCGTGTCGTTTTGTGCGATCGTCGTGTTGGTCAGGAAGTCCGTCTCGCTGCTCACATTGACAGAGCCGGTCATGACAGCCGCAGCATCAGCGGAAATAGTCGCATTGGTTCCGGCAACACTGACCGGCGGATTGATCAGCTCGGAGTTGGGGACCAGCGGATCGTATGCTGCTGTCTGTGGAAACGCCGGCAGGTTGGCCCGGTATTCGATTTGCGATGTCTGCTGGGCCGGGATGAGATCACGGGAAATCTGGATCACATCAGGCAGGCTGCCCGTCGGGTTCCCTGTCACCGGGTCGAGCGCCAGGCCTTTCAGGAAGTAACCTGAGCCGTTGACCAGATACCCGTTCCGGTCAATCTCGAAATCACCCCGGCGGGTATAGAGGTCGACGCCGGAGAAAATCGGATTGCCGTCCGTCAGGCCGGCCTGCTGCTCGACCACGAAATATCCGTCACCGTTGATGGCGATATGGGTGTCGACGCTGGATTGCTGAATGTCACCCTGCACAGCGTTGGTTGCGCGGGAATTGGCAATGACAACGCCGGATCCCTGCTGCCTCGGTGTCGATTCCGAAACCACTTCAAGGAAGCTGGTCTCGGTGCGCTTGAAACCGATGGTCTGACTGTTCGCGATATTGTCGGACACATGCTCCAGTGCGAATGACTGCGCACGCAGTCCGCTGATTGCCGTGGTCAAGGCGCCAAAAATACCCATGGAAGACCTCCTACTGCTTCGTGCCGTCCGGCCTTTCCGGAACGGACACGAGATCCACAAATTCTCGATGTGACATGAGCAAGGAGCGGGCCAAGTTATAAATCCTTTTTAAATCAATTGGTTAGTGATATTCAAAAATCACCCCCGGCAATCAGTGACCGGCAACTATCGACTCACCCGGCACGATTTGCCGGGCAGACGGCATATCTGCCGCTTGCGGAACCACGCGCGTCAGCCTAACGTGCGCGCCGTTTTGTGATGGATCGGGAACGCGCGGACGCAGTCGGATGAAATTTGAAGGAACAAAGGACTACGTGGCGACCGAGGACCTTCGTGTCGCGGTCAATGCTGCCATTACGCTTGAGCGTCCGCTGCTGGTGAAAGGCGAGCCTGGAACCGGCAAGACCGTCCTCGCGCACGAAGTGGCGAAGGCGCTCGGCACGCCATTGCTGGAGTGGCATATCAAGTCCTCGACCAAAGCGCAGCAGGGTCTGTACGAGTATGACGCGGTCAGCCGGTTGAGGGATTCGCAACTCGGCGACGAACGCGTAAAGGACATCGCGAACTACATCCGCAAGGGCAAACTCTGGGAAGCCTTCACCCATGCGGAACGACCCATTCTGCTGATCGACGAGATCGACAAGGCCGACATCGAGTTTCCTAACGATCTGCTTCAGGAACTCGACCGCATGGAGTTCTTTGTCTACGAGACAGGAGAGACGATCGTCGCCAAACAGCGGCCCGTGGTGATCATCACGTCGAACAACGAAAAAGAACTTCCCGACGCATTCCTGCGGCGGTGCTTCTTCCACTACATCCGGTTCCCGGACAGGGACACCATGGAGGAGATCGTGGAAGTGCATTACCCCGGACTGAAGTCGCGGCTTGTTCGCGAGTCGCTGAATATCTTCTACGAGATCAGGGATGTTCCGGGCCTCAAGAAAAAGCCGTCCACATCGGAGCTTCTGGACTGGATCAAACTGCTGCTCAATGAAGACGTCAGTCCGGAAACGCTGCGTGAGAAGGATCCCGGCAAGGTCATCCCGCCCCTGCACGGCGCACTGCTCAAGAACGAGCAGGATGTTCATCTGTTCGAACGTTTGGCCTTTATGGCGCGCCGCGAGCGCTGATCTTCGCGATCAGGTCTGATGACCCCGGGCAGCGCCATCTCTCGAACAGATCGGACTTGAAGGCGACGGCGAGGCGCCGTCGTCGCAGGGCGCATCGCAATTGCCCGCATCCCTGCAGGCCGAGTGCACCGCCCCCGTGGCCGCTCTTTCAACGACGCCGGCAAACTCACCTGTCGTACATGCGCCAAGTGCTGTAGCAGCCAGCATTACACTGGCAATCGTCAGAGGACGGAAATTCGGAAGCAACGCTTTCATCTGAACCGGACTCCCCGTGAACACTCAATCTCGAAAAAGCTTCGGGAAGATGCCATCTGATTGGTCGCTTTACAATCAATATTTATTGTTTTATTTTAATTTTTATTCGAAGAACAACAACCAACTGCAAGTCGCTTGCGTAAACAGAGGTGGTCCGATGGACAGAATACAAAGGGTTAGCACGGTGTTGGCGCACGTCGTCACGATCGGGATCGTCCTCCTGATCGCAGGCTTCGCCGGCGTCTGGTGGATTGATGATCTGTTTGACGGAATGATGGCACAGACATCGCTCCAGAGTGTCGAGGCCGCGACATTGCCGATCTATCTGCGCGCCACGGGCTTTATGATCGCTGCCGTACCGCTTGTGATTTTCGTTTTCAGTCTGTTCCAGGTCCGTGCGCTCTTTCGCGGCTATGCCCGCGACGAAGTCTTCACGAAGGAAGCGGCAGGGCGACTGAGATTGATAGGCGGCGCGCTCGTTGTGAGTGTTCCGGCGGGCATCGTCGCCGGCAGCCTCGTAAGCATTATTCTCACGGCCGCAAACGCCGTCGGCGAACGTCAGCTCGCCATATCATTCGGAAGCCAGGAGTTCGGCGCGCTCGTCTTCGGCGGCCTGCTGTTGGTTGTCGGCTGGGTCATGGGCGAAGCCGCACGTCTGGCGGAAGAAAACCGCCAGTTCGTCTGAGACCAGTCGTGCCGATAATCGTCAACCTGGATGTCATGCTTGCCCGCCGGAAGATGCGGTCCAAGGAACTCGCCTCCATTGTCGGCATCACGGAGCAAAATCTGTCGCTTCTGAAGTCCGGCAAGGTCAGAGGCGTTCGTTTCGAGACACTGGCAAAGATCTGCGATGCGCTTGATTGTCAGCCCGGGGACCTCCTGGAATACGACAGTGCAGATGAAGCCGGATGAAGCCCGGCATTGGCATCTGGTCGCCTGACCGGGGACATGCAAGGATATTGTCTTTGTCCGAAGGTCAGGTATCAGGAGAATTGCATGCGACAGTTTGTTCTGGGGGCATTGATGATTTTGTTGATTACACCCGCAACAGGGAACGAATTGGGATTTGACGAGGCAGTTACAGTATTTATCAATCCAACCGTCAGGCTCGATGATGGACGCTTTTATCCCGTCCACCGCGGCGATGGCCGTGACTATTGCCGCGACAGCGGCTATCGCGGCGCTCGCGAATTGCGGATCGGAGAATTTGTCTATGACGGCCTCGCCAGACACAAGGGCGGCCGCTGGCAATACACGACCGACGGCCCTATGATTGCGCGCTTGCGCTGTTACTGATCGAACGGATATTGGTCCACAATGCGTCGTCTGCTTCTTTTCCGCCACGCCAAGTCGAGCTGGGACTCTCCCGGCCTCAAGGATTTCGAGCGGCCGCTTGCACCGCGTGGCATCAAGGCGGCCACGCGAATGGGTCAGTACATCAAGGAGTCGGACCTGGTTCCGGACCTTGTCCTGTGTTCCTCCGCGGTGCGGACGCGTCAGACTATTGATCTCGCATTCGATGCGATGGGAGCAAAGCCGGAGACACGGTTTGAGGACGCTCTTTACAGTGACGGCGCGGAGACGGTTATGGAGTTGCTGAGGACGGCGGAGGACAACAGGGCATCGATCATGGTGGTTGGCCACAATCCGACAATTGCGGAATGCGCCCTGATGTTTGCAGCACCGGGCGCGACAGGATTGCGCACGGCGATTGCAACCAAGTTTCCGACGGCGGGTCTTGCCGTGCTGGACTTTCCGGTTGATGACTGGGCGAAAATGGACGTCGGGACCGCGGAGTTGAAGTCTTTCGTAAAGCCGAGAGCATTGGCCGAAGCACGCCCGACCTGAGGCATCCGTCATGTTCGTCAACTTCTTTCACGAGCTCAAGAAGGCCAATCTTCCCGTCACGCTCAAGGAGTACCTGACGCTGATGGACGCGCTCGACCACGATCTGGCAAACCAGAACGTGGAAGACTTCTACTACCTTTCCCGCACCGCGCTGGTGAAGGACGAACGCAATCTCGACAAGTTCGATCGCGTTTTCGGCGAAGTCTTCAAAGGCATCGATTCAATTGCGGATGACGGAGTGCAGGAAATTCCGGAGGAATGGCTGCGCGCCCTGACCGAGAAATTCCTGACCGAAGAAGAAAAAGCCATGATCGAGTCGCTCGGCGGCTGGGAGAAGATCATGGAGGAATTGCAGAAGCGCCTCCAGGAACAGGAAGGCCGTCACCAGGGCGGCAACAAGTGGATCGGCACCGCAGGCACCTCCCCTTTCGGGGCCTATGGCTATAATCCCGAGGGCGTGCGCATCGGTCAGAAGGAAAGCCGGCACCGGCGCGCGATCAAGGTCTGGGACAAGCGCGAGTACAAGAATCTCGATGATTCCGTCGAACTTGGCACGCGCAATATCAAGGTGGCGTTGCGCCGGTTGCGCAAGTTCGCCCGTGAAGGCGCACCGGAGGAACTCGATCTGGACGATACGATCCGGTCGACGGCGGACAAGGGATATCTGGACATCAAACTGGTGCCGGAACGGCGCAACACCGTAAAGGTCCTGCTGTTCTTCGATGTCGGCGGATCAATGGACGGCCATATCCGCACCTGCGAGGAGCTTTTCTCGGCGGCCCGGACCGAGTTCAAGCACATGGAATATTTTTACTTCCACAACTGTCTTTACGAGTTTGTCTGGAAGAACAATGCGCGCCGCCATGCCGAACGGATTCCGACCTGGGACGTGATGCACACCTACCCGTCGGACTACAAGGTCATCTTTGTCGGTGACGCGTCCATGAGCCCTTACGAAATCACGTATCCGGGCGGGAGCGTGGAACACATGAACCCGGAGCCGGGCGCCCTTTGGCTGCAACGTGCGCTCGACATCTATGAACATGCCGTCTGGCTCAATCCAACCCCTGAGCGTTACTGGGAATACACGCCGTCGATCCAGATGATCCAGCAACTGTTTTCCGACCGGATGTTTCCGCTCACCCTCGAAGGGCTCGACGGGGCAATGCGTGACCTGATGCGCTAGAGGCCAGGATCACCGCTTTGCGGAACAGGTCGCCGGCGCAACGACTATTCCGGTTCGATTTCCTCATTGTTCCAGAGGCTCGCGGCATACTCAGGCTCTGCGCCGGCGGAATAGACGAAACGTCCGTCCACGGATTCCTTGCGCACCTTGAAGGTGAAAGGATCGCTGTCGACCTGATCTTTCGTGAAGCTCTCTTCCGCCTTCGCCCTGATGAACTCGATTACCTTCAATCTGCTGGTGACGTTCGCCGGGATACGCCATTCCTCGACGGAGTGCCCCTTCCCAAGTTTGAAAACGCGCCAGACCTCGTCATTCAACTCGACCATCTCGATACAATCCCATAGTGCAATCAGCGCCAATTGCGCGAAAACTTTGAGAAAACCCCCAAAAACGAATGCGCAACTTAAACCAAAAGTCCTACTTTTCCTTAAATCCGAGCCCTGATCACGCTGCTCGGCAACGAATAACGGCAGCGACAAATTCGACCCGATCGCGAAGGCGTTCGACATCGACAGGTGCCGCGAAAAGTGGAACGGAACAGGATGTGAGCTTCAGACCGGCTTCACGACGCCGGTCTTGATCCATGCCGGTTCAGTACGACACGAGCGATTAACCATCGCTGCAGGTAGTCCCTCAGGATTGCGCAGCGCCCCGGCTATATTCCGGTTTTAGCAATGAATTCTGCCTAGCATCTTGGGCACATTCCGTACGGGAACTATTACCGTCGGAACAGGCATCCAACGGAGTGAGGGGAAATGCTCGGCTTGTTCAATATCTTCGCCCATGACGTAGCGCGCCAGGTTCGCAGCAGCGCCAATGGCCACGAAAGATATGTCCATCCGGCAAGGAAACTGCCAGACGTCGCCGAGCCGGCCGAAAGCCGGCGGGATTGCGGCGACTCGGCGGAGAATACCCCGAACCGCTGAGCACGATAGATCGGCAGCCGAGGATACGGGCGCTTTCGATGACGTCTTCTTCAGATACTGTCAGCTTCGACAACGTCGGCTCTGCCCGTCAGCGATCAGGCGCACAGCCCGCTGACTCTGATGATGCCGCAGGCGATCGCATCGAGGATGACACCCCCCTCCTCCGTATCGAAGTGGTCACGGAGAGTGAGCGGTTTCAGGAACTGTCTGAGGACTGGTGCACCCTTGCAGGCCGCGCCGGCAACGGTCATCACACATTCCAGACATTCGGCTGGTGCATGACGTGGTGGGACTCGTGTTGCGACGGATCTCCCGCCAAGGAATGCTATGAGCTTCGCATTCTGACCGGATGGGACGACGACCGTCTTGTCATGGTTTGGCCGATGGTCGTAACGACCGGACGCGTGTTCAACATGCTGCGCTGGTTCGGATCGCCATTGACCCAATATGGTGACATTCTCGTCGAACAGTCACGCCTGACAGAGCGATGGCTGGCCGAGGCCTGGAACGTCATCTGCGGCTGGAATGATATTGACGGCATTTGTATGCGCAAAGTCAGGCGCGACAGCGTACTGTTTGAGTTTCTCGAGCATCGCGCCGTTGAAGTTGGCGCTCGCGAAGAGGCGCCCTTTGTAGACGTTTCGCAATTCGCAGACTGGGAAGCCTACCGCGCAACCCTGAAGCCGAAGTCCCGCAAGCAGCAGAACCGGTTTCTGAAAAACCTTGAAAAGGCGGGCAAAGTCGATTTCGTCGTCGACCCGTCCGCAGTCCGCGCGATGTCTCTTGCCGGCGACGCGCTCGAGATGAAGCGGTCCTGGCTCGAACGGACAGGCAGGATGAGCACGGCGATCGACGACGAGGCCTCCGGCGATTTTCTCGACACGCTTGTTTGCTACGAAGGTGACGACCTCAAATGCCATGTCGCGGCGCTGACACTGAATGACAGGCCCATTGCGATCGAGATTGGTCTCGCTGCACGGGAGCACTACTGCTCGTTCATTGGCGCCTACGACCCCGAATTCGCGCATTTGCGTCCCGGCAATGTCGAGCTGGAGAAGATGATCCGGTGGGCGTTGGAAAACGGCTACGCGAGCTACGACCTGCTGGCTCCGAACGACACCTACAAGCAGCGCTGGAGCACCGGACAGGTCGAGATTGCCGACTTTGCCCATCCGATCACGCTGAGGGGAAAGTTTCTGGTCAGCATTTACATGAAGCACCTCCGGCCCGCTCTGAAAGAGGTCTTCGAAGCAATGCCGGAAACCATACGGTCCTGGGCCGCAAGCCTGGTTTCGGCATTGCGCTGACCAATCCCGCCTGGCGGCATTTTCGCGCCAGTATCCCAATGCATGGCAGCCATGACTTCGCGATTTGTCCGTCGCGTGATAGAAGCCGTCAATGTCTGCGGATTCTCCGATAAACGGCGCGGCCGCGTCTCGCGGCTGGCGATCGCCTGTCGTCATGCTCATGCTCATGTCGGCGGCAATGCATTTGTCGTTTTCGGTCTGGAGCGCCCTTCTGAATAACTTCGCGATCGAAAGAGCGGCTTTCACCGGTGCCGAAATCGGCATGCTGCAGTCGATCCGCGAGATCCCCGGCTTCCTCGCATTCGCCGTCGTTTTTGTTCTGCTTGTGTTGCGCGAGCAGACCCTGGCGCTTGTGTCCCTCCTGCTGCTCGGTATCGGCACCGCGATGACCGGACTGTTTCCCACAGCGCTCGGGCTTTATGCGACGACCTTGCTGATGTCGATCGGCTTTCACTATTACGAGACGGTCAACCAGTCGCTCTCCCTGCAGTGGCTGCCGAAGTCCGACGCCCCGCGGCAACTCGGCCGCATCATTGCCGTCGGCTCTTTTTCGACCATCGCGGCGTACGGCCTCGTGTTCGGCACCTGGTACGGCCTCGGCCTTGATTACGTCTATGTCTATGCGGCCGGCGGTCTCCTGACAGTTGCGATCGTTGTCTTTCTCTACTTCGCCTTCCCGCATTTCAGGGAAGGTGTGCCGCAACGCAAGAAGCTGCTGCTGCGCAAGCGTTACTGGCTTTACTACGCGCTCACCTTCATGAGCGGAGCCCGCCGCCAGATCTTCATCGTTTTTGCGGGCTTTCTGATGGTCGAGAAATTCGGCTATTCCGTCACCGCGATCACGCTGCTGTTCCTGGCGAATGCCGTGTTCAACATGCTGTTCGCGCCGAAGATCGGCGGCCTGATCGTCAAGTGGGGCGAACGCAAGGCCCTGACGTTCGAATATATCGGCTTGATCGGTGTCTTCGCGGCTTACGCGTTCGTTCAGAACCCGTGGATCGCCGCGGGCCTTTATCTCGTTGATCATGCCTTTTTTGCCATGGCGATCGCCATCAAGACCTATTTCCAGAAGATCGCCGATCCTGCGGACATCGCGCCGACGGCGGGGGTCGCGTTCTCGATCAATCATGTGGCCGCTGTCGGCATTCCCGTCGTGTTCGGTCTGATCTGGCTGGTAAGCCCGGCAGCGGTATTCCTGGCGGGCGCCGGCATGGCGGCCGTTTCGCTGGTGCTGGCAAGACTGATTCCGGTGGATCCGGAAGCCGGTCGCGAGATCATCTGGAGCAAGCCGGCAGTGATCACGACGGCGGCACCTGCCGAATAGGCATCCAAGGCTCAGTGAAAATCGCGTGACTTCGGCAGGATCTTTGCCGCCCTGCGCTTCAGCCGCCAGGCCTTGAGCATGGCGACATCGCGCGGATCCTCCTGGGGCCGCCTCACCTCGTCAGCCCGCGCCAGCCCGTTGTCTCCCAGGGACGTTGACGTCTCGGACAGTTTAAACAGCTCGCCCGACAGGTCTTCCAGCGTGTCGGCGATGACGTGGATCACCAGGCCCTCACGCTGCAGGCGTCCGGCCACCCCCAGAAGCCGCGATCCCAGGACGATCTTGCGGTGCTGTTCGAACACCTTGGGCCAGACGATGATGTTTGCGATCCCGGTTTCGTCCTCGATCGTGGCGAAGATGACACCGCTTGCCGTGCCCGGCCGCTGACGCACCAGCACGAGTCCGGCAAGCTTGACCCGCCGGTCGACCGGCAGGGCGCCAAGCTGGTCGTTCGTCACCACGCCGCGCCCGGTCATTTCGGCCCGCAGGAACGACATCGGATGCGCCTTCAGGGAAAGCCTGACGGAGGCATAGTCCTGGACCACGTGCTCGCCAAGCGGCATCGACGGCAGGCTGACCTCCTGCTCCTTCTGAAACCCGGAATCGTCCTGGACCGCGAACAGGGGAAGCTGTGCCGGTCTTTTGCCGGTTGCCCCGGTCAGCCCCTTCACCGCCCAGAGCGCATCCCGGCGGTCAAGGCCGATCGACCGGAACCCGTCCGCCCGCGCAAGTCTTTCGATCACGGCCGGTGCGAGGCCGGTCTTGAGCCAGACATGGCGCACCGAGTCAAAACCCTCATCCCGCGCGGACATGATCTGCTGCCCGGCTTCGGCCGAAAAGCCCTTGATCTGGCGAAAGCCCAGACGCACGGCACAACGGGCCCCGCCTTCGGATGTCGGCGAGCAGTCCGCGTCATCCAGCGGCTCGAGCGTGCAGTCCCAGTCGCTGTAATTGATGTCGACCGGCCGCACCACGACGCCATGCTCGCGCGCGTCCCGCACCAGCTGTGCGGGCGCATAGAAGCCCATCGGCTGGCTGTTGAGGATTGCCGCGCAGAACACATCCGGATAGTGGCACTTGAGCCAGGACGAGATGTAGACAAGCAGTGCAAAGCTGGCCGCGTGGCTCTCCGGGAACCCGTAATCGCCGAAGCCTTCGATCTGCTGGAAGCAGCGCTCGGCGAAGTCGTCGTCATAACCGTTGGCGATCATGCCGTTGATGAACTTCTCCCGGAATGACCCGATCGTGCCTGTCTTCCGGAACGTCGCCATGGCCCGGCGCAGCTGATCGGCCTCCGAAGGCGCGAAACCGGCGGCCACGATGGCGATTTTCATGGCCTGTTCCTGGAACAGCGGCACGCCCATGGTCTTGCCGAGCACCTCTTTCAGTTCCTCCGACGGAAAGGTCACCGGTTCCTCGCCGTTACGGCGGCGCAGATAGGGATGCACCATGTCGCCCTGGATCGGGCCGGGCCGCACGATCGCCACCTCGACGACGAGATCGTAGTAGTTGCGGGGCTTGAGTCTGGGCAGCATCGACATCTGCGCCCGGCTCTCGACCTGGAACACGCCGACCGAGTCGGCCTTGCACAGCATGTCGTAAACGCGGGGGTCCTCCTGAGGCACGGTGGCCAGCGCCAGATCGCGGTCGTAATGCGCCCGCATCAGGCCAAAGCCCTTGGCGATGCAGGTCAGCATGCCCAGCGCCAGCACGTCGATCTTCAGGATGCCAAGCCGGTCGAGGTCGTCCTTGTCCCATTCGACGAAGGTGCGGTCCTCCATGGCGGCATTGGCGATCGGCACCACCTCCTCAAGCGGTCCGCGCGTGATGACGAACCCGCCGACATGCTGGGAAAGGTGGCGCGGAAAGCCGATCAGTTCCCGGGTCAGGTCAAGGGCGAGCGCCAGTGTAGGATCATCCGGATCGAGCCCGTGCTCGCGCACATGGTCCGGATCCACGCCATCGCTCGACCAGCCCCACAAGGTACCCGCAAGCGCCGTGATGACGTCCTCGGACAGTCCCATGGCCTTGCCCACCTCGCGGATCGCGCTGCGCGCGCGATAGGTGATCACCGTCGCCGCGATCCCGGCGCGGTGGCGGCCGTACTTGTCGTAGATGTACTGGATGACCTCCTCGCGCCGCTCGTGCTCGAAATCAACGTCGATGTCGGGCGGCTCGTTGCGTTCCGCCGACACAAAGCGTTCGAACAGCAGGTCCACCTGCACCGGATCGACCGCCGTTATGCCGAGGCAGTAGCACACCACCGAGTTGGCGGCCGACCCCCTGCCCTGGCACAGGATGTCCTGAGAGCGCGCGAACCGGACCATGTCCTGGACCGTCAGGAAGTACGGCGCGTAATTGAGCTCGTCGATAAGGTTCAGCTCATGACGGATGGTGGCGTCCACCTTGTCCGGGATGCCATCCGGATAGCTCTTCCGGGCACCGGCCCACGTCAGCCGCTCCAGCGTCTGCTGCGGCGTCTCGTTCGGACCGAGGGTCTCGTCCGGATATTCATACGCCAGCTCGTCGAGCGAGAACCGGCAGGCCCCGGCAATCTCGAGCGTCGCGGCGACGGCGTGCGGATTACGGGCGAACAGCCGCGCCATTTCCTCCGGCGGTTTCAGATGACGTTCGGCATTCGCCTGGAGGCGGAACCCGGCCTTGTCGATCGTGACATGCTCGCGGATGCAGGTGAGCACGTCCTGCAGCGGCCGGCGCTCCGGGATGTGGTAATGGGCGTCGTTGACCGCAACCGGCCTGATGCCGGTTTCCGCACATACCCTCTCAAGCGCATCCATGCGGGCCCGGTCGTCGGGGCGGTAACAGAAGGTCAGCGCCAGAAAAGTGTTTTCGGTCAAGGTCTTGGAAACCGTTCGAACCTGATGCTCAAAACCTTCAGAAAGTCGTTCAGGCGGTATGACAATCTGGATGAACTGGCTGTGCCCGCCGGAATCGGTTTCGCCGAGAAATTGAACAAGCTCTTGAAAACTAAAGAAACATTCACCCTTCGGCGCGCGTCTGTTGCCCTTTGTGAGGAATTTGGAGAGCCGTCCGTAGGCGATCCGGGTTTTCGGGTAGACAATCGCCTCGAAGCCACAGGTGGCGACGAGGCGTGCTCCGGCGAGCAGTTGCAGGCCGTTTTCCCTGGCCGCCACATGCGCCCGCACGACACCGGCCAGCGTGTTGCGGTCGGCGATGCCGATCGCCGCAAGGCCGAGCACCCGGGCCTGAATGACCATCTCGTCGGGATGAGACCCGCCACGCAGGAAACTGAAATTGGTGATGGCGGCAAGCTCGGCATAGTCCACGGCGGTTTGACGCATCAGGCAAACACCCCGTGCATGTACCAGCGCGGCGCATCGGTCTCGCGGCCGTAGAGCCCGTCGCGATAGACCCAGAACCGCCTGCCATTATTGTCCTCAAGCCGGAAATAGTCGCGGCTGTGGCCGTTCAGCGCCGCCTGCCCGGTCTGCCACCATTCGGCGGCAATCCGCTCCGGTCCGTCGGCCTGTACGATCACGTAGGCCACGCGCCGCCAGCGGAACCTGAGCGGCGCGCCTTCCGGCACCTCGGCGACAACCTCGATCGGTTCCGGACAGGGCAGCAGGCAGAGCGGCCTGTGCGGCGCCTCGCCCGCCAGGGCCGCGCTCTCCTCGCGCCAGTCATGGGTTTCGCGCACCTGGTCCCGCGGCAGGCCGCCCCGGATCGCCGGGATGGAGATCACCGCACGCTCGGGGATGTGGCTTTCATGGGGATAGAGCCGCCGCACATTGGCAAGCCCAAGCCGGTTGCCGAGGCGGTCGACGAGGTGTCCGAAATCGTCCATGTGCCCCGAAGAGCGGTCATTGGCGTCCAGCCGGCCGGCCTGCGGCGGCTTGGGAGCGGTCTCGAGCGCCGAAAGCTGAAACGTCTCGAACCCGAATCCGGCATCGAATGCGCTCTCAAGGTCGTCGAGCTTTTCATGAAACAGCCGCGCCATGTGTGCAGCATCGTCGCAAGGCTCGCTGGTGCCCGCCGTCAGCATCATGACATTACCGTCCGCCCGCCAGGCCGCGAACCGCAAGGCCAGCGCGCCGGCCTCGTCGGCTTTCAGCCGAGTGCGGAGATCATCGGCAAGGCGGTCGATGACGATCTTGACGTGCTCGGCCAGCACCAGCGGTTCGGCGACACTGGTGTGCACCTGATAGAGCGCCTTCGGCAGCATGGGCGAGATCGCTTCGCCTTCGAGGCCCAGCGCCTGATCGAGACGCAGCAGAAGTTCCGGTCCGAACCGTGCGGCAAGCGGCCCGCGCGGTTTGTCGTAGAGATCGCCGATACGGCGCAGGCCCAGCCCGTTGAGACCGTCCACGATATCCTCGGACAGGCGCAGCGCACCGGCGTCGAGCGGAGCGAGAAGCGACGACAGGACCGACCGGTCGGCAACGGGTACGCCGCCGGCGGCCCGGTCTCCGCCGTAACGCGCCAGCGCCTGCGCGGCTCCGGGTGTCGGGGCGATAGCCGCATGAGCACTGATGCCAAACCCGTGCAGACGATCAAGCAGCTTACGGACGAGCGCGCGGTCGCCGCCGAACAGATGCCCGCACCCGGATATGTCGAGAAACAGCCCGTCCGAACCTTGCCGCACCTGTGTCCGGTCGACAGCAGCCCAGGGCGTAAACCGGGTGCACCAGAGGCACAGATCGTCAAGCGCTTCCGCGTCCCGTTCGGGATCGGCGTCACACACCTGAAGGTCGCGCACCAGCGCACGCGCATCGGTCAGAAGCTGATCGCGGTAAAGCCCTTCTGTCTCCGCCGCACGGTTGAGCGCAACGAGGCGGACGCCGCCCTTGCGCGCCGCGGTCAGCACAAACGGCCTCGACGGGTCGGGCCGTTCGTCTTCAGCCGCGCTCTTTCCCGGCAGGTCGCGCAGGTGCCGCTCGACCTGCCAGTAGGGCAACCAGACGGCGACAATTGTTCTGGTTTGCGGCTCCGCCATGGATCTACCCCACGGCGCGCAGCCCGCGACCGGAATCGGCCGATGCGCGTGACGGCGCCACATGGCCGGTGGCCTGCGGGCGGCCCTGCAGGTTTTCCGCGGACCGGAAACAGGTCTCTTTGCTGTCCCACATGAGCCGCCACCGGCGGGGCGCAACGCCGCGGATCTTCTCAAGACCCACTGTCCAGGCCGCCGCCCCGGTACCGGCACTGTCCGCGGTAACCGTCCAGCGCGACATCGCCGCGCTCGGATTCACGGCCCCCTCGCCATGGCCGCGCAGCAGCAGAAGCGGCACGCCGCTTGCCCCCGCAGCAAGCTGCAGCCGGCGGCTGGCCGTAAGGTCATAGGCCGCCATGGTGCCGATGTGACCGATCACGGCGGCAAGCCCCTTCAGGCGCACGGCCTGTTCGAGTGCCCAGAGAAGATCCCGGCTCTTCTGTGTATCGACCAGAACGAGCCGTGACGTGTCGAGCCCGAAGGCGGCAATGCCCGGCCCGTAAAGCGCTCCGAAATCGAACCGCACGGAACGGTCGCTGCACCACAGCGCGGGACCCGTCGGACGCGCAGTCATGAACCGTATGGCAAGCGCCGAGCAGAACCCGAAAGACGCGGGAAGATCGCCATAATCTTCCGCCAGAACCTCATGCAGCCCTCCCCGCGCAAGACCGCCGCCAGGCAGCACATTATCGATCTCAGGAAGGCCAAGCGGCATGATCTGGCCGACACGGGGAGCGCCCTGCTGCCCTTCAGAGGATGCTATAAGTCCTTTAAGAGACTGCACAATATTGGCTCTGGCGACAGGGTCGCGCCGCATGTGGCCTGATATGGATACTCTGGAAAGGGCCATCGCACCGGAATTCCGCAGGAAAGGCATAATCGCATATGTTCCTGTTTTGTTCTAGTTCTTTCCACAACCTGGAGTCAAGATTGTGGAAAATGAATTTTGCCGGATGACAGTCAACCCAATTCCGAGCAACATCACTTCCAGCGCGGTCCCAAGGAGGTCCTTTCAAGGCTGGAAGGGAACACATCTCGGAGGGGTAGCCGCACCGCTTACGAGCGGAAGCTACGGTTAGGGGCGCCGGAAAAGGCAACTTTGATGGGGCTCTGAATCAGGCGGAAGCACAGCCACGTAAGTGGTTCCACAATGTCTAGATGTTGTGGACTCCCGGCATGCTGGTGAACGGCGGGTAATCCGTATTTCCAGCCGGGACGTCACGCTCTTCGGGGTGAGACGTCACGAAACCGGCGGCGGCTTAGCGGCCAATGCTGGTACCGGATGGCCTTCTGGTTTTCATGTTTCCACGATTTGGCCAGCCGCGTGTGTAACGGGTGTCAGGTTCGCGGGCTTTCGGGTCCGGGGATTGATTGGAGAGACTTCGGTTTCGAAGGTCAGGCGTCTGCAACGCATAACGTTGATTAGATACGGAATCATGATCAAGTGCGGAGCTGTTTCGACAGCTCCGCATTCTTGTTTGCGGCCCCTTCAGGCAAAAGGCGCAAACGCAACACGCCCAGAACAGACGATCACATCCGCGATCACCAAAACCAGGCAGCGGATCTCCGGATCAGGCCACGCCAAGCTTCTTGTGAATGCTCGAGCTGGAGGTCGTGTACTGGAACACCAGCCGCTCGTCCGGGTGAATGTAGCGGAACGCCTGCTGCGCCATCAGAGCCGCCTCGTGGAACCCGGACAGGATCAGTTTCAGCTTCCCGGGATAGGTGTTGATGTCACCGATGGCGAATATGCCGGGCGTCGACGTCTCGAATTTTTCCGTATCGACCGGGATCAGGTTCTCGTCGAGATTGAGCCCCCAGTTGGCGACCGGACCCAGCTTCATTGTCAGCCCGAAGAACGGCAGGATGGTATCGCAGTCGATCGCGAATTCGCCATCCGGGCCCTTGGCCTCGACACCGGTCAGCTTGCCATCGGCCTCTCTGAGGCTTGTGACCTGCCCGAGATGGAACGCCATTTTTCCCGCATCAACCAGCTCGTACATCTTCTTCACCGAATCCGGTGCGGCTCGAAAAGCGTCGCGCCTGTGCAGAAGCGTCATGCCGGCGGCGATCGGCTGCAGATTGATAACCCAGTCAAGCGCACTGTCTCCGCCGCCGATAATCAGGATATTGCGATCCCGGAAATCCTCCATCCGTTTGACCGAATAGAATACCGAAGTTCCTTCATGGGCATCGATACCGGGGATCGGCGGCTTCTTCGGCTGGAAACTGCCGCCGCCCGCCGCAATCACGACAACCTTGGTGTCGAAGACAAGGCCGCCATCCGTCGCAAGACGCCACCGGTCGTCGGGGGTCTTCTCCAGTGACTCCACCATCTCGTTGAGATGATATGTCGGGTCGAACGGCTTCGCCTGCTCCATCAGGCGATCAACAAGTTCCTGGCCGTTCACCACCGGGAGGGCCGGAATGTCGTAAATCGGCTTTTCCGGGTATAGCTCTGCACACTGCCCGCCCGGCTTGTCGAGAATATCGACCACATGGCATTTCATATCCAGCAGACCGAGCTCGAAAATCGCGAACAGGCCCACGGGTCCGGCACCGACGATTACGACATCGGTTTCAATAACCGAATTTGACATTGCATTACCCTGAAATAAGTCGACCGGAACGGCGCGCTTTACCGACGCCACCAGCCGGTTGCGGTGATCAAAACTGTTTTTCTGGAACGTTGACCACGAGCCCGTCGAACTCGTCGGTCACCTTGAGCTGGCAGGACAGCCTGCTGCTTTCGCGCACATCGAACGCGAAATCGAGCATGTCCTCTTCCATCTCTTCTGCCGAACCCGTGGTTTCCACCCATTTCTCATCGACATAGACGTGGCAGGTCGCACACGCGCAGGCACCACCGCAGTCAGCGTCGATACCGGGAACCATGTTTTTCACCGCAGCTTCCATGACCGTCATACCGACTTGGGCGTCAACGACATGTTCGGTTCCGTTATGTTCGATATAGGTGATCTTCGGCATAATTTACTTTCATCGCCCAGCCGACCACGGATGGCACAACCGGCGGACCCCATCGACAAAAAGGCGGGAGCCCCCGCCTGGTTCCGACGCCCGGACGAGCGTCAATCCCAGCGGCTTCCTATAGGCGAAATGGATCGGCAAGGCAATCGTCGCGATGCCGCGTCAATTCAACAATCTGACAGCTAATTATCGGCAGCGTCGTTGGAGTTTGGCCTGTCAGCCGTCACCCAGGATGTGCCGGATGAAGCGGTTCGCTTCCGCGACCTGTTCGGCAACCGCTTCCACTGCCGCCGCAGCCTCGTCGCCGCTATGGTCCTGCGCGAACATTTCGGCCTTTTCTGCGAGTTCCGCGACCTGCCATGCCCCGATCCCTCGGGCCGACCCCTTCAAGGTATGCGCGGCTTCCTGCCAGGCTGCAGTATCACCGGCGTCCCGCAAGCGCTCGACATAAAGCTCCGACTGACAGCAGAAGAGCCGCAAGACTTCGCGCTCAAGACTGCGGTTCCCCATCGTGTACCGGGCCAGATGAACGAGATCGACCGGCCGGTCCTCTCCCGCCTCATGATCCCAACGGTCATTGGTTGACGTCCCCGCATCCGCCGCACGCGCAACTGCCACCATTGTCAGTCCCTCCTGGCAAGACAATTCGACTAACGCCAGTGTATGCGGCAAAGACATACCATCCGGTTAACCGTACGGGACGCTCGGGCTCCGATTTCATGTGTGCCGGGAAACCGGATTTTTGTTGCGGCAACGCCGGCAAGTGCACATGGAGGATGATGGATATGGCCGGGCAGCGAGAATCGCGCTTCCGCGACCGGCCGGTTGCATGATTATGAGACGTTCATAGAGCCCGGTCGGCACGCTTTGCCGCAATCCACAAATGCGCGCTTACGGATTTTGCGCCTTGACGCATTTAATCGGGCTTTTTGAACGCCTTAGGCGAAATTGTGACAGCTTCAACCGCCGTCTTAACCATACTTGACATTGCCCCTGTATATCGCACTCTTTTTGTTTAACCAGTCGTTAAAATCGAGTATCTTCGCCTTCTAAATTCCTGGCGGAAGCGGGAGGCCAACAAAGCGTAACGCCAGCCACACGATCCCGGATTTGTTGTTGTTTTACGGAGTGATACAGAGTCGGCGGGTACTTTGATCAGGCGTGTGGAACATGATTGCCAAGTGGTTAACTTCGTTTGGCATCTCGCGGTGCAAAAATCCGCAAACGCTTGCATAGTAGCGTCTCCCAGTTTTCTTGCCTCAAGGCTTTTGTGTTTGCCGCCTGTGGGCGAGGGGAAAAAACCAGGTGTGTCGAGTAACCGTATGTCGCGGAAAGAGTACTGATGGCAGCTAAGAGCGTAGAACCAAAATCAACGGCGTCGAAAAGAACGATCAAGAAAGCGCCGATGCGCAATCCTGATGCGGCTGAGACCTCACGGTCGGCTGCAAGCGGGCCTGCTGCGGAAAAACCGCAGGCTCCTCGCGCTCCGAAACCGCGGCGTTCCACCTCCGCGCCGGTTATCCGGCCCGCGAATGACGACGAGCCGACAACGGCAGCATTGATCAGCAACCTCAAGCGACGTCCCTCGGCGGCTCCGTTCTGGTTCGCGATCGTATTGTCGCTGTTCTGGCTGGTGGCCTGCACAGCCTATCTCTGGGGCTTCTACGCACCTGAGATCGAGAAAGCCGGCGGCTTCTCGAATGCTGTGGCCGCGCCTGAAGTCACCGCCATTCTGATTATGACCCTGCTTCCGGTGGGACTGATCTGGTCCATAACCTACCTGATCTGGCGCGCGCAGCAGATGCGGCAGATCTCGGAAGCACTGGGCCAGACCGCGGTCCGGTTGATCCGGCCCGAAGAGATCGCAGCAGATGGTGTTGCATCCGTCGGCCAGGCCGTGCGCCGCGAGGTTTCGGAACTGATCGGTGGTGTCGAGCACGCGATCGCACGCGCCGGCGAACTCGAATCCCTGGTCCACAAGGAACTTTCGGCACTGGAGCGGGCCTTCGGCGGCAACGAAGAGCGCATCCGGATTCTGATCAACGGCCTCGACAACCAGCGCTCCGCGCTTGAGCAGGCCGGCCAGATGCTGGGATCGGAAACGCAGCCTCTCGTCAGCCGGCTCGAGGAAAACACTTCCACCCTTCAGGGCGTCATCGATGTGGCGCAGGCAAGCCTTGACGCTCTCGAAAAGGGCCTGAAGCAGACAACACGCGAGCTTACCAGTTCGATTAACGCGATCGCCGAGGAAGCCAGCGGAGCCAGCGACCAGATCGCCCAGCAGGCCGGCCGCCTCGAGCAGCTTTCCGGCACCGTGCTGCACGATATCCGGTCGTTCAGTGAGCAGCTCTCGCTGCAGGGCGAGGCTCTGTCAAAGGCGACCACCGGCTTTGATGAAGCGAATACCGAGCTTTCGCAGCGTCTCGAGCGCACCAGTGTTCACATCACGCAGCAATTGCGCGAAGCCGGTGGCGAGATCACGCATATGCTGCGGACGTCGAGCACCGACGTCGCCAACCGCATGAAGCAGACCAGCACGGATGTGATCGATCAGTTCGAGAACTCAAGTGCGGACCTGATGCAGCAAATTGAGGTAAGTGGCGGCGCCATAACGGAAAAACTGCTTTCCGCCAGCGGCGAGTTTACCGACCGCGTCGAGAACGCACGCTCTCAGATCTTCGAGCATCTGGAACATGCCAGCGTCGAGATGACCGAGCGGCTGGAAACCACGACGGGCCGTGTCTTCACACGACTTGATCAGGTGAGCGCCGAAATGAACGCGCGGCTGGAGTCCACCAGCGTGAACATCACCGACAAGCTTGATGAGACCAGCGAGCAGGTTTTCGCCCGTCTCGATCACGCCAGCGCGGAGATGAACAACAGGCTGGCCTCGACGAGCACGGATGTCGCAGACAAGATCGCAGCCACCACCGGCTCCATTTCCGAACAGCTGACCCGGACCGGTGCCCAGATCTCGCTCCAGCTCGAAACGACATCGAGCGATGTGACAACGGCTCTCGAGCAGACCGGTACGGCCATCTCAGAGCGTTTGAACGAAACCACGTCGAGTATCAGCCACGAGCTTGACCAGAACGGCCGCGCCATTGCGGAGCATCTGGAGAACACGTCGACCGGTGTCACGAACACGATCGAGTCGATCGGGACCAGTATCTTCAGCCGCCTCGAAACCGTCAGCGGCAATATCACCGGCTCCATCGAGAGCACCGGCGATACCACGACGCAGCGTCTTGAGCAGGTTGCGAACGAGATCACGCAAACGATCGAGGCGACCAGCAGCCGCACATTCGAGCAGCTTGAGACGACCAGCAATCACATTGCCGGCGCGATCGAGACAACCACTTCGCAGATGACCGACCGGATCGACAAGGCCCGCGACGGTTTCGGCGATGCCATCGATTCGCTTGGCAGCAACCTGTTCGAACGCATCGAGGGCACCAGCGGATCCTTCACGCGCGCGCTGCAGGATTACGGTGCGGAGCTTCTCGAGCGGCTTGAGGAATCCGGACAGTCCGTGACCACGGCCCTCGAGCAGTCCGGCGCACGTTTGTTCGACCACCTGAATTCGACCAGTACCGAGATTTCCTCGGCAGTCGAGCAGTCGGGCAACCAGATGTACGCCCGCCTTGACGAGGCGGCGCAGTCGCTCAGCAGCCGGCTTGGCGAGGCCAGCACACAGCTGAGCGGCAGCCTTGAAGATGCCAGCTCGCAACTGAGTAGCCGTCTCGAGGAAGCCGGCTCGAGCCTGGGCGGTCACCTTGAGCAGGCGAGCTCACACCTGACGGGCCGCCTTGAATCAACGAGTGAGGATATCGCCTCGCGCCTGGAGAATGTTTCCAAGATTGTCGAGAACAGCGTCGGCTCCATCGGAACGGACCTCGACGGCATCTTCGGTGGCCGCGAAAGCGCACTCTCGAACATGGTCGAAAGCCTGATGGTCAAGGCCGAGGACATTGACTCGCTGATGCGCAGCTACGTCGGCCTCGTCGAGGACTCTCTCTCAACGGCCGAGCAGCGGGCACGCGAGGTTGCCGACATTCTCAGCAACAACGCAATTGCCACCACGGAGACGTTCCAGGGCGAACTTGATCGCCTGAAGTCAAGCGCTGGAGACGAACTTGCGGCAACCGTCGAGGCACTCCGTGACCGCTACGAGGAAACGGTGCGCACGATGCGCGAGAACATGGCCGAGACGACCGAGCAGTTCAGCAAGTCGACCACCGAGATGCGTACCGCAGCCGAGGACATGAACAAGGAACTGTCCGACGCCCGCAACGAGCTCCGCAAGGCCGTGTTCGAACTGCCGGCTGAGACGAAGGAAAATGCGGCCGCCATGCGCAAGGTCGTCGCCGATCAGATTACCGCGCTCAACGCTCTGTCCGATGTCGTGAAGCGTCACACCAATATTCTCGACGTTTCTTCGCCGTCCCAGGAGCCCGCAGCATCGACCGGTGAACGTGAGCGGGTCGCGGCCAGCGCGTCGTCCTTCACCGCAAGGTCTCAGACACCGGCTGCAGCCCCCCAAACCCAGGCACCGCCGCTGCGGTCTGTACAGCCGGCTCCGGAACCTGCGCCGCGCAGTGCAAGTGCTGCGAGCTCTGGCCAGAGCGCCGACGCGGAACTGCGTGGAAGCGACGATGGCCGTTGGGGCTTGCCGGATTTGCTGGCTGCGGCATCCCGCGAGGAAGAGACGCTTCCCGCACTTTCGGAGCGTCCCGGCAAAAGCAGCCAGACGGCAACCCCGGTCGGAACCGGCAATTCGCCAGAAGTGCCGCGCCTCGCCCTTCATATTGTCGAGACGCTTAACTCACTTTCGGTCGATCTTGTCCGGTCGCTCGACCATAAGGTCCCTGAAGAGCTCTGGGTCCGCTACCAGAACGGCGAACGCAACGTTTTCACGCGCCGCCTCTACTCCATGCGCGGGCAGCGGTTGTTCGACGAGATCGCTCGCAAGTACCGCAAGGATCACGACTTCCGCGAGGACGTCGACCGGTATGTCGACGACTTCGAGCGCCTGCTCGACTCGGTCGCCGAGAACGATCGCGACAACATGCTGGTCGAGACCTATCTGTCCTCCGAGACAGGCAAGGTCTACCTCATGCTCGCCCACGCCAGTGGCAAGATGACCTGATTGGATTTCCCGCGCACCTCCTACAATTGGTGCGCGGGTCTTTCCTTCCCAATCCTCTCCCGCCGACAAGAAGATACCGCTTGCACGACAGGTGCGGCGGGCTTTAAGTAACGCCTCTTGGCGACATTCCGAGTGCGGGGACACAGATGGATATCAGTCATCCATATCTTCTCTTTCTGGGCGATGTGCACGATCAGCTGGCGGCAAAAACGGCCCAGGGCATTGTCGACTGGCGCCCAGAGTGGTGCCTGGGCCAACTGAGGCTCGATGGCTGCAACGCCGACCTCGGTCTGGAAGACCTGTCGATCGCAGATGCAGCCAGCCGGGGCGCAAAGACAATGGTCGTCGGCGTCGTCAATGCTGGCGGCGTGCTGCCTGACCATTGGATCAGGACGATCGTCGACGCGCTCGAGTCCGGTCTCGACATCGCAACCGGTCTGCATACCCGGCTGTCCTCGGTCCCCGAAATAGCCGCGGCAGCCGAGCGCGGCGGCCGGGCGCTGCACGACGTCCGCTTCTCCGACATGAAATTCGCCACGGGCCAGGGCACGAAGCGCCCCGGGCTCCGGCTTTTGACCGTGGGCACCGACTGCTCCGTCGGCAAGAAGTACGCGGCTCTTGCCCTTGAGCGCGAGATGCGTGCACGCGGCATGAACGCGGACTTCTGCGCAACCGGCCAGACAGGTGTTTTCATCTCGGGCCGGGGCGTTGCCATAGACGCTGTGGTCGCCGACTTCATTTCCGGCGCCGCTGAATGGCTGACCCCCGCCAACGAACCCGATCACTGGGACGTGGTCGAAGGTCAGGGCTCCCTGTTTCACCCCTCTTTCGCCGGCGTGACCATGGGCCTGCTGCACGGCTCGCAGCCGGATGCGTTCGTGGTGTGCCACGAGCCCACCCGTACAAAGATGCGAGGCGTCGAACACTCCCTGCCCACTGTCGGACAGGTCATTGAGCGGGTGATCGCAAACGGCAGCCTGACCAATCCCGACATCCGCTGCGTGGGCATCGCGGTGAACACGGCGGCGCTCGACGATGCCGCAGCGGCCTCCACGCTTGAACAGACTTCCGGAGAATACGGGCTTCCGGCGGTGGATCCGATGCGGGGTGGCGTCGGGCCGATCGTTGACCTGGTGGCCGAGATATACGGCAAATGAGCGACGGACCCCGGCTGGCAGCGAAAACCGAAAGCTGGCCGATCGCCGGCAGCTTCACCATTTCCCGCGGGACAAAGACGACCGCAGACGTCGTTGTTGCAACCCTCACCGACGGCGACATTGTCGGCCATGGCGAATGTGTTCCCTACCCGCGCTACGGTGAAAGCATCGAGGGTGTCATTGCCGACATCATGGCTCACGAGGCCGAGGTCGCGAATGGCATGACCCGTGAGCAACTCCAGGATGCCATGCCGCCGGGAGCCGCACGCAATGCCCTGGACTGTGCTTTCTGGGATCTCGAGTCCAAGCGAAGCGGCACACGGGCATGGGACCTGGCCGGCATGGACGGCCTCCGGCCCGTGACGACAGCATATACACTCAGTCTCGATACGCCTGAAGCAATGGCTACGAGCGCCGCAAACGCCGCTTCAAGGCCGCTGCTCAAACTGAAACTCGGCGGTGATCAGGATGCTGAACGGCTGCGGGCCATCCGGGCGGCGGCGCCCGGCGCAAGGCTCATCATCGACGCCAACGAAGGATGGCATCCGGACCAGTTTGAAGAGTTGATGGATGTCTGCGTCGAAACCGCCGTCGAACTGGTTGAACAGCCCCTGCCGTCGGAAAACGATGACATCCTGCGCGACCTGCCGCGGCCGGTAACGGTGTGCGCGGATGAATCAGCCCACAGCCTCAAGGATTTCGACAGACTTGTCGGCAAGTACGATGCCATCAACATCAAGCTCGACAAGACCGGAGGTCTCACCGAAGCCCTGGCACTTGCGGATGCCGCGACAGACGCAGGGATGACAGTGATGGTGGGGTGCATGCTTGCAACCTCGCTTGCCATGGCACCGGCGATGCTCGTTGCCCAGAAGGCAAGCGTTGTCGATCTTGATGGCCCCCTGCTGCTGGCCCGGGATCGCGATCCGGCCATAACGTTCGACGGCAGTGTCATGTCACCGCCGCCGAGTCGCCTTTGGGGCTAGAGCGAGATGCCGGAGGCATCCTCGACTTGAGGAAAAGACCGATCCAGAGTGCGGCAACGGCCGCGCCGGTCATCGCGAGATAGGCCATGCCCGAGAAGGATTGATAGATCGGTCCGCTGAGAGCAATAAAGCCTGAAAGCAGAATGCCGGCGGACAACGCGGAATAGAGGCCCATCGCGGTGGCCTGCATCCGCCTTGGCACCGAACGCCCGATGAAGTGCATCACGCTCAGGTGGCTGGCGCCGAAAGTTGCTGCATGAAGCACCTGCACCGCCACGAGAACCGCGACACCGGGATCGAACGCCATGATGGTCCAGCGGACAATGCCTGCAATCGCACCGGCCAGAAGCAGGCCGATGGGCGCAAGCCAGGCCACGGCCCGGCCGGAAAACGCAAACAGGACAACCTCGGCGATAACGCCGATCGACCAGAGAACACCAATCGACGTGTCGTCGATGTCCAGGCTCTGCCAGTGAAGCGTGCCGAATGCGTAATACATGGCGTGGGTGGCCTGCGTGAGCGCCGCCGCGATCAGAAAGGCCGGAAACACAGCACTCTTGAAGAGCGGCGCGAGCTCGACCAGGCGCAGCGATTCCGATTTTTCCTGAACCGCCGCTCCGTCAGCGCCGGAGCGCGGCAGCGCCAGCGCGGACAGGACAGCAAGAACCTGGACGCCGATCAGCATCCACAACACGGCCTCTCCCGCCATGCGCGTCAGCACGACCCCTGCCCCGAGGCTCCCGCCGATGAAGGCCAGCGATCCCCACAGCCTCATCCGGCCGTAGTCGATCCCGAAGTCCTGACTCCCTGCAACGGCGATCGTGTCGGCAATGGGAAGCGTCGAATTCCAGAAGACCGCGATCACGAGACAGATCAGGAAGATTGCCCAGAAGCCGTCCGCGATGGCTAGCGCGGCAAAGCCGGCAAGTGTGCAGAACCCCAGAATGACCACCGCCAGCCGCCTGTCATTGAACTTGTCGGCAAGGAACGAGAGCGCCGGACCGGCAACGATGCGCACCATCGGGGTGGCCAGCACAAGGGCAACTTCTGTATCGCTCAGATTCTGCGCCTTCAGCCAGACGGGAAAGAACGGCAGGTAGATACCGAGCGCCAGAAACCAGGCGGCGAAAAAGCAGGCGACCCTGATACCGAAACTCATTGCGGTCATATTTGCGGCCTAACGGTATGGACAAGGCGATTCGGGACGTCCGGAACACCCCGAAACACGCAGTAACACGCGAAAACTATAGTTAAACCAATCACTAACCTATTTCGGAGACACTTCAGGCTCAATTTCTGACGATTTGACCCGATTGCGGGGGCGATTTGGGCCAGAACGGGTGCGCAAAGATGACAGAAAACAAAGTGCCGACGCCGTTGGCGGAAGAGGACTATGACGCCATCGAAGCCGCCGTCATGGAGACGCAGCGCGGCCGTTGGTTCCTCTCCGAATTCGCCAGGCGTAACCGAAATTCGGACACCGTAATCCTGCTCGATGCCATCAAGAAGCTGGAACGGGCGGTGGAACAGCCTGCTGCGGGCCTCGAGCATGAACAGGTCCGGTTCGATCTGATGGAGATGGCATCGGAGATCGCCCAGACACGTCTCGATATTGCAGCAATCGCGCCCAAGGACGGCGGCGAATCGCAGCTCACCAGCGTCGCCGACGAACTCGGCTCTGTCGTCACCGCAACAGAGGAAGCCACCTACAAGATCCTGGCCGGCGCCGAAGGCGTGCAGGAGATGGTCTGGCGTATGCGCGACTCCGAGGCGGGCGACGGCGACTGTGATCGCCTTGAACAATTCGCGACCGACATTTTCAGCGCCTGCGACTTCCAGGACCTTACCGGCCAGAGGATCGCCAAGGTGGTCCATGTCCTTGGCTACATCGAGGAACGCCTGAACTCCATGATCGAGATCTGGGGTGATGACTCCCTGATCGATCAGAGCGAGCGGTCCGACGATCTCGAAATCACCGACAGCTATCTGCAGGCTCATGTCGCGATCAATCAGGACACCGTCGACGATCTCATGTTCGAAGCCGCGGAACACGCCTCGGATGCCTCCAAGGCGGCGCTCCCGGCGCCGGTACCCATCGAACCGGTCGAGGCCGAGGGAGATGAGGAGGCACACGAGCCGGAAGAATCGGACGACTCCAACCTGTGGGTCGTCGATGACGAGCCCGAGGAGCCGGAGAACGGCAATCCTGAATTGAATGCGTCGGCGCCGCAACTCCTGTCCGCCTCCGCCGCGGAATCGATTGACGACCGGAGCGTATCCGCATCGGACATTGAAGGGTTGAGCCAGGACGAAAAGACGGCCCTGTTTACATAGCGGGCCCGTCGCCGACGATATCGCAGAACAACCCGGCATCGACATTTCCGCCCGAGAGCGTGGCGGCCACCACCTTGTCACGGCAATCGATCTTGCCGCTCAGTATCGCGGCGAGCGTCACCGCGCCCCCCGGCTCCACGACAACTTTCAGCGTCTCGAAAGCGTAAGCCACCGCCGCACGCACCTCGTCATCGCTGACCACCAGCCCGCCGCTCAACAGTCTCCGATTGATGGAGAATGTCATTTCCCCGGACGACGGAGCAAGCAGGGCGTCGCAGATCGACCCGCTCAGCTTTTCGTTTGTTTCGAGACTTCCCGACGCCAGTGAGCGCGCAAGATCGTCGAAGCCCGCCGGTTCAACAGCATAAAGTTCCGCGTCCGGACAGGCGTCATGGACAGCGATGCAGACACCTGCCGTGAGGCCGCCGCCTCCATAGCAGACCAGCACAGCGTCGGGAACGAGCCCCATCTGCTTTGCCTGCTCCGTGATCTCGAGGCCGACAGTGCCCTGCCCTCCAATGATATCCACATCGTCGAACGGCGGCACAATAACAGCACCGCTCTCGTCTGCGATACGTTCGGCTATGGCCTGCCGGTCTTCGGTGGCCCTGTCGTAGGTGACGACGGTTGCACCGTATCCCCTGGTATTGCGCAGCTTTATGGCCGGCGAATCGGTGGGCATGACAATCGTTGCCGGCAGGCCGGCAAGCGCCGCCGCAGCCGCAACGCCCTGCGCATGGTTTCCGGACGAAAACGCGACGACACCGGCGGCGGCAGACGATGCGTCGATCTGCGAAATTCTGTTGTAGGCCCCGCGAAACTTGAAGGACCCGGTACGCTGCAGGTTTTCCGCCTTGAGCAGAATGCGGCCACCGGTGCGCTCGTCGAGCGCTGGAGAGTTCAACAGAGGCGTGCGCACCGCGCTGCCCTCGATTCGTCGAGCCGCGGCATTTACGTCTTCGATGGTCACAGGGAATTCGGGGGATGACATTGGCCTGACTCCCGGCAAAGTCGGATTGGCGAGGCGGTCAGATATAGAGCAGAACGATCGACGCCGCCAACAGCAATCCCATCGAGATGTTGAACGTGCGCAGCGCCGCCGGCGAGGACAGCACACCGCGGATTGCCGTGCCGAACAGGCACCACACGCAGAGCGCGGGAATGGAAATCAGCATGAAAATGGCCGCGATCACGACCGTCTCCCGCAGATGCTCGCCGCCCACGGTCGTGAAGGTGGCCAGAGCGCTTATGCCGATCACCCAGGCCTTCGGATTGACCCACTGGAACAGGGCCGCTTCAAGAAAGGACAACGGTCTGCCGCGCCGGCCCGCGGAACCTGATTCCGACGCCGTCGCGATGCGCCACGCAAGATAGAGCATATAGGCCGTACCAAGCACCTTCAGGACCTGGTGGATCTCCGGCCATGCCTTGAATACCTGGTCCAGCCCCAGTCCCAGCGCCAGCAGCATCGCCGGGAACCCGACGCTGATGCCCAACATGTGCCAGACCGACCGGCGAAAACCGAAGTTCGCCCCCGACGCCGCTATCATCAGCACGTTCGGCCCGGGCGTCACGGAAGCCACCACGGCAAAGCTCACCAGCGGAATGAGGGATGACAGGTAAAGCATGACCCCGGAACGTTCTTGCTGCACTCAAGTTCAGGACAGATTAGAAAGGTCAATAATACTGTCCTTTTTGATCGATGCAAGGACAGTCTCGCGGGACGCTGGCAGGCGGCGCAGTTTCGGCATAGGTCGGGTTGAACGCCCGGCGGCGCTCCCCATATGTCTAGGACCCGTCAGGGTCTTGCGTCCACCGCGCAAGGACGCAGCGCACACCGCCCGGACGGGCAGTTGTTCGTAAGTAGTTTCAGTACTCGAAGCCAATTCGCCAGGCTTCGACTTTGCTCTGCCCGCAGTTTGCGGGCACTCACACACACCCGTGTCGCTGGATCTGGTCTCCGGGTCCGGCGACATTCTGTTTTCAGCCATTTCCGTTTGCTGATTCCGCCGCTGCGGAATAGAACTTCCCTTCGAATTTAAAACAGGCGCTTGACCGATTGCGGCAGGAGACAATTGCCGTGCCGGTCGAAGCGCGATCAAACGGGAGAATGTCATGGATCTGGGGATTAGCGGTCGCAAGGCTATCGTATGTGCTTCGAGCCGCGGACTTGGCAGGGCCTGCGCCTTCTCTCTCGCCCGCGCAGGCGTGGATGTCGTGATCAACGGCCGGGACGCCGAGAAGCTCCAGGCCACCGCCGACGAGATTGCCGCGGAGACCGGCGTCACTGTCACGCCCGTGGCAACCGATGTGAGTACGGCCGAGGGTCAGGCCGCCCTGCTCGACGCGTGTCCGAAACCGGACATTCTGGTCAACAACAACGGCGGTCCGCCGCTGAAGGATTTCCGGGAACTCGACCGCGATGCCATTCTCGGCGGTGTCGTGATGAACATGGTCACGCCGATCGAACTGATCCAGTCAACGGTCGATCATATGATCGAGCAGAAATTCGGCCGCATCATCAACATCACGTCGATGTCGGTCAAACGGCCAATCGTCGGCCTTGACCTCTCGAGCGGCGCACGCGCCGGCCTGACCGCGTTTCTGGCCGGCATCGCCCGCGACATTGCGCACCACAACGTCACCATCAACGGCATCCTTCCGGGCATGTTCGACACCGACCGCCTTCGCGGTAATTTCCCCGCGCAGGCCAAACTGCAGAACAAGACCGTAGAGCAGGTTGCCGACGAGCGTGCCGCGACCATTCCGGCGAAACGGTTCGGCAATCCGCACGAGTTCGGCGAGGCCTGCGCCTTCCTCTGCAGCGTCCAGGCGGGCTACATCACGGGCCAGAACATCCTGCTGGACGGCGGGCTGTTCAACTCGTCTATCTGAACCGCCCGGCGCTGCACTCAGTCGATCTCGTCTGCCCCGGTGCCGACGATTTTCGGATCCACCTCTCCGATGGCCTCTCGGTCCTTGTCCGGATAGTCGACGGCACTCAGAAACGCCCGAATGCAATTCAGGCGCGCCCGTTTCTTGTCGTTCGTCCGGATCACGGTCCACGGAGCGTGCTCCGTATGCGTGTTCTTGAGCATCGCTTCCTTGGCTTCTGTGTACTCATGCCACTTGCCGACCGAGGCATAATCGATCGGACTGAGCTTCCATTTCTTCAGGGGATCAGACTTGCGCCGGTGAAAGCGTCTGAGTTGCTCTTCCCGACCGACCGTAAGCCAGAACTTGAACAGACGCGTGCCGGAGCGAACAATCATGTGCTCGAACTCGGGCACCTCGCGGAAGAACTCGTCCACGTCCTTCGGTTCGCAAAAGCCCATGACCCGTTCGACGCCGGCGCGGTTATACCAGGAGCGGTCGAACAGGGTCATGTCGCCGGCGGTCGGGAAATGGTCCACGTAGCGCTGGAAATACCACTGCCCGCGCTCGGTTTCCGTCGGCTTGGAAAGTGCAATCACGTGGGCGTGCCTGGGGTTCAGGTGCTCCATGTATCGTTTGATCGTGCCGCCCTTCCCGGCGGCGTCACGCCCCTCGAAGACGAGGACAGCCCGGTCGCCGCTCGTCCGTGAGGCGCCCTGGTACTTGAGCAGTTCGATCTGAAGCAATCTCAGTTCCTTGAGATACTTCTTCTCTTTCATCTTGTCCTTGTATGGGTAACCGCCGCTCGATAGGGCACGATCCTCAATCTCCGGATCGAGTTCGTCCACTTCGAGCGAGTACTTTTCCTCCGGTATCGGATCCAGATTCTCAGCGCTCATGATCTGTCCGCCTTCTCCCGTTTGCCTGAAGTCGCGAGAGGATCATACACCAGTGCCGAAACACGATGCACTGCGTTCAAAGCAGAAAAGGCGGCCCCCCGACCGCCTTTCCCGTCCCCCTCAATTTCAGGTGCGATCAGAAGTCGTATTTCGCACTGATCGTGAGGATATCGATGTGAGCTTCCGACTCACCAACCAGATCGCCGCGCAGCGCGCTGCCTTCATCGGTACGCGACAGGTTTATAGGTGCGTCCTCGACGAAGATGTGTGTGTAACCGAGGCTGAACGAAAGGTTCGACGAGTACTTGTAGGTACCCCCGACCGCCAGCCAGATCCGGTCGTTGTCCGGAATACGCGGCGTACGCGTACGGTCGATGACCGGGCTGATTTCGTAGGCAGCACCGGCGCGCACGGTCAGATAGTCGTTCCACTGATGTTCGGCACCGACCGAGAAGAACCAGCCGTCTTTCCACTCTTCTTCAGTCACATTATCGGCGGGCCCACCCAGGGCATTGAACTCGATCCGCAGTTCATTGAAGCGGCTCCAGTTCGTCCACTCCACCGTGCCCATGACCGTCCAGTCATCACTGATCTTGTGGCGAAGGCCGAGCGAAACCATTTCCGGCAATGTTGCTTCCGCCGAGATCTTGCCGTTGTTGGCAAAGATCCCGGTCGTGCCGGTTCCGCTTGTCGATACCTCGGCATGGCCCTTGAGCGAATAGTTGATCTGGGAACGATAGCCGAGGCCGATCCTGGTGTTCTCAGTCGGCTTGAACAGAATGCCCGCGACCGCGCCAGCGCCCCAGTCGCTGGCCGTCGCACGGCCCTGTGCCAGAATCGAAGGGGCACCCAAAACCCCAACGGCGCCAATAACCTGCTCCTGCGTGAGCGCGGCCTCGATATACTGCACCTGGACGCCGACGCCGACCGAGACATAGTCGTTGATGTCGAAAGACGCCATCGATGTCACGTTCAGCGTGAACAGGCTCGACTTCACGCCGTGGAATTCACCCGCCCAGCCACGATTGGCCTCGTTCACCAGGCCGTATGGTGAATTGGCCGAAACCCCGAGCCGCAGTCTCTCGTTCACCTGATACATCGCATAGAATGACGGCACTGCCGCCAGAGAGCCGAGATTGCCGCTCTCTTCCGTGCCGTTGGAGGAATAAACCGGCCCGACCGGAGACGAGGCGTAGGTAGACGAGGTCACGTCCACATTGGCATACGGCAGGATCGCTGCAATATCGCCTTGGACCGACGCGCCGTCATGCAGTGAGAGTGTCGCCGGGTTCCAGAACGCCGAACTCAGATCGTTCGTGCCGGCCGCGACACCGGCGAAGGCTGCCCCCAGCCCCTCCGAGGATTGTTCGCGAATGGCAAAGCCGCCGGCAATTGCCTGTGCGGACGTAAGAAGAATAGAAGCGGCGGAAAAAACAACAAGGGCACTGCCCTTCGTACCCGAGAAAACCATACCCACGACCTACCCTCAACAACCTTAAGTTTTGCTCCGCAGCCCAACACCCCATTGCGTTGACCAATTATTAATCTTTTGCAGCGGATTTCTGCGCAAAAAATTGGCCGACGACACGAAGAAGACTCCAAACTGTTGCCAGAACGTCACAATGGCACACTCTTTCGTTGCAAATGTATTGCACGCAAAAAAGTCCACGACGCAGGGGATTCAGGGAAAAACCCGGCTGTCCGGCAATCGCATCAGCTTCCGATGCACTTCACGTTGCGTAAGCTTCAAACGGCCAAAGTTGACGTTACGGAAACCGCCGATTCTTGCCTCAATTGGACGTTGTACAGGTCTATTGCCCAAGTTTCGTCGACCCGCCCTGCGCCAAACTGGACCGAATCTCCTGTCGCAGGAGCGCCCGCGTGGCCGGAAAACCCCTGTCGAGATTCCGCTTGAACAACAGGCCCCAACTTGCCAGAACCTCATCTCAACGCCTGTCGGCCATCGCAATAACAACAGCCCTTCGGGACAATTCAGGAATGACCAACAAGACAGCCTTGATAACCGGCATCACCGGCCAGGATGGGGCCTACCTTGCCGAACTCCTGCTGGAGAAAGGGTACGTCGTCCACGGCATCAAACGCCGTTCGTCTTCGTTCAACACCCAAAGGGTCGATCACCTCTACGTCGATCCGCATATCGAGAACGCGCAGTTCTTCATGCACTATGGAGATATGACGGATTCAACCAATCTGATCCGGATACTGCAGGAGACACGCCCGGACGAAATCTACAATCTCGCGGCGCAGAGTCACGTTCAGGTGAGTTTCGAAACGCCGGAATACACGGCCAATGCCGATGCGGTGGGCACTCTACGGCTGCTTGAGGCCATCAGGATTCTGAAACTCGAGAACCATTCCCGGTTCTATCAGGCGTCGACCTCGGAGCTCTTCGGCGCCTCCCCCACCACCACAGAACGAGAACACCCCGTTCTATCCGCGAAGCCCCTATGCCGCCGCCAAGCTCTACGCCTATTGGATCACGGTCAACTACCGCGAAGCCTATAAGATGCACGCCTCGAATGGCATCCTGTTCAATCATGAGAGCCCTATCCGGGGTGAGACCTTCGTGACGCGCAAGATCACGATGGCCGTCGCGGCGATCGAGGCGGGACAGCAGGACAAGCTCTATCTCGGCAATCTCGACGCCCGTCGCGACTGGGGACACGCACGGGATTATGTTGATGGCATGTGGCGAGTCGTACAGCAGGACGAACCGGGCGACTACGTTCTGGCGACGGGCGAGTCCCATTCAGTCCGTGAATTTGTCGAACTCGCCTTCGAGCGCATCGGCAGGGCCGATTGAGTGGCATGGTGAAGGTATCTCGGAGACCGGCGTTGACAAGGCGAACGGTCAGACTCTTATCGAAATCGATCCGCGGTATTTCCGGCCGACGGAGGTCGACCATCTGCTCGGCGACGCCGGCAAGGCGCGCGAGAAACTTGGCTGGGAACATTCGACCCCATTCAGGACTCTCGTCAACGAAATGATCGATGCCGATCGGGCCGCCTTGAAGGAAAACGGATGAGCGGGGCACAACGATTGTGAACGGCCCTTCTTTCAGTATTGAAGGCAAACGCATCTGGGTCGCCGGACATCGCGGCATGGTCGGAAGCGCGGTAGTCCGCCGTCTCGCAGGCGAGCCGTGTTCCGTGGTCGATACGGGACCGGCACGTATCGATCTGAGGCGGCAGAACCTCGTCGAAGAGTTCCTGGCCGACGCGCGGCCGCACGCGGTCATTGTCGCCGCGGCGCGCGTGGGCGGCATCCTTGCCAATGACAGCTACGCAGCCGACTTCATTCACGACAACCTCGCCATCAACACAAGCATTGTAGAGGCGTGCTATCGCGCCGGCGTGGAGAAATTGGTTCTTCTGGGTTCGTCGTGCATCTATCCGCGGCTGGCGGAGCAGCCGATGACCGAGGAGGCCCTGCTCACCGGGCCGCTGGAACCGACCAATCAGTGGTACGCCATCGCCAAGATAGCTGGGATCATGCTGTGCCAGGCCTACAGACGCCAGCACGGGGCCGACTTTATATCCTGCATGCCCACCAACCTCTACGGACCGGGGGACAACTTCGATCTGGAATCGAGCCACGTGATACCTGCCCTGATGCGCAAGATCCACGAAGCCAAGAACGGAGGAAGCCGCTCCGTCGGTATTTGGGGCACAGGAACACCGAGACGTGAATTCCTGCATGTCGATGACATGGCCGATGCCGTCGTATTCCTTCTGCAGAACTATTCGGGCGAAATGCATCTGAATGTCGGAACGGGAACGGACATTTCGATCGCAGAGCTCGCGACACTGCTCGCTGACATCATCGGCTTCGACGGCGAGTTTGAATATGACACCTCGAAACCGGACGGAACGCCGCGCAAACTCCTCGATGTCTCCCGATTGAACGCCCTCGGCTGGAAAGCAAAGACACCGTTGCGTAAAGGCCTCGCTGAAACCTACCGGTGGTTCGCGGCGCAGGCCGAAGAAGACCTGCGTCTTGCGGCACGATAGCGTCGGGTCGGAAAGCCTCTCATGAGTGACGCCACGGTCTTCACACGCCTCAAAGGCGGCTTGGGCAATCAGCTTTTCCAATATGCTGCCGGCTATGCGCTCGCGCGCCGCCACGACTGCACGCTCAAGCTGGACTTGAGCTACTTTCCCGGAGATCCGCCCAGAACCTACGGTCTCGGTGCTTTCGGCGTCGACGATCCAGTTGCAACAGAAACCGAAATCGCGCCGTTTGCTTTGAACGGACAGTGGCGCCGCCGCCTCGGCAAAGCGATTGGCCAGCCTGATCGATTCCTTCCGGAAGGCCTTTACCGGGAACCGCATTTCCATTTCGACGAAGACTTTTTAGACCGCCGGCCGCCCGTTCTGCTTGACGGCTACTGGCAAAGCGAACTGTATTTCGCCGACCATGCGGATGATCTTCGCCGCCTGTTCAGCCAGAACGAGACCGGCTCGAGTGCAATACGCGAACAGATTTCATCTGAACCCGAGGCGGTTTCCGTCCATGTCCGCCTGGGAGACTATGTCGACGGAAAAGCCGCTTCCAAGATGTCAGGCTCAGCCACCCCGGACTATTATCGCCGGGCCATCGCCTTTCTCGACAATGCCCTGGACCGGCCCTGCTTCTTCATCTTCTCCGACGAACCGGCACGCGCGGCCGACCTGCTTGCATTCATTGATCGAAAAGTCACCGTCGACGGAGACCCGGACGAGCCTGCGGCAGACATCGCCCTGATGAGCGCCTGTCGTCACCATGTCATCGCGAACAGCTCTTTCAGCTGGTGGGGAGCCTGGCTTAATCCGAACCCGGACAAGATCGTCATCGCACCGAGGCGCTGGTTCTCAAGATCGTATTCCCGCCGCCATAGCACGTTCGACATCTATCCGGACGGGTGGTTGACGCTGGGTTGACCTCTCCCGCTCAATCGCGGTTATAGACATCCTCGTAGCGGACGATGTCGTCCTCCCCAAGATACCGTCCGGACTGAACCTCTATCAGGAAGGCGGGCACTTTCCCCGGGTTCTCGAGCCTGTGCCTGGCGCCCAGCGGGATGTAGGTCGACTCGTTCTCGCTCATCAGAACGGTCTGGTCATCCACGGTGACCTGCGCCGTGCCCGACACCACGACCCAGTGCTCGGACCTGTGAAAATGGCTTTGCAGCGAGAGCCGCCCGCCCGGTTTGACCATCAGGCACTTGACCTGGAAACGGTCGCCGTGACTCAGACCCTCATACCATCCCCAGGGCCGATACACTCTTCTGTGTATGACCGCCTCTTCGCGGCCCTTGGACTTGAGCTCATCTACCACGTCTTTGACCGCCTGGGCATGATCCTTCGACGCGACCAGAACGGCGTCGCGGGTGGCAATGACCATGACGTCATCAAGACCGAGAACGCACAGGGCTGCATCGTCGGTATAGGCGTAGCTGTTGCTGGTTTCCTTGAGAATGACGTCGCCGAAAGACGCATTGCCCTTTGCATCCTTTGCAGCCGCATTCCACAATGCCGGCCAGGCTCCGAGATCGCTCCAGTCGGATCCGAGCGGCACGCATTTGATAGACCTCGCCTGTTCCATGACCGCATAGTCGAGCGAGATGCTCTTGCAGCGGCCATAGGACTCCGCATCAAGACGTACGAAATCGAGATCTTCCCGCGCACCGGCCAGAGCGTCCCGGCAACACTCGAGAATCTCAGGCGCCAGCCTTTCAAACTCGTTGATCAGGACGCCTGCGGAAAACAGGAAGATGCCGGCATTCCAGAAATGCCTGCCGGAATCGACATACCCTTGCGCGACGTCGAGGGTCGGCTTCTCAACGAACTGCGCGACATCCAGAACCGTGTCTTCACCGTCCGCCTCGATGTAACCGAAACCGGTTTCCGGACTGTCCGGCCGGACACCGAAAGTGACGATATGCCCGTCTGCGGCAGCACTGGCGCCGGCTGCGACAGTTGCCCTGAACGCATCGCTGTCGTTGATCAGATGATCCGACGGCAGCAGCAGGACCAGTTTGCCGGGATCCTCATCGTTGGCGATCAGCGCCGCGATAAGCGCCGCAGGACCGGTATTCCGGGCGCACGGCTCGAGCACGATGGCCTTGGGCGCCACGCCGATATCCTGCAACTGCTCGCCCACCAGAAACCGATGGTCCTTGTTGACCAGCATGATCGGTGAGTCGAAGTCGTCGCCGCTAACACGTCTGCTGGTCTGCTGCAGAAGGCTTCCCTCGCCCAGAAGGCTCAGGAACTGCTTCGGATAGGCTTCGCGGGAGAGCGGCCAAAGCCTCGTTCCGGCACCGCCCGACAGAATCACAGGTTGAATAGTGGAGATGGCATCCTCCGAGAGCGATACTGTGCCGTACGCCGCAACACCGGTTATGAACCGCCGGTCTGACTTTGGGCGCTAAGCCTTTACAATATTGTCGGCATGTTCGCGAAATACGCCGCGTGTGTCCACAATCAACGGTGCGTGCGCGTGGATCAGATCATAGTCGAAACCGTCATGGTCGGTGACCAGCAGCGCCAGATCGGTTTCTTCAAGCGTCTCGCGCGTCAGCGGCGTGCTCTTGAGCGAAATGTCCAGTTCGTCATGTCCGTTGAATTCGGCCACGTGAGGGTCGGAATAGCGCACATCAGCGCCCTTCGAGACCAGCAGCCTGAGAATATCGAGCGCAGGCGACTCCCGCAGGTCGTCGATGTTCTTCTTGTATGCCAGCCCGAGCAGCAGGACGCGCGCGCCCTTCAGGGCCTTGCCTTCACCGTTCAGCGCGTCGACGACACGGTCGAGCACCCAGCGGGGCATGTTCGTATTGATTTCGCCCGCGAGCTCGATGAACCGGGTATGCACATCGTACTCCCTGGCCTTCCAGGTCAGATAGAACGGATCGACCGGGATACAGTGCCCGCCGATACCGGGCCCGGGATAATACGGCGTGAAGCCGAACGGCTTCGTCGCAGCGGCGTCGATCACTTCGTGGATGTCGATGTCCATCCGGCTGGCGATAATCTTCATCTCGTTCACAAGACCGATATTCACCACGCGGTGAATGTTCTCCAGCAGCTTGGTCATCTCCGCCGCGCGCGGGGAACTGACCGGCACGACGGTATCGACGGCGGCTTCGTAAAGCGCGACGCCGACTTCAAGGCAGTCTTCCGTCAGCCCGCCGCAAATCTTCGGGATCGTCTGGGTGCTGTAGTTCCTGTTGCCCGGATCCTCGCGCTCGGGCGAATAGACGAGGAAAAAGTCAACGCCCGCCTTCAGTCCCGAGGCGGCGAGACGGGGCAACACGACCTCTTCCGTCGTCCCGGGATAGGTGGTGCTCTCCAGGGACACGATATGCCCGGCCCTGAGATGAGGCACAATTGCGTCAACCGTATCTTCCACATAGGACAGATCCGGCTCGCGGTACTTGTTGAGCGGTGTCGGCACGCAGAGAATCAAGGTATCCACATTCGCCACGCGGCTCAGATCGGAAGTCGGATCGAACCCGTCCTCCAGCGCCTTGGCCACGCGGTCATTGCCGAGATGCTCGATACCGCTCTGCCCTTCGCGCAGCCGCGAAATCTTCGCATCGTCGACATCGAATCCGACAACGCGGAACCCCGCATCCGAATAGCGCAGCGCGAGCGGCAGACCGACATAGCCCAGCCCCAGTATCCCGATAACCGCGGTCCTGTCGCGGATCTTGCCGATAAGCTGCGTCTTCATTGTAGGTTCGGAAGACAGACTGTCGCCCTCAACCTGCGTACCGGTATCCAGCATTCCTGCGACACTCGCTGCTAAACTCGGACCGGCTCGCTACCCCGGTCGCATGATGCAATCACGCACCGGCCGAGAGATTTGGTAGGCGCACGGGGACTCGAACCCCGGACCCGCTGATTAAGAGTCAGCTGCTCTACCAACTGAGCTATGCGCCTGGATAGTGATGGCGGAACAGGTCCTTCCATCATTCGCCGTTTCTCTAACAGAGCCCGCTGCACCTGTCCAGCATCCCGCATCCGCGATGCCGGCCGGCACAACCGGGCGAACTCGGAAAACACGGGCTAGATCAGCGCCGTATCGTGATGCGTAAAGGCCACCTTTCGGTGGATTGCGACGTTCATGAGGAGCCCGAAGCCGAACATCAGTGTCAGCATGGCGGTGCCGCCATATGAGACCAGCGGCAGCGGAACGCCGACAACCGGCAGCAGGCCTGTCACCATCGCGACGTTGACGAAAACGTAGAGGAAGAACGTGAAGCAGACGCCGACAGCCAGCAGACGCCCGAAATGGTTTGCGCAACGCAGGGCAACGAAGATCCCGAACGCAAGAATTGCCAGATAGGCCCCCAGAAGCGCGAGCCCGCCCACCAGGCCCAGCTCTTCGGCCAGCATCGTGAAGATAAAGTCGGTATGCCGCTCGGGCAGGAAGTTCAGCTGGCTCTGCGTGCCCTGCGCCAGTCCCTTGCCCCATATCCCGCCCGAACCGACGGCAATCTTCGACTGGAGAATATGGTAACCGGAGCCGAGCGGATCGCTTTCCGGATTGAGGAACGTGAGGATGCGCTGGCGCTGGTAGCCATGAAGGAAACTCCACGCCACCGGGATGCTGCCCAGTACCGCCGCCACGCCCGTCGCAAAGTAGGCCCAGTGCACGCCGGCGACGTACACAATGCCGACGCCGCCGGCCAGCAGAAGAATGGACGTGCCGAGATCCGGCTGCTTGATCACCAGCAGTGTCGGCACGAGGATCATGAGGATCGGTATGATCAGACGCGTCGGACGGGATTTATCGTCATGGGACAGGCGCTGGTAGTAGGCGGCCAGACCGACGACCAGGGCAATCTTCATGAATTCCGACGGCTGCAACTGGAACGGCCCCAGATCGATCCAGCGCTGCGCGCCGCCGGCCTTGGTTCCGACGAGCGGCACCAGCGCCAGCAGGAAAAGGGAAACGGCGTAGAACGGATAGGCAAGCTTCAGCCAGATCCTGATGTCGATCAGCGCGACAACCGCCAGCAATCCAAGACCGAGCCCGAAACGATAGATCTGCCGCGAAGCCCAGGGATCCATCCGTCCGCCGGAGACGGAATAGAGCATCGCGACGCCGAATCCCACGATGACGCACAGCAGCAGGACAAACCCCCAGTAGGGGCTGGTGATACGGTCCAGCAGGCGGACCGATCGGGAGCCGCTGGCATGGTCGCTCACGACCTGTCCTCCTTGCCCGCCCTGTCGGCAGCGGGCTCGCCGGTTCCGGCCGCCTTGGTTTCCGCGGCCGGGCCATACGGCTTCTGAGACAGCGGATCCCACTCCAGGACCATCTGCATGATGTCCTTCGCGATCGGCGCAGCCGCCCGGGAGCCGCCGCCGCCGTGCTCGACAATCACGGAAATGGCGTAGCGCGGCTCATCCACCGGCGCGAACGCCACGAACAGCGCATGGTCGCGCTGATGCCACGGCAACTGGTGATTCTTGCGAACGCCCCGGGCCCGCTCGGCAGCAGTGATACGGCGCACCTGCGATGTTCCGGTCTTGCCGGCCATCTTCTTGCCGTCGACGTCGATCTGCGACCGGCGTGCCGTGCCGCCCGGCTCGTTCACGACCCCGTCCATGGCATCCCTCATCAATGCCAGGTGATCCGGATTGATATCCAGCCTGGGCGGAGTTGGCGGCACCAGCAGCCGGTCTCCGGTGGCTCTGACGATGCGGGGTTCGACGGCCAGGCCGCCATTGGCGATCCGTGCCGCCATCACGGCCAGTTGCAGCGGCGTCGTCAGCACATATCCCTGCCCGATACCGGCCACCAGGTTTTCGCCCGGATACCATGGCTCGCTCAAATGCGCGCGCTTCCAGCCGGTGCTTGGCACGACGCCTGACTTAGCGCCGTTGATCTCGAAACCGAGCGTCTGGCCCAGACCGAGTTTCTCGGCCATCTCGGCGATGCGGTCTATGCCGAGGCGGCGCGCCACTTCGTAGAAGTATACGTCGCAGGACTGCTTGATGCCGTTGCGCATGTTCATGCGGCCGTGACCGCCGCGCTTCCAGCAATGGAAGTTGTGTCCACCGAAACGGTAGCGACCGTAGCACCGCACGGTTTCATGGGGCTTGATCACGCCGTGTTCCAGTGCCGCCAGCGCCACGATCATCTTGAACGTGGAGCCCGGAGGATACTGGCCGCGTATGGCCTTGTTCATCAGCGGCTTGTACGGGTCCTTGATCAGCGTCTGCCAGAGGTTCTGCCGGATTCCGCCGACAAATTCGTTCGGATCGAACCCCGGAGAGGACGCGAGTGCCAGAACCTCGCCGGTCATGACATCAAGCAGGACGGTTGCCGCGCTCTCGTCTTTCAGGCGCTCCATGGCGAACCGCTGGATCTCCAGGTCGACGGACAGCACGGTTTCGGCGCCAGGCGTCGCCGGCGACATATCGAGCTGACGGATGACCCGCCCGCCCGCGTTGACCTCGACCTTCAGCGAGCCGGCCTCGCCGCGGAGGTCGAGATCGAGTGCCTTCTCGACACCGCTCTTGCCGATATGAAACCCGGGCATGAGCAGCAGTGGCTCGCCATAGGCTTCGTTTTCGTTTGCCGTCGCGACATAGCCGATCACATGAGCCAGATCCGATCCGTAGTGGTACTGGCGCGTTGCGCCCATTTGCGGCACGACACCCGGAAGTTGCGGACTATGGACATTGATCTGCGAAAACTGCTGCCAGGAGATGTTCTCCATCACCGTGATCGGCACGAATGACCGCTGCCGTTTCGCCCGGTTCGTGACCTTGAGCACCTGGGCTTCCTGCAGGGGCACGATTTCGCTGACTCTGCTCAGCGTATCCTTCAGGTTCGGCGATTCCTCGGGAACCACCATAATCTGGAGATTTTCGCGGTTGGAGGCCACGACCTGCCCGAACCGGTCGACAATATTGCCCCGCAGCGGTGGCAGCAGCCGGTAGTTGATACGGTTCTCGTCCGCCAGGAGCGTGTACTGGTCGGCCTCAAGGACCTGAAGATAGTAGAGCCGCGATGCCAGAACGCCGAACGCGCCGAACTGCGCTGCCCCGAGGAAGACCGCGCGCCGCGAGAAAGACTTCTGTCTGTTGTCTTCTTCTCTGTTGTATCCCATGGCGTCAGGCTCGCTCGAACCGTCTGACGGCGTCTTCGTCGGGACGGCCGCCGATCCATATCAGGAACGGGAACATGATAGCCGAAACAACGCACCCGATCAGCAACGGAAACGGATCGACGAATGCGGCGAGATAGGCCGCAGCCGCTGCCCATGCCGTGAGCGCGGCAAAGCCGCCGATAACAGCGTATGTCACGGTGATGACCAGGACCGGGTACGTCATAAGCGACGACCTTTGCAGGAGCGCCACGCCGTAGCCGACGAGAAAGCTGAATGACCACAGTCCGAGCGGTCCGCCCGTAAGGCAGTCGATCGCGATGCCGACGAAGAAGACGACCCAGGGCGTTATGTCGTCGGGACGGCATACGGACCACGCGATGAGCAGGCTGAACGCAAGCATCGGGCCGATGGCCATGTAGCTGGAGCCTGCGCCGAAGGGAAGAACCGACACCAGCACGATGGCAATACAGAGCAACGCCGGAACAAGCGCTCTGGCAACTCGGATCAGGCGGTCAGTCCATTCCGGCATTGCTCAGTTCTGCCCCCCGCCTTGCCGGCCGCGTACCCCGGGCTTCAGCGCAACCGCACTTGATTCGGTATTACCGGCCTCCGACGTCTTTTCTTCATCCGTTCCCTCCTCGACCGATTCCGCCTCTTCAGGGATTTTGATCTCCACCGGCTCAAGGACGCGCACCACCCCGACGGAGTCCGTAGGGGCTTCCAGCGTCGTTTCGACAACTCCGATCTTCACGGACTTGACCGTACCCACCGGCAAACCGGCAGGGAACAGCCCGCCATGGCCGGAAGTCACTACCTGGTTGCCGGGACGGATCTGGGCGCCGATGGGCAGAAACTCGAGGCGCGGGGTCTTGGTGTTGGTTCCGGCGAGAATCGCGCGGTAGCCGAAGGGCTCGATCTGGACCGGTACCCGGCTGTTCAGATCGTTGAGCAGCAGCACGCGCGACGTCGTGCGTCCCACGGCGATCGTCTGGCCCACAAGCCCGCGCGCATCGACCACCGCCAGGCCCTCCGCGACGCCGTGCTTGCTCCCGGCATCGATGAGAGCCGTTCTCACGAACGGACTGCCCCGGTCCGCGAGAATGCGGGCCGCCACGATCGGTTTCGCCTCGGGCCCGGGCGTTGCATTCAGGAGCGCCTCGTAGCGCTTCACCCTGTTTTCAAGGCCGTCGATTGTCGACCGCATGGCCCTGAGCTGGCGGTTTTCCTCGCGCAGCCGGGCGACCTCGTCAACCAGATAGGAATACGAACCGAGATTGCTGATCTGGCTGCGTACATCGGCAACCGGACCGGACAGGCCGCGCAGCGCCGGCGCGGACAACTCGGCGATCGACGTCTGTATGAACCTCAGAAACGCGGTTTCGGAACGGCTCAGCAGGAGCAGCAGCACTGAAGCCACAATCAGGCACGCGAGCCAAATGCGGTCTGCGGAGAGACCGGAAGAACCGGAACGCCATTTGGTAGGGTTCATAGCCATAACCCACGACCGTTATTCCGCTGGAGACGTCCCCTCCGCGCAAAGGAGCCGTTCTTCGCCCCGGCGTAAGGGGCCCGAAGCACCACTAATACACCGACGAAAGCAGATTCTTCATCAGTTTGAGATTTTCTATCGCCTCGCCTGTGCCTATTGCCACACAGGTCAGCGCATCTTCCGCGATGGTCACCGGAAGATTCGTCTCGTTGCTCAGTACGACATCGAGGTTCGCCAGCAGCGCACCTCCCCCGGTCAGGACAATGCCGTGATCGACAATATCGGCGACCAGTTCCGGAGGCGTCGTTTCCAGCGCCACCTTCACGGCCTCGACGATCTGGCCGACCGGCTCCGAGAGGGCTTCTGCCAGTTCCCGCTGCTGTATCGTTATGGTTTTCGGCACGCCGCTCACCAGATCGCGGCCCTTGATCTGAATCGACACTTCGTGGCCGTTGATCGGCACGGCAGCCGTTCCGACCTCTTTCTTGATCCGTTCCGAGCTCGTTTCGCCGATAAGCAGGCTGTGTTTCCGGCGGATGTAGGACGCGATCGCATCGTCCATCTTGTCGCCGCCGACGCGGACCGAGCGGGAATAGACAATCCCGCCGAGCGCCATGACCGCGACTTCCGTCGTACCGCCGCCGATGTCCACGACCATGGACCCCACCGGCTCATTGATCGGCAGTCCGGCGCCGAGCGCCGCGGCAAGCGGTTCTTCAATCAGGTAGACGCGGCGCGCGCCGGCAGACAGGGCGGATTCCTGGATCGCCCGCCGTTCGACGGCCGTCGCACCGGATGGAACGCAGATAACGACCTGGGGACTGGCGAAGGAGGTTCGGTTATGGACCTTGCGGACGAAATGCTTGATCATTTCCTCCGCGACCTCGAAGTCCGCGATAACACCGTCCCGCATGGGCCGGATCGCCTGAATGTTCCCCGGCGTGCGGCCGAGCATCACCTTGGCTTCCTCGCCGACAGCGAGGACCTCGCGCTTGCCATCGTCTTCGATGATGGCCACGACCGAGGGCTCGTCCAATACGATGCCCCGCCCCTTCACGTAAACCAATGTATTGGCCGTTCCGAGGTCGATGGCCATATCGGCCGAAAACATACCAAGAAGACCTGAGAGCATCCTGGTTGATTACCCCACTGAACTATGGCGCCCCGTTAGCGAGAAACACAATCGGGAGGTGACCGCAAATCACTTTAACGAAGCACTGCAGCATACCCGCCTCGCACTGCATTATGCCAGATGAATTATCGCCGCAAGCCGCGAATTTGCGCATTTTCGTTAAGACGCTGCCACAGGCCGCGAATCGGCGCTTTCTCAACATCTTATATAGGGATTCTATCCACAGAAATAACCATCAATAAGGCATTTCTGCTGATCTGATTAACATCGGCCCGCATACGGTGCTGATCACCGTCAAACGCACAAATTTGACACACAAATTCCCAGCCACGGTCAGCGCGACGGTCGCAAAGCGCCGCATTCGGCCGTTTGAATCGCCTTTAGTGTGACTGATGCCGAAGTGTCTTCGAGAGGCATTGAGGAGCAACTATGCATAACAAGACCGTTTTCTGGACGTTAGCGATTGCCGTCTGCCTGTTGCCGTCCCTTGCGGCGGCCGACTGCAAGGCGGATATCCAGGATATCGATCAGACCATTGCATCCATCGATTTAAGCGATTCTGACAAGGAAAAAGCCATGGAACTCCGCAACGACGCGGAGCAGCAATGTCAGGCCGGCAAGGAGCGCGAAGCCGGCATCGTCATCGCCCAGGTCAGGAAATTGCTTGACCGCAACTGATTTTCCGGACGGACCAGCGCACCCAGTACCGTCCGAGGTTGGGCTCCAGCCAAGGCCTCCCGGGGCCACAGCCCAACAGAAAAGGCGGCGCCAATGCGCCGCCTTTTTGTTGTTTCTCTGCAGAAAGAGCTAGTTCTTTTCCTTGTCGACCAGCTTGGAGGCCGCGATCCACGGCATCATGGCGCGCAGGCGCTCGCCCACGTCCTCGATCGGATGGGCACCGGCGGCTGCACGGGTCGCCTTGAAGCTGGTCTGCCCGACCTTGTTTTCCAGCATCCAGTCCCGCGTGAACCGGCCCGACTGGATGTCGGCCAGCACCCGTTTCATTTCCGCCTTCGTCTCCTCGGTCACGATGCGCGGACCGGTGACATACTCGCCATACTCCGCGGTATTGGAGATCGAGTAGTTCATGTTGGCGATGCCGCCCTCGTAAATCAGGTCGACGATCAGTTTGACCTCGTGCAGGCACTCGAAATAGGCCATTTCCGGTGCATAGCCGGCATCGACAAGCGTCTCGAATCCGGCGCGGATAAGCTCGACAAGACCGCCGCAAAGCACGACCTGCTCGCCGAACAGGTCGGTTTCGCATTCCTCGCGGAATGTTGTCTCGATGATTCCCGCACGCCCGCCGCCAATTGCCGAGGCATAGGACAGGCCGAGATCGTGGGCATTACCGGAGGCGTCCTGATCGATCGCCACGAGGCACGGCACGCCGCCGCCGCGAACATACTCGCTCCGGACGGTGTGACCCGGCCCCTTGGGTGCAACCATAAGCACATCAAGATCGGAACGCGCCTCGATCAGATTGAAGTGCACGTTCAGCCCGTGCGCGAAAAGAAGGGCCGCGCCCTCCTTCATGTTGTCGACAAGCGACTCTTTGTAGATATCGGCCTGGAGTTCATCAGGCGTCAGCATCATCATGACGTCGGCCCACTGGGCGGCCTCCGCCACTTCCATGACCTTGATGCCTTCGGCTTCGGCCTTCTTGGCGGATCCGGAGCCGGCCCGAAGGGCAACGACGACCTCCTGCACGCCCGAGTCACGCAGATTGAGCGTGTGAGCGTGGCCCTGGCTGCCATAACCGATAATGGCAACCTTCTTACCCTTGATCAGATTCAGGTCGGCATCCCTGTCGTAATAAACTCTCATTGTCTTTCCCCTTCTGAACCCGCCTCCGTGCCGCCCGGAAATCCCATGTACGGATTGCCCAAGCGTCGTTCGGCGGCGGCGAGAATAGTGGTTAGCGTCAACAAAACAAGTGGTTGTCGGATGAAATCGTCAGTACTGCATGCCTTCCGGGCCACGCGAGATGGCGGCCACGCCGGTGCGCGAGACTTCGACCAGCCCCAACCCGTCCATCAGGCGGACAAAGGCGTCGATCTTGTCCGGAGCGCCGGTCAGTTCGAACACGAACGACGATTTGGTCGCGTCGATGACCCGGGCCCGGAAGGCGTCGGAAAGACGCAGCGCTTCGACGCGGTGCTCGCCCGTGCTCGCCACCTTGACCAGAGCCAGTTCCCGTTCAAGCGCCGGGCCGACCACCGTGTGATCCACCACGGAATGCACCGGTACCAGCCTCTCGAGCTGGGCCTTGATCTGCTCGATGACCATCGGCGTTCCGGTGGTAACAATCGTGATGCGCGACAGGTGGTGGGCAATGTCCACTTCCGTCACCGTCAGCGAGTCGATGTTGTAGCCGCGCCCGGAGAACAGGCCGATGACACGGGCAAGAACGCCCGCCTCGTTATCGACAAGCACCGACATGGTGTGGCGCTCGATGACTTCAGGTTTTTTCATTGTGATGAATCCGACTGGACCGGGGCTGAGAGCCCCGGCAACATACTGGAAGGCCGCGAGGCGGCCCGACGCGAGGAAGCGGACCTATACCAGGATCTTTCCTTCTTCCGATACCTCTGCAAGCTCTTCGTCATCGCCGAGAAGCATATTGTTGTGCGCTTCGCCCGACGGAATCATCGGGAAGCAGTTGGCAACTTTCTCGACCACGCAGTCGAACAGAACAGGCGCGTCCACCGAGATCATCTCATTGATGGCGTCATCGAGTTCGTCGGGCTTCTCGGCCCGGATACCCTTGGCGCCGAATGCTTCCGCCATCTTGACGAAGTCCGGAAGCGCGGCCGAGTAACTGTGCGAATAGCGCCCGCCGTGAAGCAGTTCCTGCCACTGGCGCACCATACCCATGTACTCGTTGTTGATGATGAAGATCTTCATCGGCAGATCGTATTGAACGGCCGTCGACATCTCCTGCATGGTCATCTGGACTGACGCCTCACCGGCGATATCGATGACCAGCGCATCCGGATGGGCAATCTGCACGCCCAGCGCGGCCGGCAACCCGTAGCCCATGGTGCCGAGCCCTCCCGACGTCATCCAGCGGTTGGGCTCCTCGAAACCGTAGAACTGTGCCGCCCACATCTGATGCTGGCCGACTTCGGTCGTGATGTAGCAGTCCCTGTCCTTGGTGAGTTCGTAGAGCCTCTGGATGGCGTATTGCGGCATGATGGCATCATCGCGCTGACGATACTTCAAGCAGTCCCGCCCGCGCCATTCGTCGATCTGGCGCCACCAGCTTTCCAGCGCCGTCTTGTCGGGACGCGCGGAGCGCGCCTTCCAGACGCGGATCATCTCTTCGAGAACGTGGGCGCAGTCGCCGATGATCGGCACGTCGACGCTGATGTTCTTGTTGATCGAAGACGGATCGATATCGATATGGATCTTCTTCGAGCCGGGAGAGAACGCGTCCAGCCGGCCCGTTATCCGGTCATCGAAACGCGCGCCGATGTTGATCATGACATCGCAGTCATGCATGGCATTGTTGGCTTCAAAGGTGCCGTGCATGCCGAGCATGCCCAGCCACTGCGGATCCGAGGCCGGATAGGCGCCGAGCCCCATCAGCGTCGATGTGATCGGATAGCCCGTCATCCGGACGAATTCACGCAGCAATTCGCTCGCTGCCCTGCCCGAATTGATTATGCCGCCACCCGTATAGAAGATCGGCCGTCTCGCGCCGGCAATCAGTTCAACCGCTTCGCGGATCGCATTCTGATCGCCCTTGAGCCGTGGCCTGTATGTCTTGTGCGCAACATTGGTCGGCCCGGTGTATTTCGCCTGAGCGAACTGGACGTCCTTCGGAATGTCGACAACGACCGGTCCAGGCCGACCGTTGGTCGCGACGTAAAACGCCTCGTGCATCACCCGTGCAAGCTCTTCCGGCTCCTTGACCAGATAATTGTGCTTGGTGCACGGACGCGTGATTCCGACAACGTCGGCCTCCTGAAAGGCATCGTTCCCGATCAGATGCGTTGCAACCTGACCGGTCAGGCAGACAATCGGGATGGAATCCATGAGGGCATCCGTCAGGCCGGTCACGGCATTTGTGGCACCCGGTCCCGATGTCACCAGGACAACGCCGGGCTTGCCGGTCGACCGCGCATAGCCCTCGGCCGCGTGAACGGCCCCCTGCTCGTGGCGGACCAGAACATGCTTGATCCGGCTTTCCTCGAAAAGCGCGTCATAAATCGGAAGTACGGCGCCGCCCGGATAACCGAAAATTACCTCTACGCCCTGGTCGATCAGTGCGTTGATAACGATTTCCGCGCCGGTCATATTCTGCGCCATTGTTCCTTTTCCTTCCGATACAGACCTGAATTCAAACAGCAAAATGCCTTCCGGCTCGTGCAGAAGATATCGATCCGCACCGATTTTGGTAACAAAATCAGCCAAGAAGGCGGCGCACCCTATCCTTTCACTGTCACCTGGTCAACACATTATCCCGAACAATTGAAAAAATTTCCCTTAATGAACTTTCCAAATCGTGCGCAGATATAGCATTCCACGAAATCATATTACTCCTGAACCAGGTCAATTGACGCTTCGCATATTGGCGAGTCGCCGTTTTCGATGCCGCCTCCGCCTCGCCCAGGCCGACCTCGTTTCGCAGGTATGCTCCCAGTTGAGGCACGCCGACAGCTTTCATCACCGGCAAATCCGGATCGAGACCTCTGTCAATCAGCGTTCGGACTTCACTAAGCGCGCCTGATGACATCATGGTGTCGAACCGTGCCTCGCATCTGCGATAGAGTTCGCTTCGCTCAACCTCCATCAGCAATCTGGCCGTCTGCACACCTTCCAGGAAACCGGCGCTATTCTGGGCACTCTGCCAATCCAGCAGGGACTTGCCCGTTGCCTCGAGCACCTCGAGCGCCCGCAACACGCGCTGCCGGTCGCCGGGTTCGAGGCGGTCTGCCATCGCCGGGTCCTTGAGCTGCAGTTCATGATGCAATGCGCCGGCCCCTTCCAGTGCGGCGCGCTCGCGCAAAGCCTGCCGGACATTCACGGGAATCTCGGGAACAGGCGCCAGCCCGCTTTCCAGAGCACGGAAGTAGAGGCCCGTACCGCCGATCACGATGGGCAGTTGCCCGCCCGCCCAGACGTCCCTGATCGCATCGGCTGCCGCATCGGCCCATCTACCCGTCGAAAACGCTTCGGCGCCGTCGACAAAGCCATAGAGTCTGTGCGGCACGGCGGCTTCTTCTTCCTCGCTGGGACGGGCGCTGAGAAGGCGCAAGTCACGGTACACCTGCATGGAATCGGCATTGATCACCACGCCGTCGAATTCCCGGGCGATTGCCATGGCGACTGCGGACTTGCCGCTGGCAGTCGGGCCTGCGATAAGGACGGCACGCTTCAGCGCGGCACCTGGTTCTTCCGGTTGCTCACCCAAGACGTTCATTCCACATTGCACCCAATCCGGTCATACAGGACCAGAAACACAAGCCGCCGAGTGGCTCAAGCAGGAAAATGAACCACGTACTCACACTCATCGGGCCGTCAGCTGGCAACGACACACTGTTGACGACGGTCTCGGACACCGTAGCAGCGGCCCTTCCTGACAATCCTGAAGCCGACTGGCTCGCCGATGGCGTCGCGTGCGACTTCACGATCCCGAACGGCCGCCGCGGCGCCATCGCAGATCTGGCGAAGAACACCATTGGCGATCACCCGATCGACTGGATCCTTCAGCCCGCCGAAGACCGCCGCAAACGCCTGCTCATCGCCGACATGGATTCCACCGTAATTGATCAGGAATGCATCGATGAACTCGGTGCCGCCCTCGGCATCAAGGACGACATTGCCGCCATAACGGAGCGGGCGATGCGCGGTGAGATCGAATTCGTTCCCGCCGTAAGGGAGCGCGTCGCACTCCTGAAAGGTCTGAAACACGAAGAACTCGCAAGAGTGTTCGAAGACCAGATCACGATTCGCCCGGGCGCGCGGACACTGGTCCGGACCATGCGCGCGAACGGCGCATACACGGCACTGGTGTCCGGCGGTTTCACGTTCTTCACGGATCGGGTCGCCGATGCCGTCGGCTTCGACGAGAACAAGGCGAATACCCTGGAGTTCACGGACGGAGTTCTGGATGGCACCGTTAGCGAACCCATCCTTGGCGCCGAAGCGAAGCTGATTGCCCTGAACGCCTATGTCGACCGTCTGGGCATCAGAATGTCCCAGACGATGGCCGTCGGCGACGGCGCGAACGATCTTGCCATGATCGGTGCCGCCGGCCTCGGGGTTGCATTCAAGGCAAAGCCCGCGGTTGCCGCTGCGGCAGACGCCTGCGTGAGCCACGCCGACCTCTCCGCCCTTCTTTACATACAGGGATACCGAAGGTCCGAATTCGTGGAACAGGCAACAGCCTGACGATCAGGTCTCTACAGTTCCACCCGGCGTTACCTGGTAATCGAGGGAGAGATGATCTCTGTCAGAATGCGGACGGAGAGCTTCCAGGCATTCCTGTCATTGTATCGCCCGGCAAACACGACCATCACCATGTCCAGATGGGGGATAATGACGAGACGTTGTCCGCCGTTGCCGAATGCGGCCATCCACGGCCGGTCCGGAGTCGCGCCCAGTCCCAGCCACCACTGAAAGCCGTAGAACAGGCCGTCCTCTGACGGCACGTGGCGCGTAAAAGTGGCCTCGAGCCAGTCGGCTGGAACGATCTGGCTGCCTTTCCATTGCCCCTTGTCGAGCACCATGCGGCCGATGCGGGCAAGGTCGCGAGCCGTCAGGCGGAGTCCCGACGCAGCCGCCGGCTCACCATTGGTCCCGAGTGTCCACTCGCTCTGGTCGATGCCCAGAGGGGCGAACAGCTTCTCCTTGGCGTAGTCATGCAACTGGCGGCCGGTTCCCTGCGCAATGAGGCGGGCCAGGAGTGCGGTCGATCCCCCGGTATAGGTCCACGTCTTGCCGGGTTCGTCGACGAACGGCTGTTCGAGAATGAACCGATAGCGGTCTTTCGCCATTTCCATGGCGATTTCGCTGTTCTTTTCGTCTGTATAGGGAAGCGTTTCATCCCACCTTACGCCCAGCGTCATCGTCAGGGCGTGCTTGACGGTCATTCTCCTACGGTCGGCATCGCTCGCCAGATCCCTATAGGGAAAATGATCGACAAGCGCTTCATCCAGGCCGGGCACCTTGCCTTCACCAAGCGCTATCCCGTAGAGCAGTCCCACGATGGACTTGCTCACGGAACGGAGATCGTGAAGGACCTCGGGACCGAATTTCACGGAGCCGACATCCCTGCCCCAGATCTCGTCGGTTCCTTCAAAATAGCGCTCCAGGACAAGCTTGCCGTTGCGCGCGACCACCACGGCGTGCAGCCCCGGAAGATCGCCCTTCGCATACCGGTCTTCGAGCATTTTCGGGAGTTCTGCAGAAAATCCGGCTTCCCCTGGTTCAACGGTCTGCCAGGGTTCTGCGGCTGTGGGGTATCCGGAAACAGACAACACCAAACTCCCGAGCATAAGGAACCAACGCCAAAGCCTTAACGTCACCAGGCATCTCCAAAAATCGCGTCCCGCACACGCCAATCAGCACGTCACATTACCGCACGGCCAACACCCGAGGAACCGTCGACAGCGCGCTGAGGTCACAAAACGAAAACGGGCGGCCACTTGGCCGCCCGTCCCGCGTTCATTATCTGCCGGGATCGCCTATTCGGCGACCTTCACCGGCGTAAATCGCAGTTCACCATCCGGTTTGGAAAGCGTCAGCAAGACAGACTTGCGACCGGATTTCTTCAGTTCCGCGACGCGATCCATGACGGACTTCGGCGAGGCGACCTCTTCCTGGTTGACCTCGACGATGATCTCGCCGGGCTGAATCCGCTTCTCGGCGGCGGGGCCATCCTGGTCGACGGACGTGATGACCACGCCCTTGACCTTTTCGTCGATCTTGTACTGCTCACGCAGTTTCTTCGTCAGATCCGAGATTTCCATGCCCAGTGCCGAGACCTTTTCCGTCTTCGACTCGGCGGCCTTCTTTTTCGTGGATGCAGCGGCAATCTTCTTCTCGCCCTCTTCAAGACGGCCGAGCTTGACGCTGAGCTTCTGCTCCTTGCCCTTGCGCAGCACGAGGACATCAACCGCCTTGTCCGGAGGCGTATCGGCCACGATGCGCGGCAGATCCCGCATCTCCTCGACATCCTTGCCGTCGAACTCGATGATGATGTCTCCGGCCAGGATACCGGCAGGCTCTGCCGGACCACCCTTGGTCACGTCGGCAACCAGTGCGCCCTTCTTCTCCTTGAGGCCAAGGCTCTCGGCGATTTCATCCGTGACGGTCTGGATTCTGACGCCAAGCCAGCCCCGGCGCGTCTCGCCGAACTGGCGCAACTGGTCGATCACCGGCATGGCGACTGTCGTCGGAATTGAGAAGCCGATACCGATAGACCCGCCGGTCGGCGAGATAATCGCCGTATTGATGCCGACCACCTCCCCTTGCATGTTGAAGAGCGGGCCGCCGGAGTTTCCGCGGTTGATTGCGGCATCGGTCTGAATGAAATCATCATAGGGACCGGAATTGATATCCCGATTGCGGGCCGACACGATTCCCACCGTCACGGTCCCGCCGAGGCCGAACGGATTTCCGATCGCCATTACCCAGTCGCCGACGCGAATGGAGTTCGAATTGCCGAACTTGACGGCGGTCAGCGGCTTTTCGGGCTTCACCTTCAATACGGCGATATCCGTTTTCGGATCCCGTCCCAGGACTTCCGCTTTCAGCTTCATGCCGTCCGGGAACGTCGCCTCGATTTCATCAGCCTCGGCAATCACGTGATTGTTGGTGATGATGATTCCATCAGGGTCGATCACGAAGCCGGAACCCAGTGACTGAACGCGGCGCGGCCGGCGCGGGGTATTACCCTTTTGCTGCCGCTCAAGGAATTCTTCGAAAAACTCCTGAAATGGCGACCCGGGCGGCAAAGACGGAAGCGGCACTGAAGGCTTCTTTTTTGCGCCGACGTTCTGCGCCGTCGAAATATTCACCACCGCACCGGTGAGTTTCTCGGCAATGTCGGCCACAGATTGCGGTCCCTGAGCCTTTGCCGATGGTGCCAGTGCCGTCACGCCTGCCACCAACAAGACAACCGCCATAATGCGCATGGCCCGCAGGCCGATGACGCTGCATTCCCCTGATTGACTAATTCCGACCAATGCCGATCTCCTTGAATTCAAATCTCTGCCCTGCCGCATGCTCTCGACGTGCCCGGGCAAACACCGTGTTTCGCCGGCGTCATCGACGCGCTTCCCACAATTCAGTGCATTATGGACAATTTATGTCCTGCGGCCATTGAGATTACCGTGAGCATACAGTTATCCGCGCACCATCCAAACGATGAAAACGCCAATAGCCAGACACGCCGCTCCCGCGACCCTCAGGGATTGCGCGGGAACGGTCTGCATCTGTTCCATCATGTTCTTCATAAATTCCGGTGCTGCGGCATAGGCCAGTCCCTCGAGAACAAGGACGAGGCCTATGCCGACCAGCAGATCCGTCATTGCGGAGCCTTCGAGCCCTGCGCACCCTGGAAGTACTTGAAGAAATCACTGTCGGGAGTGAGCACAAGGGTCGTATCCGTTCCCTGCAGACTGCTCTCATAAGCCTGCATGGAGCGATAGAACGCGAAGAAGTCCGGATCCTGTCCAAACGCCTGCGCAAAGATCTTGTTTCTCTCCGCCTCGCCTTCACCACGAAGCTTCTCGCCATCGCGGGTCGCTTCGGCCTTGATGACGGTCACTTCCTTGTCGGCGCGCGACCTGATTCTCTGAGCCTGCTCCTGGCCCTGCGCGCGAATCTCGGCCGCTTCCCGCTGACGTTCCGTCTGCATTCTGCGGTAGATCGCCTCGGAGTTGGCCTGCGGCAGGTCGGCGCGGCGGATCTTGACGTCCACAATCTCTATGCCGAACTTGGCTGCCTCGGTGTTCACCTGACTGGTGATCCTCTTCATGAGTTCCTCACGACGGTCGCGCACGACCGCCGTAAAGCTGGACTCACCCAGCACACGCCGGACGCTCGAATTCAGAACGGTGGACAGTCTGGAGCGGGCAACCTGCTCATTGCCGACCGACTGATAGAACCGGAGCGGATCGGAAATCTTGAACCGCGAGAACGCGTCGACAACAAGTCGCTTCTGATCCGAAGCAATGACTTCCTGAGCCGGCGAATCCAGGTCGAGTATGCGCTTGTCCAGGTAGATCACGTTCTGGACGAAAGGCACCTTGAACTGCAGACCCGCATCGCGGATCACCCGTTTCGGCTCACCGAACTGCAGTACCAGCGCCTGCTGGGTCTGAAACACGGTGAACAATGACATGGACAAGAGGACGGCGACCGCCGCAACAACGACACCGAGCCCAATAAGAAGAGGTTTGCTCATGGTCAGCCTCCTGGATTGCTGCGTTTGGTGAGCTCGTTGAGCGGCAGGTAAGGCACGACGCCCTGACTACCACCGGCATCCTTGTCGATGATGATCTTGCTCTTGTCCCGGAAAACCCGCTCGATCGTCTCGAGGAACAGGCGCTCGCGCGTCACCTCGGGAGCCAGCCTGTACTCGTTGTAGACGGACAGGAACCGCGATGCCTGACCCTGCGCCTCGGCAATCTGCTGCTGCTTGAAGGCTTCGGCAGCCTGGAGGATGCGCTCGGCGTCGCCTCGCGCTTCCGGGATCACCTTGTTGGCGTAGGCCTGCGCCTCGTTCTGAAGACGTTCCTGGTCGGCTCGCGCCGCCTGGACGTCCCGGAACGCGTCGATCACCTGTGCCGGCGGGTCGACCTTCTGCAGCTGCACCTGCGTGATCTGGATGCCGGAGCCGTAATCATCAAGCGCTTTCTGCATCAGATCCTGCACGTCCGCTTCGGTTTTCTGCCGGGCCTGGGTCAGGATCGGCTGAATGTCGCTGCGGCCGATGATCTCGCGCATCGAACTCTCGGCGACAGCCTTGACCGTGCCCGCCGGGTTCTGGATGTTGAACAGGTACTTCGCCGCATCGTTGATGACCCAGAACACCGAGAAATCAACATCGACGATGTTCTCGTCACCGGTCAGCATCAGGCTTTCCTCGGGCACATCGCTCGAGGCGGACGAACGGCGGGCCGGAGCTTCGTTGCTGCGAAGGCCGACGTCGATCCTGTTGACGCGCGTGACCTTCGGCGTCAGGGCCGTTTCGATCGGATAGGGCAGATGATAGTTGAGGCCCGGCTGCGTCAGCTGGGTGAATTCACCGAATCTCAGGACAACGCCCTGCTCGTCCGGCAGCACCCGGTAAAAGCCGCTCAGCAGCCAGAGTCCGAGCACGACGATACCGACGAGCACGAGACCGGTGCCACCGATCGAACCGCCCGGCATGACGCGCTTCAGCTTGTCCTGGCTTCGCTTCAGAATTTCTTCGAGGTCCGGCGGATTTGGTCCGCTTCCACTGGGTCCGCGCTGTCCCCAAGGCCCGCGGTTGTTTCCGCCGCCGCCGCCTTGCCAGCCGCCACCACCGCTTTGATTACTCCACGGCATATGAATTTGGTCCTTTCAAGTCTGCGATCCGCTTGCCGCCACGACCAGTTGAACGCGAATAGAGGTCCATCGGACCCGTTTTAGGCCTTCCGCTTGGCACGATCAGGCGAGTTGACAGGGGATATAGACCACTCGCTTGCGACAGGCAATGCGCATGCGGGCAGGCATGCAGGCGTTTTCGGCGGCCCACAACGGTATCTGGCGCGAACCGCAGCAAAGTCAAGCAGATACGCGTCAGCCCCGCAGTGCCTCGGCATGATGGCGAATGTGATCTCCGACGAATGTCGCGATGAAATAGTAACTGTGATCGTAGCCGTCGTGCATGCGCAAAGTCAGGGAATGGCTGTGTTTTTCGCACGCCGATTGCAGCAGTTCGGGTTTGAGCTGTTCTTCAAGAAAACCGTCGGCGGCCCCCTGATCGACCAGAAGCGGCAATCTTTCCTGCGCCCGCGATATCAGGTCGCATGTGTCATAATCGCGCCAGGCCTCCCGGTCGTCGCCCAGATAACCCCCCAGGGCTTTCTCGCCCCAGGGACAGTGCATCGGCGAACAGATCGGCGCGAATGCCGAAACCGATTTGAACCGGCCCGGGTTCTTCAGCGCTATGGTCAACGCGCCGTGTCCTCCCATCGAATGTCCGAAGACGGACACCCGTGACCCGTCGACCGGAAACTGCCCGGCAACCAGATCGGGCAGTTCGGAAACGATGTAGTCGTACATCCGATAGTGCTCGGACCAGGGCTCTTGAGTCGCGTTGACGTAGAACCCCGCGGCAAGACCGAAGTCGTAGGCCCCGTCAGGATCATCCGGAACGCCCTCGCCCCGCGGGCTGGTGTCGGGTGCAACCACCGCGACACCTTCCTCGGCCGCGTAGCGCTGCGCCCCGGCCTTCGTGACGAAATTCTCGTCCGTGCAGGTCAGACCGGAGAGCCAGTAGACCACCGGCACGGGCCCGGCCTCGGCCTGCGGCGGCAGGTAGATCGAGAACTGCATCGTGCAGTTGAGAACCGCTGATTCGTGCCGCCACTGCTGCTGGCTGCCGCCAAAACACCTGGCGGCAGAGACCTGATCGATCGCCATCGCCGTCAATACACCACGACGGAGCGGATGCTCTTGCCCTCGTGCATCAGATCGAAGGCCGTGTTGATCTCCTCCAGCGGCATGGTGTGGGTGATGAGATCGTCAATGTTGATCTTGCCGTCCATGTACCAGTCGACGATTGTCGGCACGTCCGTGCGGCCCCGTGCCCCGCCGAATGCCGTACCGCGCCACACGCGCCCCGTAACCAGTTGGAACGGCCGTGTGGCAATCTCCTGACCGGCACCGGCCACGCCGATGATCACGGATTCACCCCAACCCTTGTGGCAGCACTCCAGAGCCGCACGCATGGTCTCGACGTTTCCTATGCATTCGAAGCTGTAGTCCGCACCGCCATTGGTGAGTTCCACCAGATGACCGACGACGTCACCGTCGATCTCCTTCGGGTTCACGAAGTGGGTCATGCCGAACTGCTTGCCGAGTGCCTCGCGCGCAGGATTGATATCGACGCCGACGATCATGTCCGCCCCGACCATCTTGGCGCCCTGGATGACGTTGAGGCCGATCCCGCCCAGACCGAAAATCACCACGTTGGAGCCAGGCTCCACCTTCGCCGTATTGACGACCGCACCGACACCGGTCGTCACGCCGCAGCCGATGTAGCAGATCTTGTCGAACGGCGCGTCCTTGCGGACCTTCGCCAGCGCGATCTCCGGCAGGACGGTGTAGTTGGCGAAAGTCGAGCAGCCCATATAGTGCAGCACCTTCTGGCCCTTGTAGGAGAAACGGCTGGTGCCGTCCGGCATCACGCCCTGCCCCTGTGTGGCTCGGACTTTCTGACACAGGTTGGTCTTCGGGTTCAGGCAGTACTCGCACTCCCGGCACTCGGGCGTGTAAAGCGGAATGACGTGGTCGCCCACCTCGACGGATGTCACTCCGGGACCGGTCTCAACCACGACACCGGCGCCTTCATGCCCGAGAATGGTCGGGAAAGCCCCCTCGGGATCGGCGCCCGAAAGCGTGAATTCATCGGTATGACAGATCCCGGTCGCCTTGACCTCGACGAGCACCTCGCCCGCCTGCGGCCCTTCCAGTTGCACCGTGTCGATTTCGAGCGGTTTGCCCGCCTCAAACGCGATGGCAGCGCGTACGTCCATTAGAGTAACCTCCCCTGTGATCACCAGATTCTTTTGTCAGCGCGGAGTTTGGCAGCAGCACTGCCGACGCGCAAGCCGAAGCTTGCCCCCCATGGCCAAAGGGGAGTGTCACTCGATTTCTGGAGTTGCCACGCCGAGAGACGCAGCCGTCTGGCCGATCGCATCCCAGGTATCTTCCGCGAGCGGAATGCCGTCCTTGAGCCGCTGCTCGCGCGACAGCCTCTCCGGTTCGCCGGGAGCCAGAACCCTGTCGGTACCGGGAACCGTCCGGGACGCCGTGAAATACGAGATATACCGCTCGACTTCGCTCTTGAATGCGGCTTCCTCTCCGAACCTTTCCGGCGCCATGTAGATCGAAAGCATCCCGTTATAGACGCCTTTCACGTGCGGCCCTGTGCACCCGGAGCCGGTCAGGGCACCGGCCAGCAGTTCGCACATCAGCGCCAGGCCCGACCCCTTGTGCTCGCCCATGGTGCGCAGAGCACCGGGGCCGTCGCGAAGGTCGGGCGTACGGCCCGGGTCCGTGTCGCCGTAGAGCAGCCAGGGATCATTGCCCGGTTCTCCGTCCGGCCCGATCAGTACGCCTTCGGGCAACGGCTTGCCGCCCTTGGCCGCAATCAGGACCTTGCCCTCGGCGACCGCAGATGTCGCAAAGTCAAGAATGACCGGCGCCTCCTCGGCCAGCGGAAGTCCTATGGTCACCGGATTGGTCGACAACCTCCGGTCCACGCCGCCAAACGGCGCGACAAGGATGGATCCAGCCACATTGACGAAGTGCATCGACACCTGCCCGGCCTCCGCCGCCATCTCCGCCCAGGCTCCGATCCGTCCCAGGTGCCCCGCATGGCGCAGGGCCACGACGGCAATGCCGTCCCGGCGGCACCGCTCGATCCCCGCATCGACCGCCAGGCGCCCTACCGTCTGACCAAAGCCGTGGTTGCCGTCGAGAACGAGGAAGGATCCGGAATCGCTGACCGAGGTTACGTCGCGATCCGCAACCAGATTGCCGTCCTTGACCCACTGCACGTAGCGCGGCGTGCGGATCACGCCGTGGCTGTCATGGCCGGTCAGGTTGGCATCAACGAGATTTTCAGCGATCCGGCCGGCTTCTTCGCCGGCACACCCGGCTGACGAGAATATGTCGCCGATATAGCTGCACAGAGCATCCGCCGAGATGACAGTCATTGTCGTCCGCCTCACGCCAGGGCGTTTTCCAGATCGCCGATGAGATCGTCGATATCCTCGACACCGACGGACAGCCGCACCAGGCCGTCATCGATTCCGAGCTCGGCCCGGATTTCCGCCGGGATCGACGCATGCGTCATGATCGCGGGATGCTCGATCAGGCTCTCGACGCCGCCCAGGCTTTCGGCCAGTGAGAACAGCTCACACCGTTCGAGGAACTTGCGTGTCGGCTCGAGCCCCCCTTTCAGCACCGCAGTCACCATGCCGCCGAAGCCGTGCATCTGGCGGGCTGCAATCTCGTGGCCCGGATGCGCCGGCAGACCCGGATAGAAGACCTTCTCGATTTTCTCGTGCTTGCTCAGATAGTCGGCGACAACCTGCGCGCTTTCACAATGGCGCTCCATGCGCAGCGGCAGCGTCTTGAGCGCTCTGAGCACCAGAAAGGAATCGAATGGTCCGGGGACGCCGCCGACCGCATTCTGCAGATAGAGCAGACGGTCCGCGAGATCTCCGTGCGGTGTTTCTCCCGACACGACCGCAACGCCGCCGACGACATCCGAATGTCCGTTGAGGTACTTGGTGGAGGAGTGCATCACGATGTCGATGCCCCAGTCGAGCGGCCGCTGAACGGCCGGGCTCGAAAACGTGTTGTCGCAACCGGTGATGATGTTGTGCTTTCTGGCAAGCTGCGCGATTGCCTCCAGATCGAAAATCTTGAGCAGCGGGTTTGTCGGCGTCTCGACCCAGAACATCACCGTCTCCGGCCTGATCGCCGCTTCAACCGCATCGAGATCCGAAAAGTCCACAAACGAGAAGCTCAGTCCCGCCGAACGGGCGCGGACATTCTCGAACAGCCGGTAGGTCCCGCCGTAGAGATCGTCGCCCGCAACAATATGAGCGCCGCTGTCAAACAGCTCCAGGATGGTCGATGTCGCCGCAAGCCCCGAGCCGAACGCGTAGCCTCGGGCCCCGTTCTCGAGATCGGCAATGCAGTCTTCCAGCGCCTGGCGCGTCGGGTTGGCGCTGCGGCTGTATTCGTAGCCCTTGTGAACGCCGGGGCTTTCCTGCACGTAGGTCGACGTGGCGTAGATGGGCGTCATGATGGCGCCGGTTACCGGATCGGGTGATTGCCCGGCGTGGATGGCGCGGGTCGCAAAACCCTGACGGTTCTTCTTCAGCATAAGATCGGTTCCTGTGGGACTGGGCGTCGCGAAATCGTCTGGCATTTCATCTGACACAGCGGCAAAGTCTGTCAATAGCGATCACCTGCGGGAAAGGGAAAACACAATGACGCGAAGGTTGGAGGGGCTGGCGGCCGTGGTGACGGGAGCGGCATCCGGATTTGGCAGAGGAATCGCCGAGGCATTCAGCAGAGAAGGCGCATCAACGGTTATCGCCGACATCGACGGCGATGCGGCGCAGACGGTCGCAGCGGCGTTACGGGACGGCGGGGCGAAGTCCGCAGCGATTGAGACGGATGTCACGGACAGAGCAAGTCTGGACGCCGCCGTCGCTCTTTGCGAAAGCGAATTCGGCGGGCTCGATGTCATGGTGGCCAATGCCGGCATTGGCCAGCGCCCCTCCCCGATTGCCGATACCGGGACCGACATTCTGCACCGGCAATACGACGTCAACGCGGTTGGCCCGTTCCTGAGTTGCCAGGCCGCCATACCGGCCCTCAGGCACAGCGGGACGCCTTCGATCCTGATCACGATTTCGGGCATAGCCCTGCTGCCCCGGCCTCAGCTCTACGGTTACGGCATGGCCAAGGCCGCAGCCATGTACCTCATGAAGTCGCTTGCGCTGGAACTGGCACCCGAGCGGATACGGGTCAACGGACTGTTCCCGGCGATCGGCGACACGCCGATGATCGCGGAGTTTGCCGGCGGTGAACGGTCCAAGGACAGTGACCGGCAATTTGCCGAGGCCCTGCCTCTCGGGCGTCTGATCACGCCCGAAGACGTCGGTCATGCGGCAGTATATCTGTCGTCACCGGAAGGCAGCGCCATGACCGGATGTGCCCTGCCGGTCGACGCCGGCCGGTGCATCTGAGGCCGGCGAAGCCTAAAACCTAACCGGCCGTGTCTGTCAGCCGCAGGTGATTGAGCACGTCGATCTTTGTGACAAGCCCCTGAAACTGACCGTTGTGGATGATCGGAGCGACCATGCCGCGGGTCAGAATAGCAAGCAGATTGTCCATCGTTTCTGACGCGTCGACCGTTTTCAGGTCCCGCGTCATGATGTCGTCGGCGTTACCATCGAACGAACCGCCGCTCTGGTAGACATGCAAAAGCAGGTCTTCCTCATCGAGCAGGCCCACGATCGCGTCACCGTCGAGCACGGGAAGCTGAGAAATGTCGTAGAGCTTCATCTGGCGGTAGGCTTGGGCAAGTGTCGTCGACGGCTTGATTGATACCGTGTGGCCCTCGGCGTGCTTGCGCGAAATCAGGTCGCGCAGGTCGCCCTTGAGCGGCAGATCGAGGAAACCGTTGTCGGCCATCCAGAAGTCGTTGAACATCTTCGACAGATACTTGTTTCCGCTGTCGCACACGAACGTGACAACGGACTTGGGTTCGGTCTGTGCCCGGGCGTGCCGGAGTGCGGCCGCAATCAGCGTGCCTGACGAGGAACCGGCCAGTATGCCTTCTTTCTCCAGCAGTTCCCGCGCCACCTCCATGGCTTCGGCGTCGCTTATCGTGTAGGCGGCCTTCACGGCCGAAAGGTCCGCGATCGGCGGCAGAAAGTCTTCGCCGATGCCCTCGACGATCCATGATCCGACATCTTCGCTGATTTCGCCGGTTTCCACGTAATGCGCCAGGATCGAGCCTTCGGGATCGGCGAGTACCATTTCCGTCGAAGGATTATTTTCAGAGAAGAACTGCGAAAGGCCGGTGATCGTGCCACCGGATCCGACACCGCAAACCATCACGTCGGGTTTGACGCCCTGATCCTCGCACTGTGCGAGGATCTCGGGGCCAGTGGTCGTGTAGTGCGCCTTGGGATTCGCCGGATTCCCGAACTGGTTGATGTAGTGATACCCGTTCTCCCTGGCGATCCGCTCCGCCATGTCCTGATAGTACTCGGGATGCCCCTTGCCGACGTCGGAACGGGTATTGATCACTTCCGCGCCCAGGGCACGGAGGTGGAAGATCTTCTCCTGCGCCATCTTGTCGGGCACGACGATCACGACCTTGTAGCCCTTCTGCGCGGCGACCAGGGCAAGTCCCAGTCCGGTGTTGCCCGCCGTGGCTTCGATGATGGTTCCGCCGGGTTTGAGCTCGCCTGATGCTTCCGCGGCCTCGATCATGGACCGCCCGATCCGGTCCTTGATGGAACCGCCCGGGTTCTGGTTCTCAAGCTTCAGAAAGAGACGGCATGGACCGGTGTCGATCCGGGTCACCTCCTGAAGAGGCGTATTGCCGATGGCATCGAGCGTCGAGCGGAATGTGGGCAGTGAGGATGTCATGGCAACTCCGTGCAGCACCGGAAGATCGGGTGTGGTTGACGCCGCATCGGACGGCGTTGGCTTCTGCACCAGTTAACCGGGCACCGATCCGTGGATCAAGACAGTAAGGCCGGATGCGGCAATCAGGCGATCCGGGGTTACGCAGGCGCGATACGTTCGAACACGACGAACGCATAGTTCGCACAATCATTTTCCCCGGCAGTGAGTTCTTCGCGAGAAATCTCCGCCCATTCATCCCGCTCGAGGTCTGGAAACCGCGTATCTCCGTCGGCGTCCAGATGCACCTCGGTCAGATAGATTCTCTTGGCCAGTCCGAGAGCCTGTCGATAGATCTCGCCGCCGCCGATCACCATCACCTCTTCAGCGCCCGACGCAACCGCCAGCGCCCTTCCCTTTTCCAGGGCCACTTCCAGACTCGACACCACCTCCACACCGTCGTGCGCAAAGTCGGGCTGACGTGTCACGACAATATGCGGCCGGCCGGGCAGAACGCCGCCCAGGGATTCAAACGTCTTCCGCCCCATGATCATGGGCTTGCCCATGGTCATGGCTTTGAAATGGCGCAGGTCGGACGACATCCTCCAGGGCAGGTCGCCATCACTGCCGATCACGCCGTTACGCGCGACAGCGACGATCATGGCGAGTTCAGGGGTGTTCGACGGCATCGATCTCAGACCGAAACAAGCGCGGCGATGTGCGGATGGGGCTCATAACCGGTGAGTTCGAAGTCCTCGTACCGGAAACCGAAAATGTCCGTCACGTCCGGATTGATCGCCATTTGCGGCAGCGGGTGCGGATCGCGTTGCAGCTGAATGTCGGCCTGCTCCAGATGATTGAGATAGAGGTGGGCATCCCCGAAGCTGTGAACGAAATCGCCCGGCTTGAGCCCGGTCACCTGCGCGACCATCAGCGTCAGGAGGGCATAGGACGCAATGTTGAAGGGAACACCCAGAAAGATATCGGCACTGCGCTGGTAGAGCTGGCACGACAATTTGCCCTCGGCCACGTAGAACTGAAACAGGCAGTGGCACGGCGGCAGCGCCATGTTTTCGATGTCGGCCGGGTTCCAGGCGGTAACGATATGCCGGCGTGAATCCGGTTTGCTTTTGATCTGGTCCACCAGCAGGGAAATCTGATCTATCGTCCCTCCGTCCGGTGCCGGCCAGGAGCGCCACTGGTGGCCGTAAACGGGACCGAGATCGCCGTTCTCATCCGCCCATTCGTCCCATATCCGCACGCCGTTTTCCTTCAGGTAGGCGATATTGGTGTCGCCGGCCAGAAACCACAGCAGTTCGTGAATGATCGACTTGAGGTGGAGTTTTTTCGTCGTGACGAGAGGAAACCCCTCGCTCAGGTCGAACCGCATCTGATGCCCGAATATGCTCAACGTTCCGGTACCGGTGCGGTCTTCCTTGCGTGCCCCGTGATCGCGAACGCGCTGCATCAGTTCGAGATATTGCTGCATGTCAGGACTCCTCCCGTGTTACCGGCGGTGGCTCAGACGAGGCCCCAGTCGCGCCCGTAGGCAAGCGTTCCGGCGACAAGGTTGATCAGGGCGTGTGCAATCATCGGCGGCCATATCGAACCGGATTGCCACCGGGCAACGCCAAGCACGATACCGAAAATGAAGACTTGCGCCAGTACCGCCCAGTCGTATTGCACATGAATTATGGTCCAGATCCCCGACGTGACGATTATCGCTCCAAGCGGCCCCACTCGCGACGCGGCCAGCCCCTTGTATCCGAAGCCGCGAAACAGAAGTTCCTCGGAGACCGGAGCGAAGACCACCAGGAGAACCATCGTCAGCCAGACCGGCTGCAGCAGTTTCAACCAGTCCATTGCCGAGTCGTGATCCAGATCGAAATACAGGCGCGGCAATTCCGAAACGGCAAGCACGACTGCAAGGCTGATTACCGTCCAGTTCAGACCTCGCATGAACGGGATCGGGTTCATGCCGAGCATCGCGGCACGCGGCAGGCCCGGCCGGCTGCGCGTGAGAAGCAGAACGAAGCCGATCACGACAAGGCATTGGAGAATGGTCAGCGGCAGAAACAGGTCGGCCATGTTTCTGAACGTGTAGTCGAGAAAACCCTCGAAGTCGCCCAGGACACTGCCGTCGAAGCGGAAGGCCAGAATGGTCATTCCCGTCGCCGAGATAATGACCAGCGTCATGAATCCGATCACGGCCAGCCACATGAGCGTTGCCCACGGACCCCAGGGGAACGCGCGCCGGCTTCCCGTGCCGTTTTCGGCGGGTTGAGGCGATAGCTGCGCGCCTCCCACCCAGGTATCGGATTGTTCGGTCATTGCTTCCAAACTAGAGCGATTCGCCGGGATCGGCTCCGGTCGTCCAACAGGCTTTTTTTGGTAACCTTTAGTGCTTATATTGAAGGTGTCGGCGCTCGCGTCGACTATGGCGATAAACGGATGTCGTAATAAACCATTCGGACCCGGGGGCAGTACCCGGCGCCTCCACCAAATTGCCCAATCCCGAACGGATTGGATCGATGGGGGCGAAACAGGATCGACGAGGGTGTAAAGGGCAATCTTTCGCTCGGCATGGTTCCGCCGTTATCGGGCCATTTCAATAGTTGCCAACGACAACTATGCGGAAGCACGTCTCGCTGCATAAGCAGTGCGACCGCTTCAAATTGAGCCCTAGTCGTTCGCACGGCTAGGCGGGGTTCGGAGGGCACCTGGCAACAGAAGCCCTCCACTGTATTTCAGTCTTCCCTGAATCGGCACTGTTTGAATTTTTGTGAGATTGTCGCCTTCCATTAATTGGTGATTCCGAATCGGGTGTGGAATATGGTCCTGTATCGTGCGAGTGATCGCGGTCGGGACCGGGAGACCGTGGACTGCAGTCGGCAGAAAATGGGGACCGCAATGGCCGAAGACCTGATGCGATACGACCTGCTGGCCCAAGAGGCCTTGCGCGGGGTTGTGAGATCCGCTTTGCAGCGGGTCGCGCGGACCGGACTGCCCGGTGAGCATCACTTTTACGTTGCCTTCAAGACCAGAGCACCTGGTGTCGGCATTTCCGACCGGCTTCTGGAAAAGTATCCGAGCGAGATGACCATCGTTCTCCAGCATCAGTTCTGGGGGCTGGATGTCGGGGAAGACCGGTTCATTGTCGAACTGAGTTTCGACAATGTGCCGGAGAAACTGTTTGTGCCGTTCACGGCGGTGTCGGGCTTCTTCGATCCGAGCGTGCAGTTCGGGCTTCAATTCGAGACTGCTGAAGCCAACGAGAACGCGGATCAAAGTGAGACGTCGGAATCGCCGGATTCGGCGGAGATGGTCGCCGACAATGAAGATGCCGCACCCAAGCCTGACGCCGAAGGCGAAGATGACGGCAAGGCTGATGTCGTCAGTCTGGACGCATTCCGCAAGAAATAGTCGCGCATCCCATCGATTGATCGCGCTCTTCAAAGCCCTGGGCCGGCCTGCTCTGGCTTGCCGCTCGAACGCGTGCTAAGACCGATTTCGCCAATCCGGCCGCACGAACTGGAAGACCAGAACCATGACCGAGACCCGCACCGAAACAGATTCATTTGGACCGCTTGAGGTACCCGCAGACAAGTACTGGGGCGCACAGACACAGCGATCGCTCGGCAACTTCAAGATCGGCGGAGAGACGATGCCGGTTCCGCTGGTCCGGGCACTGGGCATCATCAAGAAGGCGGCGGCACTGGCCAACATGGGTCTTGGCAATCTGGAAGAGGACATCGGCAACGCCATCGCGAAGGCCGCCGACGAGGTGATCGACGGCAAGCTGAACGACAATTTTCCGCTCGTGGTGTGGCAGACCGGTTCCGGGACCCAGTCCAACATGAATTCCAACGAGGTGATCTCGAACCGTGCGATCGAAATCCTCGGCGGCGTAATGGGATCGAAGGAGCCGGTTCATCCCAACGATCACTGCAACAGGTCACAGTCCTCGAACGACACCTTCCCGACCGCCATGCACATTTCGGCGGTGGAACAGATCCATCACAGCCTGCTTCCCGCGCTCGATCATCTTCTGGACGCGATCGACGCAAAGTCGGCTGCCTGGGCGGACATCATCAAGATCGGCCGCACCCATCTTCAGGACGCAACCCCGCTGACGCTCGGCCAGGAGTTCTCGGGATACTCGGCGCAATTGCGTCTGGGCATTGAAAGGGTGAAGGCGGCGATGCCGAGGCTGTATCCGCTGGCACAGGGCGGAACCGCGGTCGGCACGGGCCTCAATGCGAAACCCGGATTCGCGGAGGCATTCGCCGGCCATGTTGCGGACATTACCGGTCTCCCCTTCGTCACGGCGCCGAACAAATTCGAGGCGCTTGCCGCCCACGATGCGATGGTCGAAATCTCCGGCGTGCTCAACACGCTCGCCGTAAGCCTGTTCAAGATCGCCAACGATATCCGGCTGCTCGGGTCGGGTCCCCGCTCCGGCCTCGGCGAGCTATCGCTGCCTGAAAACGAGCCGGGATCGTCAATCATGCCCGGCAAGGTGAACCCGACCCAGTGCGAGGCGATGACCATGCTCTGCACCCAGGTGATGGGAAACCACACGACCGTGACCGTCGCCGGGAGCCAGGGACACTTCGAGCTCAACGTCTTCAAGCCCGTCATGATCTACAACGTACTGCAGTCGATCCGGCTGATTGCGGACGGTGCCATAAGCTTCACCGACAACTGCGTCGTGGGCATCGAACCCAACAGGGAAGAAATCGCGGAACTGATGAGCCGTTCACTGATGCTGGTAACGGCCCTTGCTCCCAAGATCGGCTACGACAACGCGACCACGGTCGCAAAGACAGCGCATAAGAACGGCACCACCCTGCGGGAAGAGGCAGTTGGCCTCGGCTTCGTGACCGAGGAAGAATTCGACCAGATCGTTCGCCCCGAAGCGATGATCTCGCCGAACTAGCCCGTCGCGGCCATCACGTAGGCCGGCGCTGAAGCATGCCCGAACCGCTCAAGAGATCCGTCACGATTGCAGGCCACCGGACCAGCATTTCGCTTGAGCCCGAATTCTGGGATGCGTTGCTTGAAATCGCGGATAGCCAGAAAAAGCCGACGCAAAGACTGATCGAGGAGATCGACGAGGCGCGCTCCGGCGAGGGCCTTTCCTCGGCAGTCCGTGTCTATGTCCTGAAGTATTTCCGCAAAGAACCGCGCCCGGCGGGATAAGCCGCCCTACCTGGCCAGGGGTTCCAGAGGCAGCACGCGAATATCCTCAACACGGAACCGCTTCGGGCGTTTCCGTGCAGGCGCGCGTTTGCGGACCGCTTTGGGTGCAGCCGCCGGAGTCTGCGCTTCAGCCTCGCCCGGCAGGGGTTCCGGAGAAGCAAGAATCTCTTCGACCGAGCGGAGCAGATCCGGATCGGCCGTCTCGGAATTATCGGGTTCTGTTGCGATGCCGGATTCGGGTTTCGCCGCGGCCGGATCAACACTGGCCGCATCCGAAGGCAGCGGGCTGACCGGTTCGGGCGGTGCGGGAGCCTGAGGTGCCACTGCCGGGGACTCGGACTCCAGCTTCAACTGCCGCTGACGGGCCTTCTCGAGTTCCTCGCGGGCACGACGTTCCAGCTCTTCAAGTTTTTCCATGTCCTCCTGAAGCGCCTTGACGGTCAGGAAGGCCTTGAGATCGCGCGTATCCACCGTCCTGGCGACATCGCCCACGGGGCCGGCGAAAACCAGCACCAGCGGCGGTGCGTTGTTCAGGCTGTTGAACGACAGCCGCCATTCGCTGTCCATGCGCCACGCCGGCAGGTCGAGCTTGGTGGTCACGCGTCCCTTTATGTCCGCACCCTGGATATCCGCAGGGTCCAGACGCACCAGACCGCTCTCGATCGTGTATTGCGTTGCCACCGACCCGATGTCGGTTGCGCCGCGCGAGAGGACGGAATTCGCCACCTCGTCGATCTGCTCTTCGGTCCGCGCTTCGCTCAATGCGGTCGAGAACGCCTTCGTGTTCAGGCCCTGCAGCCGCATCTCGGACAATTTGATCGTGCCCGTGCCGCTCATGGACGACAGCAGCGCAAGCATGCTGCGCCCCTGGCTCCTCCACTTGCCTTCGGTCCCGACGACGCCCTCTATCGGCGTTTCGCTACCGGCAAATGCAAGTGTCTCGGACAGATTCGATCGATCGATCTTGTGGCTGGCTTCCAGCTGGATCTGATCCCGCCGCGCCGTTATCGCTCCGGACGCCGAGAGTTCTCCGCCGAACAGCCTGCCGTTCAACGATGACAGCTCCGCGCGCCCGCCCTTGATCGCGGCTTTCAGTTTCGCCTTGCGAATGGCCTTGTCGGGCCCGATCTTCAGGCGGCCGACCTCGGCCGAAAGATCCAGCTCGATGGCATTGAGATTGCCGGCGCCGAACGGCGCGGGCGACCAGGTGGACGCTCCCACGCCGGCATTCTCTATGGCCTCAACGGCCCGGCTTATGGTGTCGCCACCGCGGTCACCGCGCAGCAGGACACCCATGGCCCAGGGCAACGAGACTTCCGCGAGATTGGCGTTGAAACGCAGCCTGGGGACCTCATTCCGGATATCAACGGTACCGTCGACGTCCACCGCGACATCCGCCACGGACCCGGTCAGCCCGGTGACCACGTACTCGCCGTCCTTGCCGGCAACGAGCGCGCGCAGATTCAACGGACCGCCGAATTTCAGGTCGCCCCCGCCGCTCGCAAGGCCCACAGCCTGGTAGAATGGCCCGGCTTCCTTGGCGGAGAGTTTTACTTCGCCCTCGATTGACGTCAGTCCGGCGATCTGGCGGGCATTGCCGGAGACCGTTGCCTGGGCGCCGAAAGCTTCGACGCCCATTGCGACCTCGAGGCCGTCCGCGAGGCTGCCGTCGACTTCCCCGCGCAACACGCCGGGACTGGGCTTCGCTTTATCATCTTGCCCGGCGCTGGCTGCGACACCCAGCTGGCGAAGCAGTTCTTCACCCCGCTCGTTCGCCACTTCCGCCTGAAACTTCACCTTCGCCGCGGCAATCTTGTCCAGAAAGCCTTCATACCGGCCTTCGAACGATGCACGGCTCTTCCCGAACTGGCCGGCCGCGGAAAACTTGATGTCGGGCTCATCGCCCGAAGAATCGGCGCTCAGTTGGGCGTTCAGCGTCGCCGGACCCAGGGTTTGCGCCCAGCGAACCCAGGCTGAACCGTTCTCGAAATCCGAAGGTCTGATATCGAACAGGGCAAGGATGTTCGTCGGGTCTTCGGCATCGAAAGACGCCTTCATCGAGCCTGACGGCCTTTCCACGACGTTGTTCAGCTCGCCGCTGCTGCGTATGCGGGCCCCGCCGAAATCGGTGAATGAAAGATCCTTGATCGCCAGATTGCCGCCACGCAGCGTCAGGTCGGCGGTCATGCCGCGCAGACCGGTACCCTTGACCAGAATCTTGTCCGCCCGGGCGACGATATTGGCATCGAACTCCTCGAGCAGGGCAATCCTGCTTGCCCGATCCGCCTCGCTCTTTTTCCTGGCTTCCTCCGTCGCTTCTTCCTTCTTCGCCGCTGCTCGTCGCGACGCCGGCGGCAGGTAACGGTCGACGTTGAGTTCATCGAGAATAATGCGCAGGCCGAATGACGGGCGGGCCGTCAGGGCATAGGACAGGCCGAACCTCGCCTTCGTCTTGTCGAGCTTGGTTTCAACACCGATCAACTCGACCAGCGCTTCGCTCACCTTGAGTTCGCCCTTGAGCGAGAGATTGCCGCGCGCGCCGCCGGCCTGCGGATTCAGTATCGGCATGGTCTTCGGCAGCGCCCACGTGATGAACGACTTGGCATCGCTGGATTCCACCGCGAAGATCCCGTCGAAGATCGTGTTGCCCTCTCCCGCCTCGGTCGCCGCGTAGGTGCCAGTTACGGAGACCTGTGTCTGGCCGGGCAGCCGCCCCACCGCCCTCGACACGGTGAACCGGTCAGGCGTGAACCGCAGGGTCATGCCGGCACCCTCGATCTGCTGACCGCCGAGCACCAGACCATCCACATCCATTTTCAGCTGGCCCGTCAGGTTCTTCGGCACGAAGGTCAGAAACCTGGGAATCTGGGCGACGATCTCGCGGGCGGTCGTTTCCTCACGCTGCTCTTCCTCGGCCAGTTGCCGTTTGACGACCGAATCGAGATCCAGGTGCCGCGCGGACAGCGTGGCGTCGAGTTTCGGCGTATCGCCAAGATCGAGACGCGCCTCCCCACCGAGCGTCGCGCGCGAGCTGCCTGTTCCCAGAATGAACTGCATCTCGTCGAACTTGATGTCATCCAGTGTCGCCACGACGTCCGAACGCAGCTCGAACGGCACCTCCTCGGCAAGTCCGATGTTAACCTTGTCCTGCTTGGCGTCGCCCGGCGCGGCGTCGGCTTCCGTCACCCGGACGCGGCCGTCGAACACAGGTTCGCCGTCCTTGCTCTGCAGTGTGCCGTTGAACAGATAGTTCTTGCCCCAACCGGCTCCCGGCGCGACGGTTACCGAGACATGGGTCGGTTTTTCCGCACGGCGGCGGCCGACGGAAACGATGAACTCTTTCCGCGTTCCGTTGTACAGGAACGTGCCGCGTGACTTGAACGGCCCCGCCAGCGACGGTGCCTGCAGGGACAGGTCCAGTTCCTCGAACCGCGCAAGATGCTGGCGGCGGCTGTCGCGCACGACGAGCGTCCCCGACCGGATCCGCGTGTCCTCGAGCTCGATATCATCCACCGCGAGCAGCTTTTCAAACCCGCCCTGTGGCGAAAGCTGCCAGGTTCCGCCGTCGGGAAGCAGCTCGGCCTCAATGACCGGAGAATCGATATCGATCGACCTGACTTCGATCTTGCCGCGCAGCAGCGGCGCCAGGCCGAGTGTGGCCTCGAGTTCGCGCGCTTTGAGGAGGTGCGGAGAGGCCGCTCCGGCCGGGTTGCTGACCCGGATGTCCGCGACTTTCAGGATCGGCGCGGGCAGAAGCCGGACGGTGATATCGCCGTTGATCAGGACCTTGCGCCCGGTCACCCGTTCGCCATAGGCCTCGAGATCGGAGCGGTAGTTCGACCAGTCGACGAACAGCGGCGCGATCAGCGCCGCGAACAACGCGACAACCAGCAACAAACCCGAATATAGCAGCGGCGACTTCATGGCACCCCGTTCTGCCACTCAACAGCGCTCGACCTGTCCGACGCCAAAGGCACTCCGTCCAGAGTTAGCGAAAAACGAGATCGCAATGTCGGAGCGCCTTCAGCACTCAGTGTGGCCACCTGATTCACAGAAGATAATGAAGTTTGGTCCGCACCGCCACCGGTTCGGTGGCCCTGTGGACCACTAATTTGCGATCCCGGTGATCAATTCGACAGCACTTTCCCGGGGTTCATGATGTTCTTGGGGTCGAGCGTCGCCTTGATCGCCTGCATGACCTTGAATCCCGAACCGTGTTCGGCCTCCATGAACTTCACCTTGCCGCGGCCGATACCGTGTTCCCCGGTGCAGGTTCCCTCCATGTCGAGCGCCCGCGCCACGAGCCGCTTCACGAACCCGTCCGCCTGTTTCATTTCCTCCGGGTCTTCGACATCCAGCAGCAGGGAGACATGGAAGTTCCCGTCGCCGACATGGCCGACGATCGGCGCCATCAGTCCGTTTGCGGCAATGTCCTTCTGCGTATCTTCCACGCATTCCGCCAGCCGCGAGATCGGCACGCAGACGTCGGTGGCGAACGGCCGTTTGCCGGGGGCCAGCGCCGCCACCGCCCAGAACACATCGTGGCGTGCGGCCCACAGCTTGTTGCGGTCCTCCGTACGGGTGGCCCATTGAAAGTCGCTGCTGCCGAAGCTCTCGGCGATTTCGCCGAACATCACGCTCTGCTCGCGCACCGCGCTCTCCGAGCCGTGAAACTCGAGGAACAGCGTGGGCGCTTCCTCCAGTCCGAGATCCGAATAGGCGTTGCACGCCCTGACCTGCAGTGCGTCCATCAGCTCGATACGGGCCACCGGAACGCCCGACTGTATGGTCATGATCACCGCGTCGCAGGCCGATTTGACATCCGGAAATGAACAGGTTCCGCCTGATATGGCTTCCGGGATGCCATGCAGCTTCAGCGTGACCTCGGTGATAATCGCGAGCGTGCCTTCCGATCCCACGAGCAATCTGGTCAGATCGTAGCCGGCCGAAGACTTGCGCGCCCTGCGCGCCGTGTGCACGATCTCGCCGTCGGCCATCACCGCGGTCACGTTGATGACATTGTCCTTCATGGTCCCGTACCGCACGGCATTGGTTCCCGACGCACGCGTCGCGGCCATGCCTCCGAGACTGGCGTCGGCGCCCGGATCGATCGGAAAGAACAATCCGGTGTCCCTGAGATATTCGTTCAGCTGCTTGCGTGTCACGCCGGCCTGAACCGTGCAGTCGAGGTCCTCTGCATTGACCGCGAGGATGCTGTTCATGTTCGACAGATCGACGGAGATGCCGCCGTAAGGTGCGTTGATGTGCCCCTCGAGCGACGTGCCGGTACCGAAGGCAATCACGGGCACTTCATAGCGATCGCAGATCTTGACGATATCGGCGACTTCTTCGGTCGACTCCACGAAGGCGACGGCATCCGGTGGTTCGCCTTCGTGCCAGGTGAGATCATTGCCGTGCTGGCCGCGGACCGCCTGAGACGTCGACAAGCGCTCACCGAGCAGCGCTCGGATCTCGTCGATGGCGGCGTTGACGGAATTGTCGCCGAGCCGGGGTGTTACATTCACCGCTGATACCTTTCATTAGTGCCGTTGCGCCGAGGTATCCTCCGGGTTTCCGAACGCCGGCGCGGCGGCGGCAGACGATACCAAGGGCCGATGCATGTGAGCAACCGGCACTCGCGTGAGGCACGTTCTCCGTGCTTGCCGCAGACAGGAGTGACAAGTAGGCTCCGGCAAAATGTTGACAAGAGCCATCTGACAAGAGCCAAGGAGCCAGCCGATGCAATTCGATGCCCCGTTCGTTTCGGAGGTCATGACCGTCGAGCCCGAATGGATCGACTACAACGGTCATCTCAACATGGCTTACTACAATGTCCTGTTCGACCGCTGCGTTGATCAGGGCTTCGAGATGCTCGGCCTCGGACCCGATTATGTGAAGAGAACGAATGCATCGTTCTTCACGCTCGAGGTCCACGTTACATATCTGCGCGAGATCCACGAAGGCGACCGCGTGCGATCCACGCTTCATCTTCTGGATTATGACGAAAAGCGCACGCACTTCTTTCAGGAACTGATTCACGACGCGGAAGGGTTTGTCAGCGCCACGTCGGAGCAGATGAGCATGCATGTCGACATGACCGCAAAGAAGTCCGCCCCCTTCCCGGCCGAGGTTCAGGAGCGGATCAGGGCGATGTATGAGGCCCATAAGGAGCTTCCTGTTAACCCTCAGGTCGGACATGTCATTGCAATCCCCCGCAAATCTGCGAAAGTCGGTTAGGCACTCTACCGAGTCGCGCCTTGGCTAAAGCGCAGGCCACCGCATTGCGCGAAATGGGGTGATGACCGGCCATGTGGGGATTGGGCGGCCGCATCAGACGGTATCTCGACGAATACTGCGCTCCGAATCTACGTACTCTCTGGAAGACCCGCCAGCCCATCGCCTGGGTGCTCGCCGCCGTTATCGGTGTTCTCGTTGCCTACGCCATCATCGCCTTTCGCCTGCTGATCGGCGTCATCCAGTATTCCTGGCTCGGAACGACAGCCGAGAGAGTCGCCACGACGGCAGCAACCATCTCGCCCTGGATCGTGTTTTCCGCCCCTGTCGCCGGAGGGCTGATCGTCGGTCTGCTGTTGCACTACGTCAGTCCGCTCCGGCGTCCCGAGGGCGTCGCCGATGTCATCGAAGCCCGGGCGACGCAGGGAGCCCACATATCCTACGACCGGGGCCTTTCCGCCGTTTTGATCAGTGCGGTATCGCTCGGTTCCGGTGCCAGCGCCGGCCGGGAAGGACCGGCTGTTCATCTCGGCGCATCCCTGGCGTCCTGGCTCGCCCAGTTCTTCAATCTCCCCGGGGTCACACGGAGGATTATTTTCGGCTGCGGTGTCGCGGCAGCGGTGTCCGCGTCGTTCAACGCACCGATAGCCGGCGCATTGTTCGCGCTTGAAGTGGTCCTCGCTCATTTCGCGCTGAGCGCGTTCATCCCGATAGCAATCGCCAGTGTCGGCGCCACGGCGGTCACACGCATTCATCTCGGTGACTTCCCCGCATTCGCCATTCCCGAGTACCAGATCACGTCCTATCTGGAGTTTCCCGCCTTTGCGTTGCTCGGCCTGACATGCGGCGTCGTCGCCATCTGTTTCCAGTTTTCGGTCATCGCAGCGGACTCGACCGCCCGGCGTATTCCCTGCCCGCTGATGCTGAGGCCCGTTATCGGCGGCATCATGGTCGGAGCGATCGGCGTATTCTATCCCCATGTGCTCGGCGTCGGTTACGAGGCCACTGACATGGCACTGAAGCAACAATTGCCTCTTATGCTGTTGCTGACATTACTGGTGGTGAAGACGGCGGCGACAGCGATAACGATCGCCAGCAGGTTCGGCGGCGGGGTGTTCAGCCCCTCCCTCTATCTCGGAGCCATGACCGGCGGCGCCTTCGGTCTCATCGCGGCGTCGGCTTTTCCCGAACTGGCGTCAAGCCACGGTCTCTACGCAATTATCGGAATGGGTGCCGTGGCCGCAGCGATTCTGGGGGCGCCCATCTCCACGACATTGATTGTTTTCGAGTTGACCGGCGGCTACGAGATGACAATCGGGCTTCTGCTTGCGATTTCGATGTCCGAGGGCATGATGCAGGCCGTGCACGGTCGCAGCTTCTTCCATTGGCAGCTCGGACTGCGGGGCCTGTTCCTGCACGAAGGTCCGCACCGCCAGCTGGTGCGCAGTCTCCGGGTCCGGGACTTCATGATTCCTTTGGAGGAAAACGAAAGCGTTGAGGTCGATCCTGAAGACAATACGCCGATGCTGACGCCCGGCGACTCCCTGGAGGTGGCCCTCCGCGCTCTGAACTCGGTGGGCAAGACCCGCATTCCCGTCTTCGATCCGCTGGACGCCAACCGCGTCATCGGCTGGGCCGACCATGTCAAGGCATTGGATACCTTCAACGCGGCCATGATCGAGGCCAACGTGGAAGAGCACCGGTAGAGCGTCAGCGGCGCCCCAAACGTATCGGTATGGACCTGACCAGCGCCGGCAGGACGATCAGCGCGACAACCAGCGCCGTGCTCAGCACGAAGATGCAGAGCCGGCCGAAGATCTCGACCATCGGCAACGCGCTGAGCTGGGTCACACCGAAGCCGGCGGACAGGATTATGGTTGTCGCGACAATAATCGGACCGATGGTCCGTAAACTGGCATCGAGGGCGGCGTCGCCATCACCCCGCATACGCTCAAGTTGAAATCGGTTCAGCAGATGGATCGTGTTGTCGACGGCAATGCCGAATGCGATTGTCAGGGCCAGCACGCTGACAATCTGGAATGCGCTGCCGAAGAGATACAGCGCCGCGGCAACGACAGTGAGAGACAGGAGATTCGGAACGGCGGACACCGCTGCCAGCAGAGCGGAACGCAATGATATGGCGATCACGACCATCGTGACCAGCACCGCAGCAGCGAGACTTTCCTTCAGGCCGTCAATCATTGTTTCGCTTGCAAAGGCACCGACGGAAACAATCCCTGTCGGTTCAATGCCATATCCCGGATATTGATCGCGGACGGGCGCAAGGCCCTTTTCCAGTGCACCGACGACGCGGCGCGTTTCGATCGCGGAACTTGCGAGCATGAAGAACGTCACCAGGTAGCTTTTCTGGTCCCCGGACACCAGCCGTTCCGAGATGTGCGCCGGGAGCCGGTTGATCAGATTGGCAACGTCGTTGTCGCCGGACGCGTCGACGATCCCCGCAAGGGAGATCGCACTTCGGAAGTTCGGATTGTCACGGCCGACCTGCTCGATGGCACGCAGGATACCGACGGCCTCTCCCGGTCCGGCGCCATCGCCGGAACGACGTTCGACGAGCACATAGATCGCATTGGCACCGGCCAGTTTACTGTCGATCAGATCGATGACCTGATTGGCCGGGCTGTCCGGAACCAGATAGGTCCGGTAATCATAATCAGTGTCGACCTTGAAATAGAGCGTTCCGGTCACGGCGAGCAGCAAAATGCTCGCGATCGAAATCGGTTGCGATCTGCGGCGGACGAACCTCTGCAAAGGATCCGTGAGTGAGTTCACCACAACGCCCAACGCGCGTGGTCCGGCGGCACCATCCGAGCGGCGACCTGCCCCAATCAGGATCACAGCCAGCGCCGGTACGACCGTGATGACGGAAAGAAAAGCCATGAAAATGGCGATCGTTCCGGCAAAGGCGAATTCGCGCACGGACTCGGCTGTGCTCAGAGCCAGACTGAGGCAGGCGATCATCGTCGTCACCGACGTCATTGCACAGGCGGGCCCAACTTCGACAACCGCTTCACGGGCCGCAGCGGTTTTATCAATTCCGCGGTCGGTCTTGCGGCGGATCGCCTGCACCATGTGAACCGAATCCGAGAAGGCAATCACAAGAACGAGTGTCGGAAGCACGTTGTTGAGGGTCGTGATCGGGAAACCCGCGAGGCCGAAGCCGCCGATCAACCAGGCAACCGCGATGACGGGCGGCAGACTCGATATCAACACAAGCTTCGGCCGCCGGAAGAAAAACGTGCAGACCGCAACAGAAGTCAGCAGGCCCACAAGTGTCAGCAGGTACAGATCACGCTTGAGGGCCAGCTTGATCGCTTGCCTGATCGCAAGAGACCCCGTCGTCGTCAGTAGAACGCCGCTCGCCTCGGAAGTTTGCCGCAAAAGCGCATCGACTTCGCCGAGCAACGCCTGTGTTTCATCGATCGAAATCCGGCTTTTCGAAAGGGAGACGAGCAGCATTGCCGCACGATTGTCGTCGGACAGCAGCCGGGAAGAGAACAGTGGAAGGTTTCGCGCCTGCTTGATAACGGCATCCAATGCATCCCCGTCTGGCATGTCTGCGGGGAAGACAGGTTGCAGATCCCCGGTGCCCTCGGCGGGCTGCCGCAGCATGAACAGCGACGCAACGCCACTGACATTGTCGACAAACTGAAGATCAAGATGCAGGCCTCTCAGAGCGGCCAACTGGGTTCCGGTGAGAGGCGATTTGCTTTCCGCCACGACAATGAGTTGGTTCTCCAATGTGGGAAATGCGGCCTGCATCCGCTCATACGTGGCGTAGATCGCGTCCTGCGAACGGAAGAGTCGCCTGAGATCGTCGTCGAAAGTGACGCGGAATGCGCCAAACAGCGCAACCACCGTCACGATGATCAGAACAATCAGACTGGCCCATGGCGCCCTGACGCTCACCAGCCCGATACGCTCTAGGCCGAATGCAAATATTCCCATTGAACAGAAATGTCCCGGTCGACAGCGAAGCCGAGGGTTGAAGCCACGGCAACAATAAGACCGGACACTGCTCTGTCAAATACTCACGGAGAATGACGGCCATTGAGGCCAGGTCGTTGCGGGATCAAGACCATTTCCTTCCCGCAGCCCTGCCGCTAGGTTGTGTTGAAAGGCAACGATTCAGACGCTGACCAGGGCTGTCATGGCGCAGACACCTTATCAGGACCAGGAGACGTCATCGCCGGGCATTGCATCCGCCGGTTTCTGGTCGGGCGCGCGTTTCGGCGCGATGAATGTGCTGATCGTCATCACGATCATTACGATCGCCTGGGGCGGTTTGTGGATGTGGAGTGGATTCGCTCTGATTATAGCGATCACCACGCTGGGCGATGAGTTGGGAGGTGACGAAGCCGCCGAACCGCTGAAAGGCGGCCGGTGGCTGCTCGATTCCCTTCTGTACATGACGCTGCCCCTGCTGATTTTCCTCAGTGTCTTGTATTGCGTCATGCTGAGCGGCAATGATCCTCTCAATCTGAGCGCGCTCGCGCCGGCCCTGGGCACGGCGGACCTGATGGCCAACCGGGAAGCTACATCGTGGTGGCACCTCCTTGGCGGTGCGATGAGCATCGGCATCTGTTACGGGGTCGCAGGTATCAATGTGGCTCACGAGCTTATCCACCGTACCGAAAGACCGCATGACCCGGTAATCGGCCGCTGGCTGCTGGCCTTCAATCTGGACACGACTTTTCTGGTCGAACACATAGATGGTCATCACCGCAACGCGGGAACCGAAATGGATCCGGCGACGGCACGGCGCGGGCAATACATCGTCTCCTTCGTGGTCACCTCGACGGTCGGTGGTTTCCTGCACGCATTTGCGCTGGAACGTGATCGCCTCCGGGCAATCGGCAAGTCGCCATGGAGTTTGGCGAACCGAGCCTCACGAGGGCAACTGATGTCCCTGGTGTATGCCGCAGCTTTCTTTGCACTCGCCGGATGGCTTGGCGTTGCGGCATTCATCTTCATGGCCATCAACGGGAAGGTTTATCTCGAACTGGTCAACTTCATTGAGCACTACGGTCTCGTCCGCGTGCCGGGAACGCCGGTCGCGAGGCGCCACTCCTGGGACAGCCGCCGGGCCATCTCCAGTGCCATTCTCTACAACCTGACGCGTCATCCCGATCATCACATCAATGCCCGCAGGCCGTTTTACGAGCGCGAGCAGGCGGATCGCGACGCTCCGGTGATGCCGCTGGGTTATGGAGCGATGATCACCATGGCCATATTTCGCCCGGCCTCCTGGAGAAAACGGATTGCTCCGGTCCTCGCGCATTGGGACGCCAACCTTGCCAGCGACGACGAACGGCGGCTTTTGGCGCAGCGCGGCTGGACGATCGAAAGCTGACGAGCAATCGTGGGTTGCCCCCATCCCTGCCGGTTATCACCAATCAGTGTATCCCAAATGCAACAATCGGCGAGAGATGTGGGGATTCACGGCAACGTGTGGTGTGTGAAATTTGACATTCGGCGGATTGCAGACTGAACTCAGGCGTTAAAGGCAGCATTGGATTTTGACGATTCGGTGCGGCTGCCGGCAAAGCAGGAGACTGTCGGCAGATGAACTGAACTCAGGGCGGGATGGGGTCACACAGTGAAAAAGCTTCTCTCAGTATTTGCGGTCGCCGCGACGGCGATGATGGTTACACCGGCGAAAGCGATCGACGGATTTGGGTCGACCTTCGGGCATCACTGGTATGTCCAGGGCATGGGCAATGCCTTCCTGCCACCGAACTCCGAGATCGACGTGAACGGTCCCGGTCTCGGCAGCGGCACCTGGAACGAAGAAGACGGGTACTCTTTCTCTCTGACCGTCGGCACCAGCATCGCCCCGCAATGGCGCGGCGAGCTTGAGCTCAACTTTAGCCACGGTGAAGACGGCAAGGTTTACCTGGGTGGTGGACCGATCCCGCACAGTGGAGATGTCGACGGCTACGGCGCCATGTTGAACGTGCTGTACGATCCGGACTTCTCAGGATACATGCTGCGGCCCTTCATCGGTGCAGGCATCGGCCTGGTGCACATAGACATTGACGATCACGGCGCCGTTGGCGGCGGATTTGTTGTCGATGACGATGACACCGCCTTCGTCGCGAATCTCATCGCGGGCGTCGAATATCCTCTGTCTCATATGTTTTCCCTGACCGGGCGTTACCGCGCAGGTGTCATCACGCACACCAATTACGACACCACGGCCGCCGGCATCGATGTGGACTCACCAACACAGTTCTTCCACGTCGTGAGCTTCGGCGTCAGGGTCAACCTCAATTGATCCACGCGTCCTGCGGGCGATGGCGCGCGGAGGTCGTTACGGCCTTCGCGCTTCTTCTTGTGTCGTTTCCCGGATCGTCGCGGGGCGTCTGAGTTCGTGGTGATATGCGCTCTCTCATCGCATTGCTCGAGGCAACGGCCGGATCCGATCCTGACCGCCTCCTCTACACCTTTCGAAACGCGTCAGGCTCGATCACCCGGCAATGCACATTCGGCGAGTTCCACAAGGCGACCGACGGTCTAGCGCAGAGGCTTTCGGACACCGGAGCGGTTCGCCCGTCCGAACCGGTACTGCTCGCCTATCAGCCCGGACTGGACTTTGCGGAAGCGTTCTACGCGTGCGCCAAGATCGGATCCATACCCGTACCCGTTCCACCACCGGGCCGCGCGAAAGTTGGCGGCGATACACAGCGCATCGAACACATCGCCAGAGACTGTGGCGCCAGGACGGTGCTGCACGAAAAACGTCTCACGGAAAGACTGTCCGGACTGGACGCCCTGGATGCGTCGACCGGTCCGCTCTCGTTGATCGACACGACAGAACTGGATGTCGGCACGGATGGCTTCGATGCGGCGCCGGGCGAAGTCCTTTTTCTGCAGTACACGTCGGGCTCGACCGAGAATCCGCGCGGCGTCATCGTCACGCATGAAAATGTTATTCATAACGCGAGCTTCGTCGTTGAAACGCCGCCCGACACGATCCCGGTCGGCGTGTCGTGGCTGCCGCACTATCACGACATGGGGCTTGTCGGCTTTTATCTGTTCGCGGTCACGACAGGCGGTAATGCACATATTCTGTCGCCGCTCGATTTCCTGAAACGTCCGCTTGCCTGGCTACAGACCATCTCGGAGGTCAGCGCCTCAATAACCTCGGCACCGAATTTCGCCCTCAAATACTGCCTGAGGGATGACAAGGTGAACCGTGAGGACCTGGCCGGCATTGACCTCAGCTCTCTCGACTGTCTCCTGAACGGCGCTGAGCCGGTCCAGTTCGAAACCGTAGACCGGTTCATCAGAAAATTCGAAGCCAGCGGCCTGAGACGATCCGCCGTCATGGCGGGCTACGGTCTTGCGGAGCACACTCTTTGTGTCACGAAGGGGCTGCCCGAGCCGGTTGAGATCGACACGCGCGCGGTCGAACGCGGCCGCCCCGCCGTAGCCGCCCCGGCGCAATCCCAACGATACCGGCATGCGGTCGTGAGCTGCGGCCGGCCGGCGACCGGGATCACTGTGAAGATCGTCGATCCTGAGAAACGTGCTGAGGTGCCGGAAGGGTGTATTGGCGAGATCTGGGTTTCAAGTCCCAGCAAGGCCCGGGGATACTGGAACAGGCCCGAACTGACCCGTGAAACATTCAAGGCACGTCTGTCCCGCGGAGATGATGGAGAAGAATACCTCCGTACGGGCGATATGGGGTTTCTGCATGACGGCGCGCTCTTTGTCTGCGGCAGGCGCAAGGACATGATCGTCATTCGAGGCCAGAACATCTATCCCACAGACGTCGAGGCTCTTGTCGAGCAGGAATTCAAGGAGATTGCTCCAGGCTCCGTCGCCGCCTTTGGGATCGGCGGGAGCAATTGCGGCGAGGAAAAGCTGATTGTCATCCTCGAGAGCGGACGGGAACAAGGCTCTGCCCTGCTTCATGCCATTCAGAGGGAAATAAGAAAGGACGCTGGCGTTTCAGCGGACACGCTTGCGATTGTTCCGAAGGGCACGATTGCACACACATCTTCGGGAAAGATTGTCCGGCACGACTGCCGAGAGCGCTGGATCTCGGGGAAGATCGAGGTTTCGGCCTCTATCTCCGCGGGTGATTTTGACGGAGTTGGCCCGGACCGATACGAACGCGTGGTCGAAGAGATACTTGAGCGTTTTACAGACCTCGAAGACCTCAGCATACCGCTCGAAGCGGCCGGTCTCGACTCACTCGATCTGGTGACCCTCAGTCTTTATCTCGAAGACCGGATTTCGCAATTGCCGACGGGCCGTCGGCGCAAGGAATACTCGTTTTCGGAGCTTGCCGTCCTCCAGGCCATGACCGTCGGCGAATTGATCGACTTGCACCGCACCTTCAAAACTTCAGAACCCGACTGGGGAGTGCTCAGCGACACACTGGCGGGCATTGGCAAATCCATCGCCGAGGAAGATGTATCTGCAATGCGAAAGGACAGCGTGCTCCCGCATTGGAACGCCGCCGCGGATCACGCGCCCGCAGAAGCCGGCGGGACAGTCCTGATCACCGGAGCCACAGGATTTCTAGGGTCTTATCTTCTGCGGTCTCTACTGCAGTTGACCGAATTTCAGGTGATCGCCCTGGTGCGGTGCGACGACGAAGACTCGGGCCGTGACCGGTTGGTCAGGGCGCTCGCCGCAACAGGCATGAATGCTGTCCAGGCGGAACGCCTTGCCAAGGCGAGGGTTTCTGTTCTGCCCGGTGATCTGTCGCAAAGTCACCTGGGTCTTGCGTCATCGCAGTGGGACCGTTTGGCTCAGCGTGTCGGCAACATTTATCATTGCGCCGCTGAAGTTGATTACATCAGATCTTACCGATCCCTGCGATCCGCAAATGTCTCGGGAACACGGTCTCTTCTCGAGCTGGCTTCGAACACCGGGGCTGCCTTTCATTTCATTTCGACCACATTCATCTTCGGCTGGACAATCCTCGACCGGCTCAGGGAGACCGCCCGCAACAGCACGATGAAGGGTGTCGACTTCGGATATGCGCAGTCCAAATGGGCGTCCGAGCAACTGGTTCATGAAGCGATCAGGCGTGGCCAGCGGGCAAAGATCTATCGCCCCTCTCTTGTGACTGCATCCAGAGATGCGCACTTTGTTGCGCGCGACGTAACGGCCCGCGTTCTCGGCTACATGATCCGCCACGGTATCTCAGTCGATTTGGAGAACCAGATCAGTTTCGTTCCGGTCGACATTTGCGCCAATAACATCGTCGCGATCTCGCTGCTCGACAATGTGAAGCTGGATACGTTCCACGTTACCGAATCCGCGCACTATTCCCTCGCCACGGTCTGCGCTGCCATAACCGAGCAGTACGGCTATGCGTTTGAAACGGTCAGCCCACGCGGTTTTCTCGATCACGTGAAAGCGCACTGTCACGAGGATGATGATCTGTTTCCGCTGCGCGGGTTTGTCGGACGCAATCTGCCCAAGCTGCAACGCATGAAGCGCAAGCGCTACGACAACACGAACTATCAGCGCGCCTGTTCTCTATCCGCGAACGCCATCAAACACCCTCCGCTCGCACAGACTGTGGGCGCGATCGTCGACTTCCTCCGCGAAGAACGGCTGGTATGAAGCTACCACGCACCACAACCTTCCGGTGCCAAAGCCGCTGAAGTCCGCAGTTTCTGAAGCCGTAGACGCTCCGAATTTCCCTGCAATAACCGCAGGAAAGCAGCCACATCCGCGACGTGTCTGCTGCGTACCGCTTCGGTTGCAAATTGATGACGGGACAGTTGTTCGATTGTCTTGGGCGTTAGAAATCGTTTCCAAGACCGGAAAAACTTGGTTACCGTTGAAGGTCTATTACCCGGAATTACGCAGGTGAACTTGGCACTAAACTAAAAAAATTGAGGGGAGGCCGACAATGTCCGACATGTCTTCGAGCGGCAAGTCTGCGCTGACATTGAATATGGTTTTTGTGATTTCGATGGCATTTTGCGTGGGCATCGGTGCCTGGGGCCTCATCGATCCCGGCAGCATGACCGGCACCATGCTGGGCTTCACCAACTACATGCTCAAAAGCGGAAGCTGGGCCTGGCTCTTCATCTGCACCTGTTTTCTCATCCTCAGCGGCTACATGGCCTTCGGGCCCTATGGAAACATTCGCCTCGGCAAGGACGACGAGGAGCCGGAGTTTGCCACCGCCTCCTGGATTGCGATGCTGTTTGCCGGCGGCATGGGTTCGGGCCTGCTCCTCTGGGGCGCCGCGGAACCGATGTATCACTATATTTCGCCTCCCGGCATGGAAGGCGGCACGCCGGAAGCGGCGCGCCAGGCCCTCGTAATCACCAACCTGCACTGGGGCCTGCATGCATGGTCAATCTACGCCGTGTGCGCTCTTGTGATCGCCTATTTCACGTTCCGCCGCGGCGAGCCGTCGATGATTTCGACGCCCATCAAATTCCTGTTCCCGGGCAAGACCGGTGAATCCGTCGGCAAGCTGGCGGACATTCTTGCGGTGCTTTCGGTCGTCTTCGGGCTGGCCGGATCGCTTGCCATGGGCACGCTGGCCGTCCGGTCCGGCTCGTTCTACGCCTTCGGCACATCCGAAACCGTGACCATGTCAATGACGATCCTGGTCATCCTGTTTGTCTGTTACATGCTGTCGGCCACCACCGGCGTCGACAAGGGCATCAAGATCCTGTCAAACATCAACATGGTCGTGGCCATCATGATCATGCTGCTGGTGCTGTTTGCCGGACCGACACAGTTCATTCTCGAGGCGTTTATCGATTCGATCGGCGCCTATCTGTCCAGCATCATCGTGATGTCGTTCAAGCTGTTCCCGTTCGAGGGACTGACCGGCTGGAGCGCCGGCTGGACACTGACCTATCTGATCTGGTGGATCGCGTGGGGTCCCTTTATCGGCATTTTCGTGGCCCGCATCTCGCGCGGCAGGACGATTCGCGAGTTCTGCCTCGGCGTGATCCTGGTTCCGACCCTGTTCTCGATGCTCTGGTTCGCCGTGTTTGGCGCCGCCGGCTTCTACATCGAGCTGCACGGCGGCGGCGGCCTCAAGGAGCTGATCTTCGAGGACGTCACCAAGGCCCTGTTCGGTTTTCTGGGTTATTTCCCGGCAGGCCAACTGCTCAACACCCTCGCCGTCGCGCTGATGTTCATCTTTCTGGTGACATCCGCTGACTCAGGCACATTCGTGCTCTCGATGATGACCACGGATGGCAACCTGAACCCGCCGGTCCTTCAGAAGATGGTCTGGGGAACGCTGATCGCCGCCCTCACCGCCGGCACGCTGTTCTCCGGTTCGGTCACGGTCGCCAAGGCCATGGCCATCACGGGAGCCATTCCTTTCACCGCCATCGTCCTGATGCAGATCGTCGGGTTGTTGCGCGAAATCAGAAAGGAACGTACCGACCTGCCAGGTCCGATCGAGGCGCGCGGCGCCGCGGCCGGTCAGGCGGAATGACGGGTGACGGAAAGGAGAAATGAGATGTTGAATCCAATTCGCGTTTTCCTGATCGCCGCCGCTCTGCTGCTTGCCGGCTGTAGCGAGGAGGACAACACCGTCAAGATTGGCTCGAAGAACTTCGGCGAGAGCAACATCCTCTCGCACATGATCGCCATTCTGGCCAAGAACCAGGGGCTCAGGGTCGAAGGTCCCGTGGAGTACGCCAACACGCAGGCTGTACTGGAAGCCCTGAAGCGCGGCGATATCGACGTCTATCCCGACTACAACGGGACGGGCCTCGTCATGCTGGGCCAGAACCCGATTTCGGACGGCGACAAGGCCACCGAGCGGGTCAAGGCCCTGTATGAGCCGCTGGGCATGACCTGGCTTCCGCGCTTCGGCTTCGCCAACAACTACGGCATCGTCATGCGCGAAGCCCGGGCCAAGGAACTGGGCGTCAGCACGCTGTCTGAGCTCGTTGCCCAGGCCGGCAGTCTGCGGCTTGGCATCGAGGACGATTTCCAGTCCCGTCCGCTCGACGGCCTGACACCGATGCTCGCCCGCTACGGCATGTCGTTCGGCTCTGTCGACGTCGTCAAGCTCGACGATCGGGCACAGCTCTATGACAAGCTTCTGGACGGGCAGATCGACGTCGCCGAGGTCTATACGACCGACGGGCAGATTGCGGAATACGGTCTGAAAATCCTGACCGATGACCTGCAGTTCTTCCCCGTGTACGAGGCCGCGGCCCTGGCACGGGCCGACAGCCTCGCCCGGCACCAGACACTGGGCTCTGCCATCAGCGCACTCGGCGGCAAGATCGACGCCGCCAAGATGCAGTCGCTGAACGGCAAGGTCGACATCGAGGGCCGCTCGGCAGCCTCGGTCGCCCAGGCGGCCCTGCTGGAACTGGGCTTGATCCAGGGCGGTTCGGTGACCACCGACGATCCCCTGGCCGTATCGTCCTCGGCGTCGATCGCGGCCTCGGATCTCTCCACGACCGCGCTGCGCGCCGTAAGGCGTGCGTTCACGGGCCGTGAGGTCAAGGTGACGACCGACGGCAATCCGCTGGACAAGCTGGCATCCGGCGATGCCCGTCTGGCGCTCGTCGGCGCTGACGCCTTTTTCGACCTGTCAGGCACGGTCCCGACCCGCGATGACCGGTTCGAAGCGGTCTCGGTGGTCGGCCAGAATGTCGTTCATCTCATCGGCAAGAGCGGTCTCAAGAGCATTGACGGTCCGAACCTCAAGGACATCAAGACGATCGCCACCGGGCCCGAGAATTCCGATACGGCCAGGCTCGCCGCGGTTGTCGTCGGCGGACTGGGTCTCGAGGCCACGCTGACTCATGCGGAATCGAGCACGCCGGAGGCCGTGATCGAGACGCTTACATCCGGCAAGGCCGACGCAGCCCTGGTGGTCGCTCCGCTCGGCAACCGGGCGATCGGGCAGATGATCGACGGCGTGCTGTTCGGCGTACTGCCGCTTGATGCCTGGAAGGAAGGGGCCAATCTGGTCCGGTTCCCGTTCCTCCGCGAGGTTCGGATTCCGGCCAACACCTACCGCGTGCAGCGCGACCCTGTCGAAGCACTCGGCGTCCAGGTTGTGCTGGCCGGCATGGCGCCCGTGACCGGCGATGCGGTGGGAGATCAGGGACCAAGCTCCGTCTCGACCACCATTTCACCGATCCCGGCATCCACGATCAAGACGATCACCGGAGCGATACCGAACGCGCTGCGCGTCGATCCGACGCTCAAGCAGGCAGCGGCACTTGCACCGGAACTTCCGAAGCCGCCGGCGGCGATAAATCCGGCAGCGGACGTTTCCGTATTGAACGTGTGCATCGTTCTGATGTTCATTTGGCTCATGTGGCTGTACGGCCGGTCGGAGCGCAATTAGACCGCTCTTCGGTCAGATTGAAGCATTTGATGGTGGAAAATCGGTCCATTCGGCAAGGCGCGTCGCGCAGCGCGATGTGGGACATCGGGCAAGAGGCGCAACGCCGCCGATGGGCCGATTTTCTCCACCCTGGAAAGGCAGAAGCCATTGGAAAACAACGTTGAACGGGCCGGGCGATTTTGCCCTCTGACTGCGTTGGCCCGCGCTTGTGGTGGGACGGCACCACAGCGCGCAACCCGCCTTGTCAGAGACCAAAATCGCCACGGTCAAATATTTCAATCTGACCGAAAAGCGGTCTAGAGACAGGAGTTAGGCAATTATGGCCCAGAAGATACTCGTTCCGCTCGATCTCAACGACGCCGAGACATCGAAGAAGGTCCTGTCTTCGGCGCTCGATCAGGCATCGTTGCAGGAGTCGAAGATTACGGCGATGACCATCGTCCCGGACATGATGACAGGCATCGACTACCGCTATGCCATCCGTGGCGAGATGGGGGGATCGGAGGATTACGATCTGAAGAAGATCGTTCAGAACGCCCTCGATCATCTCAACCAGTTCATCGCCGACAACGTGCCCAAGGGCACGGATGCCGAAACGATTGCGCGGCACGGCACGATCTACGAGCAGATCCTCGATGTTGCCGAGGAGATCGATGCCGATCAGATCGTCATCGGCGCTCACCGGCCGCAGCTCGCGGACTACCTGCTGGGTCCCAACACGGCCCGGGTTGTGCGCCACGCGAAGTGTTCGGTGACCGTCGTCCGTCTGTGAGGACGGTCAGAACCGTTGCCGGTATGGCATTGCGGGGAACTTAGGGATGGCGGACGGATTGCGTCCGCCGCCCCTCCTCACGATGTTTCGGCCGACGTGACGGTCTCGAGCAGCTTTTCCTTCACCTGACGCTCGCTCCTGTCGAACCGTTCGACCACCTGCCAGCAGTGCGAATTGAACCGGCAGACCTCCTCGAACAGGGCCCCGTCGTGCCGGACGCTGTCGACGGCGTCCATCAGGTAGCCGAACGAGACCGTATCGATGTTCGTGCGCTCGAATCCGCCCCGTGCAATCACCTGCCCGACGTAGTGTGTCAGAAATAGGGTCTCCGCCAGGTCGCGGTCGTGATCCTCCGCCGATTTCTCCAGCACGGAAAAGCCGAGCTCCGCCAAGCGCCCGCACAGCGCGTCGAAATCTCCAGGATTGAGCGCTGAATCCGTGATGACCACCCTGAACCCGGTGACGTCCCCGCCCCTCTTGGCATAGCTCTCCGGACCGAACATGGGGTGCATCGAGACGAACCTGCGCCCGTTCATCATGGTCCGGATCAGATTGCCCGTGTAGGCCTTGACCGTCGCGACATCGACGAGAATGGTGTCCGCCCCCAGGTGCGGCAGCAGCGCCTCCAGCGTCTTTTCATACGCACTGATGGGTACCGCGAGCACGACGATGTCGCATGCTGCCGCCTCCTCAAGCGACACGAACAGCGTGCCGTCGGGCGTGTGGCTGCGCGAATGGATCTTGAGCGTTACGCCCGGTGCATAACGCTGGGCAAGGATGTGCAGAAACGCGCCGAAGTGCCCGTATCCGATAATGGCTGCCGACCCGGTCATCTGCCTTATTCCCCTCACGCGCGCCGCCTGCCTCTTGCCGCCGGCTGCCAACCCGCTGGAGCTGCCACCCGGTCACGGCCTGAGCCACAGGGCTGGCGCCTGACTTCCGATGCAAGCGCTATTTGCTGGAGGTTGCCGCAGTTGTCAATTTGTCGAGCGCGCCCGCCATCGCCGCAAACACCTTGTCGCGGTCGGAAATGGAAAACCGGGACTTGAGGGATTCCGGGTTTGTATAGATCAGATACACGGTGCCGCGCTCTTCGTAGGCAAGGGCCTTCAGAGGCAGATCGAGACCGATCCTGATATCGGACTTCATAAGAGGTGTGCCAATCTTCGGGCTTCCGAAGATCAGCAACTGGGACGGAGGCAGTTTGTCGCCGACGGCGATGGCACCGGCCGCATGGTCGATCCTGGCGAACACGGTGATTCCGCGTTCGACCAATACGTCGGTCAGTCGGTTAAGTGTATCCGTCACACTGTGGGCACTGGTCTTTACGATGAACTTTTCATCGGCATGAACCGGACCAAATCCGATCAGCACAATCACTGCGATCGCAGCCAGAGCGCGCATGAACCCCTCCTTCCGCAATTTACAAGCTCGACGATCTGAACGACCTCGATAAGGCCGCCCCCCGCAGGCTCCCAGCTCAGGCCCTGACCGATGGTGGCAGACACGACATCGCAGACCGCTCCCGCCGCCAGGCATCGGAAGAACGTCTTCACTTCGTCAACACATGGCGTGGCGACCGGAACATACCCTGCAATGTGCACGGAGAGTCAATGAGCATGTTGCCGCTGCCCCGTCGGTGCGATAACCGGTTTCAGTCTTGGTTTTCTTTTGAACGCCCGTTTTGCAACCTAGACGCACGCCTTGTAACATGCCGTCCGACCCGGCTTCGAAGCTGTGTTACAGGGCATCCGACTCACCTTCGCATGTGCTAGACCGCTTTTCGGTCTAGACGATAACGTCAGTCACCGGAATTTAAATGGCACCTTCTGATCCGTTCGACCTCGGCCAGTATGACGACGAGACGGCCGCCGCCCCGCCTCAACCCGGCGGAATAGCGGCGCGGGCGTCAGCGGCCGGCGCCGAACCACCCTATGTCCAGTCGCTGAACAGCGAGCAGAGGATGGCGGTCGAGACACTGGACGGTCCTGTTCTTGTCCTGGCCGGCGCGGGCACGGGCAAGACCCGGGTCCTGACCACGAGACTCGCCCATCTGCTCTACACCCGACGCGCCTGGCCCGGCCAGATTCTGGCGGTCACCTTCACCAACAAGGCCGCCCGCGAAATGAAGGACCGCATCGGCGCCCTCATCGGCGGTGTCGTGGAAGGCATGCAATGGCTGGGCACATTTCACTCCATCGGCGTAAAGATCCTTCGCCGTCATGCCGAGCTAGTCGGCCTGAAGTCGGATTTTTCCATCCTCGACACGGATGACCAGATCCGGCTGCTGAAACAGCTGATCCAGAGCGAGGGCCTTGACGAAAAGCGCTGGCCCGCTCGCCAGTTGGCCGGCCAGATCGACGGCTGGAAGAACCGCGGCCTCACACCCGACAAGGTTCCGGCTGGCGAGGCCCACGCATTCGGGAACGGCCGTGGCGGCGAACTTTATGCGGCGTATCAGGAACGGCTTAAGGTGCTCAATGCGGCCGACTTTGGCGATCTCTTGCTGGAGTGTCTCAGGCTGTTCCAGGACAACCCGGATGTGCTCGCCGACTACCAGCGCCGCTTCGCCTACATGCTGGTCGACGAGTACCAGGACACAAACGTCGCGCAGTACCTCTGGCTGCGCCTGCTTGCCCAGGGACATAAGAACATCTGTTGTGTCGGCGACGACGACCAGTCGATTTACGGCTGGCGCGGCGCGGAGGTCGACAACATTCTCCGCTTCGAAAAGGACTTTCCGGGCGCGCAGGTCATCCGTCTGGAGCGTAACTACCGTTCGACCGGCCATATCCTTGCGGCTGCATCCGGCCTGATCGCCCACAACGAAAGCCGCTTGGGCAAGACTCTCCATACTGAGGATGTCGACGGCGAAAAGATCCGTGTCCGCGGTGTCTGGGACGGCGAGGAAGAGGCCCGCGCCATCGGCGAAGACATAGAGCAGTATCAGCGCGATGGGCACAGTCTCAGCGAAATGGCCATTCTGGTTCGCGCCAGCTTTCAGATGCGCGAGTTCGAAGACCGTTTCATAACCCTCGGCGTGCCCTATCAGGTCATTGGCGGACCCAAGTTCTACGAACGCCTCGAGATTCGAGACGCCCTCGCCTATCTCAAGGTGACAGCGCAGCCGGACAACGATCTTGCCTTTGAGCGCATTATCAATACGCCCAAGCGCGGACTTGGTGATGCAACGGTCAAGAAACTGCACGATCTCGCCCGTTCATCCGGGATTTCGCTTATGCGGGCTGCACGTGCGATCGTGGAGACGGACGATCTGACGGCAAAGGCGCGGCGGTCACTCAAGGATCTTGTGGATTCGTTCTCGCGATGGCGTTCTCTGATAGACGGACTGCCGCACACGGACCTTGCGGAGATGATTCTGGACGAGTCCGGCTATACGGAAATGTGGCAGAACGACAAGTCGGCGGATGCTCCGGGAAGACTGGACAACCTGAAAGAGCTCGTCCGTTCCATGGAGGAATTCGAGAACCTGGGCGGATTTCTTGAGCACATCGCCCTGGTCATGGATGTCGATTCCGGCAATGCCGAAGACAAGGTCAATCTCATGACCCTGCACAGTGCCAAAGGTCTGGAATTCGAAACCGTTTTCCTGCCCGGCTGGGAAGAAGGCCTTTTTCCGCACCAGCGCGCGCTCGACGAGAATGGCCGCGCCGGTCTCGAAGAGGAACGCAGGCTGGCCTATGTCGGCCTGACCCGCGCACGCCAGAGGGCAATCGTGTGTTTCGCGGCCAACCGGCGGATTCATGCCTTGTGGCAGAACGCGCTCCCGTCCCGTTTTATTGACGAACTGCCGGAACCCCATGTCGACGTCGAGACCTCGAACAGCAGCTACGGGGGTTATGGTTTCGGCGAGAGCCGTTTTGACCGCGCGGCATCCAATGAGCCTTTTTCGGGCAGTTACTCGACGCCGGGCTGGCAGCGCGCCCAGCGCGCCCACGCGGAAGGAACCGCGTACCGCTCCACGCCCCGCATCATCGAGGGTGAGCTAATTGCAAGCGATGATGATTCGGCTGCTTCGTTTCAGACAGGCGAACGTGTTTTCCATGACAAATTCGGGTACGGCACGATAGCCGGCGTCGACGGCAACAAGCTGACGATCGATTTCGAGAAGGCCGGCCGCAAGCGGGTCCTCGATTCATTTGTCGAGCGGCACTAGACCGCTGTCGTTGAAGTTCGCCGACGTGGAGCAAGCACCCCGGCTATTTCGCGCTACCGCATCCGCTGACGAGACCGTTGCCGCAACTCTCGCGGCAGCACTTGAAGAAGCCATCGCGCCGGAAGCGACGGCCGTCGGTTACACCAATGAAAGCGGAGACATCTGGGTCGTGGAGGCCTACTACGATTTTCGACCCGATCCCGAAATACTGGCAGATCTGTTTCGGACTGCGGCGAGCCGAAATGGATTTCCGCCACCCGCTGTATCCGTGGAGCCCGTTGAAGATCGTGATTGGGTTCGGGAGTCACAGGAGCGCCTGCACCCGCTAGAAGCCGGCCGTTTCGTGCTGTATGGCAGCCATGACAGGGATCGCCGCAGTCCGGGCAAGATCAATCTCGAGATCAATGCCGGGCTCGCTTTCGGTTCAGGCCATCATGCAACCACTCTGGGCTGCCTGCTCGCTCTCAACGACGTTTCCAGGAAAGTTCGCCCACAGCGGGTATTCGACCTGGGTTGTGGCAGTGGAATACTCGCGATCGCCGCCGCAAAACAGACCAGAAGAATGGTGCTTGCCAGTGATATCGACCCCGTCGCAACGCAGACGACGAAAACGAATGCCGTATTGAACGGGGTAGCGCCCTTGATCAGGGCAGTCACTGCGCCGGGGCTCGGACACAGAGAGATTCGGGCCCTGGCGTCGTTCGACCTGATTTTTGCGAATATCCTCGCCGGCCCGCTCGTAGAGCTGGCGCCGGGCCTCTCCCGGATCGTCGCTCCGGGCGGCCGTGTCATTCTGTCCGGCCTTCTGAACAGGCAGGAGACGCGGGTCTTCGCCGCGTATCGAATTCAGGGATTTTTGATCGAGAAGCGGATCAGGATCGACGGCTGGTCGACCCTGATCCTGAATTCGCTCGGTTAGCGGCCTTAGCGACCGTTCCGCACCATCTGATGAATATTGGACCGCTCGATGCCGATGTCGTTAAGCAGACGGTCATCAAGAGCAAGAAGGTCCCGCTCCGCGCGACGCATCGCACGATAATGCTTCACCCAGTTGAAGGCACTGTTGAGTCGCTCTGTCAGGGAGACGTCGGCGCGCGCGGCACCGTCGGCCGAAACAGAGGAATTGTAATGAATCGCAGCCATGTCAGCCTCGTGTCAAAAAGTTCAATTTCCTCGACGTCCCGTTTAGGGAGGATGTTCGGGACATCGTTGTGAAACCGATATAAGCGTTGCGGAAAATTCGAGTAGCGGTGATTTTGCATTGCAGCAATGCAACGCCTGCATAGCGGGTAAACGGATTCCTAATGGTTCCCCATTGCTATACGTTGCGGCGCGCAATAAAACATCCGGCTATGTTTCAATCGTTCGAAGATACAGCAGATCCGACAAAGGGCGCGGCGCGTGCAAACCGGCTGCGGGCCGAGTTGGCAGAGCGCGGCCTCGATGGCTTCATTATCCCGCGTGCCGATGAGCATCAGGGCGAATATGTCGCGTCTTATGCGGAAAGACTGCACTGGTTGACCGGTTTCAGCGGATCCGCTGGCCTTGCAATCATTCTCGAGGCGGAATCCGCGGTTTTTGTCGATGGTCGCTATACACTCCAGGCCGCCCAGGAAGTCGACACAAGCGAATTCAAGCCGCTCCACGTGACGGAAGAGCCGCCAACCGACTGGCTGTCGGGCAAGGTCGGGGCAGACATGCGAATCGGAATTGATCCGTGGCTGCACACCAGCAACCAGTTCGGGCAGTTCGAGAACGCATGCGCCCGCGCCGGAGCCGTTCTGGTGGCCACCGAAGGCAACCCCATCGATTCGGTTTGGGAGGATCAGCCGGCGCCGCCATCCGGGCCGGTCGTCGTCCAGCCCCTGCAGCACGCCGGCGAGTCGGCTGAAGAGAAGATCGGCGCGGTACAGGAGACCTTGAGGCGCGCCGGCGACGATGCTGTCGTTTTGACTTTGCCTGATTCCATTGCATGGCTCTTCAATATCAGGGGCAACGATGTCCCTCACATCCCTGTTTCGCTGGCCTTCGCGATCATTCCGGCTGAGGGCAAGGCAATTCTCTTTTTGGAGCCCGCCAAGCTGGATGACCAGACGACACGGTACCTGGAAGAGATCGCCGAACTGCACGAGCCGGCAAATCTTGAGGAGGATCTCATCCGGGCCTCGCAGCCGGGGCGCCGGATTCGGGTCGATCCCGCCACCGCGGCGCACCAGATCACAATGGCTCTGAGAGAAGGCGAAGCGACCGTCACACGCGGCCCGGACCCGTGCATCGCACTCAAGGCAAAAAAGAACGCCTTTGAGATCGCCGGCACGCGGACGGCTCACAAGCGCGATGGCTTGGCCGTCTGCCGCTTCCTGTCATGGCTCGACGCCGAGATCCCGAAAGGAAGACTCGACGAGATATCGGTCGCCAAGGAACTCGAACTGTTCCGGACCGAAACCGGTAAACTGAAGGACATTGCCTTTCCTTCCATATCAGCGAGCGGTCCGAATGCGGCCATGGCTCACTACAGGGTCAGTTATCAGACCGCGCGCAAGCTTGAACCGGGATCGATTTATCTGATCGATTCGGGTGCCCAGTATATGGACGGAACCACCGATATCACGCGTACGGTCGCCGTCGGAGAGCCGACCGCGGAAATGCGCGATCGCTTTACCCGCGTGCTCAAGGGGCATATCGCCATTGCAACAGCGCGCTTTCCGGAAGGTACGTCGGGGACCCAGATCGATATCCTTGCACGGCTGCCATTGTGGGAGATAGGACTGGATTTCGATCACGGCACGGGGCACGGCGTCGGCAGTTACCTCTCGGTTCATGAGGGACCGCAACGAATCTCCAAGACCGGTGGAACGGTTGCGCTGCAGCCCGGAATGATTCTGTCGAACGAGCCCGGTTTCTACAAACAGGGCGAATATGGAATCCGGATCGAGAACCTGGTCCTCGTCAGGGCGGAAGATGACGAAGATGGCGACGGAGCCGGATCGGAGTCGCGGCAGAATGATGCCGCCGACGGCGTCAGGATGCTGGGATTTGAAACGCTGACCCTTGCTCCGATCGACCTGAACCTGATCGACAATTCTTTGCTGACAAAAGACGAAGCAAAGTGGCTGAACGATTACCACACCAAGGTGTTCGATACGATCGGGCCGCGATTGAAGGAAACGGATCGTGAGTGGTTGTCAAAGGCGACCAAACACATCAAGGGCAAGGCGTAGCCGGACAGGCCGCGCCTATTGACCTTCAATCAGATCCAGCCAGTCATCCTCACTCAGAACCTCGACGTCGAGTTCCTGAGCCTTCTTGAGCTTTGATCCGGCCCCGGGGCCTGCCACGACAATATCGGTCTTCGCCGATACCGATCCGGAGACCTTGGCCCCGAGCCCCTCGGCCCTGGCCTTGGCCTCGTTCCGTGTCATGCGTTCCAGTGAGCCCGTGAAGACGACAGTCTTGCCGGCGACCGGGGAACTCGTGTCCGCTGCCTCGAGCGGTGTCGGTGACACCTCCTTGAGGAGATCCTCCACAACCGTCCGGTTATGCGGTTCCCTGAAGAACTCGACGATGGCATCCGCCACCACTTCTCCGATCCCGTCGACCGCGAGCAGATCCAGCCAGGCCGCGTTCTGTTTGTCTCCGGCATCTTCCATGGCCGCAATGAACGCCTCTATCGAACCGTAGGTGCGCGCAAGCAGGCGACCGGTGGTTTCTCCGACATGCCGGATGCCGAGTGCAAATATGAACCGGTCGAGTGATACGCCACGGCGGTCGTCGATCGCCGCGAAAAGGTTCCGAACCGAAGTCTCGCCCCATCCCTCCCTGTCTTTAAGACGCTTCAGGCTTCGGCTGTCGCGATCCGACAGCGTGAAGATGTCCGCGGGCTGCATCACGAGGCCGTCTTCGTAGAATGCCTCCACCTGCTTGGCGCCAAGGCCCTCTATGTCGAACGCCGTGCGCGAAACGAAATGTTTAAGGCGTTCGACAGCCTGGGCCGGACAGATCAGCCCGCCGGTACAGCGCCGCGCAACATCCGGCCGCCCGGTCTTCGGATTCACTTCCCGTACCGCGCGACTTCCGCAGGCCGGACAGACGTCCGGGAAAACGTAGGGCTCGGAATTCTTCGGCCGTTTTTCTCCAATAACGCCAAGGACTTGAGGAATGACGTCGCCTGCCCGCTGAATAATGACCGTGTCGCCCTCGCGCACATCCTTGCGGGCAATCTCGTCTTCATTATGCAACGTCGCGTTCGATACCACGACGCCCCCGACAGTGACCGGCTCGAGCTTGGCCACCGGCGTGAGCTGTCCGGTGCGCCCGACCTGGATCTCGATCGCGTTGAGGACGGTCGTAGCCTTCTCCGCAGGAAACTTGTGCGCCACGGCCCAGCGCGGCGACCGGGAAACAAATCCCAGCCGGCGCTGCAGGTCGAGGCGGTCGACCTTGTAAACCACCCCGTCAATGTCGTAGCCCAGCCCGCTCCGCTGTTCCTCGATTGTCCGGTAGACGTCGAGCATGTCATCCACCGAATGACACAGCCGCGTATGAGGATTGGTCGAAAATCCCCACGAACCGATTGCCTGGACGGCGTCCCACTGGGTCTCGAACGGCACCTCCGACAATTCTCCCCAGGCATAGGCGAAAAACCGCAAGGGCCGCGACTGGGTCACGCTGGAGTCAAGCTGGCGAAGCGATCCGGCAGCGGCGTTGCGCGGATTGGCGAAGATCTGACCGCCCTGTTCGGCCTGACGCCGATTGAGGGCGTCGAAGTCGGCGTGGCTCATATAGACCTCGCCACGAATCTCCACGATCTCCGGCCAGCCGGATCCGGCAAGCCTGAGCGGGATGTCCTCGATGGTCTTCAGATTCTGGGTAACGTTCTCCCCGACCTGTCCGTCGCCTCGCGTCGCACCGACAACGAGCGCACCTCCCTCGTATCGTAACGATGCCGACAGACCGTCGATCTTCGGCTCGGCCGTGAAGGCGAGTGGTTCCTCCGCGCCAATCCCGAGGAACCGGCGGACCCTGTCACAGAATTCCGCGACATCATCGTCGGCAAATGCATTGCCGAGAGACAGCATCGGCACCGCATGGGTGACCTTGTCGAACTTTTCAGACGGTGCCGCACCGACCCGCGCATTCGGACTGTCGGGTCGGACCAGATGGGGGAAGCGTTGCTCTATAGCCGAATTGCGGACACGCAGAGCATCGTATTCGGCATCGGAGATGGTTGGCGCGTCGTCCTGGTAATAGCGCCGATCATGTTCGGCCATCTCGAGCGCGATCTGCTCAAGCTCCGCGGAAGCCTCATTCTCATCGAGATTCTCGACGGGCGTACGGTCCGGCACCGCAATTTCCGTTTCACCGGCTGTCATGCTTCGCTCCCGATGAGCCGGTCCGCAGCGGCGCGCGCCTCGTCCGTCACCGTGGCCCCGGCAAGCATGCGGGCGATCTCTTCGCGGCGCATCGTCTCGTCGAGCGGCTCGACACGCGTGACGACACGGTCGTCGGACGCACCCTGATCGGCCTGCTTCACGATCCGGACATGGGCATTGGCCCGCGCAGCCACCTGAGGCGAGTGCGTTATGGCGAGAACCTGCAGACTGTCCGAAAGCCTGGCAAGACGCTGACCGATGGCTTCGGCGACCGCACCGCCGACCCCGGTATCGATTTCGTCAAATATGAGCGACGGCGCACTTCCGCGCGCGGCCAGAACAACCTTCAGCGCCAGCATGAACCGGGCGAGTTCGCCACCGGAGGCGAACTTCATGAGCGGTCCAAGCGGCGTCCCAGGGTTCGCGGAAACCGTGAATTCAATGCGGTTGCATCCGCGTGGGCCGGCGGCCGACTCTTCCAGATGATCGACACGGGTCTCGAAGCGGGCCTTTTCCAGCTTCAATGGCGGGAGTTCCGCAAGCACCAGTTCATCCAGCGACCGGGCTGCCTCAACGCGTTTGCCGCTCAGCGCATTCGCCTTGGACAGGTAGGCGGCCCGGGCGGCTTCGGTTGCCTCCCGCAATGCTGCAAGATCGCTTTCGTCGCTGGCGAGTGCTGCAAGCTGATCCTGAAACGACTTCAGAAGATCCGGCAGCCTGTCACAGGGAACATTGTGCTTGCGCGCCATCGCCCTGAGGGCAAACAGCCGCTCCTCCGTGGCTTCAAGCTTCTTGGGATCGTATTCAAAATCGGCCATCGCGGCGGCCACCGCCGAACGCGCCTCCCCGATTTCGACCAGAACCCGGTCGATCGCCGTCATGGCGGCATCGAGCCTTCCGGCTGCCTGCTCGCCGGCACGCTCAAGCTTTCGCAAGGCCGCACTCAGTCGGCTCTCGACCGTGCCGTCGCCCGCAAGCGCATCATCGGCCTGCTGGAGGTCTTCGGCGAATTTCTCCGCGTGCATCATAAGCTGGCGTGTTGTCGCAAGTTCCTCTTCTTCGCCGGCGGAAGCGTCCAGCTCCTCAAGTTCAGCGGCGGCATGCTCGAGAAAGTCGCGCTCGGAGCGCGCCTTCTCGATCGCCTGTTCGTGCGCCTCGAGAGCGCCCAAGGCGTCCTGCCATGCCCGCCAGGCCAGTTCAACGTCCGCTGCGTCGGCCGTCAGGCCGCCAAACGCATCCACCAGACGAAGATGCGTCTCCGGATCAAGCAGCGCGCGATCGTCATGCTGGCCGTGAATCTCAACAAGTTGCCGCCCGATCGACCTCAACAACTGGACACTGACCGGCTGGTCGTTGATGAAGGCCCGCGCGCGGCCGTCGGCGGACTGGGTTCTGCGGACAATCAAGTCGCCTTCAGCCGCAACGTCGTTTTCTTCCAGCAGCCGGAACACCGAATGATCGGGCGCGAGATCGAAAGCCGCGGTCACGCTGCCCTGTTTGGCGTCCGTTCGCACCAGCGAACCGTCTCCCCGGGCCCCGAGAGCCAGACCGAGCGCATCGAGCATGATCGACTTGCCCGCTCCGGTCTCACCGGTGAGCACAGTCAGCCCGTTGTCGACTTCAAGATCGAGACGGTCAATGAGAACGATATCGCGGATGGACAGGGCTGCGAGCATGGCGCCCTATGTCAGAACGGGTTCACCGACTTCCACGCCCGGCTTATCCAGCTCTCCTTGTTCTCCCGCGGTGCCAGGCCATCCGACTGCAAGAGCGTATAGGAGTCCTGATACCACTCGGAGTCCGGGAAGTTGTGGCCCAGGACCGCAGCAGCCGTTTGGGCCTCGCCCTTGATGCCAAGAGCCATATAGGCCTCCGACAGCCGCATAAGCGCTTCCGGCGTGTGAGATGTGGTCTGATAGTCGGTAACGACGGTGCGGAACCGGTTGATCGCCGCCACGTAGGCGTGCTTCTTGAGATAATAGCGGCCGACCTTCATTTCCTTGCCGGCGAGGTGATCGCGCGCAAGCACGGCCTTCTGGCGGGCATCGGGTGCATACTTGCTGTCCGGGAACCGCCGTTCGACCTCGGTCAGCGCATCGAGTGCCTGTTTCGTGACCTTCTGGTCACGGCCGACATCGGTGATCTGTTCGTAATAGCTCAGCGCCACGAGGTAGTAGGCATAGGCCGCGTCCTTGTGGCCCGGGTAAAGCGTAATGAACCGGCGCGCGGCGAGGATGGCGTCATCGTAGGCATTGCGCTGGTAGTGCGAGAATGAGGTCATCAGAATGCCGCGCCGCGCCCACTGCGAATACGGGTGCTGACGCTCGACTTCCTCGTATTTCTTTGCGGCCTTCCGGTAATTCCCGGCCTTCATCTGATCCTGCGCTTCGCGGTAGAGCTTCTCCGCGGAATCGCCGGTATCGATGGCCGATGTATTGGCGGCGGGCTGGATCGTGCCGTCGGCCGATGCCTCATCCTCGCCCCAGAGCCCGGAAACCGTCGAACATCCTCCGAGGATCACTGCCATTCCAAGAATCACGGCAATGCCGGACAGCCTCGGGCGCGAGGCGGACCGAACGCGGTTATTTCGTCCGGAATAGTCTTTTTCTGATCCCGAAAAACTGTTCATTTTCAGCCGATTCACTGTACAAAAACACCGGATTCGGATGCCGGTCGAGACCCCTTGAAGACACCGTTGCCCGAACTCGGGATCCTAGCCGCAATATCCGGTGTTTTATCGCATTCCAGTGTCGTGCGCCAGCATTGCCTTCACCTGCCGTTAACCACCGGACGTTGCTCCCGGCAGCCGCAATTGGCACCCGACGGGCCAACAAGAACCGACAAGAATGGCGTAAAGAAGACCGGCTCCGGCGGGATATCGCGCGCCCGGCGACACTGCCGCAAGCGTGTACCCGGCCGTCACGGCGGCGTCAGTGCGACATCGCCGTCCGCAATGAAGTCCTGTCAGTTTGCCTGTCGACGCAGGAAGGCCGGTATTTCCAGCTGATCCTCATCGAAATCGGGATCCTGGGCCGGTGTCGGCTTGGCTGCAGCAGGCTGGCGCACCTCGCTGACCGGCTGGCTTGGCGTGACCGGGGCCGGAGTACTGGGTCCTTCGGCACCGAACTGCGAGGGCATGACGGGTTCTTGTCTTTTTGGTGTTGCCACAACAGGCTCCTTGCGTCCAAGTCCAACATTGGCGAGTCGTTCCAGGAAGCCTGCGCGCTTCTTGTGCGCCTGCAGCCCGATTTCCTCGACATTTCCTTCCCGCGCACGGATCTCGCGGACCGCAATCGGCGGGAAGTCATCAACATCCGGCATGCGTGGTTTGCCATGACCGGTATCCTGAGCGGGGGCAATGCGCGGCTGAGGCGCCGGTGCCCTTGCCGCCGGCGGCGGCACGTGGCGCATTGTTTCGCGCGCCTGCGGAAGTTCCGTCACCGGCGCGGGCGGTTCGGCCACCTGCGGCGTGGCAAGCCGCTCCTCGAGCGGTTCCATCTCCGCCGGCAGATCCTGGATATCGTCGTCTTCGTATACGTGCATCGCCGGCGCAGGATCCTCCAGCGGCTCGGCTTCATCCGTAATGTCTTCCGGCAAATGAGGCTCAGAGGCCATCGCCGGTTCCCGTTCGTCTTCCGCGGCCGCGGGCTTGATCGGCTTGAACGCCGGCCGGTCTGAAATGACGTAAGCCGCGCGGCGGGTCGAGACCGGAGACGGGCGGGCCGTAGCGGCTGCCTCCTCTTCCGGCAGTGTCACGAAGGTTTCTTGCGCGATGCCGGTGGCGACCACCGACACCCGGATCACGCCTTCGAGGTGTTCGTCGAACGTGGCGCCCAGGATGATGTTGGCTTCCTTGTCGACTTCCTCGCGGATTCTGGTCGCGGCCTCGTCGACTTCGTACAGCGTCAGGTCGTTGCCGCCCGTGATATTGATCAACAGGCCCCGCGCACCCTTCATGCTGACGTCATCGAGCAGCGGATTGGCGATCGCGGCCTCGGCCGCTTCCAGCGCCCGCTTCTCGCCCGACGCTTCGCCTGTGCCCATCATCGCCTTGCCCATCTCGCTCATCACGGAACGGACGTCGGCGAAGTCGAGATTGATCAGGCCTTCCTTGACCATCAGGTCGGTGATGCCGCCAACGCCCGAGTAGAGCACCTGGTCGGCCATGGCGAAGGCGTCCGCGAATGTCGTCTTCTCGTTCGCGACACGGAACAGGTTCTGATTCGGAATCACGATCAGCGTGTCCACGTGGCCCGCAAGTTGCGCGATGCCCCGCTCCGCCGTCGCGGCACGCCGCTGACCTTCGAACTGGAACGGTTTGGTCACCACGCCCACGGTCAGGATCCCCTGCTCGCGCGCGGCCCGTGCGATGACGGGTGCTGCACCCGTCCCCGTGCCACCGCCCATGCCCGCGGTGATGAACACCATGTGCGCGCCGGCAATATGGTCGATGATCTCCGGCAGCGCCTCTTCCGCCGCTGCCGCTCCGATTTCAGGCTGAGACCCGGCGCCTAGACCCTCGGTCAGCGCGGTCCCCATCTGGATGCGTCTTTCCGCCCCGCTCTGCGCGAGCGCCTGGGCATCTGTATTGGCAACGACGAACTCGACGCCGAGCAGGTTCGATTCGATCATGTTGTTGACGGCGTTGCCGCCAGCGCCGCCCACACCGAAAACGGTGATGCGCGGCTTGAGATCCGTTGAATCGGGGAGCTTGAGATTTATCGTCATGGCAATCTCTGTTCGGTTACCGAATTTTTATTAAACACTAAGGTTCCGTTTAACTTTGTTACCAAGTCCATAACAAATCGTTAACGCGTGTTTACGCACCTGTGTTTTTTTGCGCCAATGCCATGGAAAAGGTTAACGGCAGGTTAACGCGCGGCATGCGCTCATGCCGCACCCCCGGCCGAATCCGACCGGAGAAACGCCTGGAATGATGCTGATTACTGCACGGTTCCAGTGCAACCCGAACGCCCGAAACACGCACAGGTGGCAGCTCGAATCCGGATCAAACCGGAATCAAGATAAACGAAAAACGCCCTAAAGCTCTGAAATCAGAAGCTTTCCTTGATCCACTGCCCGATGCGGGCAAAGTAGCCGCCGTCATGACCGACGGCCTGGGCCTGTCCGGGCATGGCACTGATCTGCACCTCCGGATCAACGGCATATTCGAGCAATCCGGTGACGGTCGCAAAAGCTGGCGCCAGGGCCGCTTCAGGCAGACCCGGGATCGCTTTCGGACCACCCATCCTGACCTGCCGGTCAAGAATGGTCGTCGCCAGGGCCTGCATTCCGGTCATGAGGCTTGCACCGCCCGTGAGGACCACGCGCCGGCCCGCAAGGTGCTCGAAGCCGCTCGCCTTGATGCGGTCCCGCACCAGTTCCAGCGTCTCCTCGATACGCGGCTGAATGATCCCCGTCAGCATGGACTTCGGAATCTTGTTGACCGTATCGGTGCCGCGCTCACCGACAAGCGGCACGGCGATCAGCTCGCGGTCGTCCGTAGCGCTCGGCAGCCCGCTGCCATAAAGCGCCTTGATCCGCTCTGCGTGCGCAACCGGTGTCGACAGGCCGCGCGCGATATCGGTCGTGATGTGATGCCCGCCCACCGGGATGACATCGCCGAACACGAGCCTGTTCTCGAAAAAGACCGCAACACTGGTTGTGCCGCCGCCAAGGTCGATGCACGTCACGCCCAGATCCGTCTCGTCGCGGACCAGCGAGGACAGGCCGCTGGCGTGCGGCGCAAGAACGAAGCCGTTCACGCCCAGGTGGCATCGCTCAATGCACAGCGCAAGGTTGCGCATCGGACCCGGCTCGACGGTGGTGACGTTCAGATCGACACCAAGCAGATCGCCGAACATGCCTTCCGGTTCCGTCACCCCGACATTGCGGTCGAGCGTATAGCTCACGGGCACGGCATGCACGACCGTACGGTTGCCGGTGTCGATTCCGGACCGCGCCATGTTCAATGCGCGGCTGACGTCCTGACCGTTCACGGCCCGTCCGGCCAGCCTGACTTCGCCCGAATTGCGGTGGCAATAGGGTCGGCCGCCGGAGACGTTGACGAACACGCTGTCTATCGTAATGTCCGCCATGCGTTCCGCGGCATCCACCGCGGCCCGGATCGACCGTTCAGCCGCGTCCATGTCGACAACGGCACCGGCGCGAATTCCATGCGCCACCTGATGCCCCATGCCCAGCACCTGCAGGCCGGCAGCACCACTGCCCGCCGGACCCCGGGAATTGATCGCTTTGGCAATCAGGCAGCAGACCTTGGTGCTGCCGATGTCGAGAGCGGCAAAATAGCTCGGCCTCGATCCGCTTATTGACTTGCCGTTTCCATTTCGGTCGTTGAGGGAGACAACGGTCATGTGTCCTTGCCTTTTTTACGCTTTACCTTGCCCCCCAAGGCCAATGTCTCGCGCCGCCGGTCAGCAGCTTCGTCGGACAGACGAATTGCGACACGGTCGGGCAGTCTGAAATCGATTTGCCGGATGTCACGCGACAGGATGTTGTGTTCCTGCTCGAGTTTCACCAGTTCGGTGAGTACCGGCTCCGCGCCGCTTTCCGGCAGCAGAATCGTGATGTCGTTGGTCATCTGCAGGTTCCAGCGCCGATTGCCCACGCGCACGACGGCCTTGACCAACGGCTTCAGCAGCGGCTCGCGATCGATCGCGCCCAGAATGTCGGCGGCTTTTCGCCCTGCTCCGACACCGACAACCTGCGGCAGATGTGTGAAGTCCTCGGCCTTCAGTCCGTTGAGGCGTGCGCCGGTATCGTCAATGACCGAGAACAGGCCGTCGCGCTGCCACACGGCAAACGGCCTGCGTTCCGTGATCTCCACGTAAATTTTGTCCGGAAAGACTCTTTGCACCGAGGCCGACCGAACCCATCCGAGTTGCTCGATCCGGAACTTGGCGGCATCGGTATCAAAGCTGAGAATCGAGTTACCGCGCTCGACACCGACACCGGCAAGGATGTCCTCCATCCGCGCGCGCTGGCGCCCGGTTATGGTGATCTTGTCAACCGCAAAGCCCGTTGCGCTCAGACCGGAGTCGGCAAGCCCGGTCACAGCCGCTCCGATCGCCTGGCCATGGCCGCCAGAGATCACGGCATAGGTCAATGCGAGCGTCAGAAAGCCGCTCGTCGCCCATGTCGTGTACCAGTCGCCGGTCCTGCCCCGCGCCAACTCATACCAGAAACGCCGCAGCCGCTCGGCACGAGCCCGACTCGCAGGCCGTCCGGGCGTTCCGGTTCGCCACATGGGCACGCGCAGCGGCAGGCGCCGCCGCTCCCGCTGGTGTCCGCTGCCGGACGCCAGGGCGTCGTCATCGGTCAATATGCGGCTCAGCGGCCACATGATGCATCCTCGACCATCCAGCTCACGAGCTCCTCGAAGGAGTGTCCGGCATAAGCGGCGAGCTCCGGCACCAGCGAGGTCGCGGTCATGCCGGGTTGCGTATTGGTTTCCAGAATGATGAGTTCACCCGGCCCGTCATGCGTATCGTCGTACCGAAAGTCGGAACGGCTCACGCCGCGGCACCCGAGCGCCTCGTGTGCCTTTAGGGCGTAATGCTGAATACGGCGATAGATTTCGCCGGGAATCTCGGCCGGAAGCACATGCTTCGACCCGCCCGGCGCATACTTCGCCTTGTAGTCGTAGAACTCTGTCATCGGCACAATGTCGATCACACCCAAAGCAACGTCCCCCATCACGGCACAGGTCAATTCGCGACCAGGCACGTAACGCTCGACCATGATCTCGTCATCCTGAGATCCGCCGTCGGACAGCGCACGCGCCAACAGCTGCGTCGCGTCCTCTTCTATGATGTAAACCCCTACGCTTGATCCTTCGTTAACGGGCTTGATTACGTAAGGCGGTGCGATCGGGTGTCCCAGCGCCGCCTTTGCCCTCGTCAGCACCTTGCTTTCCGCAACCGGTATGCCGGCAGATTGAAAAACGACCTTGGCGCGCTCTTTGTGCATGGCCAGAGAAGACGCAAGAACACCGGAGTGCGTGTAGGGAATCTCGAGGATCTCCAGGATCCCCTGAACGCAGCCATCTTCACCCCAACGCCCGTGCAGCGCATTGAATGCGACATCCGGTTTCAGGTCGCTCAGCACCGGGGCAATGTTCGGCTCCACGTCGATCATCGTGACCCGGTAACCTGCGGCTTCGAGTGCCTCGCCGCACGCTTTGCCCGATGAAAGACTAACCTCTCGCTCGGCCGACCAGCCGCCATAGAGGACCGCTACATGCTTCTTGTCAGTTTCCGTCACCGGACTTCTCCTGTGCCTGGTCCTCAGCGGCAATGCCGATGCGCTTTATTTCCCAGTCAAGCTGGATACCGCTTGTTTCCGAAACGCGGCGTCGGACGGTCTCGCCAAGTGTTTCCAGATCAGCCGCCGTCGCTTCACCCTCATTGATGAGAAAATTGCAGTGTTTCTCGGAAACAGATGCACCGCCGACCTTGAGGCCCCGACATCCGGCGCTGTCGATCAGTTGCCAGGCTTTGTAGCCTTCGGGATTCTTGAACGTGCTGCCGCCCGTACGGCTGCGAACCGGCTGCGTCGACTCGCGCGCTTCCGTAATCGATTTCATTTCTGCCGCGATCGCTTCAGCATCGCCGGGCTCACCCTGAAACAGCGCTTCGACGAAAATCATGCTGTCAGGCACAGTACTGTGCCGATACGAAAAGCCCATGTCCTCATTGCTCAGGACATGGCGGGCACCGTGCCGGTCGATGGCCACCGCTTCGATCAGGACATCGCATGTTTCCCGTCCGTAGGCGCCGCCGTTCATCCGCAGCGCCCCGCCAATCGTGCCGGGTATGCCGCGGTAGAACGACAAGCCGGCGATCCCGGCATCGAGTGCCGCTTTCGCGACTTTGACGTCCGGCACCGCCGTTCCCGCCCGGATTCTGTGGCCGTCTTCTATGGAGATCGCACCGAACCCTCGGCCTAGCCGGATGACAACGCCGGCTACTCCGCCGTCTCTCACCAGCGTGTTCGATCCGACCCCGATCACACGAACCGGCACGTCAGAAGGCGCACTGCTCAGAAAATGAACGAGGTCGTCTTCATCCGCGGGGGTAAACAGCACCTCGGCGGGACCGCCAACCCGAAACCAGGTGAGCTCGGAAAGCGGCGCGTTCGCCTTGTATCTGCCGCGTACCTCGGGCAATCGTCCCAGCAGCGAATCCGACGCAGCCATTGCTAAGCATCCTTTTCAGATTCTTTATATTTTTCAAGAGCTTGCGGCAGAGCGTTGGCCCATTGAGTTATGCTGCCCGCGCCAAGGCAGATAACGATATCGCCCGGTTCGGCCAGATCGGCAATCGTTTCGGCAAGCGCTTCCGGCTTCTCGAGCATAAGCGCATGCCGATGCCCGCGAGCGATCAGCCCATCGACCAGCGCCTCGCTCGTTACGCCTTCGATCGGCGCTTCGCCGGCCTCATAGACCGGCGCGATAACGACAGTGTCGGCGTCGTTGAAGCAACTGCAGAAGTCATTGAACAGACTCTCCAGACGACTGTAGCGATGGGGCTGCATCACGGCGATGACGCGGCCGTCCGTAACACGGCGACCGGCCTTGAGCACTGCAGAGATCTCGACGGGATGATGGCCATAGTCGTCAAAAATTGCCACGCCGTTCCAGACCCCGGTCTTCGTGAAGCGGCGCTTGACGCCGCGAAACTGTGCCAGCGAGTTCCTCACGACGTCACCGGGAATTGAGAGTTCGCAGGCAACGGCGATCGCGGCAAGCGCGTTCAGCGCATTGTGCTCTCCCGGCATCGGCAGGCGTATGTCGTCGATCCGCCTTTCCTCTCCCGTGACCCGGTCCGTGATCACTACGTTGAACACGCAGTCGCCTTCTGCAAACCGAAGATCATCCATGCGAACTTCGGCTTGGGGGCTCCGGCCGTAGGTGATGATCCGGCGGTCCACGATCTGTCCGATCAGCGCCTGCACCTCCGGATGATCGATGCACATGACGGCAAATCCGTAAAACGGAACATTCTCGACAAATGCCCGGAATGCTGCCCGCAAGGTATCAAAGTCGCCATAGTGATCGAGGTGTTCCGGATCGATATTGGTCACGATGGCGATCTCGGCAGGGAGCTTTACGAACGTGCCGTCCGACTCGTCCGATTCAGCGACCAGCCAGTCACCGTCCCCAAGGCGGGCATTCGTGCCGTAGGCATTGATAATGCCGCCATTGATCACAGTCGGGTCCATGCCCGCCCCTTCGAGGATCGCCGCCACCAGCGATGTCGTCGTGGTTTTTCCGTGAGTGCCCCCGATAGCGATGGACGATTTGAGCCGCATCAGTTCGGCAAGCATCTCGGCGCGGCGAACGACCGGCAGAAAGCGTGCCCTGGCGGCCGCGACCTCAGGATTATCCGGCTTAACCGCCGACGAAATGACGACGACCTTGGCATCACCGAGGTTTTCGGCATCGTGCCCGACCGAAATCACCATGCCGAGGCCTCTCAGCCTTTCGACATTCGGATTGGCCGAAAGGTCGGACCCCTGAACGGTGTAGCCTAGATTGTGCATCACCTCCGCGATGCCGCTCATTCCAATTCCGCCGATGCCGACAAAATGAATGGCACCGACATCACCTGGCAGCTTCATGCCTCGCCCTCGAATTGTTTGTTCTTTTCGTGGAGCGGAATTCCGCTTTCGCGATTCGCTGCCGACTCATCGACAGCCGCAGCCACATCTCTACCCGATATGCGATTGCGGCCCAAGGATTCCAGAAGATCGGCAAGAGCCTTCGCCGCGTCCGGCTTGCCGAAGGTCGCGGCATGCATGGCAGCGACGCGGAGGCCGTCGGGATCGTTCACAAGTGCGGTCAGCCGCTCACACAGCGCCTGGGGCGTCAGTGTTTCCTGGGAGACAAGCCAGCCTCCGCCAGAGTCCTCGAATGCCTTGGCATTGTGGAGCTGATCCCCCTCCAGGGCGTGTGGCAGCGGAACCAGCAACGCGGGCCGGCCAATGACCCCAAGCTCGCACACCGTGGAGGCGCCGGAGCGGCAAATCACCAGATGCGCGGCCGCCATACGTTTGGGCAGATCCGGAAAAAACGGTTCAATCTGTGCATCGATGCCTGCGGCGGCGTAGGCCGACGAGACCCGCTCGATGTCTTCCTCGCGGCACTGCTGAACGACCTGCACCCGCGACCGTATGGCCTGGTCGAGCGCAGCCAGCGCAGGAGGAACAATGTCGCTGAAGACCTTTGCGCCCTGACTCCCTCCGAACACAAGCAGCTTGATCTGCCCGCCGGCTTCCGGCGGTGCATAGGCCGAGTTTCGTTCAGCCAGAACCGCGTCACGCACCGGGTTACCGACGACGCGAATACGGTCACGAGCCTTTTCCGACAGCCGTCTCGGATCCGGAAAGGTCGACGCGATAACGTCGACACGGCCGGCGACGATTCGATTGGCTCTGCCGATGACCGCATTCTGTTCGTGGATACAGGTGGGGATGCCGCGCGTGATTGCGGCCAGAAGCGGCGGCAGCGTCGGATATCCGCCAAACCCGACGACAACCTCGGGATTCAGTTGCCCAAGTCGCCCACGCGCGCGCCAGAAGCCTCTGGCGATCTTGGCGATTGCCCCGATTGCCCGCAACGGTTCACGGGGCGAGATCGTGGCCGCCGGTATCTCGATGATTTCCTCACAGGGAAATGTGACGCCATATCGGTTGGCGCGCTCGTCGGTCATCAGATAGATGTTCCAGCCGCGACGCGAAAGCTCCTGCGCCAAAGCTTCTGCCGGAAAGAGATGGCCGCCCGTTCCACCGGCAGCGATGACCAGTGTCCGGGTCTCGGGTGCGTTCATCCATAAGCCTCATGAGGCCTCGCCTCTGATGCCCAGAAGTGCCTCGGCATTTGCCCCTCGGGGCGGCGGCGCGTAAGCGCAAGGGCAAGTCCGACAGCGAGCGCCATCGAAATGAGGGACGATCCTCCATAGGAGATGAAGGGGAGCGTCATGCCCTTGGCGGGCAAGAGGCTCAGATTCACACCCATATTGATCACGGCCTGAAGACCGAACAGCCCCAACAGGCCGCTCGTGGCCAGGCGCCGGAACGGGTCCGCTTCACCCAGGCACCGGTTCAGTCCGCGCAGCACGATAAAGGCAAACAGACCGACGAGCACAAGGCAGGCCAGAATGCCGTACTCTTCGGCAGCCACCGCAAAGATGAAGTCGCTGTGTGCGTCGGGCAGGATGCGCTTGACGGCCCCCTCGCCCGGCCCCTGACCGATCAGCCCGCCGCGAGCAAAAGACTCGAGCGCCACGTCGACCTGGAACGTGTCGCCGGAACTCGGGTCCAGGAACCGGTCGATGCGCGCGGTAACGTGGGGCACCATGGCATAGGCAGCAGCAAATCCGAACATTCCCAGCAGACCAAGGCCGGTGATCCATGCCCACGACAGGCCAGCCATGAAGAACATCATTGCCCATACGGCAGTAACCAGCACCGTCTGGCCGAAATCCGGCTGCAGCACCAGCAGAACGACAAAGAAACCGTAGAGCATGATCGAAAGGAGATTGCCCGGGATGTCGCTGCGGCGGGTGGCTTCGGCAAACAGCCAGCCGGCAAGGACAACAAAAGCCGGTTTTACGAATTCGGAAGGCTGGACGGAAACACCGCCAATGTTCAGCCAGCGTGTGGCGCCTTTGACCTCAGCACCAATCACAAGCGTCAGCGCCATCAGTGCGAAGCCCACGACCGCAATGATCAGGCAAAGACGGCGCGCCTGCTGGGGTGACAGCATCGATGCGGCGATCAGCGTCAGAACAGCCGGCCCTGCATACATCAACTGCCGAGTCACGAAGTGGAATTCGTCAAGGCCCAGCCGTTCGGCCACAGGCGGGCTGGCGGCAAGACCGAGAAGGACACCGAGGCCAATGAGCAGCAGCGCGGCAGCCAGCATCCAGCGGTCCACCGTCCACCACCACTCCGCAACGACGCTGCGGTCGGTTCTGCTGATAATCATCAGGCGGCCTCCTCATTCATGCTGATACCGTCGAGAGCTGCGACGAGCTCGCGAAAGCGGTCACCACGCTTTTCAAAACTGGGGAACTGATCAAATGACGCGCACGCCGGGGACAGCAGGACGACCGGCTCCGGTGAACCGCATTCAGCCGCATCCGATGCGGCCTCGCTCACCGCGACGTCTAATGTATTGCTCCGCATGACATCGACGCGTCCATCAAGCGTAACGAAGAAATCGTCCATCGCTTCGCCGATAAGGTAGGCACGTCTGATCTTCGGAAAGTACTCTTTCAGCGAAGATATGCCGCCGGCCTTGGCCTGCCCGCCGGCAATCCAGAAGATGTCGTCGAAAGTGCCGAGCGCGCGAGCCGCTGCATCGGCATTTGTCGCCTTGCTGTCATTGATAAACAGGACCTGCCCCTTGCGACCGACCTGCTCCAGGCGATGGGCAAGTCCCGGGAACGACGCAAGGCCTCCGGCAAGCTCTGCGCCGGAAAGACCAAGGGCTTCGACCGCCGCGGCGGCGGCAGCGGCATTTTGCCAGTTATGAGTGCCACGCAATGTCGCAATGCCGGTCAGGTCAGCCAACTCACTTCGGTCACCGCCGGTCGTTCTGAAGAGCACGCCACCGTCGGCGAAAACACCGTCGTGATCGCTGCGCCGGCTCGAAATGCGCTTCGTCAGGCCCTCGCCAGGGTGATCAGCCGCGATAGCTGCGCTCCGTTCGTCATCGATCCCGACAATGGCGGTGTCGCCGACTCTCTGGTTCGCGAATATGCCGGTCTTGACCTCCGCATACCGGTCCATGTCACCGTGACGGTCCAGATGATCCGGCGAGAGGTTCAGCAGCAGAGCAACATCGGGTTTGATGCCGGGCGTCAGATCGAGCTGATAGGACGAGAATTCGACAACATAGATCCGCCCTTCGACAGGCGCTTCGAGTTCGAGTACCGCGCGGCCGATATTGCCGCCGATCTGGACATCCCGCCCGGCCGCCTTGAGAATGTGGCCGATGAGGGCCGTCGTGGTCGACTTGCCGTTGGTACCGGTTATGGCAACCAGCCTGGTGTCGGCATCGGCGGCCGACAATGCCCGCACGAAGAGTTCCGTATCCCCGATCACCGGAATACCGGCTTCCGCGGAACGTTTGACCGTCCAATGTGGTTCAGGGTGCGTCAGCGGCACGCCCGGGCTCAGCACAAGAGCGGCCAGGGAACCAAAATCGGTTTCAGACAGGTCAACCAGATCAAGACCGGCATCGGTCGCCGCGTGTCTTGCCCGTTCATTGTCATCCCAGGCTGCCACGATGGCTCCACCGGCCTCGAGCGCGCGCGCAGTTGCAAGTCCGGTCCGGCCAAGGCCGAACACGGCAACCGTCTTTCCCTCGAAGCCAACGGCAGAAATCATGTACCCGCCTTTACCTGAGCTTCAGGGTTGAAAGTCCGACCAGGGCAAGAACCACCGCGATGATCCAGAAGCGGACAACGATGGTCGGCTCGGCCCAGCCCTTCTGCTCGAAATGGTGATGCAACGGTGCCATGCGGAACACGCGCTTGCCGGTCAGCTTGAAGGAGATGACCTGAACAATGACTGAGACCGCCTCAAGAACAAAAAGCCCGCCGACGATTGCCAGAACGATCTCGTGCTTGGCCGCGACCGCGATTGCACCGAGCGCTCCGCCAAGTGCCAGAGACCCGGTATCGCCCATGAAAATCATGGCCGGCGGTGCATTGAACCAGAGAAACCCGAGACTCGCGCCCAGAATGGCGCCGCACAAAACAGCAAGTTCACCTGTGCCCGGAATGAAATGAATCTGGAGGTACTCTGCAAAAACGGCGTTTCCTGCGAGGTAGGCAATAACGCCGAAGCTGGCTGCCGCGATCATGACGGGCACGATCGCGAGGCCGTCGAGACCATCCGTCAGGTTGACCGAATTGCTGGCTCCGACCATGACGCAGACCGCAAACGGAATGAAGAACCAGCCGAGATTGATGACGACGTTCTTGAGGAACGGCACCGTCAGCGAGCTCGAGAAGGGCTCGGTGCCGAGTTTGACGAGAATGATCGCGGCAAGCGCCGCAACGATGCACTCGATCGAGAACTTGACCTTGGTAGGAAATCCACGGCTCGAGGAACGGGTCACCTTGAGATAGTCGTCGTAGAGTCCGATTACGCCGAAACTCATGGTGACGGCCAGAACAACCCAGACATAGGGGTTCAGCAGATTGGCCCACAGCAGCGTCGACACGGCGATCCCGAGGAGGATCATCAGACCGCCCATTGTCGGCGTGCCCTGTTTCTCGACGATGTGGCGTTCCGGCCCGTCATCGCGGATCGGCTGCCCCTTGCCCTGGCGCAGGCGAAGCGCGTTGATCAGGCTCGGCCCGAACAGAAAAACAAAGATCAGCGCAGTCATGATTGCGCCGCCTGTTCTGAACGTGATGTAACGGAATACGTTCAGTACAGAGAGCTGGTCGGCAAGATTGACGAATATATGGTGAAGCATTGCTCTAACGCGCCCTAGCCCCGGTTGCTTGTCTCGTTCGCTGCAGCGAACCGTTCCTTCAGTGTTTCCACCAACGGCCCCATCCGGCTGCCCAGCGACCCCTTGATCATGATGATGTCACCGCTCTGCAGGACATCAGGCAACAGCGCCCGCAGTCCGGAAGAGTCTTCGGCGTACACGCCCTTTCGCGCATTCGGTATTTCATCCCACAAATGCACCATGTATGGGCCGCATGCATAAACCAGATCGATCCCGGCGTCATCTATCGCACGCGCCAGTTCGGCGTGAAACCGCGGAGCGTCGTCGCCCAGTTCAAGCATATCCCCGAGCACGGCGATCCTCCTGCCGTGGGGACCGGGCTTCATTTGCCCGACGGTGGCGATTGCCGCGGCCATCGATGCCGGATTGGCGTTGTAGCTCTCGTCGACCAGCGTAAAGTACCCGCCGCTGATGGCGAGGGCCTCGCGCGCGCCGCGCCCTTTTGGTGGTGTCAGATCAGCAAGCTTCAGGGCCGCCAGAGCCATATCAGCACCTGCCGCATGGATCGCGGCCATAACGGCCAGGCTGTTGAGCACGATGTGCCGGCCCGGCACGCCGAGCTTGTAGCTCACGTCGTGCTCGCCGATTCTTGCCGACACGCAGGAACAGCTGCCATGAAGCGCGATCTTGCCAAGTCTGGCATCCGCCGTCTCATGTTCCCCGAACCCGACAATGGAACCGGCACCATTCGCGAGCGCCACCGATTTGAGTTTGTCGAAGAATGCGTTGTCCCGATTAAGGATCGCGGTACCGCCAGGTTCGAGTCCTACAAAGATCTCGGCCTTCGCATCCGCGATTTCATCGATCGAGTTGAAATACCCCAGATGGACCGGCGCGACCGTCGTGATGATGGCGATGTCCGGCCGGATCATGCGCGACAGCGGGGTAATTTCACCTGGGTGATTCATGCCGACTTCAAACACGCCGAAATCCGCCGTCGCGGGACAGCGGGCCAGCGACAGCGGCACGCCCCAGTGATTGTTGTAGGACGCGGCGGAGGCATGGACCTGACCGCACGCGGACAGTGCGACGCGCAGCGCCTCTTTGGTGCCCGTCTTGCCAACGCTGCCGGTAATGGCGATCACCTTGCCCGTGAACCGGGCGCGTGCGGCGACACCGAGGTCCTCAAGCGCCTTGAGCGGATCATCAACCAGAAGCAATGGTCCCGCCGAAGTGTCGGCCTTGTCTCGCGCAACGACGGCCAGCCCGGCACCCGCCTCAAGTGCAGTCGCGACAAAGTCGTGACCGTCGAACCGATCGCCCTTGATGGCGAAGAAGATGTCGCCGGGTTCGAGCGTGCGGCTGTCGATCGAAACGCCGTTCAGCGGCGCCGTGACACTGCCGGCGACTTCACCGCCGGTCGCTGCGACGACGGCATCGACCGTCCACAAGGCAGCATCAGCCGTCATGGCCGCCCTCCTCCAGCACCTTCCGGACAACATCCTGATCGCTGAACGGAAGTGTCTCCGTCCCTATCGTCTGCCCGGTTTCATGTCCCTTTCCGGCGACCAGAAGCACATCGCCTTCAGACAGCGTTCCTATCGCCTCGGCAATCGCCTCCGCCCGGTCCCCGATCTCGGTGGCGCCAGGCGCGGCCGCCATGATTTCCGCTCTGATAAACGCGGGATCTTCTGTCCGCGGATTGTCATCCGTTACGTAAGTCACATCCGCCTGTTCGGCCGCAATGTTTCCCATCTGCGGCCGCTTGCCGCGATCGCGGTCGCCGCCGCATCCGAAAACCGCAACCAGTTTGCCGTCCGTATAAGGACGCAGCGCGGCGAGCGCGTTGGCCAGTGCATCCGGTGTGTGCGCATAATCGACGAAGATGGCCGCACCCTCGCCGGTTCGCCCGACCAGTTCGAGCCGGCCCGATTCCCCTTCCAGGTCTTCCAGGCAGGGCAGCACGCGGTCTGCCTCGAAACCGCTCGACATCACGAGCCCGGCGGCAACGAGCGCATTGTCCGCCTGAAAATCGCCGACCAGCGGCAGGATCACATCAGTCGTGTCGTCACCGCTCCGGATACTCAGTTTCTGGCCGAGGCCGATGCGCTGGAGCTGTTCCAGTTTCAGGTCATCGCCATTCTCTCCGACGGAGATGACCGCGAGCCCGTTCTCTCTCGCGATCTCGATGACCCGGCCCGACTCCGGCCCGTCGGCATGGATGACGGCGCCGGCGCCCGGATCGAGCAGATCGCGGAACAGCCGCATCTTCTGGGCGAAGTAGTCCTCGAAGTCGCTGTGATAGTCGAGGTGATCCCGGCTGATGTTGGTGAACGCACCGGCGGCAAGGTGCATGCCGTCCATGCGCGCCTGCGCCAGGCCATGACTGGAGGCTTCGATGCAGAGATGCGTTACATTGATCTCCGTCAGATCCCGCAGCATGCGGTGGAGCGCGACGGGATCGGGCGTCGTGTGCTGCAATGGCCAGCGGCCGTCCGGGTGCACCACGCCGACCGTGCCGAGGCTCGCCGCCCTGAGGCCGAGCTTCGCCCAAATCTGCCGTACGAACGCGGCGACCGATGTCTTGCCGTTGGTGCCCGTGACGGCGACCGTGGTCTCAGGCTGCGCATCGAAAAACCGCGCAGCGGCCAGAGCGAACAGCCGGCGCGGATCGTCGCCGCGCAGCACCGGCACGCCAATCTCGGGAACATTCGTGTCGCGGGCCGTGAGGATCGCTGCCGCACCGCGCTCGACGGCCTGCGGGATGAACGCCGCGCCATCAGTCTGCGTTCCGGCAAGTGCCGCGAACAGGAACCCCTCCGCAACCTCGCGGCTGTCGGCGGTCAGGCCGGCGATATCGACGTCGGCACAGTCCGCTGCCGACGTCATGTCCGGGTCCAGGAGTTCCGCTAATCTCATTTGAGTGCCCGACACCATTCAGTTGAGCGCGACTTCGGCTTCGCCGAACGGGTTCTTGTTCTCGAGCCTGGGCAGGATGCCCAGCATCGGCGCGATCCGGCGGATCACCCGGCCCGCCGTCGGCACCGCGTTCCAGCCGGAGGTGGCATAGCCGTGCGTCTTCTTCGACGGCTTCGGCTCGTCGAGGACAACCAGCAGCATATAGCGGGGCTTGTCCACGGGAAATGTGCCGAGGAACGAGGTCAGCCGCGCCTTCTTGCTGTAGCGCCCGTTGACTGACTTCTCCGCCGTGCCCGTCTTGCCGCCGATGGCGTAACCCTCGACCTTGGCGCGCGTGGCGGTGCCGCGCTCGACGTTCATCTTCAGGAGCGCGCGCAAGGCTGCGCTCGTCTGCGGCCTCAGCACCGGCTCGGCCACCGCGCGCGCGCTGATCTCGTCACGCTTCAGAAGCGTCGGCCGGATGAAGTCGCCGCCGTTCACCAGAGCGGCCCCGGCGGCCGCCAGATGCAGCGGCGTCACCGACAGGCCGTGGCCGAACGCGATGGTCATGGAGTTGACCGGCTTCCATTTGCGCGGCCACAGCGGCAGGGCTGATTCCGGCAGCTCGGTCTGCAGCCGCTCGAACATGTGGAGTTTTTTCAGGAACGCCTTGTGACCCTCGACGCCGACCTGCAGCGCCATCTTCGCCGTGCCGATGTTCGACGAATAGATGAACACCTCGGGCAGCGACAAAACGCGGTTCTTGGCGTGGAAGTCGCCGATCTTGAAGCGTCCGATGCGGATCGGCGCGCGGGCATCATACTGCGTCTCCATGGTCGCGGTGCCAGCGTCGAGCGCCATCGCCGTGGTCACGGTCTTGAAGGTCGAGCCGAGCTCGTAGACGCCGGCGGTCACCCGGTTCATGCGCTTCTGCTCGAGCGCGCCGGCGGGCGCGTTCGGGTCGTAGTCCGGCAGCGAGGTCATGGCGATCACCTCGCCGGTGCGCACGTCGAGCACGATGCCGGCGGCACCGATCGCGCGGTGCTCTTCCATGGCTTTCAGGAGCTCGTCGCGGACGGCGTATTGCACGCGCAGGTCGATGGAAAGTTCGACCGGCTCGTCGGAGGGTTCGCCTATTTTTTCGGCCAGAGACGACTCACCGGTCTTGGCGTTTTTCTTGCGCTCAAGATCGATGAATTTCTCAATGCCTGCAATACCTTGGTTGTCGACGTTAACGTGACCCAGCACGTGTGCCGCCGTCCGGCCCGTGGGGTAAACGCGTCTGGTCTCGGTGCGGAATCCGAAGGCCGGAATGCCGAGGTTGTGGATCGTCGACTGCTGCTTCGGCGTCAGCTCGCGCTTGATCCAGACGAAGCGCTTCTTGCTCGAGAGCTTGCGCCGCAGGTCCTCGACATCGAGCTCCGGCAGGACGGGCGTGATGAGCTCGATCGCCTCGTCCACGTCGATCACGTGACGCGCGTCGGCGAACAGCGAGGCGGTCTGGATGTCGGTCGCCAGCATGTGGCCGTTGCGGTCGACGATGTTCGGCCGCGTCGAGACCGGCGCTTGAGCCACCGTGCGCCCTTTGGCCTCCGGCGGCGGCGCCAGCGACAGGTCGACCAGCCGGACCGAGATCACGGAAAAGACGATGGCGAAGGCCGCGATCACGAGCGTGATCCGGCGTTTGGTGACGGACGGATCGCCCACGGCGCCCTTACCCGCACGAACGGCATACCCCTGCTCGTCGAATTGCTCATGGCCTGCGGTCACGGTCATTGCGCTCCCCCCTGTTGCTCCTCGCCGGTCAGCGCCAGGTCGCGCATGAGATCGCCGATGGTCGGCCGGTTGCCGTAAGGATCGTCAACCGGGACGGGCCCTTCGGGCAGTTCGTTCATGCGCAGGATCTGGTCCGCGCTCAGCATTTCAAGCCCGAGGAATTTCTGCGCCAGGCGCTCGA
>CBDHYJ010000081.1:0-195474 GCA_965275905.1 Hyphomicrobiales bacterium | reverse complement strand
ACCGGATGTGGGAATAGACCATGTCGAGATGGCGCTTGTTTACGGGCACATCGACCGGCTCGCAGACCGTGCCTCCCGAGTGGTGCAGGCCCGGCGACATGTAGGCCAGTTTCACGAAATTCCGGAAGTCTTCGATCGTTGCGTAGCGCCTGCCTTCGTCCAGATTGCGCACGAACGGCGGGCCGTAGACCGGCGCAAAGACCGTGTTTTTGCCGCCGATTTCCACGCTGCGTTCCGGATTGCGGGCATGCTGTGTGAACACCGGGGGTGCTGTCTTGATCAATTCCCGGCACATGCCGCGGGGGAAGTGCACGCGCTCGCCGCGGACGTCCGCGCCCGCGTCGCGCCAGATGCCGAGTGCCTCCTCGTCATCGCGGAACTCGATGCCGATCTCCTCCAGAACGGTGTCGGCATTGTTCTCGATCAGAACAAGGCTCTCTTCGTCGAGAACCTCGAATTCCTTTATCTTTCGCGTGATATAGCGGAGCTGCTTGACGTCCGTGGACTGGCGGCGGGCCCTGCGCGCCTCTGCACCACCACGGGCGCGTCGGCGTTCGCCACGGGACCGGCTTGCGCCGTCGGCTTCAGCTTCACTCATTGCCAGACACTCCTGGAGTCTGTTGAAATTCCAATTGCGTGCCCTCAAATTGGCCGGGTCGGGCGTTTGCATCACGCCAGCAAACGTCGGGTCATGGGCGGGAAACGACGTCGGACGCCCGGTTCTGGCTTGCACTGTCGTTTTTGCATCCTTAGAAGTCGCGGCCATACATTTCGGATACGACCGTAATCTGCGAAATGCGTCATGTCCGCAGCCAAAAAACCGGCGGACAAAATTTAACTGGAGCAAGCAATCATGGCACAGTTGATCGTCGTTCGCTGGCGCGATATTCCGGCCCAGGTCATCGTCAAGGCCGGACGCAAGACCGCGCGGCGGCAGTTGTCCGAGCGGTTTGAAAAAGCGATCGACATGTGCGCGATGAGAGTCGGCGCCAAGGACGAGGATGCCTATCTCGCGGAATGGCGGCGCGGCGATCCCGTGGAAGTGTCAGGTGAAATCGAGGACGCCGCCGAGGACGCCGCGGCCGAACTCGAGGCCGCCTTCGACGATCAGAAATTGAAGCAACTCATAGATAATGCCGGTTTCGATCAGGTCCAGTGACTGAAGCCGGACCGGTACTTCAAACCCTTTGTAACCAGGAATTCCGAACATGACAGAAACCGTCCTGAGCTCCGCGACCAAGGAAGTGGTGATTGGCTTCGAGCAGCCGTTCTGCGTCATCGGCGAGCGGATCAACCCGACCGGCCGCAAGAAGCTTGCCGCTGCGATGAAGGAAGGCGACTACTCCATGGTCGAGGCCGACGCCATCGCACAGGTCGAGGCGGGTGCCACCATGCTCGACGTCAATGCCGGAATTCCGCTGGCCGACGAGCCGAAAATCCTCGCCGAATGCATCCAGCTCGTGCAGGGTCTCGTGAGCGTGCCCCTGGCGATCGACTCCTCGATCATCGAGGCACTGGAAGCTGGCCTTGCGGTCTACCAGGGCCGGCCGCTGGTCAACTCGGTGACCGGCGAAGACGAAGTCATGGAGCGCGTACTGCCGCTGATCAAGAAGTACGACTGCGCGGTGGTGGCGATCTCGAACGACGAAACCGGAATCTCCGAAGACCCCAACGTGCGATTCGACGTGGCCAAGAAGATCGTCGAGCGGGCGCAGGACCACGGTATCAAGCCGGCCGATGTCGTCGTTGACCCGCTCGTCATGCCGATCGGGGCCATGGGAACGGCGGGCAGGCAGGTGTTTGCCCTGCTCAGGCGCCTGAAGGACGAACTCAAGGTGAACTCGACCTGCGGTGCGTCAAATATCAGTTTCGGCTTGCCGAATCGCCACGCCATGAACGCACACTTCCTGTCCATGGCGGCGTGTGCCGGCATGACGTCGGCCATCATGAACCCGCTGCACGCGGAAGAGATGGACGGCATAATGGCCGCGAACGTGCTGAACGGTCACGACAAGGATTGCCGCAAGTGGCTGACCAAGCACCGGGAGCCGGCGCCCGAGGGCGAAGGCGGTGCGCGCGGTGGCCGGGAAGGCCGCCGTCGCAGGCGGGCCTGACAGTTGATCATTGACACTTGGAAACGGGACGACTGGGGTGTCGGAAAGCGCTGAAACCAATGACGCGTTGATCGTATTTACCCCTTCGGGCAAGCGGGGCCGGTTCCCCGTCGGTACACCTGTGCTGTCCGCGGCGCGTTCTCTCGGTGTCGATATCGACTCCGTCTGTGGCGGGCGCGCGATCTGCGGACGCTGTCAGGTGGTCGTGTCGGAAGGTTCTTTCGCAAAGCATGGTATCGAGTCGCGCGCTGATCATCTGAGCGATCGCGGCGCGAATGAGCTTCGCTACGAGGAGAAGCGCGGTCTCAAAGCCGGCCGCCGCCTCAGTTGCTCGGCACTGATCGAGAACGATGTCGTGATCGATGTTCCTGCCGAGAGCCAGGTTCACCGGCAGGTCGTGCGCAAGCGTGCGGAAGCGCGCGACATAGAAATCGATCCGGCGATCCGGCAATTCTACGTCGAGGTTGCCGAACCGGACATGCACCACCCCTCGAGCGATCTCGAGCGGGTCTATCAGGCTTTGCACGAACAGTGGGACATCACCGTCTCCCGAGCGGATCCGCATGTCATACGCACGCTTCAGACGACGTTGCGCAAGGGCAAGTGGACCATCACGGCCGCTATCCACGAGTCCCACAAGGACGGGGCGCCCGAAATTATCGCCGTGTGGCCCGGGTTTCATGACGTCGCCTACGGGCTTGCCATCGACCTCGGGTCCACCACGATCGCCGCGCATATGTGTGAACTCCACACAGGCGCCGTCGTGGCGTCGGCTGGGCTGATGAACCCGCAGATCCGTTTCGGCGAAGATCTCATGAGCCGGGTGTCCTACGTCATGATGAATCCGGGCGGCGACCGGGAAATGACGGAGGTCGTCCAGGAGGCCATGTCTGCGCTTGCACAGGAGGTGGCGCGGGAAGCCGGAGCCGACGCGGATGATATCCTGGCCGCCGTGTTCGTCGGCAATCCGGTCATGCATCATCTGCTGCTCGGCATCGATCCGACCGAACTGGGAGGGGCGCCGTTTGCTCTGGCGACCGGCATGGCGCTCGATCTTACTGCTCAAAGCCTCAACTTTGCGGTCAACGAGGGCGCGCGGGTGTATATACTGCCCTGTATCGCGGGCCATGTCGGTGCCGACGCTGCCGGTGTCGCGCTTTCCGAGAGCCCGCACCTGAGTGACGAGATGACCCTGATCGTCGATGTCGGAACCAATGCCGAGATCATCCTGGGCAACAAGGAGAAGCTTCTCGCCGCCAGTTCGCCGACCGGTCCGGCATTCGAAGGTGCGCAGATATCGTCCGGGCAGCGGGCCGCTCCGGGTGCCATCGAGCGCGTGCGTATCGATCCTGAAACGCTAGAACCGCGATTCCGCGTTATCGGGTCCGAACTCTGGTCGGATGAACCCGGCTTTGACGAGGCCGTGGCGGCGACCGGGGTGACCGGTATCTGCGGCTCCGGCATCATCGAGGCGCTGGCCGAGATGTTCCTTGCCGGCATCATTACCCAGGACGGCATCGTTGACGGAAGCCTTGCCTCCCGCACGTCGAGGATGATTCCCGAGGGACGCACATTCTCCTATCTGCTGCATGACGGGTCGCCGCAGATCATGGTGACGCAGCAGGACGTGCGCGCCATTCAGCTTGCCAAGGCAGCTCTATATGCCGGAGCCAAGCTGCTGATGGACCGCATGGGTGTCGCCACGGTAGACCGGATCACGCTCGCCGGTGCGTTCGGCAGTCATATCGACGTGAAGTACGCCATGGTGCTCGGCCTGATCCCGGACTGTGATCTTGAGAAAGTGCAGTCGGCCGGCAACGCTGCGGGAACGGGCGCACGCATCGCGCTTCTGAACCGCGCGGCGCGACGCGAAATCGAAGATGTGGTCAGGCGCATCGAAAAGATCGAAACGGCCGTCGAGCCCGCGTTTCAGGCGCATTTTGTCGACGCCATGGCCTTTCCGCACAAACGCGATCCCTATGTCAAGCTGGCGGAAGTCGTCACGCTGCCGGAACCCAAGGTCGCGGCAGACGATGACGGCGACGGCGAGGGCGGCGGCCGCCGCAGACGTCGCCGCCGCAGTGCCGCCGCGGATCAGGCCTGAACCCCAGCTTCTACTTTTCGCCGTTGTCGACCGGCGCCAGTTTGCCGGCCCACCACACGAGCGCCACGACCGGAACGCCGAGGAGTGCCGTGAACGTGAAGAAGGACGGGTAGCCGACGGCGGTCACGATCGAGCCGGAATATCCGGCAAGCACTTTCGGCAGCAGCAGCATGATGGAACTGAAGAGGGCGTATTGCGTCGCCGTGAACGTGACATTCGTCAGCGCGGACAGATAGGCGACGAACGCGGCCACGGCGAATCCGGCTGAGAGGTTGTCCGCCGTGATGACGGCCACGAGCAGGCGCAGGTCAGCGCCTTGTGTCGCGAGATAGGCAAACAGCAGATTGCTGGCAGCGGCCAGAATGGCGCCCAGGAACAGGGCGCGCATGACGCCGATCCTCCCTGTGACGAATCCGCCCAGGAAGCCGCCGGCGATCGTTGCGGCCAGACCGTAGAACTTGGTGTAGGTGGCGATCTCGGAGAGCTGGAAACCCATCTCCACGTAGAAGACATTGGCGACCGCGCCCATGACGATATCGGCAATCCGGTAGACGCCGATCAGGCCGAGAACGGCGATGGCGGCCAGGCCGAAACGTTTCGCGAATTCCGTGAACGGTTCCACATAGGCCTTGCGGGACTCGGCGCCCGGAACGAAATTCAGCCTTACCAGTGCGAATATCGCGACGCCCGCGGCTGCCAGACTGAGCAGCATTCGCATTGCGTTGAAGAGCAGGCTGAGGAGCGGTCCGATATCCTTCGGCGTGCTGCCGATGAGATTGAACATGGCGATCAGGGCCGCCACGCCGACCACGAAAGCCAGGAAGAGACGGAGCTGTACGATCCTGTCGGAAGTCAGGTCGCGGTCAACCTCGGGCTCCGGCGATATGAGGGTGGCAAAGACGCCGACGAGCATGAAGGCCGCCATGGCCCTGTAGACGGTTTGCCAGGTCTGCGGGTCGTAGGTCTCGGCACCGAGCCATGACGCCAGCCAGAGGGCGCCGGCGCCCGCCGTGAGCATGGCGATACGGTAGCCGGCAACATAAACCGCCGACAGCATTGCCTGCAGCCTCGGGGGCGCGGATTCAATGCGGTAGGCGTCAATGACGATATCCTGGGTCGCGCTGCTGAACCCGATTGCCGCGGCGCCGATTGCTGTCCAGACGAGGGTATTGGCCGGGTCGGCGATCGACGTGAACAGGATGGCAGCAATGACAAGGAACTGCGACAGCAGCAGCCACGCCCTGCGGTGGCCGAGTATGCCGGACAGGACGGGCAGGGAGATGCGGTCGATCAGCGGCGACCAGACGAACTTGAAAGCGTAGGCAATGCCGGCCCAGCTGAAGAACGTCACGACGCCGCGTTCAACACCGGCCTTGATGAGCCAGACGGACAGCGTCGAGAACACCAGAAGCAGGGGCAGCCCGGAGGAAAAGCCGAGCAGCAGCATGCGCAGCGAGCGGGGGTCGAGCGCAAGCGCCAGCGTCTCGCGCCAGCTTTCGGATCTTTCTATGCCCTGTTCCGCCAAAGATATGCCTCGGAAAGCACGATGCCGACACCCAAGCTATCCGGTTTGCCGTCTGCACGACAAGGCAAGCGGCGAGTTGTCACCTGATTTTGTGAATGCCTGAAGGGGCGGGGCCGTCAGCCGACCAGCTGCGCTTCGTCGCCGGCTTTCTTGCGCTCCTCGATCATCCGCCGAAGTTCGACCGGATGAATGAACTCGTTCCGGAACCAGGGGTTCTCGTTGACGTCGAATGTCGCCTTGAGCCAGTCGATCACGGCGCGGACGCGCACCATCTTGCCGATGTCGCGGTGGAACACCGCCCAGAACTTCGCGCTTGCCCGAAGCTCCATGTCGAGGGGCACGATGTCCTTGTCGAAGGCCGTGACATAGGTCGGCAGTGCGCCGATGCCGAGGCCGTCGCGCACGGCGTGGTACATGGACGCGCTGCAGTTGGTCTGGAACACGATGTTGCACAGTTCGCGCAGCGCGCTCAGTTCGCGGTCCCACCCTTCTTTCTGGAAGCGGTAGTTCTGGTGGTCGATGATCCTGTGCGACAGGAGGTCCTGCAGCGTTACCGGCGTGCCGTAAGTCTGAAGATACTCCCGGGACGCATAGAAGCAGTAGTGGATGGTGCCGAGCGGGTAGGCAACGGCGTCGATGTGTTTCGCTTCCTCGAGCTGAATGGCGATGTCGACCTGCGTCTCCGGATCAAATGCCGTGAACATCGAATTGATCATCTCGATGGTCAGTTCCGGGTTCGCCCGCTGGAAATCGCGCAGGCGCGGCGTCAGCCAGTAACCGGCAAGACCGTCGGGCGAGTAGAGCTTCACGTTGCCCGCGAGACTCTCGTCGCTGCCCGAGACCATGCGGCCGATATTGTTCGCCGCCGTCTGCATCTCGGTGGCGAACGTCAGGACCATTTCGCCCGCGTCGGTCAGCGATATGCCGTTGGTCTGCCTCTGGAACAGCCGCGCATTGAGAGCGTACTCGAGGTTGTCGATACGCCGGCTCAAGGTGGGCTGGGTCACCCCGAGGCGCGCCGCGGCCTGGTTCAGACTTCCCGTTTCAGCGGCCACCAGAAAGAAGCGCAAATCGTCCCAATTGATCGCGCGACGCAGCACCAGCTCTTCGATGTGATTTTTTTGCATAACCCTTATACGGCATTTGCTGAAGCGAAAATCAGCCTATTGTGATTTCGTTTCATTCATGTTTTGTGAATGCACAGTTGATTTTAAGCCGAAATGGCCCTCAAGCGCCAGCCAGCAGTGTTTGGAGTTTGTTAACGCTGCTCACTTTGGGGCGAGGACTCCATTTACCTATTGGGGGCATATTGGCCGTATGACCGTGCGTTCGCAGGAACTGGCCAACCTTCCGGTCTTGAAAATGCTCAATGCGGCTCCGGCTCGGCCGGACGAAGTGCCGTTGCTGTACCGCTTTGCGCAATCTCAACTCGGCGAGGTATTGGCTCCTTTCGAGGAAGTTCAACGGATCTACGACTTCAACAATTCTTCGATACTTGTGCTTCATCAGGGAGGCGTTCAGGCAGAGAAGATTGGGTTTGAAGGGTCCGATATTACCGGATTTCTGGCAATTCTGTATCTCTCGGCGGCGGGTGAGCAGGCGATTATCGATGGTCGTTTCACTCCCGGCGAACTGGATCTGAACTGGCTGGTTCCGGAAACGGAAGAGCCGCAGGCCGTCTACACTTGGGCGATTGCGGCGACTACAAGGCCGGGCAAGCTTCGTTTGGCGAAAATTGCCCAAAATCTCAGTTTCGACGTATTCGATGGCGTAAATCAGTACGGATTCGCCTTTACCGATGCTGGTCGGCTGTTTCTAGGGAAGCTGGGATACGTGGACGCACTGTCGTTGTACCCTTCGGTACGACCCGGCACTTTTGTGAGAAAGGGCGGGTCGCAACCAGACGATTCAGATCCAACAGGGTCTGTTTCGCCGACTCCAATCAATCAATGACAGTGAGAGTAGCGCCATGAAAGGTCTTGTTTTCGGTCAATCAACAGATGCGACATCGGCCGTCCGGGGGACGGAGGCCACTCCAAATGAGACGCAACTCACGTGCCGGCTGGCCCGTGGAATCGAGGATATGCTGCAGGTTTACGCGGTCCGTTCGATCGTGTTTGTCAGCGATCAGCAATGCCCGTTCACCGAAGAGTTCGACGGCAACGATTTTACCGCCACCCATGTGATGGCCTTTTTCGGCGACGAGCCGGTGGGCACCATGCGGCTGCGCTTCTTCTCCGATTTCGCGAAGCTTGAGCGGCTGGCGGTCCGCAAGGAGTTCCGCAAGCATCAGGTCGCGGTTCATCTGGTGCGTTATGCCATGGAGACGTGCCGGATGAAGGGCTACACGACTCTTTACGGGCACGCTGAGAAACGCCTGCTAAGTTTCTGGAGATATTTCGGTTTTGCGCCTCGGGAAGACCATGAGCAGCGTGAGCGCCTGGTGTTTTCAGATCGCGAATATGTCGAGGCCGTTTGCGAGCTGGAACCGTTGGCGGATCGGGTAACGCTCGATTCCTCGCCTTATATGATCAACCGGCCTGAAGGCGACTGGCAGCGGCCGGGTGTATTGGACTATTCCTCGGTGCGGGAGGCTGTGAATGTCTGAATGCGGCATACGGACTAATGTGGTTGCGTTTTCCGAGGGAGCACGCAACCGGAGACGGACGACACAGCGTCCTTTGCTGATCCTGATCGATATCCAGCGCGAATATATCGAAGACGGACGTCCGCTCAGGTTCGATGCGATCGAGAAGAGTCTGTTCAACTGCTCGAAAATGCTGGGGCACGCCCGGCAACATCGCTGGGACATTGCGCATGTCATCTGGCGGCAGCGCGCCGAACTGTTCGATGAAACGCAGCAATTCAGCGAATTCATCACGGGTTTCAACCCGCGCGGGAGCGAGCGCGTGTTCGTGAAGTCAGGCGTGTCGGCGTATTCCAACCGGGAGTTTGCGGCGATGATGGATTTCCGCGGTGGAGGCGACGCCTACGTGATCGGCTATCAGGGCCCTTCGGCATGCCTGGCAACGCTTGTCGACGGGTTCAGTCGCGGACACAGCCTTAGCTTTGTCGCCGATGCATCGCTGTCGCCCTGCACGAATGAGGTCGACGAAGCGACGGCACACAGAAGACTGATCGATCTGGCGGGACAGTACGCTTCGGTTACGACAACGAATGAAGCGGTTTCTACACCGATGGTGGAGCATTTCGCCAGGGCGGAAGCTGTTTAATGAAGGATGCACGCCGACCGGGGGCGAAACTGGAAGGCGGCATAGATGGTCCAAGGGGACGATAATGAGCGATGAAAGCGCAGTACTCTCCGGCGCAAACGAAGACGATCACGGCCGTGAGCGGCGATCGGCCGACGTCTCGGATCTCTCATTACGGCTCGGAGCGCTGAAATCGGAACGCTTGAGGCAAGCGCTTACCGATCTCATAGGCGCAGTCTCCGACTCCACGGACTATCAAAAGCAGGCGCCGGGTTCGGCCCAATCGGGAATCCGCAAGGATTGACCGGGGGCCGGGCCGGGCCCGGCGCTTCGCTTTACTCAATCAATCCAAAGATAACGGCCGGATCAGGCAGGCGCGTGACCGGCCGTCAGCCCGCCTGCGCCGTTTCGGCGTGCCGGTGCACCACCACTTCAGTGCCGACAGGCACACGCTGGTACAGATCGATCACGTCCTGATTGAGCAATCTCACGCAGCCGGAGGAAACCGCCTTGCCGATGGAATGCAGCTCGCTGGTGCCGTGCAGCCGGTACAGCGTGTCGCGGTTGCCTTCGAACAGGTAAAGCGCGCGGGCGCCGAGCGGATTTTCCGGACCGCCGACCATGAACTCGGGCAGGTCCGGCTCCCGCTCGCGCATTTCCTGCGGCGGCGTCCACTTCGGCCAGGCGGCCTTGCGCCTGATGGTAGCCCGTCCGTTCCACGAGAAGCCGGCCCGTCCGACACCGATGCCGTAACGCAATGCACGGCCGCTTTCCCGGGTCAGGTAAAGGTAGCGACTGGCCGTATCGACGATGATCGTGCCGATGGGCTCATTCGACTGATAGCTGACGAGCTGGCGCCTGAAGTCGGGCGGGATCTGTTTTTCATCGAAAACGGGGAACTGGAACGGCTCGCCGTTGAGCGCGGTGTCGACGGTCGTGGCGGCCATTGCGGGAAAAGCCGCCGACGCGCCGGTTCCGGCGGTCACGGCAAGGAAGGTACGGCGGTCAAGTGGCATGGCAGATCTTCCGTCCGGTCAGTACAAATCCTGTCGCAACATCCGCAGCTCGCAGTCCAGCGGATATGAGAGATGAAAACGGCGATTGTATGATTCTCGGAGCCGCCTCATCCGACCTCTGGAGGTAAGCGGAGGCGGATCGGGATTCAAGATGGATTCCGGAGGAGGCGGTTCACATTAACGCGATGGCGGTCGTCAGAGATGTCCGGCTTCGGCGTCCCTGTCGAAGAGCTTGTCGCCCTGTTCGTCGATCAGTTGCTGACCCTTCCGAACGGCAAAGGATTCGGCTTCGTCCTTCGACGAAAACGTGTCGGCGCGAACGAACTGGCGGCGCTGTTCCTCGTCACCTGAGCCTTTTGCGATTTCACCTGCGAGCCGCCACTGGCCGCCGTCCGGCTGTGGCGACGGGTATATCGTGTAGCCCTGATACTCGACCGCCTTGTCGGGGTCCGGTTCGGCAGCCTTGTCGCCGCCGCCGCCAAACAGTTTTGAAAAGAATGAAGCCATGAGCGACACTTTAGCATGGCATGCCGCAAGCTCAATCCGCGTAACGCGTTCCAATTCGCGCCGGATTTCCTATATGGGGCAACATGAGGATTGTGTTGCGAGATGTCCGTATCGAGGAGTTGGACGCCCTGAGCGAACTCTGCCTGCGCTCAAAGGCCGTATGGGGCTATGACGATGCCTTTATCGAAGCCTGCCGGGAAGAGCTGAGTCTGGGCCCTGCCGATCTCGATGACACGCTGGTCCAGGTGGCTCAGTCCGAGCACGGCGCCGTGGCTGTGGCGCAGGTCTCCGTCGACGGCGATGAAGCAATGCTCGAGAAGCTGTTTGTCGATCCGGCAAGTCTGCGGTCGGGCGCCGGGCGTCTTCTGTTCGACTGGGCCGCCGCCGCAGCCAGACAGGCCGGTGCGGATCACATGGTTATCGAGGCCGATCCGCAGGCCGCTGACTTCTATCGCCGTATGGGTGCTGTGGATGCCGGTGAGGCACCGTCCGCTGCCATCCCGGGCCGCAGACTGCCGAGGCTGGTCTTCGCGTTGTAGGCGCTACATAAGGCCCGACGCGCGGAAACTCGTGTGGCCATGCCGGCCAATGATCAGATGGTCGTGGATCGTGATGCCCAGAGGTTTGGCCGCATCGATGATCTTCTTCGTCATGGCAATGTCGGGATTTGAAGGCGTCGGGTCGCCGGAGGGGTGATTGTGCACGAGGATGACGCCGGACGCCGAGAGCTCAAGCGCGCGCTTGACGATCTCGCGCGGATAGACCGGCGTGTGGTCGACCGTGCCCTCCTGCTGGACTTCATCTGAAATAAGAGCGTTCTTCCGATCGAGGAAGAGGATCCGGAACTGTTCCCTGTCGTTGAACGCCATGGAGCGCCGGCAATGATCGACCACAGCGGTCCATGATGACAGAGAGTTCCGGCTTGCGACTTCGCCATGGCTGAGCCGCAGTGCCGCCGCCTGCACCAGTTTGAGTTCCGTCACTGTCCGTGTGCCGACACCGCTGACGGCCAGCAACCTTTCCGGCGTTGCGCTGATCACTTCGGCGAAGCTGCCGAAGTGCCCGATCAGCCGCTTGGCAAGCGGTTTTGTGTCACCGCGCGCGTTGGCATTGAAGAGAACGAGTTCGAGCAACTCGTAGTCCGGAAGCGCGTCCGCACCCCCGTCCAGGAAACGGGCGCGCAGGCGGTCGCGGTGACCGTGATAGTGGGCCTTGTCCGTGCCGGTGGTTGCAGCGTTTCCGGTCACGATTACGGCCTTCAGGGAGTTGCGTAAGGGGGATGATGATAGCCGGCGGGCGAATAGGTGAATACTTCGCAGCCGTCTTCCGTGACCCCGATCGTGTGTTCGAACTGTGCGGACAGGGACCGGTCCCGCGTCACGGCTGTCCAGCCGTCGGACAGGATCTTCACGTGCGGCCGGCCGAGATTGATCATGGGCTCGACCGTGAAGAACATGCCGGCCTTCAGGCGGATGCCGTCGCCGGGACGGCCGTAGTGCAGAATGTTCGGAACATCGTGGAACACGCGCCCGAGGCCGTGACCGCAGAAGTCGCGGACGACGCTGGTGCGCTGGCCCTCGGCATAATTCTGGATGGCGGCGCCAATGTCTCCCGTCGTCGCGCCGGGCTTGATAACGGCAAGGCCGCGCATAAGCGATTCATACGTAACGTCCATCAATCGCTCGGCCTTGCGGGACACCGCGCCCACGGAGAACATGCGGCTCGTGTCACCGTGCCAGCCCTCGGCGATCAGCGTGACGTCGATGTTGACGATATCGCCTTCGCGCAGGGGTTTGCTGCCGGGAATGCCGTGGCAGACCACGTGATTGATCGATGTGCAGATCGACTTCGGGTAGCCGCGGTAATTGAGCGGAGCGGGAACGGCGTTGTTGTCCATTGCAAACTCGAAGGCCATCCGATCGAGAAATTCGGTCGTTACGCCCGGTTTCACTTCAGGAGTCAGCAAATCGAGCGCTTCTGCCGCGAGCTGCCCCGCCACCCGCATGCCTTCGAACGCCTCGGCGCCATGCAGCTTGATCTGTCCGGTGTTTTCATGCGGTGCGTTCGCGGCATCGATGTACGTCATCATCACGTGAATCCGGTTCTTCGTATTCTACGGAACAAACTGCAGCGGTCGGTCGACCGTTATCTCGTCGGGCGAGAGTTTACAGGAATAACATAGCGCCTCAACGCCGGCCGTTGTCGCCGCCTCGAAGCGTTCGGCATAGTGGGGATCGATATCGCGGGCAAGCGTGAAGGCGACGGCATCGTCGCGCTGTACCAGAAAGACCATTACGGCGCGGGCGCCTTCGGCCACCATTTCGCTCAGCTCGTCGAGATGCTTGGCGCCGCGGGCCGTTACCGAATCCGGGAATTCGGCGAGACCGATGCGGCGCAGGAGATGCACGTTCTTGACCTCGACATAACAGGGCGGCCGGTCTTCGGACTCCAGAAGAATGTCGATCCGGCTGTTTTTGCCGTACTTCACTTCCTTGCGCAGGTTGCCATACCCCGCCAGTTCCGAAATCGTGCCGTCCTCGATCGCCGCCGCGACGAGGCCGTTGGGGTGGCCGGTGTTGATGCCCACCGTTGCCTGACCTTCGCCTTCGCCGAGCTGGAGGATCTCCCAGGAATACTTCAGTTTCCGTTTCGGATTGTCGCTCTCGGAAAGCCAGACTGTGGTTCCAGGCTCGATGAGTCCCATCATCGATCCGGGATTTGCACAGTGAGCCGTCACGGTGTCGCCGCTGTCCAGCTGGACGTCGGCCATGAACCGTTTGTAGCGTTTGATCAGCGTGCCGCGCACGAGTGGAGAGGTGAATTTCATGGGCTGGAAGATAGAGCCAGCGGACCGCGCCGACAAGACGGCATAATCGCGGCATTAAGGCCGGTCGGGTCCCAAAATCGCCATAATCAGAATTGATCGTGACGGGGTCACTGTTTCATCGAGCAGGTCGAACATTCACGCGGCGGACCTGAGCTTTCTGAAGCCAATTTCGCTGCATGAGTGCGAGTGCCGCCCGGCGAGGCGGTGGTCGTTCAAGAGGCATCGGGCGAAGCCCCCGGCGGTTCGCGGCATCCGGGGCTGGGGCAAACAATGCGGCGGAAGGTCTGTCTTCCGGCGCTGTTTTGGTTGTGCCCGGCGCGGTCGCGGCCGGCATGTCAGTCAGTACCGGCGATTGCCGGCAAAAGGGGTAGTATCAATGTCAACGAAATCAGGAGCGGTCATGGCCAAGTCGGCGTCCGGCGGCAGCACGGTCAAGTCCCGTGGCTCCAGCAGCAAATCCAGCGATGCGGAAAGCGGCGGCAAGTCCGCCAAGAGTGATGTCATCGAGCATTTCGGGCTCGATATGGGAACCAGCCGCATCGTCATGGCGAAGATGCGCGGTGAAGATCCGATCTTCACGACACAGCTCAACGCATTCGTGTCGTTGCCGTTTTCAAAGATGAACAAGGCCATGCTCGACAGGGAGAGGATCCACTACCGCGTCGACGGTGATCAGATTCTGGCCTTCGGCAACCGGGTCGATGAATTTGCGAACATTCTGGGCGGTGATACCCGGCGCCCGATGCAGACCGGGCTGCTCAATCCCAACGAGCCGATGAACCTGGAGATGATCCGGCATGCGCTCCACAAGCTGTGCGGTCCGGCAAGCAAGGGTCAGCGGATCTGTTTCTCCGTGCCGAGCGGCGGCGAGGACGCGGAGAACCAGGTGATCTTCCACGAGAAATCCATCCATCACATTCTCGAAGATCTCGGTTATGACGTCCGCGCCATCAACGAAGGCCTTGCGGTCGTTCTGGCGGAACTCGTGGCCAATGACTTCACCGGTGTCGGCATCAGCTTCGGCGGCGGCATGTGCAACGTGTGCCTGGCCTATCTGGGCCTGCCCGCCGTCACGTTCTCGACCACGCGCGCCGGCGATTTTATCGATTACAGTGCGTCCTCGGTCACCGGCGAGACGCCGACGACGGTGCGCCTGCACAAGGAAAGCGACGATTTCAACCTCAGCGAAACCGCCGCCGGCAGCATGGACCAGGCTCTGGCGATCTATTACCGGGAGGTCATCCAGACGGTCGCTCTCACCCTGGAGCGTGCGTTGACGAAATCGAACCGCCTGCCGCCGTTCCGCGGGGCCATCCCCGTCGTCTTCGCCGGCGGGTCGGCCATGGTCGACGGATTCGGCGCCGAACTCGAGAAAGCCATCTCCCGGGTGCGGCTGCCCATCGAGGTATCCGAAATCCGCAGGGCCGAAGCCGGAATGAATGCCACGGCCAAGGGTTGCCTGGTCGCGGCGATGCTGGAGGCCTGAGGCACTATCGACGAGGCTGGGCCGGGCTGATTGCGTCACGGGTTGCGGTCCTGTGGCCGTGACGCTTGTCGGCTACCCCCGTGCGCGTTATCTCTCCCATAACAAGCGCACGGGGAGCCTGAACCAACATGGCAAGAGATACCGTTACCGCCGCCGTTCTGCTGATCGGCGACGAACTGCTGTCCGGCAGGACGAAGGACATCAATCTCGGACATATCGCTGAAACGCTGACCGGGATCGCGATCGAGGTGCGCGAAGCGCGCTTCGTGGCGGACGAAGAAGACGACATCGTGGCAGCGCTCAATGCTTTGCGGGAACGCTACGACTATGTTTTCACGACGGGCGGCATCGGCCCGACCCACGATGACATCACTGCCGATGCGGTTTCCAGGGCGTTCAGCCTCGATATTTCCGTCAACGACGAGGCCGTGCGGGTGATGAAGGAACGCTATCCGGACCGCGAGCTCAACGAGGCGCGCCTGCGCATGGCGCGCACACCGGCCGGCGCCACCCTGATCGCCAATCCGGTCAGCGCCGCACCCGGCTTCAATATCGGGAACGTGTTTGTCATGGCCGGCGTGCCGCGGATCATGCAGGCCATGCTGGCCAACATCATTCCGACTCTTGAACGCGGCAAACCCCTGTTGTCCCGCTCGATACGCGTGGATACAGGGGAGGGCAACCTTGCCGGGCCGCTCAAGGCGATCCAGGACCGCTACCCCGGCGTCTCCATGGGAAGCTATCCGTTCGAGGAAGACGGCAAATTCGGGTCCAATGTGGTCCTGCGGTCAAAGGACGAGACGGCCCTGGAGCAGGCGGAGAAAGAGGTTCAGGCCATGGCCGACGAGCTCAAGGGCATGCCCATAACCGTCGTCAAATCCTGGTCGTAAAGTCAGACCGGCAAGCCGTGGCTATGCGCTGGACGTTGCCGTTACCAGGTTGCCGATGAACTGGGCGGTGGAGCGCTCCCAGCTGTAGCCTTGCGCGTAGGTGCGGCAGGCTTCCTTGTCGAGCTTGAGCGCCCGGGACACGGCGGCGCCGAGATCGTCGTCGAGCGCGCCGACCTTTCCGTCCTCCACAACGTCAATCGGGCCCGGCACGGGAAAGGCGGCGACCGGCACGCCGCAGGCCATGGCCTCGATCAGCACCAGCCCGAACGTATCGGTCAGGCTCGGGAATACCATGACATCAGCCGCGGCCACGTGACCGGCCAGATCCTCGCCGGTCTTGTAGCCGGTGAAATTCACGTCCGGATAGCGGGTCTCGAGTTCCTGCCGTTGCGGGCCGTCGCCGACGACAATCTTCGTTCCCGGAAGGTCGAGGGAGAGGAATGCCTCGATATTCTTTTCCGGTGCTACGCGCCCGACATAGAGCGAATAGGGGCGCTCGCCCGAGAGGGATACGCCGTTGCGCGGCCTGAAGACAGTGGTGTCGACGCCGCGGCTCCAGCGTTTGATGCGATCCAGGCCCCGCTTCCGCAACACTTCCTCGATCGATGGGGTGGCGACCATGATGCTGTCGGAAGTGCGATGGAAGCGGTCGAGGAACCTGTGCGCCAGTTCCTTGACGCCTGGCACCGGGACGCGCTCGTGAAGGTATTCGGGAAATCGCGTGTGGTAGGACGTCGTGAACCGATACCCTCGGCGCATGCAGTATCTCCTGGCGGCGTGACCCAGCGGTCCCTCTGTCGCAATGTGGATGGCGTCCGGTCCGAACTGCTCGATTCTCCTGCCGATCCGGCTGGCGGTGGTCCAGGACAGCGGGATCTCGGGATAGGTCGGGCAGGGGATCGTGAAGTGATCGGCCGGTGTGATGAATTTGATGTTGTGGCCTGCGCGTTCCGCATGTTGCGCGGTCGTGCGGAGGGTTCTCACGACACCGTTGACCTGAGGCAACCAGGCGTCAGTGACTATGGCTATGCGCATGCTGTTTTTTCAGATCCACGTATGAATGGTCGATATCAAGCCAGTGCAACAACTCCAGCTCGCCGTTGAAATGTTCGACAAGGGCGGTGCAGCTCTCCACCCAGTCGCCGTCGTTGCAGTAATGGATGCCGTCGATCATGCGCATCTCGCAGGTATGCACATGACCGCAGATGACGCCGTCGGCGCCCTGCTGCCGCGCCTCGCGGACGACCGCATTCTCGAAGTTCGACAGGAACTCGACCGCGCGCTTGACCTTCAGCTTCAGGTAGGCCGACAGCGACCAGTAGCGGAACCCGAACAGGCGCCGGATTCGATTGAAGAAATAGTTGAGCTCGACGGCGGCGGCATAGGCCGTGTCGCCGAGGAAGGCCAGCCACTTGGCGTATTTGACGACGCCGTCGAATTCGTCGCCGTGGAGCACGAGATATTTGCGGCCGTTTGCCGTGGTGTGCGTGGTCTGGCGCATGACCGCGACGCGGCCGAAACGCAGGTTGGCGAAGTCGCGGAAACTCTCGTCGTGATTGCCCGGGATATAGATGACCTTTGTGCCCTTGCGCGCCTTGCGCAGCAGCTTCTGGATGACGTCGTTGTGGGCCTGGTGCCAGTACCAGTGCTTCTTCAGGCTCCAGTTGTCGATAATGTCACCGACCAGGTAGAGGTAGTCGGATTCCGTGTAGCGGAGAAAATCCAGGACGGCGTCAGCCTGGGCGCGGCGCGTCCCGAGATGGAGATCGGAGATCCAGATCGCGCGGTAGCGGTGAGGCGGTGTGGGCCTGATGTTCATGCCACTGACCATTGCCATTCGAGCCGATGGTCAGGGCATTACGTGATTCATATGTACGGCTTGTGACAGTCCCTTCAAAGGGTTAACGTCGCTGTCTGTCACCAGATCGTAATAATTCCACCTATATCCCCGTTGCGTAAACGAAGAGGGATTCAGCGTGCCGCAGGCGCCTCGTCGGATCGTCATCATCCACAATCCCAAGGCGGGCTGGCGCAGCGCCGGATTCTTCAGACGCGTCATCGACCGTCTTGAGGAGCGGGGCGCGAAGCTGGAGCTTTGCCGGACCGAAGCCCGGGGAGATGCCGAACGCATCGCAGCCGGCCATGATTTTTCGGGTCACGACGTCGTGGCGGTCGCCGGCGGGGACGGAACGATCAACGAAGTGGCGAACGGTCTGGCGCAGCGCAGCGATCCGCTCTCAGCACCTCCGCTTGCGGTCATTCCCATCGGGACCGCCAATGTGCTGGCGCACGAGATCGGGCTTGTCCGCCGTGCCACGGACGTCGGCGATTACCTCGTGACGGGCGAGGGCCGGACCATCCGTGCCGGAAGGGTCAATGGCCGCGTCTTCCTGCTCATGGTCAGTGCCGGTTTCGATGCCTGGGTGGTCGATACGGTTGATCCCGCCGTCAAACGGTACCTGAGCAAGGGCGCCTACGTGCTTCAGACGCTCAAGGGCGCTTTTGCCTGGCGGCCGCAATCCCTTGACGTCGAGGTCGACGGCGAACGTCTTGCCGCGACAACCGTCGTGGCCATGAACGGAAGGCACTACGGCGGTCCCCACGTCATGGCGCCGGACGCCAGTCTGTTCGACAGTGATGTGCATGTGCTGGGCATGCGGCGGCATGGCATTGGCGTGGTCGCGCGGTGTGCGATCGACCTGGCGCTCGGGCGGATGGAACGCAATCCGGACGTCTTCAATCAGACCGCGCGGACGATACGCGTGACCGGCGGCGAGGGCCCCATCCAGGCCGACGGCGATATTGTCGACGCGCTGCCGGCGACAATCGAGGCCGGGGCGCTTGAACTGAACCTGCTGTTTCCGGCGGAGCCTGAATGAGGCGTCGAGATTGCCGGGCGGGCCCGCGACTTAGGCGTTGCCGCCCGGCCCGTAAGCGGGCATACCTTGCGCAGCCGGTGCAATCCGGCCGTGCGGGCGTGGTGGAATTGGTAGACACACAGGACTTAAAATCCTGAGGGCGTATGCCCGTGCGGGTTCAAGTCCCGCCGCCCGCACCATTCGCCTTCCTTGATTGCCTGCGCCTTAGTCCGCAACACTCGTCCGGAAGTATTGCTCCACCTGCCTTGACGCCAGATCCCAGAGTATCCTGCTGCCGCCATTCAGGTGTGGCAGGAGGTCCGCGCATTCGGCCATGTAGACCTTTGCGAACCCGGGGTCGCCCTCGGCTATCGAGCGGGTGTTGTCGATGATGTCCGCGAGCTTGATCGTCATGCCCGAAGGGCTTGCCTGCTTGAGATGGTCGCGGTCGATAGCCTTCCGGACCGCGCGGTTGCCGTCTTCCGGCTTGCTAACGTCCGTTACCTCTGCGACCAGTCCGGCGACGTGCGCGCCGAACTCTTCAGCGATCTCGGCGTTGGTCACGTCCGTGTCCTCGACCACGTCGTGCAGCAGCGCGGCCGCGACGGCCTGATCGCTGCCTCCGGCGAATGTGACGAGGCTGGCGACGGCCAGGGGATGAACGATGTACGGCTCGCCCGTGTATTTTCGTTTCTGTTCCCCGTGGGCCGCTTCGGCGAAATAGAACGCCGATTGAACGAGGCGATCGTGGATGGTCATCACGGATCCTGCGTAACGGTGACTTCAAGAGCAGAGGCTGTGCTGTGCTCCGTCTGGAGCATTAGCACTAACCTTACACCCCGGCAGTCACAAGACATGTGACAGCGCAACACGTAGCGTCCTTAACGTTTAATTCAAACCCCGCGGCGAGAATCCGGCACCAGATTTCGGCAGTTCACGGAAGATCGGGGGCGGGTTCGATGACCAGCAAGCCAGCAGAACAGTCAGTTGTGACAGAAGCGGAGCCGTCCGGCGGGCACGAGCACCCGTGCGCGGGCCTCATGGCCAAGCGTGAATACGAGATTCCCGCGATGAACACCATGCTGGAGCGTATTTCAAAGGAAACCGGCAAATCCTACGGCTCATTGCTGGGCGACATCGTGCGCCTGTGCTTTGCCGGCAACGGCCTGAAGCTGCAGGAATATTTCGAGCTTCGCCTGTATGACGACACCAGGTACACGCCGGAGCAGAAGCTGGAGTTTGTCGGCGCCAAGAAATGCCGCGCCATCTGGGAAAAGCTCACGGCCGGCAACACGACCTGGGGCATTCTGATGGACAAGGTTGCCTGCGGCAGTCTCCTGAAGGGCCTCGGCCTGCCGACCAGCGAGACGGTCGCGATCTACTCCAGGTCGATGTCCGCCCCGGCCCTGGCCTGCCTGAGAAGCAGTGAGGACATTGCCCGGTTCCTGCGCGACAACGGCCACCGCGGTCTTTTCGGCAAGCCTCTCGGCTCGTGCCAGAGCTTGGGCACCATCGCGATAGACCGGGTCGAGAACGACATGATCCTCGCCGGCGACGGTTCGAAGATTCCGGTGCAGGCGTTTGCCGACTTCGTGCCGGACGAGTTTCCCGACGGATACATCATACAGTCGCGGGTGACGCCGCATGCCGATATCGCGCGGATCTGCGGCGACCGGGTTGCGACGGTCCGTATGGTCACGACATGCATCGAGGGCGATGTCGAGGTCATCGGTACCGCCATCAAGATTCCCGCTGGTGCGAGCATGGCCGACAACTACTGGCGCTCCGGCAACATCATCGCCGACGTCGATCCCGCTTCGGGCGTGGTCGGACGGGCCGTGTCGGGCCTTGGTCTCGACCAGGTCGAGATGCCGGTCCATCCGGATACGAATGCCCCGATCACGGGCACTACACTGCCGCTCTGGGATGACGCCGTGGAACTTGCGCGCAGCGGCCACCGCGTGCTCAACAGCATCCCGCTGATAGGCTGGGACATTGCTGTCTCCGACGCGGGCCCGGTCATCATCGAAGCCAATGAACTGCCGGATCTGAGGCTGTTGCAGTATGCGTCCGGCAAGGGGTTCTTCGACGACCGGTTCAAGGCGTTCCTCAAGACGTATGCCGAGGTCGCCGGGGCCAGGAAAGCCGCGGAGAAGAAAGAGGCGATGAAGAATCTGATCGACGAGGACCTGCGTCAGGTCCGGGGCGCCATGAAGCGGGCCGGATAACGGCCGATCCCCGGATCGCCGGCAAACCGCGGCTCAGTCCAGTTCCCGGAGCACGCTCCTGATTTCCTCGACAAAGGCCGAGGCGACCCGCGACATGGGCCGGCCCGCACGGGCAACCGCGCTGGCCGTGATCCGGATTTTCGGCTCGAACGGCCTGCGCACGAGTTCGTCGCTCTGCATGAAGCGCGACGTGAAGGAATCGACGACGGCCACCCCCAGGCCGGCATTGGCCAGCACGCACGCCGTGTGGCAGTAGCGCACTTCCAAATTTGTCCTGAAACTCACGCGCTCCATCGCGAACGCGGCGCGGACGAGGGCGCCGAGCTTGGACTCGTGGTCGAGGCCGAGGCCGATCTGCGTGTGCTCCGCGATGTCGGCAGGTCTGATCACGTCGAGCTCCGCGAGCGGGTGATCCGAAGGCAGCATGCACTCCATCTCTCCCTCGTAGAGCGGGATGACCGTGCAGGAAGGATGGCTTTCGAGGCCAAGCAGCAGCCCTAAGTCGGTGGCGCCGGTTTCAATCTCCCGCACGATCGCATCGAGGCCGCGAATGTCATAGCTGACGCGGACGTCGGCGCGCGCGGCGACGAACCTCTTGAGCGCGAGCGGGATGACGGACTGGCTCAAGGGGGGTGTTGCCGCGATCCGGAGGCGGCCGGTCTTGGCGCTTCGGGCAGCACGAACCTGTTCCTCGATGCCCCGCAGCATCATGAATATCGGCTCGACTTCCTCGTAGATCAGCACGGCTTCGTCTGTCGGGATCAGCCCGCGGCTGGTGCGTTCGAACAAGGTCATGTCGAGCTGTTTCTCGAGCGCGCGCAGGGCATTGCTTACGGCGGGCTGCGAGATGCCCAATTCCTCGGCCGCGCTCACAGTGGTCTGGTTGCGCATGGCCGCGCCAAATATCTCAAGCAGCCTCAGGTTGAGGTCGTTCTTGCGGTTGATTTTCAAGTAGGGATCTCCGTTTGGTCCTAGTCGTTGAGAAGGACGTTGCCGACAGCCACGGTGGTGGCGGCCTGGACCGGATCGATGACCGGGATGCCGAGCTTTGCCTCGAGGCCGGCGCGGTGCGCGGCCATGCCGGCGCATCCCAAAACGACCGTGTCCGCGCCGTCCTGATCCCTGAGTGCCGTGCCCACTTCGACCAGGCGGTCGAACGTCCCTTCGCCCGACGCGCTTTCGGCCACGGTCAGGTTGGCTGCGCGCTCGCCGGCGAGCCGGTCGATCACGCCCATCTGGCGCATGTAGCGCATATGCCGGCGGATCGATCTGTCCATGATGGCGATGACGCCGAAGCGGTCACCCCGCGACATGGCGGCGAGGACACCGCACTCCTGAATGCCCAGCACCGGCTTCGCCGTGGCTTCGCGGCACACATGCAGGCCCGGGTCCGAATAGCAGGCGATGACGAAGCAGTCGGCGTCTTCACGGGATTTGACGAGATCACGCAGCGGCAGCGTCACTGCCTCGACGTCCGCCTGGCTCTCGATGCCGAATGGCCCTTCAGCCAGAGTCACGCATTCGATGTCGACATTGCCCGACGCCCGCAGTGGCTCCAGTGCGGCGTCGAAGCCATCGGTTACCGCCTGGTTCGAGTTCGGGTTGATGACCAGAATGCGCCGCCGGCCCGCGCTGTTTCCTTCGTTCTCCATGACAATTCCTCGTCGGCTCAGGACAGATCGGCGCCGAAAACGTCACCGGACTCCAGAGGGGTTCCGGCCGGGTAGGTGGTGGTGCCGGGCGTCTCGGGCTTGCGTTCGAGGAAAGCGCCTGAACCGCGTTCGACCTGCAGGGTCTCGTCTTCGACAACGATCCGGCCCCTGTTGATCACGATCCTCGGCCAGCCGGTCACCGTGCGGCCTTCGTACGGCGTGTAGTCCATGTTGTCATGGAGCATCGACTGGGTGATGGTCCGCTCCCACTGCGGATCCCAGATCGCGATGTCGGCGTCAGCGCCAACGGCGATCGTTCCTTTGCGCGGATGCAGCCCGTAGATCTTCGCTGAATTGGTCGAGGTCAGCGCCACGAATTCGTTGAGCGACAGCCGTCCCTTGCGAACGCCTTCGGAGAACAGCAGCGGCATCCGGGTTTCAAGGCCGGGCAGGCCGTTGGCGATCTTCTTGAAAGTCGGATTCGGACCGGCATTGAACTTGCCGGTTTCGTCGAACCGGTAGGGTGCGTGATCGGAGTTGAAGACCTGGAATGTGCCGTTGGTCAGACCGCGCCAGATTGCTTCCTGAGCGGATGTGTCGCGCGGCGGAGGCGAGCAGCAGTACTTGGCACCCTCCATGGCCTCGCGGTCGAGGTCTTCCTTGGTGAGAAAGAGATATTGCGGGCAGGTCTCGCCGTAGATCGGCAGGCCCTTGTTGCGGGCATTGAGAATGCTCTCGGCGGCCTCTGCCGTGGAGACGTGAACGATCAGCAGACGGGCGTCCGCCAGCCGGGCCAGATCGATGGCACGGCGTGAAGCCTCGCTCTCGGCGATCTGGGCGTGCGCAATGGCGTGGAACTTCGGTTCGACGTGACCACGGGACAATAGCCTTTCGCTGATCCAGTTGATCATGTCGTCGTTCTCTGCATGCACCATGGTTATGGCGCCGTGGGTGCGCGCCACGGAGAGAACATCGAGCATCTGTTTGTCGCTGATCTTGAGCAACTCGTAGGTCAGAAAGACCTTGAACGAGGTGTAGCCCTCCATGATCAGGGACGGCAGCTCCTGTCCGAGAACCTGTTCGCTCGGATCGGAGATGATCAGGTGGAACGCATAGTCGATGACGGATTTCGGCCCGGCACGTTCGTGCGTGAGCTTGACGACCTCGCGCAGGCTCTGTCCCTTGTGCTGTGCGGCAAAGGGAATGAAGGTCGTGTTGCCGCCGAACGCCGCCGAAACGCTGCCCGAATAATAGTCGTCGGCCGTCATGATGCGGGTCGAGGATTCCTGCTCGATATGGCAGTGGGCGTCGATGCCGCCGGGCAGCACCAGCATTCCGGATGCATCGATTTCGCGGGTCGCGCTGCCGAGATCATGGCCCAGCGTGACGATACGCCCGTCACGGACCGCGATGTCCGCGTCAAAGATGTCGACGGCCGTGGCGACGGTTCCGCCCTTGATGAGAAGATCGAATTCAGACACTGCGTCTCTCCCTGTGCTGGAGCGAATTCCTCAAGACCAATCCGGTTTAGTTCAGCGCGGAAACGTTCGCCTCGACCCGTGCCAGCAGCCGGTCGAGTTCGGCGACGTCGGCCGCACTGAGTTTCGGGCCGGGTGCACGCGTGGCCGCGCTCGTGATGGCGCCGCGCCGCCTCAGGATTTCCTTGCGCAAGGCGAGCCCGAAGCCCGGCTGCTGCTCGTGACGGACGAGCGGCAGGTAGGCGTCGAACACGTCCTCCGCGCGGTCCACATCACCATTCTTGTGCAGCGCGACGACCTCGACAAGCATCTCAGGATAGGCGAAGCCGGTCATGGCACCGTCGGCGCCGCGCGCCAGTTCCTGGGGCAGATACAGGCCGCCATTGCCGACCAGGATCGAGACGCGCCGCCGCTCCGAGCCGTCGCCGGTGGCCCGGACGGCGCTGAGCTTGCCGAGCCCCGGACAGTCTTCGTGTTTCAGCATCACGAGTTGGGCGAAGTCGTCGACCAGCGTGTTAAAACAGTCGACGGAGATATGGACGCCGGTCGACTGCGGGTAGTCCTGGTAACAGACCGGGACGTCGGGTCCGAGGGCTTCAAAAACCTGCCCGAAATAGCTCCCAATCTTGGCATCGGTGTTGAGACCCGGCATCGGTGCGATCATGACGCCGGCGGCGCCTGCGTCCATGCTGGCGTGGGACAGGCGCGCAAGGTTGCCGAGTCCGGGGTCGGAGACGCCGACCACGACAGGCACGCGGCCGTCGGCGCGCCTGATCATGTGGCGCATGAATTGATCGGATTCCTCCGCGCTCAGTTTCGGCGCTTCGCCCATCATGCCGAGGATGGTCATGCCGGAGACGCCGTGGCCGATATAGAACTCGACCAGCCTGTCCGCGCTGTCGTAGTCGATTGCGCCGTCGTCGGAAAACGGGGTTGCGGAAATGATGAAGACGCCTTCGGTCTTCTCGCTGAGACGTTCAGTCATTGATTGCTGGTTCCATCCGGTTCTTGCAGGGACTCATATGAGGGAATCCGCAGGGAAAACGTGTCGTTCGTTCTGGTGTAGTGGGAGGCGAACAGTCGGCCGACCGGCTGGTAGGCGTCCCAGTCGACATGCATCGCGTCCGTATCGACCAGCCCGTCGCGTGCATTGAGCCCGAGGATTTCGCCGATCGCCAGATCCCGGGTTTTGGCGAACTGGAGCACCGTCACGCGGCGGCAGGCAAAGCTGAATGGGGCCTCGACGATCCGGTCAACGTCGACCTTCTCGGAACGTGCCAGGGTGAAACCGGCGGAAGGAATCTCGCTCATGCCGGCCGGGAAGTCGGCGGCACAGGTCACCATGCCCTCGAAAATGGGCTCATCGACGAGGTGCACGATGAATTCTCCGGTGCGCCGGATGTTCGCCGTCGTGTCCTTGAGCGAAGAGTCGGGCCGTGACTGAAGCCCGAGCACGACCAGTGGCGGATCTTCGGAGAGCACGTTGAAGAAGCTGAAAGGCGCGGCATTGGTGCCGCCGTCCTCGTTGCGTGTCGTCACGAGCGCGATGGGCCGGGGGACAACCGTGGCGGTGACCAGCTTGTATCTTTCGCGCGGTGTCAGTTTCTCGAAATCCAGAAACATGCGATCACTCCGCCGGCTCGATGACGCCGGTCTGCTCGACGATCCGCCTGTAGTGCTCGGTCCGCCGGTGCCGGGCGAAGTCGAAGATGGTCTTCTTGCCGAAGGCGCAGGCGTCGAGGTCGCAAGGATGCACGATGACTTCATCGTCCTCGGTCTTCGCTTCCGCAACGATCTTGCCGTCCGGATCGACGATCAGGCTGCCGGCGATCAGGCCGTGACCGTCTTCGACGCCGCCCTTGGCCACGGCGACAACCCAGGTGCTGTTCTGGTAGGCGCCGGCCTGGAGAACGAGGCGGTTGTGGAACATGCGGTCTTCAGGCCCTTCCGCGGATTTCTGCGAATTCACCGAAGGCGTGTTGTAGCCGAGCGTGATCATCTCGACGCCCTGGAGCCCCATGACCCGGTAGACCTCCGGCCACCGCCGGTCGTTGCAGATGCACATGCCGAACAGACCGCCCATGGTGCGGTAGACGGGGAAGCCGAGGTCCCCCGGCTCGAAATAGCGCTTCTCGAGGTGCTGGAAGGCGCGGTCCGGATCGAACTCGGAATGCCCGGGCAGATGAACTTTGCGATACTTGCCGACGATCTCGCCCGCCGCATCGACATGGATCGACGTGTTGAAGTGGTGCCCGTCGGACGTGCGTTCGGCATATCCGAACGTCATGGCCATGCCGTGCTCGCGGGCGCGGGCAAACAAAGGCGCCGTTGCCGGGTTCGGCATCTCGTGCTCGAACCAGGTGTCGACCTCGTCCTGGTCTTCCATGTAGTAGCGCGGAAAGAATGTGGTGAGCGTCAGCTCGGGGTAGACAATGAAGTCGGCGCCTTCAGCCTTCGCTCTGTCCATGAGCGCAAGCATCCGGCCGACCACCTGTTCGCGGCTTTCGGCCTTTTGGATCGGACCCATCTGGGCTGCCGCTACTGTGACTAAGCGCACGGCGTTTCCTCCGGTTTTGCGTTCTTCTTTTTGTTTCGTTCCTCTGTCACCGGTTCCTAATGGCCAACGCGATGCTCGAGCCGGCTGAGCATGCGGACCGTGGGCCAAAGGAACAGGAGATAGAGTCCCGCCGCCATGACGATGGGCGACGAGTTGTAGGTGATCGAACGGGCCATATCGGCCGAATAGAGCAGCTCCTGCAGGGCAACGACGCTGGCGATCGACGTGAGCTTGACCACTTCGATGGTGTTGCTGAGGAGGTCGGGCAGCACGTTGCGGACAGCCTGGGGCAGGACGACGTAGACCATGGCCTGCCTTGAATTCAGCCCTGTGGACCGCGCCGCTTCCATCTGGCCGGCGCCGATGCTTTCGATGCCGGCCCGGTAAATTTCCGCGTAATAGGCCGAATTGTTGAGCAGGAACCCGAGGCACACCGCGACGAACGGGGACATCTCGATGCCGGCAAACGGCAGGCCCGAATATATGAAAATGAGGAGTACGAGCGGCGGCACGGCACGGAAAAAGTCGATCAGGCAGATGACGGCAAAGCGCAGGGCACGTACCTGCGTCCGTGCCATCAGGGCCACGGCGAGGCCACCGGCAAGGCCGAGCGGGATTACCGCGAGGCAGAGCAGGGCGGTCATGCCGAGCCCGCGCAGCAGTAGCGGGAAGGCCTGGCGCATGATCTCGATATTGAAGAAATTCTGGAGGATCAGGTCCATCAGGCACGCCTCCAGGCAAAGCGCGTCTCGATCCAGCGCCCGGTGATGACCACCGGAACGAACAGCAGCACGTAGGCAATGGCGCCCATCATCAGAGGCGTCGCGCTGCCGGTGAATGATTGCGCCGTCGATGCTTCGTTGAGTATCTCCGCGACGCCGATCACCGTGCCGAGTGCTGTGTTCTTGGTGATGGCGATGGTGCGGTTGGTGAGCGGGGCGACCGTGATGCGCACGGCCTGAGGGATGATGACCCAGGCCAGCGTCTGCGTGAAGCTGAGACCGCTGGATCGTGCCGCCTCCCATTGACCCTTGCGGATCGACAGGATGCCGGCCCAGAAGATCTCCTCGGCAAAGGCCGCAAGCACGAGTGAGAGCACAAGCCACAGCACCACGAAGCTGGGCAAGGTCAGGCCGACCGACGGCAGGCCGAAAAAGAAAAGGAGAATGAGGACCAGCGGCGGCAGGGCACGCATGACGTCGACGAAGACGACGATCAGCGCGTTGACAGCGCGAATGCGATAGGACCGGAGCATCGCCAGCAGGAGCCCGAGCAGGATGCCCGTGATCACGACAAGGGCGGCGACTTCAACGGTGACCAGGATGCCTCCGGCGATGGCGGGCCAGTATTCGCGGATCAGGTCCTGGCGGAAAAACGTCTCGACGAAAAGGTCCCAGCGGCTCATCGGCGCTACCTCGAGATCTCGGCCACGAATTCACGCGTGCGCTGCTGGGACGGGTTCTCGAAGATCTGCTCGGGCGAGCCTTCCTCGACAATCCTGCCGTCGCTCATGAAGAGAATTCTGTCGGCGGCCTCACGGGCGAACCGCATCTCGTGACTGACCACGACCATGGTCATGCCGCTGTCGCGCAACTGGCGCATGACCTTGAGCACGCTGCCAACGAGCTCGGGATCGAGTGCGCTGGTGGGTTCGTCGAACAGCATGACCTTGGGCTCAAGCGCCATGGCGCGCGCTATCGCGACACGCTGTTGCTGACCGCCCGAGAGTTCGCCCGGATAGGCATCCGCCTTTTCCTCAAGACCCACTTTTTGAAGCATTTCCCCGGCGATCGCACTCGCTTCAGCGGAATTCTTCTTCAGGACCTTGCGCAAGGCGAGCGTGATGTTGCCGGTGGCGGAGAGGTGCGGATAGAGATTGAACTGCTGGAACACCATTCCGATCCTTCGGCGCATGGCATTGATGTCCGTGCCGCGCGCCATCAGGTCCACGCCATCCACCGTGACTGATCCGGCAGTCGGCTCTTCCAGGCGGTTGAAGCAGCGGAGCATGGTACTCTTGCCCGAGCCCGAAGGTCCGATCACGAAGACCAGTTCCTTTTCCCGCAGTGAGAAGTCGATCCCCTTGAGCACTTCCAGCTCGCCAAAGGATTTCCTGAGCCCCCGCGCTTCCAGTATGTAATCCTGTCCGCTCACCCCGCCGCCAGTCCGATCTGTGGACGCCGACCCGATTCTACGGGCCGGCGCTGTTGAGAGTTGTGCGGATCAGTTGCACTTCGCCTGATGGGGCGTGGGATCGTGGCCTTCGAACCCGGGCTCGCCGTAACCGACCTGGACGGTGACCGCTGCGGACCCTGCGGCAGGCGTCACGCCGAACCATTTTTCGCTGAGCTTGGCGATGGTGCCGTCGGTCTTCATGCATTCGATCACGTTTTCGACCTTGTTGCGCAGTTCGACACTGTCCTTGCGGAACGGCATCGAGAAGACCCTGCCGGTCGAGTGCAGATAGGACAGCTCGATCTGCGGGTTCTTTTTCACTGCCCAGGCCGATACCGTATTGCCGGCGACATTGGCGAAGGCGCGGCCTGAAATGACCGCCTGCACGGCATCGGTATTGGTGCCGAAGGACTCCACTTTCCAGCCGATTTTCTCGACCAGGCCGCGGGCCCATTTGTCGTAAGCCGAGCCCTTGTTGACGGCAATCACCTTGCCCTTGAACCCTTCGAGTTTGCTGACCGTCGGGGCGCCTTTCTTCACCACGAACTGGAAGTCGGTGTTGAGATACCCTTCGGTGAACAGCATGCTCTTTGAACGCGCTTCGGTCAGTGTGGTCGGCGCGACGATGAAGTCGTAGGTGCCGGCCTGCATGCCGGGCAGGAGGCCCGACCACTGGGCGGCGGTGATGTCCATCTTCGCGCCCAGACGCTTGCCGATCTCATTGGCAAGGTCGACGTTGAACCCCTCGACACCGCCGTCGAGCTTGGGCATGGCGTGCGGAGCGAACGTGCCGTCCAGTCCGACCTTGTAGGTATCCATGGCGTTCGAGGTGCCGAACGAGAATGCCAGCGCGGCAGCTGCCAAGGCGCAGGCTCTGATCGTATTTCTCATGACTTATCTCCCTGTTGATGCACCGTCATCACCGCGCAGGGACCAATGCGCATCGAGTCGGGGGGACGCGAGAGGTCCTAATGTCTGCGGTGCCGACCCGGAGGCTGGGAGTTCAGGAACGCCCGGCCAATGCGGATCGAAGCCAGTATTTGAAACCGTGGGTGAACCTGACGCAATAACCAACACTATTTTTTAGCTGGAGTCGATATAATCAAAAATTATATCCAAGACTGCGGCATTCGCCGGCCTGCTGCCGAGCGTGGTCTCACCGGGTCCGGTACGCGGTCAGCGCTGTTGCCAGGACAAGGAGGCCCGCACCGGCCAGGCCGAATGGGCCGAGGCGTTCGCCGAAGATCACGCTTGCGAGCGTGGCCGATGTCAGTGGTTCCAGCAGAACGACAATCCCCGTTGCGGACGGTGCGACCCAGCGCAGCCCGAAATAAAAGATGAAATAGGCAAGTGCCGTCGCAATGAGCGCCATGTAGAGAAGCGCACTCCAGGTCTGGCTCCCGCCTTCCACGCGCAGACCAAGCGCAAATGCGATCGGCATCAGGCAGAGTGCGCCCAGGCCGAAGCCGAGCCCGATAAGGACAAATGGATGGTAGTCCTCGGCCAGGGTCCAACTGGACAGGGCGAAAGTGGCATAGGCGACCGCAGCTCCGCCTGCCATCGCGACGCCCACCCAGAACCGTCCTGATCCCGTAGCGACCTCACTCGGCCATCCGACCAGAAGTACCACGCCGAGGAGCGCGGAGACGATGGCCAGGAGTGTCAGTCGCCGGATGTTTTCGCCAAGAAAAAGGGCTGAAAGAACGGAGACGAGAACCGGCGCCGAACACAAGGCGATCAGGCTCGCCATGATGACGCCGACATAGGCGACCGCGGCGAAGAACAACGCGTTGTAGGCGGCCTGGGAAAGTCCGATCAGGGCGAGTGCCGGCCAGTGTTTCCGATCGATCCGGAACTTGTCCGGCGAATAGATGACGATGCCCGCCGCAAGCATGCAGACCGAAGCCAGGGCCAGCCGGTAGAGCCCGACAGTGACCGGTTCGGTGTTCCCGGCATCGAAAACGAACCGTGAGGCGATTGCCGCTGTTCCCCAGAGGCAGCCGGCCAGGGCAATGAGCGCGATTCCCTGCGGTCGTTCTGCGCGCGCAGTCTCTGCCATTGGACGGTTCACCTGCTCTCGACCAGTTGAGGGAATGAGAGGCCCGATTGATGTCGGTCAACACATGGCTCCCTCGGCGGCGGTACTGTAAGCGGAGATGGGGGTGATCGTCACGGAGCCAGACGATGGCCAGAATTCTTCTGATCTACGGAACCACCGAAGGGCAGACGCGAAAGATCGCCACGCGGATGGCGGAACATGCTCGTGGTCTCGGCGATGCCGTCGACATGATCGATGCGAGCGGACTGGACAATGATATCGATTTGGGCGCGCCCGACGCCATTATCATTGCGGCATCGGTTCATCAGAGTGCCTATCAGAGCGCTGTCGTTCATTTCATCAGGAAGCATTGGGAACTGCTGCTTGGCAAACCTACGGCGTTCGTTTCCGTTTCTCTTTCCGCAGCGGGCGAGGACGAGGAGGACAAGCGCGATGCCCAGGGCTACATCGACAAGCTGGTCGGGGAGACCGGCTGGCAGCCGGATCGGTCAATCAGTGTCGCCGGGGCATTCCGGTACACCGAATACGACTTCTTCAAACGCTGGATTCTGAAGATGATCGCCAGACAGAAGGGCGCTCCCGTCGATACCAGCCGGGACTGGGAACTGACCGACTGGGATGCCGTCGACCGGTTTGTTGAGGATTTCGTAACCATGATTAGCGACCCTGCGAACGTGGAGAGAACCCCGAAGTTCTGAATCTGCAACAATCGTTGTCACAATTTGGCCACAAAGCTTGCCCAAATGACGGCAAAGAAACCTTGGCAAAACAACGCGAAGCGGACCCCTGGTCCGCTTTTGTGCTGTTTGGAGTGATGAAAATGAAACAATTTGCAATGATCTTCACGGCAGTGGTCGCGCTCGCCTTCATCGGCCCGTCCGATGCCAACTCCCATTCGAAGAAAACGCAGGTCGGACTTGCGTCCTATTACTCAATGGGCACCCGGACCGCGAACGGCGAGCGGTACAACCCCAATGGCATGACCGCTGCGCACCGGACTCTCCGTTTCGGGACGCGCGTGCGTGTGAAGAACCTGCGCAACGGCCGCAGCGTTGTCCTGCGTATCAACGACCGCGGACCCTTCATCCGTAACCGCATCATCGATGTCTCGGCAGGCGCGGCGCGAAAGCTCGGCATGCGCCGTTCCGGAATCGCCCGCGTTCGCGTGACGGTTCTTCGCTGAAGACCGGACAATCAGAACAATTACATGCGGACAGGTGGCCTCGCTGCCTGTCTGCGGTAGCTGCCGGGCGGCATGCCGAACCGTTCCCGGAACACCTTCGAAAAGTGCTGCAGATTGCCCACGCCGCGGTTCATCGCGATCTGCGTGACGGACTGACGGCGCAGACGCGGGTCGGCAAGGTCCTGTGCGATGCGGTCAAGCCGCGCGTTCCGGATCTCGGCCGCGATCGACGTCTGCTGTGCGGCATAGATCTCGTTCAGCCTGCGCACCGATAGCCCGACGGCACGCGCGACCGCGTTGCGGTCCAGGTTCGGGTTATACAGGTTCGACCGGATAAACGCATTCGACCTTACGAGACAATTCTGTTCCGGAAGGCTCAAGTCGAATGCACTGTCCTCAAGGGAGGCAAGGCCGGTTGCCATGAGGTCGATCACGGTGTCCTGCATGATGTTCTGCGTCGCCGCGCCCGCGGCGCCGATGCTCTGCGCGAAACTCAACAGGCTCTCGCTGACCAGTGCGCCGATGCCATGATCGCCGCGCACGGTTCTGCCCGTCAGCAGATCCGCATTCGGCAGCCGTTGTATCAATGAAGCTCTTGGAACCTGGAGTACGAGCTGTCTGAAATCATCAGCGAGCGTAAGGTGATACGGATCGGTGCTGCTGTAGAGCGCGAAGTCGCCCGGCTGCAAGTGTCCGACCCTGCCGCCCTGGGCGACGAGCCCCTGGTTCTTCATCTGAAGGCTCAGAAGGTAGAAGTCTTCCGAGGACCGGGCAATATCGCGCCTGCGCCGGAACACTTCCTGCGTCGTGCCTGAAACGAATGAAACCGACAGGTTGGAGAACCGTTCCAGGACGATCTCGCCACTAAAGTCCCGGCGCTTTTCGGACTCGCAGCCAAGCAGGACATAGGCGTCGCAGACGGCTTCCCGCCAATAGGCGAAATGTTCGTGTCTGCCTGTGTCGCTGGTCGCGAAACGTATCGGCAATGACTGAGTCCTCCCGCATTGCCCGGTCGCCGTCGGCCGGCGCCTGTCTCAACGTTAGGTGCGACCGCCCAAAAACACAACTTTTCGCGCCCAGAAGCCAAAGCGGCGCCGGTCCGGTTGCGCCAGACTGTGGAGTGGAGAAAAGCAAATGCGTTCGGGAGGAAATGATGACTACAGGTCCGTTCAAAGTCGCCGCCGTCCAGGCGGCACCGGTATTCCTCGATCTCGACAGGACGGTCGAGAAGGCGGTTGCCCTGATCGACGAGGCCGGATCGCAGGGCATCAAGATGATTGCGTTCCCGGAGACCTGGATCCCCGGTTATCCGTGGTGGATCTGGCTTGGTGCGCCCGCGTGGGGCATGCAGTTCGTCGGGCGCTACTTTGACAACGCGATCGAGGCGGGCAGTCCCCAGGACGACGCTCTGCGCGAGGCCGCCAGGCGCAACGATATGCATGTCGTCCTCGGTGTCTCGGAAAAGGCGGGCGGCAGCCTCTATATGGGGCAATGGCATTTCGGACCCGACGGCGGGGTCGTTTCCCGGCGCAGGAAGCTCAAACCCACGCATGTCGAGCGCACCGTGTTCGGTGAGGGCGACGGAAGCCATATCGTGGTTCATGAGACCGATATCGGCCGGGTCGGCGCACTGTGCTGCTGGGAACACCTGCAGCCGCTGACCAAATACGCGATGTATTCGCAGAACGAGCAGATTCACATCGCGTCATGGCCGAGCTTCAGTCTCTACCGCGGTGCGGCTTACGCGCTCGGCCCGGAACTGAACACCTCGGCCAGCCAGATGTATGCCGCGGAAGGCCAGTGTTTCGTACTTGCCGCCTGCGCGACGGTTTCGCAGGAGATGTACGACATGCTGTGCGACACGCCTGACAAGCAGCAGTTTCTGCAGCCTGGCGGCGGGTTTGCGCGCATATTCGGACCGGACGGCGCGCCGCTTGGCGACACCCTCGACGAAAACGAGGAAGGGCTGGTGGTTGCGGAAATCGATCTCGGCATGATCGCCTATGCGAAGTCGGCGGCCGATCCGGTCGGTCACTACTCGAGGCCCGACGTGCTGCGCCTGATGTTCAATTCCAGCCCGAATCCCGTTGTCATGCCGTTCGATGAAGGAATGAAGGCGGCGGTCATGGAAACCGCCAGTAGCGATGATGCGGCGCAGGACAGCGAGGCTGCCACGGCCGCCCAATGATGCGCCGTCAGGCCCGAACGGTTCATCCACAGGCTCCAACTTGAGCCTTGATATGCCGGGAATTGCCCGGCATAGCATAGGCAGGCACGCCAAATGCAACCGAGGGCTGAATGGAAGAGCGGTATGAGAAGGGTTTTCCGGTCTCGTGGGACCAGATGCACCGGGACGCGCGGGCGCTGGCCTGGCGGCTTGGTGGACAGGGTGAGTGGAAGGCCATTGTCAGCGTGACACGCGGAGGGCTGGTTCCCGCGGCGATCGTGGCGCGTGAACTGGGCATCCGGACCATCGAAACGGTCTGCATCGCCTCGTACGACTACAAGAACCAGGGCGAGATGTCGGTGCTCAAGACCGTCGCCGAGGAAGTGACAAACATTGGCGGCGGTGAAGGCGAGGGGGTCCTCATCGTCGATGATCTTGTCGACACCGGCAAGACGGGGCGGGTCGTTCGCGAGTTGCTGCCGAAGGCGCATTTCGCGACCGTCTATGCCAAGCCGCTCGGACGCGAGGTCGTGGACACGTTCATCACCGAGGTGAGCCAGGACACCTGGATCTACCTGCCGTGGGACATGAGCCTGCAGTTCGCGCCTCCGATCAAGGACGGCGCCAAGGTCTGACCCGCCGGATTCCCGATAGAGGGTTCCCGCAATTCCCAACATAATAATGTGAAGATCTGTGAGACCGGGCCGGGCTTGCGGCAGCCGTTGCTATGCGTCAAAGTCCTGAGCCTGACTATCAGGGCGCGGAGAGAGAGGACGATGGCAACGGTTGGTTTCGCCAGAGCTGCGGATCAATTGCCCTCTTTGCGTAATTCCGCGGTGCACGCCGCGCCATGAGTGGTCGCCCGGTCATGGTCATGGTGGCGCCGAATGGTGCGCGGCGAACCAAGTGCGACCATCCGGCAATCCCTCTCTCGGGACCGGAGATCGCCGCCGAGGCGGTGGCGTGCGCACGGGCAGGTGCCGCCGCTCTCCATCTCCACGTGCGCAACAACGATAACCGGCACACCATAAACCCCGATGCCTATCGCCTTGTGCTTGACGAGATCCGCACCGTCGTGGGTGACGACCTGGTGGTCCAGATCACCAGCGAGGCGGCGGGCGTTTATTCGCCTGCCGAGCAGATGGACATGGTGCGGCGGGTGCGGCCGGAAGCGGTCTCTCTGGCCATGGCGGAGATCCTGCCTCCGGGAGGCGATGAGTGCCGGGTTGCCGATTTCCTGCGCTGGCTCAAGGCCGAGAAGATCGCGCCGCAGTTTATCGTCTTCAGCGCGGATGAGTTGCGGGAGTTCCTGGCACTCAGGGAGAAGGGGGTCGTCCCGTTCGCCGAACCTTTTCTTCTGTTTGTCCTCGGCCGGTACAGCGCCACTCAGGAGTCCGATCCGGACGACCTTGCACCTTTTCTGGAGGCGCTTGGCAAGGAGACGCTGCCCTGGTCGATGTGCGCATTCGGCCGCAATGAAGCCGCATGCGTGAAGGCCGCGATCGAGGCTGGAGGACATGTGCGGGTGGGCTTCGAGAACAATATCCTCAGACCGGACGGTACGCCTTACGGGACCAATTGCGAGGTCGTCCGCTCTGCCGTCGACACCGTAGCGGCGCTCGGCCACACGGTTATGTCGGTAGCGGAAACACGCGAATTGCTGGCCCGTTCGGCCGCTTGAACGTTCCGGCTTCCCGGCAGGCGTCGACAGGTGTCCTGCCGCCTTTGCGCGGTCATGTCCATCCGTTACTCTGGTCCCGAGGCCAATTGGGGCGTCACCGGCATGAAGACGCCCTGCGGACGGGAGGTGTGTGATGTCGGACGACTTGCAGCAGACAGTATTGCATTCCTGGCACGAGGAGCATGGCGGCAAACTGGTCGACTTTGCGGGCTGGCACATGCCGGTCCAGTACCAGGCGGGTGCGATCCAGGAGCATCTCGCGACACGGCGGAGGGCCGGACTGTTCGATGTTTCGCATATGGGGCGTTTCGAGATCGAGGGGCCGGGTGCGGAAGACTTCCTGCTCCGCGGACTGACGAACAACGCCCGCGCGCTCAAGGTCGGCGAGGCGCAATACACCTTCATTCCGAACGAGACCGGTGGCGCCATCGACGACGCCTATCTCTACAAGTTGGCACCGGAGCGCTTTCTGCTGGTTGTCAATGCGTCCAACCGGGACAAGGACTGGGCCTGGCTGGACGGTCTGAAGGACGGTGCCGACTGCACCATGGAGGACGTGAGCGATGATCTGGCCATGGTATCGCTGCAGGGGCCGGAAGCCTCGCATGTGCTCGAGACGGTCGTCGCCAAGCGCGATCTGCCGGACAACAAGCGCAACAAGCTGAGCGTGGCGCGGGCGGACGGATATGACGTTATCGTGTCGCGTACCGGCTACACCGGCGAGGCGATCTGCTTTGAGCTGTTCGTGCCTTCAGGGAACGCCGTTGCGTTCTGTGACGCGCTGATCGGCGCGGGCGCGGAGGTCGCAGGCCTTGCCGCGCGGGACTCGCTCAGGCTCGAGGCTGGACTGCCGCTCTACGGGCACGAGCTCGGTGAGGCAGAGGATGGAACCGACATTCCGATCTTTGCGAACACGATTGCACCGGCCGGCGTGCGCCTGTTCGACCATGTCGAACCGCATTGTGTCGGACAGGAGGCGCTTGCGGCCCAACGCGAGGAATTCGCCGCGATCCGGCGGCATGAGCTCACGACGCCGGTCGGAGACCGTGTTCTGCAGCACATGATCCAGCCCATTGCCGTGTTCGACTCCAAGCGGCCGCTGCGCGCCGGCTACACGCTGCTCCACGACGGTGAGGAGATCGGCGTCGTGACATCGGGAACAAGCGTGCCGTCGACGTCATTTGCCGGAGCTGGACTCACCGCGACGCCGGCGGACGACCACATCATGCGGCCGATCGGTCTTGCTCTGCTGCGATCGGATTTCCGGTATCGCAGCGACCGTCCGGTGGTGCTCGACATTGCCGACGCCCGCGGCAACACGTTCGAGGCCGAACTGGTGGAGCGCAACCTGTGGCCGGCAGCGCCCTTCACGCGGCCCTATACCGGCTTCCGGCTGCCGAAGGGTATCGAACCGCTGGACGGCAGGGACTATGCGCAGGAGGCGGCGAGGCTGACGCAGGAAAGCGAAGCCAATCATGCCTGGCGGCGCACCGAGTGCGTCAACCTGATCCCGTCCGAGCAGACCACCTCAGGCTTCGTGGACCGACTGTCGATGAGCGATCCCTCAAGCCGCTACAACGAGCACAACCGTCTGAAGGCGCTGGGGCCCGAGGCCGACGACGTGCGCTATTACAAGGGCACCTCGTTCATCATGGAAAAGGAGCTGGAACTGCAGGCCGCGCTCTGCACCTATTTCGGCTGCTCGCGCGCGGAGACACGCGTCATAAGCGGCCAGATGGCGAACGACACGGTCTACGATGCGCTCAAGCAATTCCGCAACCGGCAGCGCAAGAGACTCACACCGCGCAACCTCGGCCCGGTCCTGGTGCACGATCTCAACAAGGGCGGACATCTGAGCGCCCAGGTCTCCGGTGCGCTCAAGAACTACATCGCGATGGATCCGGTCACCGGGCGGCCGTCGGTCGAGCACTTTCCGATCCAGGCGGACAACCCGCACCGCATCGATGTGGAGAAAGCCAAGGAGATCATTGCGGAGGCGCGGCCCGAGCTCATCGTGTTCGGGCGCAGCGTGATCATCCATACCGAGCCGGTGGCCGAGATCGCGGAATTCGTCCACCAGGAGTTCGGCAGGGACAATCCGGAACGCCCGGTCATCCACTATGACGGCGCTCATGTTCTGGGGCTCCTGGTCGATGCCTTCCAGCGGCCGCTGGTGGAGGGTGCGGATCTGATTACCGGGTCGACCCACAAGACCTTCTTCGGGCCGCAGCGCGGCGTGATCCTGAGCAACATTGACCACGGGTCGGCATTCGAAGATCTGTGGGGCTTCATCGAGCAGCGGACGTTCCCGGGGCATGTGAGCAACCATCATCTGGGCACGCTGCTGGGTCTGCTTGGCGCAACCTACGAGATGCTGACCCACCGGGATGATTACCCGGCGCAAGTGATCGCCAACGCCAGGGCGTTTGCCCGGGCGCTGGCTGCGCAGGATCTGGAACTGGAGGGCGATCCGGCTTGCGACTTCACCGAAACGCATCAGGTGCTGCTGCGGACCGCTCGCGGGAAGGGCGAGTTCATCGCCGCTCTCCTGGAATCCAACAACATCATCACCAATCCGCAGGCGTTCCACGACGATGCCAGTTTCGCGGCCGCGAGCGGTGTGCGCATGGGCTCGCAGGAGATGACGCGGTACGGCATGAAGGAGGCTGATTTCGAGGCGTTTGCCGGGCTGCTGGCGGAGATCGTTCATGCCGGCGAAGACAAGCCGCACGGTCACTTCAAGGATGCGGTGAAAGCGTTCCGGGGGCGGTTCACCGAGATGCGGTACTGCTTCTGACCGGTTGCGGCGGATTCATGGCTTCCGCCGGTCGAGCGCCAGCCAGAATGCAGCGTAGAGCGGGACGCCGAGGCTCTCCGCTGCGATCCGGGTTCCCTGGCTCACGAAGTACCGCATTTCAGACAGCTCGTTCGGGATGAACCAGAACGGGGCTATGACCGGCACATAGCTGATCACGGTTACGAGCACGTTCTCGACTGTCAGGTTGAGGATCAGGAGAAGCAGGAAGAACCCCAGACTCTGCAGGGTCGTTGTTGCGCTCCAGGCCGAGGTCCAGGTCGCGGTTCCGCGGCCAACGTCCGCGGCACCGAACAGAAGCCTTGCGCCGAGATAGTAGAAGACGACCTGCACGTAGACCGAGGCAAGCCAGGACCAGCGCAGAGCGTCGCCGCCAAGCGGCGGGTCGCGGAACTGGAGACCGCCGCGCCAGAGGTCGACGGTCAACAACGCTGCGGCAAGGATCAGGCTTACCACGCACCAGAAGATAAGGAACCGCTGCCCCGAGAGGGACGCCGTCCTGTCTTCATCGAAGGCGAGCAGCCGGCGGACCGCCATGCCGATGACGCTCAACTGCAGCCAGAGCGAAGCCGACGAGATCATCGCGCTGTAACTCGTCGCGGTTGCCATGGTGTCGACCGGCAGCCAGCGGTCCATTCTCGCGATCGCGGCGTTCTCCAGAACGAGAAGCCCTGCATAGATGAGGATGTAGGGCAGTGATCGCAGAGCGATGCGCCGCCAGTCTCCACTGAGTGCCGACGCCATGCCGGTCACGATGCCGGTTTGTGCAGACATCCCGATACCCTCAGTCCCCGCAAAAGGTGATTTCTAGCAGGTGAGGGTGAGTCGTTCGCGTCACATTGCCGTGGGGATCCGCCGCTACTTCTTCTTCAGCCTGAAATCGGTATGACATGCCTTGCAGGTTCCGGCGACAAGGAGAGCCGCGATGCGGATGTCGTCGGCATCGCTGGCTGAGAGCGCGGTCTCGGCAAGGACAATTGACGTCTTCTTCAGGTCGGCCGCAAGCTTGATGAACCTGTCCCAGTCCTTCCAGATGACCGGCAGGGCCTCGCTCGGCTTGTCATTCGTGCCTTCGGGGAAAAGGTGATGGAATTGGTCTGCGTGTCCGGCGATGGCTCTCGCCGCTGCCTCGACGCGTTTGCCGTCAAACGCCGTCTTGCCCTCCAGCATCTCGCCAATGGTCTTCATATTGGCACCGATCGACGACATCACGTCCATGCGCTCCTTGACGATACCCGTCGCACCCTTGTGCGCCCAGGCAACACCGCACAGAAGCACCGCGGTTACCGCGCACGCGGCCCCGATCTTTTTCGCTGGTCTCATTGCCGTTCCACCGTGACCGATTGATTGTGATTTTGAAGGAATCCGGTTGCTGTTGGCAACGGGCTTGTCGAGGGCGTGACCCCGGATGTCTCATTTGGTGAGCACTTCGGGCCGCTCGCCGACAGCGGCGGTTGCATCGTATCCGTAGAGCCAGTCATAGCGGGCGAGCAGGCGTGACGGTGCGAAGAGGCCGGCAAACCGCAGAACCGTGTTCCGCGCGCGGCGCATGCCGCCGTCGAGATGAAAGACCTGGGCGTTTTCGCGTGATGCGGCCTGAACCCGCGCGGTGCGGTCGCGGCGCAGATCCTCGTAGCGCGCCAATGCGCGTTCCGGCGAGCGGAGGTCGGCGGCTAGGCAATCCGCTATGACGAGAGCATCTTCGATCGCCATGGCGCCGCCCTGTGCTAGGAACGGCAGCATGGGGTGGGCCGCATCGCCGAGAAGGGTGACGTTGCCCTGGCCCCAATGGTGCGCCGGCGGCCGGTCGAGCACCGGCCAGAACCGCCATTCGTCCGGAATGTCGATCAGGCCACGAACCCGCCTGTGCCAACCGTTGAGCGCATCCTTGAGAACGGACGCGTCCCCTTCCGCGGACCAGCCCCGTGCCTCGGTCTGGCCGGGCGTGATGGCCACGATGTTCAGCATCGCACCGGCATGCACAGGGTAGGTGACCACATGTCCATCCGGGCCGATCCACAGCCCTGTTTCGTTTGCGCGAAATTCGTCTGGCACGTATTCGGCCCGTACGAGCGAGCGCCAGGCAACGTGACCACTCGGGCTCGGCGGCTCGTTACCGAGCAGCTTTTCGCGCATGCGCGATCTCAACCCGTCCGCGCCGATCAGCACACGGCCCGACACCTGCCGCCCGTCGCCGGCCTTCAGGATGACGCCCGCGCCGTTCTGTTCGAATGCCGATGCGTCCCAGCTGTGCGTGATGTCTATACGGGGGTGCCGGGTCGCGGCGTCATGCAGAATGCGATGCAGGCTGCCGCGGTGAATGACGAGGTAGGGGGCGCCGTACCGGGCCTCGGCGCGGTCGCCAAGCGGAATGCGTGCCAGCTTTCCGCCACTCAGTCCGTCGCGGACACGGATCGAAAGCGGCCTGCAGGCCACGGCGGCGACCGGCTCCAGTAGTCCGATCTGCGCGAGGACCCGGGTGACATTGGGGCCCAGTTGAATTCCCGCGCCGACCTCGAGGGGCTCGCTGTTTCGCTCGAACACGGCGACGCGAAATCCCCTGGCCGCGATGCAGAGCGCCGCGGCCAGTCCGCCGATACCGCCGCCGGCAATCAGGACATCATGGCTGGAATTTGCCGTCACGTCGGAGTCTTGATCTTGATTGAAGCCTGATGTCGCTACGGGTTGCCTCAGACGAATTCGCCCTGTCTGTAGGCGCATTCCTTCGGTTCGGCATCAAATGTGCCGAGCGACCGATTGTGAACGTAAAGCGTGGAGCAGTACGGACAGACAATCTCGTTGTCATCGCCCATGTCCAGGAAGATATGAGGGTGGTCGTATGGCGCGGTTGCTCCGGTGCACACAAACTCGCGCGCCCCGATCTCGATCCTCTCGACGCCGAGATCGTTGCGAAATTTGGGAGTGCCCTTGTCTGCCATGACTGCCTGGGTTCCTGTCGCTCAATAGGGGCCGGAAGGCGCAGGATGCAACCGATTCCGATCTCTTGCTAGCTAGCATAGTCGCCATCTGATGCGAAAGACATTGTTTCCCGTTCAAAAGGAGCTGGCGTAGCCCCATTGCGCTTCTCAAGACCTTCCTTGTGGACTGGCGCGATTTCATCCAACAGAACTGCTTCAATCTGAACTCATCTCGCTCTACTGTCCGGCGCTGCAGGAGAATAGCGAGGTCCATGCGGTGCCGACATTCGACTCAGACGGCGTTGAGATTGCCTACGACATCACGGGGGAGGGCGAGCCGATCCTCCTTATCCACGGGTTCGCGTCGAACCGGGAGGTCAACTGGCATCAGACCGGGTGGGTCAGCCATCTCGCCGGCGAAGGGCGCATGGTGATCACGCTGGACAATCGCGGGCATGGCGAAAGCGAAAAGCTCTACGATCCCGAGGCATACCGTTCGCCAATGATGGCGGAGGATGCCGCGCGGCTGATCAGGCATCTTGGAATGCCGCAGGCCGACGTTATGGGCTATTCGATGGGGGCCCGTATTTCAGCCCTGGTTGCCATCAATCACGGCGAAACGGTGCGCTCCGTCGTGCTGGCGGGCCTCGGCGAAAACATGATCAAGGGGCTGGGCGGCTCTGAAGATATCGCGCGCGGTCTTGAGGCGCCGAGCCTTGCGGATGTGCAGGAGCCCGTGCCAAGGGCGTTCCGGATCTTTGCCGAGGCAACCAACGGCGATCTGCGTGCGCTGGCGGCCTGCATGCGCTCGTCCCGGCAGATCATCACGCCGGCCGAGTTGGGACTGATCACAAGTCCGACCCTGGTCGCGGTCGGCACGGACGACGAAATTGCGGGGCCGCCGGAACCGCTCGCTGACGTCATTCCAGGCGCACGGTCGCTGCCGATTCCAGGCCGGGACCACATGCGCGCGGTCGGCGACAAGGTCTACAAGGCCGGGGTAAGCGAATTTCTGGCAGATGTTGTCTAGCTTGCCGTTGACGTTAACGGAAATTCATTGCATATCACCTCCATGGATCAGTCTGTTACTGCGGAAAGTCTCCGAAAACTCCCCCTGACCGGCGCTGATGGAAACCGGCTGAGTGCCGATTTGCGCGGACCGGAATCCGGGAGACCCGTGCTGCTGGCTCATGGTGGTGGGCAGACGCGCCATGCCTGGGGCGGCACCGCAGAGCGTCTTGCCGCACGCGGCTGGGCTGCGATCACGCTTGATCAGCGCGGTCACGGGGACAGCGAGTGGGTCGCGGACGGTGATTACAGCTTCGATGCTTTCGCTAGGGACATGGGCTCCGCCGCAGACCAGATCGCCGCGGCGTTCGGACGGCGTCCGGTATCGATTGGAGCCTCGCTTGGCGGTTTTGCCTCAATGCTGGCGGAAGGGGAAAACGATCGTCCGATCCTGGATGCTCTGGTTCTGGTCGATATCACACCGAGGGTCGATCCCGGCGGTGTTGAAAAGATCCTGGGATTCATGGCGGCCCATATCGAGCAGGGCTTCGCGACGCTTGACGAGGCTGCCGACGCGGTTGCGGCCTATCTGCCGCATCGCAAGAGACCCTCGGATTTGCGCGGCCTGACAAAGAACCTGCGGTTGGGTGAAGACGGCCGTTACAGATGGCATTGGGACCCCAGGTTTCTCAATGCACGGCAATCGACTGCTGAAGACCGGGAAAAAGCTCAAGCGCGGAACATTGCCGCAGCGCGGGCTCTGAAATTGCCGGTGCTGCTTGTGCGCGGACGGCAAAGCGAACTTGTAAGCGAGGAGCACGTGCGCGAATTCCTGGAATACGTGCCGCACGCACGGTATGCCGATGTCAGCGATGCCGGTCACATGGTTGCCGGCGACCGCAATGACGTGTTCACGGACGCCGTTCTGGCGTTTCTCGACGATCTGTGAGTCATTTCAATCGCTTGAGAAGGCGCGTTGAACATTCGATTCAGGATAAGGCATTGCGGGCGCAGACTGGCGCAGGGCGCGGAGGTTTCTGGGCACGGTGACCCTGTTCCCTGTTGTCATTGAAAGGCCTTTTGGTGCAACTAGATGTATTCTGGATGCGCCCGCTGGAGATTCGTTCATGCCAAGCCAGACCCAAAGCTCTGTGCAGAAGTCCGTTGACGCGGTCGATCCTGTCTGGAGACGCATACGCGACGAGGCGGAGGCGATCGTAGCTCGGGAGCCGGCGATCGCCGGTTTCGTTCATGCGGCGGTGTTAAGCCACGACAGGTTCGAGGACGCGCTCGCGCATCGCCTGGGCCAGCGGATCGAGCATGAGGACGTTCACGGCGACCTTGTCAGGTTGGCCTTTGACGAAGCCATAAGGGAGGACCCCGAGATCGGGGCGGCGGCGCGGGCCGACATCGTTGCGACGCAGGACCGCGATCCGGCATGCGACCGTTTCATCGAGCCGTTCCTCTATTTCAAGGGATTCCACGCCCTCCAGGTTTTCCGGATGGCGCACCGTCTCTGGCATATGGCCCGCAGCGACTTCGCGCTCTACCTGCAGAGCAGGTCGTCAGAGGTCTTTCAGGTCGATATCCATCCGGCCGCCCGTATCGGGCGGGGGATCATGGTTGATCACGCCACGGGCCTCGTGATCGGCGGGACGGCGGTCGTGGAAGACGAGGTTTCCATCCTCCAGGCCGTCACCCTGGGCGGAACCGGCAAGGAGGGCGGCGACCGTCATCCGAAGATCCGGCGCGGAGTGCTGATCGGGGCCGGAGCCAAGATCCTCGGGAATATCGAGATCGGAGAATGCTCGAGGGTCGCATCGGGCAGCGTCGTGCTTCACGATGTGCCGTCAAACCGGACCGTGGCCGGTGTGCCCGCGCGCATTGTCGGATTTGCGGGCTGCAACGAGCCTGCACGGAAGATGGATCACATGCTCGAGGTTTCCGACGATTCCCAGATCTGATCAGGCGGCTGTGCAACCGGTGCGGGGAAGTGAAGAAATTTGCGTCGCTCCATTGCAGACCGCCGATTCCGGCGATACAACAGCGCGTTTCCAACTTTCCGCATTCAACAGGGAGCCAGCCCGGTGGACCGCAACGAGATCCTGAAACTAGAAAAGTACATGCGTACCACCTTTCGCCTCGACACGATCGAGGTGAGGCAGCGTCCCCAGAAGGACGACTCGGCAGAGGTTTACATCGGAGACGAGTTCATCGGAGTCATGTTCCGCGACGACGATGACGACGATCTTTCCTATTCGTTCCAGATGGCGATCCTGGAATTTGATCTCGAAAACATGTAGCGGATCGTCGTCCGATCCGCACGCTCACCGAGAACGCCTGAGGTCGCGACAGGCCGTAGCTGGCAGGATCTGCTGAGCTGTTTTCGGCAGTCATCCAGCCCGGGCCGCCCGGCTGTCCCAAACTGAAACAAGAATCTTTACCTTGTTCCCGAAACCCGTGCGATTGCCGCCTGACGGTGGTTAAAAAAGTGTTATTCTCGCACCGTTGAGGGGGGCGTTGACCCGATTTGTAACGGTGTTGTTCTGGTACGGAGATTGCTCTGTGTCTTCCGACCGGGTCAACTGGCGAGTGCGTTCGGGACGCCCGTGACGGTCTATTGCGATCCGACAGGGATGTTAGTGTAATGAGTGTGTTGTTTGTTTATGTATTTGCGATTGCGACGGGGTTCGTCGCCGGCGGGCTGATGGGGAGCTTTTTTCAACTGGTCACAAACCGGCAGATGACATTTGAGCTGCTCGACATGAACCGGGTCCTGCTCATGTTCGGCATTATGACGCTCGTGCTCGCTGGACCGGCGGTCATCATGCGAAATGCAATCCGCGCCCGCCTGATCGAGCGGCGATCAGGGCACTGGCTGGCTCTGAGCACCGCGATTTCAGCAGCCTGGAGCCTGCTTTCGGGCGTGTTCATCCTGAATATTTATGTCGCCCTGAGGGCATCGGGTCATATCTAGAATCAGAAAGCAGTGATGTCCTTTGCGAGGAGGCGCGGCAGGCATGTCGGAATTCACGCTCGATGGCATAGAGCCGGACCTGCCTGAGGACGGCCGCTACTGGATTGCCCCCACAGCCGTCGTCCTCGGACGCGTCAGGCTCAAGTCCGCCTCAAGCGTCTGGTTCGGAGCCGTGCTCCGGGGTGACAATGAATGGATCACCATTGGCGAGAACTCCAACATCCAGGACGGTTGCGTTCTGCACACGGATATGGGGTATCCGCTGGATATCGGCCCGAATGTCACTGTCGGGCACATGGCGATGCTGCATGGCTGCACCATTGCCGAAAACACGCTGATCGGCATCGGCAGTACGATCCTGAACGGCTCCGTCATCGGCCGCAATTGCATCATCGGTGCCCATGCCCTGATTCCCGAAGGCAAGACCATTCCGGACAATTCGTTGGTGATGGGATCGCCCGGCCGGGTCGTGCGCGAGATTTCGGACGAACAGGCGGCTCACATCGCCACCCTGGCCGACCACTACGTCGAAAACTGGCAGCGATACAAGACCGGGCTGGCTGCTAAGTAGCTTCTCTCGTCAGCCCCGCCGGAAGCTTCAAAAAGATAGAGCCGGTCCTGAGGGGACGCAGGACCGGCTCCGCTTGGGGCCCGGTTATTGGGGATGGGGGAGGGGGGACTAACCGGGCCTCAGAACTGTTTGTCTTTCACGCCTGTCTCAGCGTACCCCCGTCACTGTGTTTGCCCGCGCCTGCGTGCCTCTCCTGACCGAGACCCACTGGAACGGGTGTTCCTGGGACTGGCGCTTGTAATAGGTGTATCCGGTGGTGTGCCACGGCAGTATGTCCGGGTTCTGGTTGTCCAGAATGAAGTCGCCGGCATCCGTCGCCACCGTAAGAACGGCGTGACCTTCGTTTTTGTGGTCGCGGACTACCGTGATCAGAAGCGCCTCTACCGGCCATCCCAGATTGATCAGGTAGCGCTGTTTCAGGAGGACATAATCCTCGCAGTCGCCGTACTGTTCGGGATAGGTCCAGTTCTCCGGTGTGTTGTAGAGGGCCTGATCCGTTACCGGCTCGATGCGGCGATTGACGTAGTCGTTGACCTTTACGAGCTCGTCCCAGCGGACATCGTTCAGCTTTACGCGCTTGGCCACTCCCGAGCCATTTCCACATTCTTCCGTGTGGCGTTGACAGAATTGCACGTGCCCGATCGGCGGCAGCGTTTTGCCGTACACCGTCATGAAGGCTTTCGCGCGTGACGTTCCCTGGAGCGAGTGATTGCTCTGGGAAGCGGTGGCATCAACCGTCAGCGCCATCATCGCTGCTACTGCAAAGATGATCCCCTGTCGGGCGTGCCGAAAATATTGTGTCCCTGTCCTCATAGTGACGCCAATGTGTCACAGAGGATTTTCGATCACGGAAATATACTTGGGTTCATTCTATTTATATTTGAGTAAAACTTGATTTGTATTTGAGTAAAATTTTAGCTTTTCGAATTTGATTAAAATTGTAATGAATTCACCGGGCAAAAAGCAGAGACAAATCAATGGGTTGAAGAATCGCCCGCGCGTCGGATGAACGCGCGCGCGGTGAATGCGCGCGTCTCAGTGCGTGCAAATCCACCCGCTCCAGGGGGCGAAAAAATCTTCAACAGATGCGAAAAAAAATGCCGTGGAGAACGCCTGAGGCGCAGACTTTCCGCCAGGTTATTGCGGAATTACGCCCCGAAATGGTCTGAAATGGATCCCGCTTCGGGAACGTCGCTGAACTTGATGGCAACGCCTTCGGGGTGATGCCGGGAGACCACGCCGCGCATCTTTCCCAGGTGGACCGGTGTGCCGAGACTGGGCATGACGCTGACGCGGATCGACGCTCCGCTGATCGACATGTCGATCACTTCACACGGATACGTCCGTCCATCAGGGAGAGTAAAGCTCGATCCCGGCTTTTCGGGAACCGTGCGCTCATGGCGGCGCTTTTCGGCAAGGCCCTTTTCACCCTTCTGCTGCAGCCACTCCAATGTGCTGAGCAGCTTCTCCTGCTTGAACGGGGTAAGCAGGAATTCGATTGCGAAACCGCCTTCGAATGTGCGGACGAGAATACCTTCCAGCCGGCCGATCTCAGAGACATAGACCACGACACGTTCGCAGGGGGCACCTGCTTCCGGTCCGAGCAGTGACAGACCGCTTCCGGAAATATCGCGGATTTCGCAGTCGAATTCGCGACGGTCCGAGAGCATGTACCGGCCAGGCAAGCTGACGGGAATGCGCGGGAAGACGCGTTTGTTTTCTGAATCGAATGATCTCGCGAGGTCAGCCAATTCGGCACCCGATTTCAGCAAAGTCACACACTGAGCCGACCGGTTTCGGCCAGTTTCACCGCAAAGATACAGTGCTTCTGGTTAACGGACAGTTGCCGATACGGGATCTTGGGCCCTGCTGTTCGGGCAGGTTTCCTGCGTTATCCGCCGGAGAGGCCGCCGTCGATGACGACCAGTTTCGGGTTGCCCTCTGCATCGGCTCTCTTGCGGGCGGGATGCGATGCGGGCCGATCCATGATGCTCGGTTTGCCGTCGACGAGCGGGGTCGGCATGCCGTCGGGCCAAAGGAGGCGCAGGCTCTTTATGGACTGGCGCACGATACGTTCGTGGCCGAACCAGTATTCCTTCTTGTAAGGCGTTATCGCGCCGATCACCTGTGTCGCGTGGTCTGCGTCCAGGGTCAGCGGCATCAGGACGACTTCCATCTCCAGGGAGCGCTCGCATTCCGTTTCGCACGCAATGCCGAGCACAGAGCAGGCTCCGTCCTCGGTTACGCTCAGCAGAAGGGACTCAAGACCTTCGCGTTCCGCGGGCGACCACATTTCCAGAAAGTCATCGCCGGTCAGTTCCCGGCCAAACTGACTGCAGAGGCCGGTGCCCGCAATGCGGAACGGATAGGTGAACTCGTCCAGGCGCTCAAGGATAAAGACCTGAGGCAGGGCATTCTTGAACATTGCAGGGTCTATCTGCCGACGATGAGGCATCGCCCTGTCTCCACGCAGGCTGTTCCAGTAGTCGAAAAGCGATCTGGTGGTTGCGAGTTTCATGGTCCTTAAGACCCCCGTTTGCAAATTATCAGCTCGTTGTCGGGGCTGGTGCTGCCGGACGGCCAGAAACTGACCGTCCGGCTTTGACACACCCGTACCCAGGTGCTGGTGCTTTCGTGTCAGAGGTCGCAGATTTCGTGCCAGAAGCCGGCGATCACGGCGTCTGGCGCCTGTTTGGCCAAAATCCGGGGCAAGTGCGATGGGGACCGCCGGCAAATCACCGATTTAACGGCAAACTGCCGTACGGGATCGGGCCGGAATGTGCCAATCCGGCACAGGGCTTCATCTATTGCGCTGGGCTGTTAACGCTTTGGCGCTATATGAATTGTCCGGTTGAGCGAATGTGCGTAACCGGTTCAATGGATGTCTGAACGGAAACCTCCGGACTGAAGGAGCCGTCTTGCTGAACACTCACGGTTACAAGGAACCTCCGGCAATCAACGCGCCGGCCGTTATCATCGGTTCGCTGGCCGTTCTGGTCTGCGTGCACGTCTACAGACAACTGCTTTCGGGAAACGAAGATCTCGAATTCCTGCTTGTCTTCGCGTTTATACCGGCGCGCTATGCCGCCGCAGATCCGTCTCTCGGCGCCTTTCCCGGCGGCTTCCCCGCCGAGATCTGGACTTTCTTCAGCCATGCCCTCATTCACGGCGACTTGATGCATCTACTGCTGAACGGCATTTTCATGCTGGCGTTCGGCAGCGCGGTGGCCCGGCGGCTTTCTCCGACCGGATTCCTGATCTTCAGCTTTGTCTGCGTTCTGGCCGGAGCGGTTACGCAGCTTGCCGTCAACTGGGGCGAAATGATCATCATGGTCGGAGCGTCGGCTGCCGTGTCCGGTCAGTTCGCCGCCGCCATAAGGCTGCTGTACGGTCACGAGCAGGGCGGACCGATCTTTCGGACAACGCCAATAGAGCGCGGTCCTGCACCCCTGGCGAATGTGCTGCGCGACCAGAATGCACTGATCATTCTGGCCGTCTGGGCAGGGATGAATTACCTCTCCGGAACCGGGGCGATCGACCTGAGCGAGCGAAGCGCCGGCGTGGCGTGGGAGGCGCATGTCGGAGGTTTCGTTGCGGGGCTCCTGCTGTTCGGCATTTTCGATCGCATTTGGGGACCGCGGCTTCGCAGCAATAATGGCCCCTATTTGTCCTGACCCCATCCCGCTCTAGAACAGCGGGTCCTCGTACTGGACCTTTCCGTCAATAGCGAGGCCGGCTATGGCCGCTTCGCCGGAGTCGGCGACGCGTGCGGCGACCTGCATGCGTCTGTCATTGCGCAGGTTTTCGAGCCGCCGGCCTTCGCCTTCCGGCACGAAGTAACTTTCGATCCCGTATTTGACGGTGAGAGTGGGGCAGTCCTGAACGCAGGTTTCGCCGGCCTTGGTCTTGGGCTTGTTGTAGATCCTCGTCACGGTCCCGCGCAGGAAGACCGCGTCGTCCGACGAGTCCTTCGGCTTTGCCCTGTGAATTGATCGCGGCAGCCAGGTCCCGTCCGGACCGGGTGTGAGCGCCACGTAAATGTGGTCATGCCTGTCGAATGTGTCGTCACCCTCAAGCTCGTCCGCTTCGAGCGTGGAAATGGGATAGGCGAGGATGACGTAGTCGCCGCGGAACAGGTCCCGCGGGTCGACCGGCTCAACATCGAGCACGATTGCGCGCCCGTCTTGCAGGAGCGAGATACGCTCCCAGACCATCCAGCCGAGCACCGCCGACTGGATCAGTGCCACAAGAAGAATGGCCAATGTCGCTCGTGAAGCCTTCGTGCTCATGCCTGAGCCTCCGCGCTTGTCGCAGGTGGCGTGCCTATAAGTTTGCGGCGTATCCGTTCGAGACCGAACGCAAGGACGACAAGACCAGCCCCGCCGACGAGGAAGAACAGGGCGGTGTCGAGCAAGGTTCCGAGCGTTTCGAAATAGACGTAGAGCGTCTCCGCCGCGAATGACAGAAAGCCGATGTTGATGGCTGCATTGTGGTGACGGCGCTGGCCCAGATTGATCAGCCAGATGGAGAGCGCAATGATGCCGACGGCGAAGGCAATGATAAAGCTGAGTTTCAGCGCCGTGATCAGGGGGGAGACAGCTATCGCTGCAATCGCGGCCAGCAGGATCAGGGCATCGATGCGACCAATGCCGCCGCGCGAAATCAGGAATACCACGCAAGCCGCTGCGGCGAGTGCCGCGCCGATCAGAAGTGCGATCCAGGGATTGTCCTCCAGACCGCCGGTGATCATCGCAAGCCGGGTGTCGCCGTGTGCGTCGTCGACGATCACGATCTGCAGCAGAAAGACAAGACCCATGAACACGAGCAGACACTGGGAGCTGAGTCCGAATGACGGGATTCTTCCCGATTGTTCGCTGTATTGTTCGCTCCGCACGGCTGCCATGAAAAACGCCACGGACATGAGTGCCAGGATCGCCAACAGCGCCGGATCGGGCCAATTGTATTCATCCGCGAGACTGAAGACCGTCACGGCTATCCAGAAGAACAGGGCTATGCCCGCCGCATTCACCGCGCCGGTCCAGCGGAAGAAAAACACGATGATCGCCGCGGGGGTCCAGAGCCACAAAAACTTCCAGTGGCCGATGACGTCGAATTCCAGTGTCTCCTGACCGGTCCACAGCGCCAGCAGGCCAAACCCGAATATGGCGGCGGCAGTAGACCGGCTGAGCACGGCGGCAATAAGCGTACCGGCGCCCCAGACCATCACGCCGTCCGGGTAGTGCCGGTCGATGTGGTACATCTGGGCGATCAGCATGATGTTCGCGCCGAAAATGCCACAGCCGAGCGCGACGGCGGCTTCGAAGAACGCAGACCAGCCTCTGGCCTTGAGCCATGCCGCCGCCGCGTAACTTGCCCACAGTGCGGCAATCAGGATTCCCACCCGGCCGAGCTTCGGAATGTCGTGCCAGTTCGCAGCCACGAACGTCATTGCGGCAAAAGCGAGGAGGATGGCGCCAAGCATTCCGATGATGCCGGGCAGCCGGCTCTGCAGGCTCCTGACCTTGATAGAGGCCAGCAGCGTGTCAGCTTTTTCCGCGTCAACCCATCCGTTCTCGACCCATGAGGGAAGATCACGTCCCACCCTGCGCTTGTAGGCACTGTCCAGCATAACCTGAGGTGTTCTCCATTCGGGAATCAGCAGGCGCCCCAGCACAATTTTATCCGTCGCGCACTCGCCGGGCCACTTGCTTTTGGCCTGTCAAACGGTCGGGCAAATTCAGGGAGGGGTACGGCGGTTCACCATTCCATAATCTGAATACTTGTCAGAACCGGGAGGGTGTCGCATCATTTCCGCATCGTGGAACGGTGGAACGGCCGTATTCCGCCTGCGGGCGATGGGACGGCGTCACGATCGGTTTCCCCCGGGCTCATGAAATGAGCCCCGCGCGAACACGTTCCGCCTGAAACAGATGCACTTTGGAGGATGCAATGAATGTAGCCACCATTCTCAATATGAAGGGAAGGGACGTTGCCACGGCCAAGGCCGAAGCAAGCCTGATGGAAATCGTTCACTTTCTTGCCGAGCACAAGGTCGGCGCGATCGTGGTCGTGGATGACACGGGCGGCCTGTGCGGGATTATTTCGGAACGCGACATTGTCAGGGCGCTGTCGGCGCAAGGCGACGCCGCCCTGTCGCAACACGCGCGTGAATTCATGACCCGCGATGTCGTGACCTGTGGTGAGAGCGAGAGTGTCGCCGCGCTGATGGAGCGCATGACGGCGGGCCGCTTCCGGCATCTGCCCGTCGTTGCCGATGGCAAACTGGTGGGCATCATTTCGATCGGTGACGTGGTCAAGCAGAGGATCTCGGAAGCCGAACAGGAAGCCGAGGCCATGCGGGCGTATATCGCCACCGGCTGACCGCGAAGGGCGTGCTCCGCCTATTCCTCGGTATCGGCCAGTTCGAAGGCACGCATCAGGTTCTTGATGCTCGGCAGGGCGCTCTCAACCGCTTCGCGCCCCATGTCGATGCTCATCTGCGCCTGATCGAAATCGAACAGCCCGACGCCGTTTGCGCGCGGAGATATGACGATGTCGGGCGGGTCTCCGGCCAGCCTGGATCGCGACAGACGGTCCTGCGAGATATTGAATGCGGCGACGAGCACTTCCGTAATTCCCGGCAGATCGGCTCCGGCGTCCCGTGCGGCGTCGGGTTTCCGAACCCGGTGCTTGAGGATCATGGGGTCTATGGCCGGCGATTGAATAACCGTCCCCGCACCGAAGGCATCGGTATTCAGGTTCACGGCGAGGACGACACGTGCGCCGAGCGCGCGGCAGGCGGAGACCGGGATCGGATTGACGACCGCGCCGTCGATGAGCCAGTGATGCTGGAAGTAGACCGGCTGGAACACGCCGGGCAGAGCGTAAGAGGCCCGCATCGCGTCGACCAGGCGGCCGCGCTTCAACCACAGTTCGTGACCCGTCGCCAATTCGGTTGCGATGCAGATGAACGGCCGCTCAAGGTTCTCGACCTGAAGGTCCCCCAACTGGTCGTCCAGCAGTTCCGTCAGCTTGTTGCCGCTTATGAGGCCGCTGCCGCGCCAGGTAATGTCCAGCAGGCCGAACACGCGCCGCCGGGTCAGGCTGAGGGCGAATTCCTTGAGCTTGTCCAGCTTGCCGGCGGCGTGGCAGCCGCCCACGAGCGCGCCGATCGAGGCGCCCGCGACCACGTCCGGGACGATGCCCTCTTCGAGCAGCCGCTCGATCACCCCGATATGCGCCCAACCGCGCGCGGCACCGCTGCCCAGAGCAATACCCAGCCGTGGTCCTGACGGGAAATACTCCGGTTCGCCGCCGCCGGAATCGGATCGGTCGGAAACACTCTTTACGCTAGCCGGTTTCCAGAACATGCACTCCACCTTTGCGGAGGATCATAACCGGATACGCGCTAAATTTTAATGAATTGCCCGCGGGAATTCAGAGTTGCGTCGGATTGGGAACGTCGCCATAGACTTCCATCGGATCGAAGGTCTTTTCGGTCTCGCGATATTCCAGCCGCAGATCGGGAGAGGGGGCCTCTCCCGTCGGTATCGAACGGTAAAAGCACGACATGTACCCGACATGGCAGCTTGCCCCGGATCCGGCCACATCGACCTTGAGCCAGACCGCGTCCTGATCGTCGTCGATACGCATGTCGACGACCTTCTGAACAAGTCCGCTCGAAGCGCCCTTGTGCCAGAGCACCTTTCGTGACCGGCTCCAGTAGTGGGCTTCCCCGGTCTCGATCGTCCTCTTGAGCGCTTCGGCGTTCATGTATCCGAGCATCAGCACATCACCGCTGCCGGCATCTGTGGTGACGACCGGCAGGAGTCCTTCGTCGTCGAACTTGGGGGCCAGAACGTGGCCTTCCTCGACCTGCTCAACGCTAACGCGGGTAGCGAACGACGTATCCTGATCCTGTGACATGAATGCTCTCCCGATTGACGATTGCGCGGTCTAGCTGTCGGCGCGGCAGAGGTGCATGAACCGGGCCTGGAGCGCCGGGTCGGTCTTGAATTCGCCGATGAACTGCGTCGTGATCGTCGAAACGTTTCGCTTGCCGATACCGCGCATCGACATGCACTGGTGGACGGCGTCGATCAGGACGGCGACGCCGCGCGGCGACAGCGCTTCATCGACACTCTTGGCGACCTGCGCCGTCATCGTTTCCTGCGTCTGCAGGCGGCGGCCATAGATCTCCGCGACCCGTGCGAGTTTGGAAATGCCCACGACCCTGTCGGTGGGCAGGTAGGCAATGTGGATCTTGCCGATGAACGGCACCATGTGATGTTCGCAGTGCGAATTGAAATCGATGTCGCGCAGCATGACGATGTCGTCATAGCCGCCGACTTCCTCGAACGTGCGGGACAGGACCGTGTCCGGGTCATCGTTGTATCCGGCGAAGAATTCCTCGTAGGCTTTCACGACCCGGCGCGGCGTGTCGATCAGGCCTTCCCGTGCCGGGTTGTCGCCGGTCCATGCGATCAGCGTCCGCACGGCTTCTTCAGCTTCTTCCCGGCTCGGACGGGTCACGGCGGGCAGGTCGTCGTTCGCAATCTTCTTCAAAAACGCATCCATGTTGCGCACTCCTTGGCAAAGGCGTGCCGCCTGTCATAGAGGTGGTCCTCGCGTCTTAACCGGCTTACGCCGGAGCACGGTCCCGATTCAAGGGAAGCCGGAATGTGCGCTTCGAGGCGATGGGACTTATCCCAAATCCTGCGGCAATTATTCAATTGTCTGTCCGAGGGTATACATCCCTGTCTGCAGTGCCGCAAGCGGGCCACGCACGCTGGCGGATACATATGGTTTACGCGTATCTGCCCGGTTCGGTTCAGACTTTGCACCAGGCCGGGCTTGTTCCGGCGTCATATATTGGTGTCATCGTCATTTTTGACAACGTTCGACCGCCCTTATTCCGCGAAAATCGACTGTTTTCCGAGGTCTGTCGCCCGGCGCGGCCCTTCACCGGCAATGCTGTCCCGTTCGTGCCGTTGTGACCGGTAAATGGTGTCAAAACGGTCGCAGTCACCAAATGGGGACTGTGAAAACCGGGTTTTTGTCCGACAATCCGAACCAACAAAGAGACGGATGAGGCGATCCATGAGGGAAATGAACGATAATATTTTCGGTATGCCGGCGACGGCCAGGGAAGGCGATCTGCGCGACATGGCTGTCGATGCGCCGGAAGTGCTGTTTGTTGACGATGAACTGTCGGCCCTTCTGGGTGTGAAGCGAACACTGCGGCATCATACCGATATCAAAGCGATCGATTGTCCCCTCGCGGCGTTGAACCACCTCGTTACGGCGCGGAACGTTGCGGTTATCGTCAGTGACCTGCAGATGCCGCAAATGGATGGCCTCACGTTCCTGAAGGAGGCCAAGGCACTGCACCCGAATGCATCGCTGGTCATACTCACCGGAAGCCCGAGTTGCGAGAGTGCCATTGAAGCCATAAACGAGGTCGAGGTGGCGCGTTACCTGATGAAACCCTGCCGGGCTCCCGATCTTGTGGACGCCATAATGATGGCATTGCGCAACTACGACGACAGGCTGGCATCGGGCCGCAACGAGATCGTTGCGTCCTCGATGCAGCAGACGCTATCCACATTCAAGCATGCGGTCTTTCACGAAATGCGTTCGCCTCTGCAGCATATCCTTGAGAGCGCCGATCAACTTGTGTCCGGCGGCCTCGCGGCCGACCAAATGGGCGACCTCGTGATCAACATAAAGCGCGGATGTTCGAAGATCGACGACGCGGCCGACCGGATCACGGATTACTTCAAGCTCTGCTCCTTGCCCGAGCCCAATTCAATGCATCGCATTTCCGTCGCGGGTCTCCTGGACCATTGTCGACAGCACCTGGCCGTGACCGCTCCCCGAAGCGGCGTGCAGTTCTCCTTCATTTCGGACACCGGTCCGGAAACGATTGTCGGAGACAAATCGCTGCTTCTGGGCGCGGTCACGACTTTGGTGTCGAATGCGCTGCTGTTTTCCAGAAAGGGCGACAGTCTGCGGCTTGAACTGCGCGCCTCGGAGACCGCACTGCATATCTGCCTGAGCAACGAGACCGCGGGGGAAGCGATAGCCTACAACGATCCGAAAGTTGTCGAGATCAACCGAAGCCTACATCGCTCTCGGAGCCGGCTGGGTGAACTTGGCCTGGCACTTTCCTATGCACGTGAAGTCGCAAGGCTCCATGGCGGCGAACTCCAGGTGGAGGAAAACCGTTCGGCCGGCCGCAATGCCGACGTCGAGCTGATTATTCCGCTGGCGGCGCCCGGAACCGGCATGACCGGGGATGCCCATTTAACCGACGCATAGGGCCTGGGAAGCATCCGCCAGACGACGGTGCCTATTCGGCATCCCTGAGGTCAGGCGAGGTATTCGCGGCCATGCCAAAAGTGGAGCGCAGGATCAGGCTCACCAGTTCCGACTGCTTTGTCGTGTCCGTTTTGCTGAAAACACGCTTCAGATAGGTCCTTGCGGTGTTCACCGTCACGCCAGAGCGGTCAGCGGCGGTCTGAATCGTTTCGCCCAACATCAAATGCCATGCGATCGTAGCCTCGCTGAGGGTAAGCCCGAACATATCGGCAACGACGTCCGGCGATGGCGTTGCATGCTGTTCCGGATCCAGGACGAACAATGCGGCCAGTTGACTCCCGGATTGTCCGGAGCCGGCGGTCGGTACCGCAGCAGCGAAGACCGAGAGATTCCGCTTCATTGAGGGCCGCGACAGCCGGACCACGTTCGGTCCTACGGCATCATCCAACTCATCGTTCAGAGCCCGCGCGACACAGCGCATCAGCGCTTCGGAGTCGGCGGGAACCGACGACTTCAAGAGACCGGACGGTGTAACCAGAAGTCCGTCATTGCCGTCGATCAGGGCGTTGGCGCTGAGGTTTGAATGATGAACCACCCCATCCGCATCGATGACTATCAATCCGATGGTTACGAGGTCGAACGCAAGATCGAGCCTGAGCTCGTTCACGATTTTCGCCTTGCCGCCACGTGAAGGGGAATGGCGATCCGGTCTGTCGAGGACCTCGTCGATCGCATCCACCAGGCAATGCAGGGGGCACGGTTTCGTGAGCAGCCGGAAAACCTGAAGCTCGTTGATGGCCGTCAGCGCCATGGGAAAGTCCGCGATGCCGCTCAGGATCATGCTCGGGATATGGGGCTTGGATTGGCGGGTCTCACGGAGCAGGTCAATGCCCGTCATGCCCGGCATTTGTATGTCAGTTACGAGCAGGTCGAAGTCCTGGTCGTTGAATCGCTGCAGTGCTTCGGCCGGATCATCGGACAGCGTCAGTTCGTACTCGGGCCTCGACTTCCGCAAGGTCCGTTCGAAGCCGCGCAGGCAATTCGCGTCGTCGTCGACATAGAGAATATGTGCTGCACCGCCGGGGTTCATGTTCAAATCCGACCAACCTGTCCGGTCCGGATCCGACCGCTAGGCCGCATCCTTGTCGCCGTCAACGGGGACTGTGATTTCCCGCGTTATCTCGACGGGCTCGGCCAGAGGCCGCATCTTGTGAAACTGTCTGATCCGCTCAATCACCGCGTCGGAGAACTCATTGCCACGGGCAAGCACGAGTTCGCCGGATTGCGTCTTCACGTCATTGACGGCTTTGTCCCCGGGCAGCAGTTCCGCGATTTTCAAAGATCTTTTGACAATCTGCGTTTCTTCGCTCGCTGCCGGGTTCAGGAAGCAGGTGCGCATTTGCGCAAGGAGATCACGGTCGAACAGATGAGCTTTTGCATCGAGCGCTTCGAAAGCGTCGGCATCCGGCAGCCCCTGGTGCTCGGCGCCGGTCAGGTGTTTGAGCAGGCAGAGAATGCGCGCATTCAACGGGATCTCGTCGCCCGCGACCCTGTCATCCGGAAAACCCGATCCGTCATATCCCTTATCCATGTAGTAGATGCTGTCGGCAACGTCCTTCAAGCGGGGGATGTTGAGCAGGAGATTGCGGGCAACTTCCGGCGCTCTGCGGGCAAGGTCCTGTTCGACGTCGTTCAGCGGCTTTCCCAGCGCCAGCTTTGCTCTCAACTGGGGTGGCAGCATGACCTGGCCGATGGGCGACAGCATGATCGCCATGTCCAGTGTCCACGTCTTCCTCAGTTTCAGGAATCTTGCAAAGCGCTGCCCGTTCTTGCGCAGGTTCGCAACCGCGTTGAATGCCTCGGGCTCATTCGCAGCCAGGACGTCGACAAGGACCTTCACGCTTCCCGCCAGGGTTTCCTCAAGCAGCTTCTTCTCCGCCGCCGCCGTGCCATACTCCCTGATGGCTTCGTCGATCGTTTCGGCGATCACTTCAATCGGACAGGGCTTGTTCAGATAGCGGTAGACGGCGCTGTCGTTGACCGAGGCGACGGCCGTCTCCCGATCGGCATTGCCGGTCAGCATGATCCGCACGGTCATCGGGTCGCGCGTCATCACCTCCTTGAGGAATTCGATGCCCTTCATGCCTGGCATCTGCTGGTCACTGATCACAACGGCGAACGGACCGTCCTTTGAGAGTATCTCAAGGGCGTCCTGTGCGCTGGACGCGATCTGGAAATCGAAGTTCCGGCGTAACCGGCGCTGGAACGCGCTCAGGATCCGGGTGTCGTCGTCAACAAACAGCACTTTTTTGTTCATGACACTTCCTCAGGCGACGTGTTGCGTAATGTCCTCCGCCCCATGCGGCAGGAACACGATGAACGTCGTTCCCGTTTCCGGGGCGGTCTCGAAGCGGATCCTGCCGCCGTGTTTCTGGACAACGATCGAATGAACAAGCGACAGGCCCTGACCCGTACCCTTGCCGACGTCTTTGGTGGTGAAGAACGGATCGAAAATGTTGGGCTGCACTTCTGCCGGAATTCCGCAGCCGTTGTCGGCGACCCTGATCTCGACACCATCTTCGACGGCGGCGGTCGAGACCTTGATGTGTCCCTGTCCGCCGTTCTCGACGTCTCCGATGGCTTCGGCGGCGTTGACGATCAGGTTGACAATGACCTGATTGAATTCGCCGGGAACGCAATATGCGGTCTTTGCCTCGGGATCGAATTCGGTATCCAGTTCGGCAATGTATTTCCACTGGTTCCGGGCGATCGTAATTGTGGATTCAATGGCCCTCTGCAATTCGACTTCAGTCTTCTCCCTGGTGCCGGGATGGGAGAATTCCCGTACTGCGGAGACAATTTCGGAAATGCGGTCGATCCCCTCGATGCTCTGGGAAATCGCATCGGGAACCTCGGTCTCGAAATAATTCAGATCCGATGCTCCATCGCTTGAATTCCGGCTGCCTTTGATCGCAGCAGGCCGGCGTTCTTCGGGCTCGTGCTTGCAGAGGTCAAGCAGTTCGCGAAGCGCATCGGCGAGGAAATGCAGATTGTCTCCTATGAACTGTACGGGCGTGTTGATCTCGTGCGCTATTCCACTGGCGAGCGTGCCAAGCGATTCGAGCTTCTGCGCCTGCAGCAGTTCTTTTTCCAGCTGTCTGTGCGCCTCCTCATCAGCCTTGCGCTGCGTAATGTCCTGAAAGATCCAGAGCGTGAAGCGTTGCTCGCCGAGAAACAGCTCGGAGGGCGACATCTCCAGGGGTACAGACGCGTTGGCCCTTGTTATGCCCGTTGTCTCCTCGCCAGACCGTTTCGACAGGTCCACGGCATTGAGCCCCACGGCGCCGGTAGCCGCTACGTAGTCCGGGCAGAAAACCTCGGTGAGCTGTTTGCCCTTCAGCGCCCCTTCTTCGTAACCCAGCACACGGTGAGCGTAAGCGTTCGCATTCACGATCATGCGGTCGGAATTCGCAACGCAGATTCCGGCCAGCGCGTTGTCGAAGATTGCGCTCAGTTGGGAGCTCTGCAATTCGAGTTCGGATGCAGTCTTTTTGAGCTGCTCGTTGGCATCGAAGAGTTCCGCACTCTTCGACTCAAGCAGCGCCTCGGCTGCCGCGCGGGCTTTTTTCTCCCGCGCCAGCCGCTTTTCGTACATGTCCGGCGTCATGGCTCAGGCACCGGACCTGGTGAGTTCGAACCTGACCCGCTGTTGACTGCCCGAACTCAGATCATGACGAACCATTTCGATCGGCTGTCCGAAATGCGTGATGGCACTTTCGATCAGACCTTCAGCAAGGTCGCCCATGGCGCGGCCGGATTCATAGAGCAGGACAAACCGGGCCTCGTCGACCCGCTCGCAATCAATCGAGGGAAGCTCCGCTTCCGGATACAGCTTCTTGACGTCGACATGAATCTTGGCGTCAACACTTTCCAGAAAATCATAGGCATCGTCGACGCCTTCAAAAAAGTCCGGATAGAGCTCTACAAAACGGCCGAACAGATGAATGCCGAACGATTTGACCAATTCGGGAACCGGGGCACCGGTCTCTTTGGATAAGGCAGCGACCAGAGTGATGATCTCATCGTGATCGTATGTTCCGACGGCGGTATAGGCGCCGCCAGAGGCCAGGTCGCAACTGTCGATCAGTGTCTCCGTCATTTCAGGCGAAAACACGCTGTCGACCATGTCCAGGAATTCACAAAAAACGATGCCCTTCATGATCGCATCTCCCGCAACGTAAAAGTAAACTTCGATAAATCCGTTGTAGAAAATTTGAATTAAAATTGTATTTCCGCGAAACGAGATCGGTATTTAAAGTAAAACACCCGTAAATAAATCAATTTAATCAAGCCCATTAGATTTTCGTGATGTGAAGTTGTGTCGCCAGGCACGCGCGAGTATACGGTTTTGTTGGCTGACAGTGCCTGGAAACGATCCTTACAGTCCGTGCCAATGGATTTTCGCAATTGGTGGTTTGAAGGCCTTGGCCACGGTGGCATGCAGCAATTGTTCATTGACAGGCGAAGGGGTATACAGTCGCGGGTCCGCAGGGTTTAATCCCCTGGCGGACCTGACTGAATGGAGCGGAGGCAGAGAGCTGGCAAACCGCTTCAACAGGTGATGGTCGGTACGACGTTGCGACCTATATTGCGGTGGGGTCGTACAAAGAGTCATTCGGTGGACGACGCCGTGGCAGCGATGGCGGAAGACTATGCTCAACGAAGTCTACAACAAGCGGATCTTGCAGTTTGCGGCTGATATTCCGCTGCTTCAAAGGCTTGAGGAGCCGGACGCGACCGCAGTCGCTCATAGCCGTCTTTGTGGCAGCAAAGTCGCGATCGACCTGAAAATGGATGGCGATGTCGTCACCGCGTTTGGGCATGACGTCAAAGCCTGCGCCCTCGGGCAGGCGTCATCGTCGATCATGGCGCATAATGTGATCGGCTCGACCGCCGGTGAACTGCGGGAAATCGGGCAGCAAATGCGGGCTATGCTCAAGGAAGACGGACCGCCACCGGAGGGCAAGTGGGCGGATCTCGCCATTCTGGAGCCGGTGCGCGACTTCAAGGCCCGGCATGCCTCGACCTTGCTGACTTTCGATGCGGTCGAGGATGCGATTGGCCAGATCGAAGCCAAACGGGCGGAGAGCGCCGCCGCCGAGTGACGCCGCAGGGCCACAAGCATTGATGGCCGGATGACACAAATGACAACGACAAAGGCAGATGCCCGGGCAAGCACGCGGTCGGTATCGCAGCGTGTCGCCGTCGCCGTTTTGCGTGCGCCGATAACAGCTTACCGGTGGTTCTTGTCACCATTTCTGCCGGCCACGTGCCGTCATGTCCCGAGCTGTTCGACCTATGCCGAAGAGGCGATCTCCCGCCACGGCGCCTGGCGGGGCGGCTGGCTGACAGTGTCGCGTCTGATGCGATGCCACCCCTGGGGCAGCCAGGGCCTCGACCCCGTGCCCGAAGACTGGCCGGCGGACCACGGGCTTCTGACCTCGTGGCGCTACGGCCGCTGGACCGGACGGCATATTACGGAGCGGTTTTACGAGGAGTGATCTCAGACTCTCTTGTTCATCTTCAGCAGCAGCTTGTGGCAGGCATTCTGCAAAAGATGATCCAGATCCTGTTCGTCATACATCGATCTGATCCCGAAAATGATAGCCGGATTGAGCGCTCTCTTGAGGAAATGCCGCCATTTCACTTTTTCGGCGACGGAAAACGCTGCTTTCGTTTTTCCAGACCGCAGGTAGAAGAGACGCGAAGACACCATCACTTTGGGTCTCCAGAAGATGGGTAAGCCAAATCTGCCGAGGCCGATGAATAACGCTTCGCCCAGCTGAAATCTCGTGACCATGATATCGACACCAAGATCGGTGTCGCCCGGTTGTTCCACATCCGCCGCGGGCGGAAGCGCGAACAGGTCCTCTAGACTCTTGCGGACACCCTGATCCAGGCTGGTGCCAGCGAATATGTCGGGTTCGTCGAGGAACCGCTTCAAGTCAGTCCTCGGCGCGACCGCGATGGTTCCCAGGAAGACCCTCGATTTTTTCTTCCGAAACAGTCGGTCGAGCATGTGCATTTCCCGGGAATCGTGGCCCCTGTTGTTTCTGTCACTTCACCCGCAGTCCGTTCAGGTCTCATGACATCGTGCGACATTATGCGCGTGCCGGATCGTCATAGTCATGTTGTGATTTGGTTTGAGGTTGGCGGGACATCTTCCGCATTGCTGAAGCAGCGCGGATCGAGAGGTGCTGAAAATACAGCCAACTGAAAAGACAAGGGGGTCAAGACATGTCAGACACCACAGCTCAATGCGAGCTTTCTTTCGATGAATTCGACGAACTGCGCAATCCGGGGCCGGAGGTCACAGGCTTCGAGGAGGTTGTCGAGCGTGCCGTGAGCCGCAGGGAATTCCTTGCCGGCAGCGTTGCCGTCGGGACGACGGCGTTCGTGATGGGCACGTCCGCGTTGACGCCGACCCCGGCGGCGGCTGCGACCGCGAGCCGGCTCGGTTTCGAGGCGGTCGCCGCCAACACGCTCGATACGGTGACAGTACCTCCGGGCTACAGCTGGCACACCGTCGCGCGATGGGGCGATGAGCTTTGGTCGAAAAGCATGGCGTTCGATCAGACAACGCGTGGGACCGGCGAGAGCCAGGAACTGGCTTTCGGCGACAATAACGACGGCATGTCGCTGTTTGCGGACGGCGACAAGCACGTCCTTGCCGTCAACAACGAATACACCAACCGCAGCATCATCTACGGCAATCGAGCGACGAAACTTCCCGAGGATGCCGATGACGTGCGCAAGGGCAAGGCCGCGCACGGCCTGACCATGGTGGAGATCGCCCAGAAGGACGGCAAATGGCAGATCGTGAAGGATTCCTCCTATAACCGCAGGGTCACCGCGGACACGCCGACCGAAATCACCGGGCCTGCGCGCGGCCACGATCTGCTGAAGACGGCGGCGGACTCGACCGGCACGACATCGCTCGGCACCTGGAACAACTGCGGCAACGGCCGGACACCCTGGGGCACCTATCTCGCCTGCGAGGAAAATTTCAACGGCTACTTCTCGGCGAGTGCTGATGACTTCGAGCCAAACGGCGACCAGAAGCGATACGGCCTCGGCAAGAAGGACTGGGGCTACAACTGGGCGCTGGCGGACGAGCGTTTCGACATGTCGAAGCATCCGAACGAGCCGCACCGGGCCGGATACGTGGTCGAGGTCGATCCGCTGGACCCGACATTCGTGCCGCGCAAGCTCACAGCTCTTGGCCGCTTTAAGCACGAAAATGCCGAAGTGGTCCTGGCGAAGAACGGCCAGGTGGTTGTCTATATGGGCGATGACGAGCGCGGCGAGTTCATCTACCGGTTCGTCAGTGACGGCAAGTATGCGGCAGGCGGCAATAACCGGAATCTGCTCGAGAGCGGCACACTCTACGTTGCCAAATTCGCGGACAACATGCATGGCGAATGGGTTGCGTTGACACCAGAATCGACCGGCCTGTCTTCGCAGGCCGAGATCTGTATTCGCACGCGCCAGGCGGCGTCCGCCGTCGGCGCGACGACCATGGACCGGCCCGAATGGGTGGCGGCTGACCCGAAGAGCAGCCAGATCTATTGCTGTCTCACCAACAACAAGAATCGTGGGAAAAGGCCGAACAAGGGTGGTGACGACACCCGCGCGAACGGTCCAAACCCGCGCGTTGCCAACGATTTCGGCCAGATCGTGCGCTGGACTCCCGATGACGATGATCACACGGCCCCGGGCTTTGCATGGGATCTGTTCGTCCTTGCGGGCAATCCCAAGGTGCTGTCCTACGAGTATGCCGGTTCGGCCAACATTACGTCCGACAACATGTTCAACGGGCCCGACGGTCTGGCCTTCGACAGCACCGGACTGTTGTGGATCCAGACCGACGGCAATTACACGAACAAGGGCGACTTCGAGGGCATGGGTAACAACCAGATGCTGGTTGGCGATCCGGCAAACGGCGAAATCAAGCGCTTCATGGTCGGCCCGAAGGAGTGCGAGATCACCGGGTTTGCCTGGAGTTCCGACCGCAAGTCGCTGTTCGTCGGAATCCAGCATCCGGGCGAGAAGGGCGACAGCCACTTCCCGGACGGCGGCGAGACCGTGCCGCGTTCGGCCATCGTTGCCGTGACCCGCGACGACGGCGGTCCGATCGGTTAGCGGGAAAGGAAATCGTCATTCCCGCGAAAGCGGGAATCCAGAGCAGATTCGCAACCTGCATTTCTGTCGTTCTGGATCCCCGCCTGCGCGGGGATGACGACGGTTCTTGATGAGTGCATCAAGCCGCGGTCGTCGGGTCGATCATTTTCGAGATTTCGGTGACCTTCGTCGCCGGGAAGCCGCTGATCTCCGCATGCTTTTGGATGATATCCTCGTCCTTTGCGAGATAAACGCAGAACGTCTTGTCGCCGGCGACAAAGCTCTCGACCCACTGGATATCGGGACCGAGGTCCTGAAGCACCTCATTCGATTTGGCGGCGGCGCCACGGAGTTGCTCGCGTTCGAAGGTTCCGACTTCCGGAATGTCGCGTTCAATGATGTATCTGCGCAGTGCCATGAGTGAATTCCTCCGGTTACCCCAGCACATAAAGCCTATCCCAGGTCGCGCCGATGGCGAAATCACGTGTCATCGACACCGGCCTCGGGTGTGTCTCGCCGGGAATCCGTTAGGATTTTGGAAAGTGTTAGAGGGCACGATCGACCGCCATAGGGCCACATCGGTTGGTGACAGCGGATATTAGGAGAAGATCCGATGAGCACTCAGGTGGATTTCGAAACACTTATTTCCAAAGGACATATCGACGCCGAAGACGTCGGCATGCTGCGCCGGGTCATGTATGGCGGCGACCACCGTATCAGTGCCCACGAGGCCGATGCGCTGTTCCGGCTCAATGACCTGTGCGACTGGTACGACAGTTCCTGGGCGGACTTTTTCGTCGAGGCGATTGTTGACTATGCGGTGCACCAGAGCGAACCCCACGGCTATGTGTCGGCGGAAAACGGGGACTGGCTGATCGACCGCGTCTCAAAAGACGGGATCGTCAAGAACGCAACCGAACTCGAAGCCATGATCAAGGTGCTCGAAACCAGCAGCGAGGTTCCGGAGGGCCTGCAGCGGTTCGCCATGGAGCACGTCAAGAACGCGGTGCTGAAGGGCGAGGGGCCGACGCGGAGCGGGCTTGAACTCAAGCCCGGGCAGATCGGCCGCGCGGAAGTCGACCTGCTGCGGCGCGTCCTCTACGCCTGCGGCGGCCGGGCGGGTGTCGCGGTCTCGCGCGCGGAGGCGGAGATGCTGTTCGACATCAACGATGCCGTGACGCATGGCGCCAATGACGCAAGCTGGACCGATCTGTTCGTCAAGGCGGTCGCCAATTATCTCATGGCGGCGCGCGGATATCAGTCGCCCGACCGGGAAGAGGCACTCCGGCGCGAGGCCTGGCTCGACGACACCGAGGCCGGCGTCGGGCAATTCGTCGGGAAGATTCTGGCCGGCGGCCTGCGGGGTGTCGTCGATGCCTACAAGTATGAGGAATCCGACATCGCCGCGCGGCGGGCCGTCGAGATCGCCGCTTCGGAAAGCGTGACGATGGACGAGGCGGACTGGCTCGCCGACAGGATCGGAAAAGACGGCACGTTCGACGACACCGAGCGGGCGCTTCTGGTCTTCATCAAGACCGAGTCGCCCAATATTCATCCCAGCCTCAAGCCGTTGCTCGACAAGGTGGCGTGAGGCGGCGCTACCGGTCCGGCGAGTGCAGTTACCGCAGTCTGCGAATGGAATTCCCCGGCATCGACAAACCGGTTGCCCGGTGAGCCGTCATTCTTGGTCGAGCGTACAGCGAGACCGAGAATCCAATGGCGTTTTCTGCGGTCAGATGAACCGGTAATTGGATCCTTGCGGTCGCTTCGCTCCGGCAAGGATGACGTCGTATAGAATCGCGGTCCTCGATCCATCCTCAAATTGGCTGTCCTCCGGTGAACCACTCTGCTAATCGGTGGCGACGGAAATTTACTGGAAGCAGGCGATCATGACCGGTTCAAAGGACGGCGACTGGCGCACCGCCAACCAATCCACATGGGACGAGATGGTCGATCTGCACCTCGATGCGGCGGAATACGACCTCTCGGACCTGCGTGCCGGGAAGGGCCAATTGCACCCGATCGAGGAGGCGGAGCTCGGACCGGTCGATGATCTGCGGGTTCTGCACCTGCAATGCCATTTCGGGCGCGATTCCCTGACACTCGCCCAAAGGGGTGCGGATGTCGTCGGATATGACTTTTCCGGCAAGGCGGTCCATGCGGCCGGATCTCTCGCCGCGGAGCTCGGCCTGGACGGCCGCGCGCGTTTCGTGCAGGGCGATCTCTACGACGCTCCGACGGTCCTGCCGGAGCCGGCCTCCTTTGACCGGGTCTTTGTCACATGGGGTGCGATCAACTGGCTGCCGGACATAAGGGGATGGGCGAATGTGGTTGCGCATTTCCTCAAGCCCGGTGGCGCGCTCTACATGGCGGAAGGACATCCGTCGGCATTCGTCTTTGACGACGAGACCCGGGTCGAAGGCAGCACATTGCCGGGTTACTTCTGGCCGTACTTTGCCAAGGAGCCCTATGTCGAGCGGGACCCCAAGGACTATGTGGGCGATGCTCCGGCACTCAAGAGCGAGGCCTGTTTCGAGTGGGTCCATCCGATGGGGGACATACTGACCGCGCTCATCGATGCCGGGCTCACGCTCAAGTGGCTGCATGAGCACGATTCCGCGCCGTGGCGCATGTATGAATGCCAGGTGGCCGATGAGCACGGCATGTGGCGCTGGCCTGACAGGCCGTGGCTGCCGCTGAGTTTCTCGCTATGGGCGGAGCGCTGATGCCGGTCAGCATTTGCGTTCGCGCACTTGAAAGACAGTCGTTTCAGAGTCCGTTGCCGCCGGCGTCGAAGCCGGCCGGCGGCGGCATGTCTGCCGCCGCGGGGCTGCCGGTTGCAAATGTCGCCGCGGCGACCATTGCGGCCATGCCCGGTATCAGCATGACAAAGAACATCCAGGATGCGGGCACCAGGATGAAGGTCATAACCACCGCGCCTCCGCCCGCCAGAACGGCAAGGCCGGCGGACAAATTCTGACGGCCCTTCGCGAAGCTCCGCAGCCCGATCGAAACGGCGGCGAATGCGCCCGTGAGAACCGCGATCAGGAAGATGACCATCGGTTGCCGCAGAAGTCCGCGCTTTTCGACTTTCGCGTAGCGCATGGTCATCGTGACACCGAGCACGGTGATTGGTTGCTCGGCAGTCGAAACGGCTTGTTCCCGAAGACTGTCATCCCAGATCTGGACGGTTGGACCGAAGAACGCCGCGACAAATGTCAGTAGCCCGAGCGCCAACGCTATCGCGGTCAGCCGCGGACGCCAGGCGCCGCCGGACTGATGACTGGAAACGGCTCGGTTCAGGATCTCGGGAATCATGAAGCCAGTTTAGAGACAGCGTATTAACAGGTGATTGCCGGCGCGCGCCGCCCAGGCACAGCGCGACGATGGCAAGACAGGCCCGGAGGACTTTCCGGATCAAGAATTCAACGTGACGGAAAAACGCAAAAAAGACGCCTGATTTTCATCGGCGATTTGTTCAGACCGGCGAATTCCGACTATGCTGATGGAACAAGGGCTTCAGGATGACGGTCTAAGTGTCTGCGCTGACTGTTTTTTCTCCGTCAGTGCTGCGCCTTGTTTGACCCAGGTCAATCGGACGGATTGGTTCACTTGTTAAGCTCGGAGTCTTGTGGCGGGCAGGGACCTTGCCCTGCGGACGCCTGACTTGAGGGGAAAGTCATGTTTGAAACAGCCGAACTCGGCAGAACCATCTCGAAGGCGGATTTCAAGAAGATGGCGCCGGCGCTGCGCGAAGACCTGCTGGAACTGCAGGACGAATTGCGGCGGGGACAGCAATTCCAGGTGATCATGCTTTTTGCCGGTGTTGACGGCGCGGGGAAGGGGGAAAGTGTCAGCCTGCTCAATGAATGGATGGATGCGCGCTGGCTCGTGACCCGGGCGTATGACGAACCGGGCGATGATGAACGGGAACGCCCCGAGTTCTGGCAGTACTGGCGCGACCTGCCGCCGCGCGGGCGTATCGGCATGTTCCTGAGTGCCTGGTACTCAAAGGTGGTGCTTGATCGCGTTCACGGTGCCACTGACGAGGCGACGTTCCTCAAGAGGCTTGAGCGGATCATACGGTTCGAGCACGCGCTCGCCCGGGATGGAGCGCTGGTCCATAAATTCTGGATGCACCTCAGCCGGGATGCCCAGGAGAAGCGGCTGAAGAGTCTCGAAGGAGATCCCCTGACCCGGGCACGCGTGACCAAGCGCGACTGGGAAAACTGGAAAATCTACGACAATTTCATCGACACCGCCGAACAGGTGATCGCGCGGACAAACCGGGGCGTGGCGCCCTGGACCGTCGTCGAAGGCGCGGATGCCAACTACCGTTCGGTCACGGTTGCCACCATCCTGCGGGACGGCCTGCGTCGAAAGCTGACGGAAGCCGCACGTCAACATGCCGTCGCCGGGAAAGTCGGAAAGGCGGCGGTCGCCAAGAAATCCAAATCCCCGAACGGCGGCAAGGCGCCGCGTCAGGATCAACTGTCCGCCAACGCGATCACCGTGCTCAGCCGGCTCGACATGGCGAAGAAGCTGAAGAAGGCGGACTACGCCGAGCGACTGGTCGAACTCCAGGCGCGCCTGCACAGGCTTCACCTGAGAGCCAAGGAAGAAAAGATCTCGAGCATACTGCTCTTTGAAGGGCCCGACGCTGCAGGCAAGGGCGGTGCGATCAGACGCGTGAACATGGCGCTCGAATCGCGGAACTATCAGGTCCACGGCATTGCGGCGCCGACAGACGAGGAGAAGGCGCAGCACTATCTCTGGCGTTTCTGGCGCAATCTGTCCCGTGCGGGCTATATCACGATTTTCGATCGGTCCTGGTACGGGCGCGTTCTGGTGGAGCGGATCGAGGGATTTGCGACAGAGGATGAGTGGCAAAGGTCGTTCGGTGAGATCAACGATTTCGAGGAACAGCTCATCGAACACGGCATCGTGCTCCTGAAGTACTGGATCCATATTTCCAAGGACGAACAACTGGCGCGGTTTAAGTTGCGCGAGAAAACCCCGCACAAGCGCTGGAAGCTGACTGACGAGGACTGGCGCAATCGCGACAAATGGAACGACTACGAACAGGCCGTGGACGACATGGTTCAGTACACCAGCACATCCGCGGCGCCGTGGACACTGGTCGAGGGCAACGACAAGCGGTTTGCGCGCGTAAAAGTGGTCGAGACGTATTGTGATCGCCTCGCGAGCGCGCTTGGTGAGTCGGAAGATTGACGGGGTCTCCTGCTTCCGGGTTCAATCAAATGTGGGCTTCACTTCGGGCAGCTTTAAAGTGTCCAGTACTTGCCTCAGCCGCCGAATCTCATGCTCAGGGAACTCAATTCTCTCCTTGAGCCTGTGGTAGACCCAGAAGGCGGCGCCGGCGATCAGCGGTATTGCGTTCGCCAACACGGCCTAACGCTTCGCTTCCGACACCTGCGTGTTGTCGACAACATCGGCCACGCCCGGAACACGGCCTGCCTGGTCGATCAATGCGTCGCGGTCTGCCACGGACGCGAGACTTCCCCAAAGAAAGACCTTTGCGTCCTGCACAACGAGGTTGAGGTGGGAGATATCCATGGCGTTGTTCCGGGCAAAGTGTTCCAGAACCCGGGCGCGGATCACTCTGTCGGTGTCTGTCGGATGCGGGACGGTGTTCGCCGGGTTCACGGAGAGCGCCTGCAGCAGGTTGGCGCGGCTCACAATTCCGGTGACCCTGCCATTTGAAACGACCGGCACGCGCTTTATCCGGTTGCGCTCCAGAAGTTTCGCGATATCAGGCAAAGGCGTGTCTTCGCCAATTGCATGGACATCCTCGGTCATCACTTCCTCGGCGCGGGTGGCATGGGCCCTGACGAACTCGTCGGCCAGAGCGGCCTTTGCGCCCAGGGCCTTCAGCCACCAGGATTGTTCCGGCGCAATCCCCAGTTCCTTCCGGCGGAGCAGATCGCCTTCGCTTACAATCCCCAGAAGCATGCCGCCGTCATCGACCACTGGAACCGCGCTGATCCGGCGGTCGAGCATCAGATTGACAACCTCTACAAGCGGTGTCCTGGGGGCCACCGTGAAGACCGGTGACGTCATGATGTCGCGAGCGCGCATGATCCCGGTTTCTCCCCTCGGATCGGAAATCAAGTCCTAGAGCGGATAGTCCTGATCCGGATCCACGCCGGCCGACTTCAGGAACTTTGCCATCTGGCGAACCTGGTTCGGGTGGAGCGAATGCGCGTTGTGAGAGAACTCGGCGAAATGCTCGTTCAGCCGGACGCCCCACCTGCCGCCATGACGCTGCTCGATCTCGCCGCCCAGTTCCTTGATAACCGCTTCGACAGCGCGGGTTGAAATGTTTGCGCTGACCGGGTGGGCAAACAGGGAATGCAAGACCTTGCGATGTTTGTGGTTCATCAGACTGCCTCGATGATGGCCCCGGGAAACAGACGGACAAAATGTGTCTGGCGGGGTAAGGGTTTAAGTGGCTATCTTTGCCACTCTGACTACCATGCGTGCGCGGCCGGACGTTGATGCAGATCAATCCGCCTGCGTTGTTCAAACCAGAACTGCGGAACCTTGCCGGACCGGAGAAAGCAGACATGGCTGTAATTGCGGCGTTGCCCCGAAACGATGCTGGGATTGAGACGGCGATTGACGTCCTCAGGCAGCAGTTTGGCGAACGTCTCCAGACCGGTGGTGCTGTTCGGGAGCAGCACGCCCATACAACCACGTGGATCACCAATCAGGCACCGGACGCGGTGGTCACTCCCGCATCGACCGAAGAGGTGGCGGAGATCGTGCGTGTCTGTGCGGAATACCGTGTGCCCGTCATTCCGTTCGGTGCAGGCACATCGCTCGAAGGCCATGTCAACGCGCCCGCCGGTGGAATCTCAATAGACTTTCGCGACATGAACCAGGTTCTTGCCGTTCACACCGAAGACCTTGACTGTGTCGTGCAGCCCGGGGTGACCCGTAAGCAGTTGAACGAATTCATCCGCGATACGGGACTGTTCTTTCCGATCGATCCCGGTGCTGACGCCAGTCTCGGCGGGATGGCCTCGACCCGGGCGTCAGGGACGAATGCCGTGCGGTACGGCACCATGAAAGACAACGTGCTCGGCCTGACGGCCGTGATGCCGGACGGGCGGATCATCAAGACCGCCCAGCGCGCGAAGAAAAGCTCGGCCGGTTACGACCTGACGCGGTTGCTGGTCGGGGCCGAAGGTACGCTCGGCGTCATCACGGAACTCACACTGAAGCTGCACGGCATTCCCGAAGCGATCTCCTCGGCGACCTGCAGTTTCCCCAGTGTGGAAGCCGCCTGCGACACCGTTATCGCGACTATCCAGTACGGTATTCCGGTGGCGCGCATCGAGTTGCTCGATGCCCTGATGGTGAGGGCGACAAATGCATATTCCGGCCTGGATCTGCCGGAACAACCGCTGCTTTTGCTGGAATTTCATGGCAGTGAAAGTGCCGTCGGCGAGCAGGCGGAAGCCTTTGGTGAACTTTCTGGCGAGTTCGGAGGCGAGGGGTTCGTCTGGACCGCGAATGCAGAGGAGCGCAACAAGCTCTGGCAGGCACGCCATGACGCTTACTGGGCGGCGCTGCAGTTGCGGCCGGGCGCGCAAGGGCACTCCACGGACGTGTGCGTTCCGATTTCGCGTCTGGCCGAATGCGTGGCCGCCGCGCAGCAGAAGGCGGAAGAGTTCGAGTTTCTGGCGCCGATTGTCGGCCATGTGGGCGACGGCAACTTTCACGTTCTGCTGCTGGTCGACCAGGACAGTGCCGAGGAAACCGCCCGGGCGGACCGGTATATTGGCTGGCTCAACGATCTCGCCATTTCCATGGAAGGAACGTGCACGGGCGAGCACGGCATCGGCCAGGGAAAGATGCCCTATCTGGAGCGTGAACTCGGCCCTGCGACCGACTTTATGGCGGCCATCAAGACCGCCATCGATCCGCAGAACATCATGAATCCGGGCAAGATCGTCAGAGTCTGATCGGCACGAATTGATTCAAGATCGGGCTATAACTCTATCGTTTCATTCACTTTTTTGAACTTGCGCCCTCTCCGCAGCAATTCGATTGCGAAGGCACGGGAATAATTCCGCGCCCCGACCGTTGTCTGGCTGAATCTGTCATGAATGCCAGCGAGGTTGCTCATGCCGTTGCCGACGGTGCTATCAGGAAAACGCCGCCTTAGTTTTTCGTATCTGGTCGCCAATGGAGTGGCCCAGGCGGGGACGGCCGTTCTAACCGCATTGCTGGTCAAGCGCGGATTTGACACTCTCGTGCTCTCCAGCGCTGCGGCGGACTTTGCGTCGGCGGGCGTTTTCGCTGGCGGTCTGACACTCTGCATCATCGTGACAGCCTGGTTGCGGTGGCGCAGCCAGGTCGATGCCGAGGAACTTGGCCAGAGTTACATTCATTCCGTCCGGCTCACGCTGTTCCGTCACATTGCCATGATCGGCGCGGAGGGTGCGCGCCAGATGAGTCGCGGCGCCATCGTGCTGCGTTTCGTCGGTGACCTCACAGCTCTGCGACAATGGGTCAGTCTGGGACTTGCCCGCCTGACGGTCAGTGGCCTTGCGGCCTTCCTCGCCATCGCCGCGCTCAGCTTTGTTGAGCCGGTGGTCGCGATGGCCGTTGCCGTGGCCGTCACAGTGGCTCTGACGCTTGCTTTCCTGATCGGCCCGCGCCTGCGGGTGCAGACGCGCGAGACCCGTCGTCGCCGCGGCAGGCTCGCGGCGATGCTGAACGACCGCGTTTCGCATATCGGCGTCGTCGAGGCATTCGGACAGGAAGACCGTGAAAGACAGAGATTCAGGCGCCTGAGCCAGCGTTTGCGGTTGGCCATGATCGGAAGGGCACGCGTGGTGGGCTTGCTCCGCGCGCTGTCCGAGGCCAGCGGCAGCCTGGCCGGCGTCTGTGCCCTGTTTGTCGGCGCCGTGCAGGTCTCGATGGGGCATGCGAGTCCCGGCGCGGTGGTCGCCGCAATGGTTGTCGCCGGACTGCTTGCGCCCCGGCTTCAGGACCTTGGTCGTGTCTACGAATACTGGAACGGCGCCATCATAGCCCGGGAAAAACAGGAACGGCTCCTGGCCTTGCCGTCTGTCGGCCGCAACCATCGGGACAACACGGGTGCGTCACTCTCCGACGGTCCGGGCCAGGTGGTTCTCAAAGACGTTTCGTTCGGACAAACGCTCGACGAGGTGAACCTCGCGATCAGTCCTGGCGAGCGCATTGCCGTTACCGGCCCGAACGGCGCCGGCAAGTCCACACTGCTGCGCGTGATCGCTGGCATCTACGAGCCGGAAAGCGGCAAGGTCTTGCTCGACGGTGAGGATCTGAAAGAAACCGTCTGGGACGACATTCGCAGCGCATTTGCGATCGTTTCACCGGATCTTCCTCTGCTGCGCGGCACCTTGCGCTTCAATCTGACATACGGTGCCGAGGAGCGCACCGACGACGAGATCCGGGCTGTGATTGCCGAACTGGGCCTGGATGGCCTCGTCGAGAGTTTGCCCAAGGGCCTCAAGACGCGGGTTTCTGAGAAGGGTGAGGGATTGTCAACCGGCGAACGCGCGCGCATCGCTCTCGCGCGCGCCCTGCTGGTCAAGCCGCGGGTGCTCCTGCTCGACGAGGCCGATGCCAATCTCGACCGCGGCGCGAATTTGCTGCTCGATCAGACTCTCGAGAAGGCCGGCTGCACGGTGATCTACATCACACATGATCCCGCCCGGGCCGCGACGGCGGATCGTGTTGTGCACCTCGAAAACGGAAAGCTGGAGGTCTTGGATGCCGAGGCGGTCAAGGCATTGGTCGCCACGGACCATCCGTTACGCCTCGTGAACTGATTTCAACCCAATGACAAGCCAGCCAGAGGAGTGAAGACCCATGAAGTACTTCCGCAAATTGAATGATGGCGTCGACGTGAAGCCGTTCCTGGACGAGATCGCATCGGTACCCGACGCCTGGGGATTGAGTACAGGACGCCAGGACAAGATTGCTGTCCAGCGTGAGGCGCAGGCCATACCGCTGCGAGGGCTGGTCAAATCCAAGATCAATGGCCGAGAACGCCGTGATGTGCATGAGAGCCGATACACGACCTCTTCAAAGAAGTTCGTTCTCGCCCGCCGTTTTCTTCAGGAGTTTGCGACCGAGCACTACGCCGAGATGGGGCGGGCCAAGATCGTCAGGCTGATGCCGGGCCGGCGGGTGTATCCCCATATCGACCGCGGCGAGTATTACCGGGTTCGCGATCGCTATCATCTCATCCTCCAGAGCTCGGCCGGCAGCTACATGAAGTGTGGCGACGAGGAGATCCGGATGCGTGAGGGCGAGCTGTGGTGGTTCGACAACAATGAGATGCACGAGGCGTATAACGATGGCGAACAGGAGCGCATCCACATGATTTTCGACATGCTGCCTCTGCAGCGCTACGCCGAAGTTTACGGTGATGAGGTTGAGGTCGCCCAGTCTGCCTGACTTCACGTCACAAAGCACATGCCTCCGCGATTCTGGCGTCTGAGGAGCCCGACCGGGGGCAATCGGCCTGAGGTGGCGGTGACCTGATCGGGTGTCACTGCCGCCTACTTTTTGTGCATGCCTTCAACGCAAAACCGCCCCCTTGAGGGAAAGGGGGCGGTTCCGGTGTTTGCGCCAGCAGAACCGAGGGCTCGGGACAGATTCCGCTGACGTTTTGGCAACTAAACGAGGTTGCCGGCCTCAGTGGATCCGGCTGGATCCGGTTTCATATGCAAAGTGGCGGCGCAGTGCGCTGCGCTGCGTAAGCCAACGATCTACCGTTTGGGCTGACACGGTTGCGGCTTTCACGATAAGCGCAAAAATGGCGTTGTCCTGAGCGTGAACTGCTGTCTGATTAGAGGCCGCGATCATCGTCTTCTCCTTTTTGCCCCCTCCCGGGGCAGATGCCGGTTGCTCTGTTTGTTGCCTACATCTGTCATTTAGCCCTCGGCAGTGAAACCTCCGTCAAACGCGCGTCAATGGCGCGTTAAAAGAACATCAATCGGTGCCTTCTGCGGCGATTCTTCAGGTTTCCGGGGCTCCCGCCCTTGTTATCGCAGCGTCAACTTCCCATTAACGTAACGGAAGCCAGCGGGCTTACCTCCACCAGTTCCGGCCGACTTAGCCGTCGGCTAAGTGGGGGGCTGGCCATCCCACTCCCGGGACGATCGTCCATTGATGGATGCCCCCGGAACGGTCTGATCCGGGAGTGGGGAGGGCCGAACGAGCAAGGCAGCAACTCGGACCGTGGGGCGTTTATGCGGTTCGTCCAGACAACGGTGACGACAAAAGGGAGACTCCCATGAACCTCACCACCCGACGGACAACAGCAGCCAAAGAACTCAACAGATCCATAAATACGACCGACCGGCCGGCAGCCATATCGGCCGAGCGAACTTCTCCCGACCGGATCATATTCAACGCATTTCTGACCGTGACAGCGCTCCTCGCGATAACGCTGTTTTCCATTATCTCCGCATCCGCCGGATCGGCGTCTTTGAATTCCAAAGAGATCAGGGGCCTCTTTCCCGGCAAATATGAAGCGCGTGTCGATGGGCACGTCCTCACCATTTCGGCCAAAGACAACGGCACGCTCAAGGGCAGCACGTTCATGGCATCCGATACCGGACGCTGGTGGCTTAAGGGCAGCGCTCTTTGCGTCGAGTGGAAATCCTGGGCGGACGGCGAGACGATGTGCGGGAAACTGTCCCGGAAGGGGAACTGGTACACGGCCAAGGCCGGCGGGAAAGTGGCGTTGAAGTTTCGCCCCTACGTAAAACAGGTGGCGAGCGCCGAAGTCACGAGGTGAGGGCGGGGCTGGGGCTGGCTTCAGGCTTTTCCAGAACTTGCGTCGGAAGCCAGCCCACTTCGCCGCTTTCCTTTCGGCACCACACCCATCCATGGGTTTCGCGCACGGCATTGACGATCTCGCCGGGCGTAACGCTCAGTTCGAGCGCCGAGTAGTCGTATGCCGCAATCATCCGGTTTCCGTCTCTGACGGCCAGTTCATCAGGAATCCAGCCTTCACGGCCGTCTCCGGACTGCGCCCACAACCATTTGTGGCCATCCCAGATCTCTTCCCGTCCGGACAGCTTCAACGTCTCGCCCTTCTGCAGCGCTATCGGATCGGAATAGCTGCGGCGATGCTCCTCGATGACGAGTCGTTTCATGCGCTTAGGTTCAAACTGAACCAAACTCCCTCTAGAGCAGGTTCTTGACGTCCGAGGAGAATGTCGGGAAGGCGAAGATGTCTTCCTTGATCGCTCCGGCCGTGATGCCGTGGCGCATGGCGAACGCGATGAGGTGGATGAGGTCCTCGCCCTGGTGGCCGACAATGTGCGCTCCGATGATCCGGTCCGAGCCTTCTTCGATGAGCACCTTGGCCCAGGCGACCGTCTCCGCATAACTCTTGCCCGAGAACCAGCCGGTCATGTCGTTGACCGAGGCTCTGAAGGTGATGGCCTGGCTGGCGGCTTCTTCCTCGGTCAGGCCGACAGTCGCCAGTGCGGGAACCGTGTAGACACAGCTCGGCACCACCGCGTAGTCCGGTTTTGCGGTCGGACCGTCGACGATATTGCGGCCGACGATGCGCCCCTCGTACGTTGCGAGCGGCGACAATTGCGCCGACGTGACGAGCGCGTCGCCGCAGACCCAGACCGAAGGGTTGGAGGTCGAGCGCAGATACTCGTCTATCGAAACGGCAATGCGATCATGCTCGACATTGCCCGCCTCCAGATCCAGCGTATCGACATTGGCGATGCGGCCGGCGCCGTTGACGACGCGATCCGCGTCAACGGATGTCTCGACATCATTATGTTCGAACGTGACCCTGAGTTTTCCGTCAGCGCGCGAAATTTCGCGAACGTTGACACCGGTCTTGATATCCACGCCGATGCGTTCGCTTTCGGCCTGTATGGCCGCGACGGCATCCGCCTCGATGCGCGGCAGCAAGCGTGGCATGACCTCGAGGATCGTCACCTTCGTGCCTGCCCGCGCGTAGACGTGGCTGAATTCCATGGCGATGACGCCGCCGCCGATGAAGACAACCTCGCCGGGCTGTTCCTCTTCTGAAAGCACTTCGTCCGATGTAACCATCAGTTCCGCCCCGGGGATCGGCAAGGGCCGGGGCTTCGACCCGGTTGCGATGACGATGTTTTCGCCTTCCAGCGTCGTGCCGTCGACCTCAACCGAATTCGGTCCGGTGAACTTCGCGGACCCCGTAAAGATGTCGCCGCGTTTCTCCGCCACGCCTTTCATCGCGTCCGGAATGAACCCGATCATGTCTTTCTCGCGCCTGATCAGGGCGCCCCAGTCCAGTTTCGGTTCGCCAACGGTTATCCCGTGGGTTGCGGCGCACTCGATCTCGTGGAGGGCATGCGCCGCCGCGACCAGAACCTTCTTCGGGGTGCACCCGCGATTGGGACAGGTGCCGCCAAAGTCCCGCTCTTCGATGAATGCGATCGACTTGCCGGCCTCATGGGCGATTGCCGATACGCCGAAGCCGGCGTTGCCGCCGCCAATAATGATGATGTCGTAGTTTTCCGCCATTGCCCTGCCGTCCTTTCTGCCCGTGTTGCGCCACTTCGCGCGACCGGGCCACCTGACAGTGTGGGCCCGGATCGCACGAATGTCGAACTGTCCGGACGGTTGGATGCTTGAGGCCGTGTCGGCGTTACGCGGCGTTTCGGTGAATCTGCACGACCGGAATGGGTGCTAGGCGTGCGTCCTTGTCTTGCCGGGATCGAAGAAGGGAATGGTTTCAACGACCGCGGAGCAGTCGATCCCGTCGCCCAGGACCTGAAGTGTCGTGCCGGCGGCCGCGGCAGAAGGGCTCAGATGAACGAGGGCGAGGGACTTGTTCATGCGGTGCGACCAGGCCGGGCTGTTGACCACGCCAACGTCCGTGCCGTCATGAAGCAGCCGTTCACCGCCGGCAAGCATGTCATCATGATCGGCGCTGATGCCCGCCAGCACGAAGCGTTCCCTGCCTTCAAGGTCGAACGCCGCGTTCCGGCCCCGGAAGTCCGGCTTCTTGCGGCTGACGGTGAACCCGAGGCCGACCTCCCAGGGGGAATGCTCGTCCGTCATGTCATAGCCGAAGAAAAGCAGGCCCGCCTCGACCCGGACCTTGTCCAGGGCCGCGAACGAACACGGCATGACGCCGTCCGCTTCCCCGTGACCGAGGATATTGTCCCAGAGGTTGCCGACGACCGCACGGTCGGCGAAAATCTCGTAGCCGCGCTCGCCGGAATAGCCGGTCCGGGAGACGTGGCACTTGTGACCGAACAGTTCGGTCCCGTGGTGCCCGAAATAGGGCAGCGCGGACAGGTCAGTCGACGAATTGGCATTGAGCAGGCTCAGTGCTTTCGGACCCTGCAGCGAAATGTTGTGCAGGTCGTCGTCGAGTTCGACGTCGACATTCAGCCCTTGCGCGGATTCCGTCAGGCGCTCCATGCTCTCGCCCGAGCCGTGGCAGAGCATCCATTCATCACCGCCGTTATTGGCGACGATGGCATCGTCACAGACGGTTCCGCGTTCGGTCAGGACGGCGCCGTACGCGGCTTTTCCCGGTGTCACCCGCGACATGTCGCGGGTCATGACATGGTCGGCGACTTTCTCCGCATCCGGGCCCCTCAGGAACACTTTTTTCAGCGGCGACATGTCGAACAGGCCGGCCGCCTCGCGCACGGCATCATGCTCGTCGTTCGGGTTCGTGCTGTAGCTCCAGGCCGTGCCCATGCCGTTCCAGTCCTCAAGATCCGATCCCAGGGCGCGGTGTCGTGAGGCGAGGGCGGATTCGCGCGTCGATTCAGTCATTTCGATTGTTCCTTCTGCAGATGGCCGGTCGCATCGATCGGGATCGGCGGCGACGACCGTCAGAACCACTGGTCCGGGGCGGAGCGTTTCTTGCGCTCCACGAAATCAAGGAGAGCTTCATCAATGGCGGGATCGATGGCCGGCGCTTCGAATTCGGCCAGCATCTTCTTCCACTGCCGGTTGGCGCGAACTTCGATCGTCTCGGCGCCGTCCTCGGACCACTGCTCAAAGGACCGGGTGTCGGCGAGCTCGGACATGTAATTGGCCGTTTCGAAGTTCTCGAGGGTATGTTCCGTTCCGAAGAAGTTCTCGCCTGGGCCGGCCTGCCGGAATGCGGCCGTACCCAGTTCATTTTCATTCAGAGTGAGGCCCGCGGCGGCGCGGTGCATCATGCCGCAGCGGTCGAGGTCGATAACGAACTTCTCGTATCCCATGGAGAGGCCGCCCTCCAGCCAGCCTGCCGCGTGCAGTATGAAGTTGGCGCCCGCCATCAGCCCGGCGTTCATGCTGTCGGCCGACTCCTGCATGGCCTGTCCGTCCGCCACCTTCGACGCCGTGAGGTGACCGCCGCACCGCAGGGGCAGGCCGAGACGCCGGCATAGCTGGCCGATGGCGTAGGTCGAAAGCGTGGCTTCCGGCGTGCCGAAGGTCGGCGCCCCCGTCTTGAGGTTCATGGTCGTGAGGAAATTGCCGTAAACGACGGGTGCGCCCTTCCGCACGAGCTGGGTGAGGGCGATGCCGACCATGGCTTCCGCATGGGATTGTGCGATGAGGGCCGGCTGCGTCACCGGGCCCATGGCGCCGCCCAGGATGAACGGTGACAGCACCACGCCCTGATTGGCGCGGGCGTAGGCCTTGAGCGCGCCGGTCATTGTGTCGTCGAACGCCAGGGGTGAATTGACGTTGATGTTGCCCTGGATGACGCAATGATCGTCCAGGTACGCGTCGCCGAAAACGATACGCGCCATGGAGATCGAATCCTCGGCCCGCTCCGGGGCGGTCACCGACCCCATGAACGGCTTGGTGGAGAAGCGCAGATGCCCGTAGACCATGTCGAGATGACGCTTGTTCACCGGTATGTCGACCGGTTCGCAGACCGTGCCGCCCGAATGATGCAGCCAGGGCGTCGCGTAACCCAGCTTCACGAAGTTCCGGAAGTCCTCGATCGTTGCGTAACGGCGCCCATCGTCGAGGTCCGTGACGAAGGGCGGACCGTATGCCGGTGTCAGAACGACATGATCGCCGCCGACCGTGATGGTCCGCGCCGGATCCCGGCCATGCATCCGGAACTGTTGCGGGGCGGTCCGGCAGAGCGACCGGACGAGTCCCTCGTCAAATCTGACCCTGTGCCCGTCAACGGACGCGCCGGCGTCCTGAAACAGGGAGAGCGACTCCTCGTCGCCGTGAAACTCGACGCCGATCTCCTTCAGGATCCAGTCGGCCTGCGCTTCAAGCCTCCGGAGTTCTTCCTCGTCGAGCAGGTTGTACACCGGCACGTTTCGCTTCAGCACCGCTGGCGCCGTCGGGGCTCTCCCCGCGGCGCGCCTCGCTACGCGGGCCGTTCTGCCGCCGCGGCGGTTACCGTGCGGTGCGTGTGAACGTGCATGCTCTGTGGTTTCCAGGCCGATCATCGTCAATCCACCCGATCAAATATTCTGTTCGAAAATCCTATAGAGTCGACGCAAGTTTCCGGGCTGCCGGCAATCCTGAACGCAAATGCAGCAAATCACAGGCTTCATGCGCGCCGCAATCCAAATGATTTGCTCAGTTAGTTTAATTAATTTAAACGGAATGGATGCGCTTTCGATCCTATGAAAACCTTCGCGTATTCGATGTCGTGGCGAGGCATTCAAGCTTCACCACCGCGGCGGACGAGTTGAATCTGACCAAGGGCGCGGTCAGCTACCAGATCGCGCGCCTTGAAGAGGAACTCGGGTTTCCGGTCTTCACCCGTCTGCATCGCGGTATCGCGCTGACCGAGAAAGGCAAACGGCTGTGGCACGTCTCCCAGGCGGCATTCCACGATGTCGAGCAGGAGATCGGGCGCCTGAGGGAGGAGAGGGCCGACAGCATAACCATCGGCATGGCGACTTACTTCGCGTCGCGCTGGCTGTCGCCGCGTCTGATGACCTTCATGGCGGACCATCCCGACATAACACTGCGGCTGCAGCCCCTGATCGATCTGTTCGACCTGCGTGCGCAGGCCATCGACATGGCGATACGGTGGGGCAACGGTGACTGGAGGGACATGGAGGTGGAGCGCCTGTTCCGGTGCCCGGCCATTCCGACCGCCGGCCAAGCGATCGCCGAAGACGTCGGCGAAAGGGGACTGGAAGCCGTCCTGCCCGGGCTCACCCTGCTGCGCGACCGGGAGGGCAGTCCGGCGTGGCGGGACTGGCACCGGGTGGCGGGCCTGCCTTACCGGTCGGCGCGGGACGGGCTCGTGATCCCTGATCCCAATGTCCGCGTTCAGGCCGTGATCGATGGCCAGGGGGTTGCGCTCTATGACGAACTTGTCCGCCCCGAGCTTGACGCCGGCAATCTGTTTTACATCTCTTCAGATGCCCTGAGCGAGTACGGCTACTTCCTGGTCTATCCCGTTGATGCACTGTCCAATCCGGCGCTGCGGGCCTTCAGGGACTGGATCGTCGACGAGGCGCGATCCTGGAATGCGTCCGCCGTGTGACGCATTGACGTCGTCATATGATGTTATCCTGAAAGTCGATCAGACGAGGGAGGTCGACGATGGGCAGGAAACTCCTGATCCTTCTGGGCACGAAGAAGGGCGCGTTCGTCCTCGATGGCGATGAAGACCGCACGTCGTGGCAGTTGCGGGGCCCGTACTGCGAATGCTGGCCCATGAACCATGTCATAGCCGACGAGGAAAGCGGAACCATCTACGGCGGCGGCGGCAACGAGTGGTTCGGGCCGGCGGTGTGGAAATCGGACGATCTCGGTTCGACGTGGTCGCATTCGAGCGAGGGACTGGCCTATCAGCCGGGCGAGGAGCCGATCAAATCGGTCTGGAGCCTGAGCCCGGGAAACGGACGTCTCTATGCGGGCGTCGAACCGGCAGGGCTGTTCCGGAGCGATGACGACGGGGAGACGTGGCAGCACATTGCCGGGCTTCGCGAGCATCCGTCCCGGCAGGACTGGGAGCCAGGCGGCGGCGGACTGATCCTTCATTCCCTCGTGCAGCACCCCGGCGACGATCAGCAGATCTGGGTCGGGATTTCGACGGCGGGCGTTTTCCACACGGCCGATGGAGGCACCTCCTGGCAGCCGAGAAACACGGGCACCAGAGCCGACTTCATGCCGGAAGGGCACAGGTATCCGGAATACGGCCAGTGCGTGCACTGCCTTGTCATGGCGCCAGGCAAGCCGGACCGGCTCTACCAGCAGAACCACTGCGGCATGTATCGCAGCGAGGACGGCGGACTGAACTGGGAGAGTATCGAGGAGGGGCTGCCGTCGACCTTCGGATTCCCGGCCGCGGTCCACCCGCGCGATCCGGACACGCTGTTCCTGCTGCCGTTGAACGGGGACATTGCCGGACGGCAAGACCGCGGTCTGGCGGACGCGGGACCGTGGCGAGACCTGGCAGGACCTGCGCGAAGGCCTGCCACAGGAAAACGCCTATCTGGGCGTCTTGCGCCAGGCCATGACCACGGACAGTATGGAGCCGGCCGGTGTGTATTTCGGCACAAGTTCCGGCTCGCTCTTTGCCAGCGCGGATGAGGGCGAAAGCTGGCAGTGCATCGCGCAGCATCTGCCGTCAATCCTGTCGGTTGAGACGCTGGTCGTGGAGTGAAGGCCGGGACGAGGAGAGAGACAGTCATGCCGGACGACGCATCCCTGCCGGATCAGCCGACGGTAAATGTCGTGCTCACGTCGGCGCTGGTCAGCCTCTTTCCGGGCGCCCGTAGCGAGCTTCAGATTTCGGCCGGTACAGTCGGTGATCTGCTCGACGAACTGGACGCGCGGTGGCCGGGCATGCGGGACCGGTTGTGCGATTCCACGCCGCAGATCCGGCGTCATGTGAACATCTTCGTGGACGGCGAGCGCGCGGTCCTGGACACCAGGCTGTCGCCGGGAGCGGAAGTGTTTGTCGTTCCCGCCGTTTCCGGAGGGTAAAGGAGGGCCTGCCGTGAAAGGGTATGTGATCTTTCAGGAGACCGTCTTCGATCAGGACGCTTTCGACCGCTACAAGTCGATGTCGCCTAAGTCGATCGAGCATTTCGGCGGCAGGTTTCTCGTCCGGGGAGGACCTGTTGACGTGCTGGAAGGCGAAATGGCTCACCAGCGCGTCGTGGTCATCGAATTCCCTTCGGTCGACGCCGCGCAGTCCTGGTATCACTCGGAGGAGTACGCGGACGCACGGGAACTGCGTCTGAAGATCTCCCGCGGCGACGCGATTCTGGTCCAGGGCGTCTGACCCTGGGGCGCCGGACGACTGGTTCGAAACGGTTCATCGGCCGTTCAGGCCGAAAGTGCAATGATCGCCTTTGCATCATTTGCACGACGGTCTGTCCGCCTTTGCGATTTCACTCTGGCATCGGCAGTCCGTCAGAGCTGCGGGATGCCCGGATTTTGCGGTAGCGGCAAAGGAGGGACACGAGCAGATGATCGACCGCCGGACATTCAACGCCGGTCTTGCCGCGGGCATCGGGACGTCTCTGGCGCCTGTCAGTGCGACGGCGGCCGCGTATACCGGGCCAAACGTCATAATCGTGCGTTTCGGCGGCGGCGTGAGGCGGCGCGAGACGATAGACCCCAGGCATACGCACGCACCGTTCTTTCTGAACACCATGGCGAAGCGCGGTGTGTTAATTCCCAACGTGACGATCGCGCAGCTCGATGGTGTCGAGACCTCTCATGCCGAGGGCACGCTGAACATCCTGACCGGCCGGTATCTTGGCTACCGCGACGCCGGCTCGAAGTTCCTGCGCGACCGCCTCGAGCCGACGCAGCCGACGCTTTTCGAATATTTCAGGCAGGCGTTCAATGTGCCGTCACACCAGGCTCTGCTGGTCAACGGCGAGGATCGCCCGCAGGAAGAGTTCTTCACCTACGGTGTGCACCGTCACTACGGTATCTCCTACCGCTCGGAAATGCTGAGCCTGCACCGGTTCAAGCTCTACAAGCTGGCGCAGATTCTCAAGGCCGGGCAGGGAACGGATGAGGCGCTTGCCGACGCAAGGAAGGAATACGACAAGCTGCTGGCGGCGGATGCGCGCAAGGTTGCGCCCAGGCAGTCCGGACCGATCGAGCAATTCTGGGCGGGCTGGCGGAAGCACTATGGAGACAGCGGTCTTGTCAATCCGCGCGGCGACCGGCTGTTGACGGAACTGGCGCTGCGGGCCATGGCGGAGCTGAAGCCCCGGCTCATGATGATCAATTACCAGGATCCGGACTATGTGCACTGGGGCAACGCTTCGCATTACACGCGGGCGATCGCGGTGATCGACGAAGGCCTGGCCCGTCTGGTTAAGGCCGTCGATTCCGACCCGCACTATCGCGACCGCACGGCTTTCGTCGTCGTGCCTGACTGCGGCCGCGACGCGAATCCGCTTCTGGCCCTGCCATTTCAGCATCATTTCAACACACGCGCGGCGCACGAAATCTGGGCTCTGGTTTGCGGCCCTGGCATCGTCCGGGACAGGGTCCTCGACAAGGCTGTCGATCAAACTGCGATCGCTCCGACGGTGGCGGCGATCATGGGGTTCGAGGCAAGAGCGGCCGAAGACAGTCCACTTTCGGAGATCTTCGCTTGATGGCGGACGCGGCGGTGATATCGGCGAGGATCGACGCGCCAATGCGCCGTGGCCTGTTCGCGCGGCTGATCGGCGGACTGAAAAATCTGCTGATCGGTTCTCTGCTCTGCGTGACGCCGGTGACCGCGATCATCGTGCTGGGCTGGCTCATGGGCCTTATGCGGCGCGTAGCATTGCGCCGCCTTGACGCATCATTCGAGCATCAGCCGGCGGGGTGGATCCTCGGCGCGCGCGGCACCGGAGTGCGAGGCCGCCTCTTCGGTGGCCTCTGGAACAACATTCGAACCGGTGCGGGCGGTCTGCTCAGTCTCGCGCTCGCGACACTGCCATTCACGGCGCTATGGCTATTATCCTGGTGGGCCGGCTGGGAAAACTCGTTCAACAAGGGCTATGAACAGTCCTGGGTCGGTCCGGTTGTCGGTCTGCTAGGCGTTACGCTCGGACTCTTCGTGATGATCTATCTGCCGATGGGCCTTGCGCATCAGGCGGTGGAACAGCAATGGCGTGCATTTTTCGAAACCCGGCGGGTGAGGCGCCTTATCGGCGGTGCGGGGTGGGGCTATGTGCTGCTTGCCGCGTTTTCGGTTTTGGGCGCGTTGCCGATCTTTGGCTTGCGTGGGCTCCCGGTCTTCGTCGAGGGCCTGATTCCGGGGTTTGCCGATCTTCCGGAAAACGAGGTCAACGGCATCAAGTCCTTGGTTGTGTTTCTCGGCGGCGGGTACGTGTTCGTTTCCTTGCTGATCCTGCGCGCATGGGCGGCCCGGCTCTATGCTTCCGCCGCACGCCGGGTCGTGGTCGGTGAAGATGCGGGTATCTGGCAAGGCACCGTGGTTGCTTCACTCGTCGAGGGTTGGGGCTCAAGCGGAACGCCGCCGCATCGGTCCTGGTTGCTCACGCGGCTCATTCGGAGCCTGCTTCTGCTCGTGATCTGGTTTGGCCTCGTCGTTCAGATCTTTGTCAGCCAGTTTCTCCACCACAACTGGTGGTACTGGGTGAACCATCCGTATCTGGCGCTTCCCTGGCTGCCTTGAGTGCTCAGGGCAGATAATCGGCGGGTTCGAATGCGTTCAGGATTTCCAGAACGGCCATCAGATTGTGCTGAACGTTGTCGACGCGGATCGTGTTGTCGTAAACCGTCGTGCGGATGCCGCCACGAACGAGATCACGTTTGGAGACGTAAAACATGTCGACATTGTCTCTGAACTCGAGCTGCATCAGGCTGCGAAGTCCGCGGAGAATGGCGATACGGTACTTCTCGGTCCGAACGTTGTCTCCTGTTTCCCGCGCGACGCGGAACGCCTGAATAAGGCTCTCCAGGTAGACGCCGGTGGATGAGGCGTGCGGCGGCCCGAACTGGCGGCGTTTACGGTCATAGAAACGACCGTCGGTATCGGGAAAGCGCTCTGACGCGGGCTGCTGCATTCCGAGGAGCCAATCGTTCATGGCAAAGATCTTGTCGACAAGATCGGAGTCGCGCGTCTGTCGCCACACCTGGCTGTAGGCCATCGTATGCCAGGGGACGAAGGCGGGATTCCGGTTGTCCTGATGCCACTGCCAGTAATAATCGATGCTCTTCCTGATCCTCTTGAGCAGATCGCCGTCCTGTGTCTGCGCATAGACACTTGCCAGATAGACCAGTGCCTCGCCCGGATAGAAATTCTGATTGTCGTTTCGGCTCGCCGGCTTGAGAAATGTCCGGAACGAACCGTCGTCAGCCTGGAGCCTCAGGACCGTGTTCCGCAACCTGCGTTCGATGGTTCTGAGCGCCTCTCCGCCGGGGTGCTCGTGAAGCGCAAGCGCGGCGAGGGCGATCGCACCGAGTTTCGCCTTGCCGCCATATTCGACTGAGCCGAACGTGCCGTCATCCATGTAAAATTTGCGAAGGTTGTAGGCGATATTCCGTCCCGCTGTCTCGAATACGGACTGATCACCGTAGTGACGCCCGACACGGATAAGCGAGACAGTAGCCATCCACTGCCTGATCATGTTGTTCGCCGACGATTCCTTGCCTGAACTCGGCCAGTATTTGTACGTCATGCGCCCGCTGTCACGGACATTCCGGATCATCCAGTCCGACATCCTTTGCGCGAGAGACGCGATTGCACCCTGTGTCACGAAATCATCGCGGACCAGACGGTTGCCCCGAAACATGCGCACCGAACGATGGTTCGACTTGAGGTGTATGAGATACTGTTCAGCGGCAAAGCGCCTGATGGAGAGTGCGTCGGCATTGTTGACCACGTCGACCTTGTGGCGTTCAGAGAAACGCTTGATCACGCGATCGAATGAGCGGTTCGATGCGATCATCTGGGTAGGGCTGAAGCGCTGCAGCGTTTCGCCGTGTTTGATTTCGATACCGTAAATGCCTCGTGACAGATTCGAGAAAACCGCCTTCTGCTTGGGCGGGGGAACGGCCCTGAATGCATACGCAAAAACAAGCTCCGCCACCTCTCCGGTCGCGGCGGCCTGGCTGCTGCGTTTCACCTGGTCGATCGCGCTTCGCAAGGCGTCCATTCCGGTTGCCGGCCGGGTCCAGATGTCCGCGATCCTGATGCCCTGCTTCCGCACCGCCAGGTAGACGGCCACGTCGTCACGTTTAAGGATTGCAGGAATTCTTTCGGGCAAGGCTGTGCCGTGCCACAGCGCCGACGTGATGGCGCCCATGTTCTGAGCGGCCGCCTTGTTCTGTGCATCGCTTGCAGCGGTCACATCCTCGCGCGACGACTTGGCGGCGTTGGCCTCGGGGTCCATTGCCAGAGCGATCATGACCAGGGCGACGAGAAGGCCAGCCGTTACTGGTCCTGGCGCGCTACTGAAGAGGCCGGATGAGAGCCATCTCTGCATTCGTTCGATAATACTCTTTCGACGGGTCCGCTTGAGCATCTAGTTCGCAATCGACTTTTTCCAACCGTCCCTGATCAGGTCGCGTTCCGCCGGTCCGACAACGGGGGCTCCGGAGATCGAGCCTTTGATGAAATCGTCAACCGGCGACGTCATTCCGCCGCTTGCCGTCGTGTACACCGTCTCGCTGCTGTCCGCCGCGTCGATCATCACGGTTATGACCGGCGACCAGTTGCCCGAAGGCTCACGACATGCGACGCCATCAAAGGCCTGTTTGCTGTCCGGCGACGATTCACGGTGAACGTAGTGGCGGCAGTGCCGTCCCCTGTTGTCGACATAAGTCAGAAGGGGCAACACGTCCGCGGAGTCATTTCCGGTTGAAATCGGCACCACCGTGCCGCTGTTCGCCGTCGTCAGCACCTGCGCAATGCGGGGGTCGAGAGCACCGGAATCAGAGCTGGTGCCGTGCAGCCAGAAACCGATCAGACCTCCGGCAACAAGTGTTACGCAGGCCGCGGCTGCCATCCCCAATCCCTGGAATGGTGTGCTCCAGCGCGATTGTCGCGCTTTCGCAAAATCAACGACATTCCGGTCTTCTTCTTCCGCATTTTTTGTGTCGAAAGGTTGCAACAGGGACTCAGGCAGCGGTTCTCTCAATGTCGCGTCCAGTGCCTGCCGGGCTAGCGCGGCACCGCCACGAAGCATGTCGGCCCGTGCGCGCAACTCCGGATCCTGAAGAATCTGTGCGGTCACTTCGGCGTGTTGCTCGTCAGGCAGAACGCCGTCGACATACGCCATCAATGTTTCATCGTCGATCTTTGTGGTCATCATCGTGATTCCTATTGCGACTGACGAGGCGCAGTGTGTTCGCCATGAACCATCTCCCACAGCCGCACCCGTGCGCGCGACAAGCGGCTCATTACGGTGCCGACCTTCAGATCCAGTGTCTCGGCGGCTTCCTTGTAGGAGAAGCCCTCGACACAAACCAGTATCAGAACCTCACGCTGATCGTCGGGAAGCTCACCCATGGCGGCCATGGTCTTGCCGTAGAGATTTCGCGTCTCCACTTCGGTTCTCGTGTCGCCGCCGACGACTGTTGCCAACTGATCCATGTCCGCCACCGTGTTGCGCGCCTTTTCCTGACGCATCCGGTTGATCCAAAGGTTCTGCGCTATTTTGTAGAGCCAGCTGTCGAGACGTGTTCCTTCCTGCCACAAATGCAGTCGGGATAGTGCCCGTTCGCAGGCCATCTGAGTCAGCTCGTCGCCCTCGACTTCGGAGCCGGTCAGTCCTCTGCAGAACCGTCGCAATCGCGGCAACATCGCGATCAGATGTGATTTCGTGTCGGTCATCTCTGGTGATCGCCTTGACGCATGATTGCGGCTGTTACGCTGGGACAACAGTCGGTCGCAGAATAAATTCCCATTTTTTTGACACATTCAGTCATTTTTTCGCTGACCTGACCGTTGGATTGTATGGAGCTTTGCCGGACTTTGCCCTGCGTCAGAAGGTGCCGGCGCCGATGGCGTGCGCGGGGCCACCAGCCTACAACAATCGGCAGGTCGCCCGGATGTCATGTTTGACGCAGGAGAGTATAAAAAAAGGGGGCGGCGAAGACCTGGCCCAACAGCCAGGCCTTCACCGCAGAGGGGAGGAGGAAACTCTTCAGGCGACCCGGCGGTTTTCCGGGTCACCATTCGCCATGAATCCGGCGACCAGGGTGGCGGCGTAGTCTGGGTCGCACAACTGTTTCGCTGTTGCGACCGAAATCGATGACAGGGCTTCAGCTTCATCGGCAGCCAACGGCGAACAACTGACCAGGCCTGAAACGGCGAGGGGTTCAATACCGAGGCTGCGCAGATGGGTAACTCCGCCGGCAACGCTCAGGGCGTCAGGGGCGGCAAACAACAGGCCCGACATCCGGTTTCGGAAACTCTGACGATCCAGCAGTTCCGCAGTCTCGGACTGGCAGACACCATCGGCAAGTTCGACGACCGCGATGTTCGCGCCCGAAGCGGCAGCGTAGGCGACCAGGGTGGCAAAACCATTCTCAATACGGTCGAGAGGTTGCCGATATGTCGATGCCATCCCGACATCCGTGAAATCGGCAACAATAGGAACGCCGGCGTCGCGGAAGGCGTTGAAGTCACCGAAGGCGCCGGTTCCCGTAGCCTTCATCCCGGCGACCCGGTATCCGGCTTTGCTGAGGCCGTGAGCCAGGCTGAATGCCGTGGTCGTTTTGCCGGAATTCATCGAAGTTCCGACAACGACAATGACAGGAAGGTCGAAGCGTTCCGGTTTGAAGGGGAGTGCGTATCGTTCGATGTTGATGACCTTGCCGTCGGTATCCGTCAGCAGGCCGAGGGGCTTGAGTTGGGTCGGTGTCGCCATTCTGCCGTGCGATTTCCGGGCCCGTCCGACAATACCGCCACCCGCGACGAGATCGGTGCTTTCCGGATCAAGCTCGGCGATCGCTTCGAACTGATCCGGGGCATAGCGGTCGCCACAGGTCAGGACGACGATGTCGCCATCAAAAAGGTCGGAATGTCGCCCTTCGGCAAGCTGCAGACGCTTGTGCTGACCAATCTTGATCACTTCCGTCAGAACCAGATCGCCCGAACGGACTTCTGTGAGTTTCCTGCTGAGGCCTGAGGCGTCACAGCGCCTGACCCGGCGGGTTGTGAACGCCCATTTGGCGGCGCCGGGGACAGGCTTGTTCAGATTGACTGCGCTTGACATAAGTGACTCCTTTGCAGCGGTCATTTTTTGCATTCGGATTTCGGGTTTCACCGAGGGGTTGATTGCGTCGACAACAGCTGGCCGGATGGATTATTCCGAAGATTCTTTTGATGAAGCGGACACCGTCGTGGAGGCACGGCGGGAATAAAGATGCGTTATGCTTGTTGTCGTTCCGGAGAGCAGGGCTGCTGCCATAGTTGGCCCGGTCCCGGCCACAAATCTGGTGAAACCAAAATGAATGAATTTCTGGATATCTGGACAACACGGAGTCGCGCTTCGGCCATATTCTTCGTTCTTTTCGGATTCGTGTTTGCTGCCGCAATCGTGTTGCCGGTCCAGTCGGAAGTCTTCGGCACGACGCCGGCCTATGCTGACGGTGACGGGGATGGCGACGGCGATGGAGACGGCGACGGGGACGGCGACGGCGACGGGGATGGAGACGGTGACGGCGATGGCGACGGCGGTGACGACGGTGGCGACGACGGCGACGATGGTGATGACGGTTCCGGAGCGTCCAGCGGCCGCAACGCCGGACAGACGCGGTCCGGTGGGTTCTTCGGCCTGTTTGGTATTGGCCGGTCGAACACAGGCCGCTCGGCACGTGGCCCATCAGGTGACAGTGCATCTTCCGGCGGTGGAATCGATGCTGCGCGGCGCGAGGTCATCGGGCTGGATCTGGGAGCGGAAGACGTCGATGCGGCGCAGGCACTTGGCCTGACAGCCATTCGGGAGGTCAGGCTTCCCAACATCGGCATAACCATGACGATTTTTGCCGGCGAAGAAATTGACGACGCAGTCGAAGCGCTGGGTCTGCTGCGCTCTGCTCGTCCGGATATCTCGGCATCGCCTAATGCCACCTACAGTCTGAACGCCGGGCCCTGTGCCAGCAAAGACTGTTTCGGTCATGTCCTCGTCAACTGGCCGTTGACCACGGCGGAGTGTGGCGAGGGCGTCAGGATCGGTATCGTCGACACCGGCGTCGATGTGAAACACCCTTCACTCAATCAGGCCAAGATCAAGACAGCGCGTTTCGCGAAAGACGCCATTCCGGTGCCCACGTTGCACGGGACTGCCGTTGCTGCCCTGCTCGTCGGCAGCGTTCCGGACAAGTTCGCCGGACTCGTGCCAGCCGCGCAGTTGTACGCTTCGGATGTGTTCGACAGGAGCGGAAACGATGTCAAGGCGACGACCGACGCGCTGCTGCAGGCCCTTGACTGGCTCACCGGGCAAGATGTTCATGTGATCAATATGAGCCTCAGTGGGCCGCCTAACGCATTGCTCAAGAAGGCGATCGAGAGCGTTGCCGCGCGCGGTATCACGATCGTCGCGGCCGCCGGAAACGGCGGTCCAAATGCCAAGCCCGCTTTCCCGGGTGCCTACGAGAATGTCCTGTCCGCGTCTGCAGTAGACAAACTGCTCAGACCATACCGCAAGGCAAACCGTGGCGATTACATTTCCTTCGTGGCGCCGGGCGTAGGTTTGTCACTGCCGAAAACGCGCAACAAGTCGCTATGGTCCGGAACATCCTTTGCCAGCGCGTACCTTGCAGGTCTGGCGGGGGAGATCATTGGCGATAACGCAGGAACGACAAGCAGTGACGTGCGCCGGGTGCTCAGGGAAAACAGTCTCGATCTCGGGGCGCCGGGCAAGGATCCGGTCTTTGGCTGGGGTCTGGCGCGGTACCAGCCCCAATGCAAATGAACTCGTCCGACACCAATCGGTAGCGTTGCTGGCAGGGGGCCAAGTGCGAAAAAAGGAGTATGGCGGGATGGGAAGACGATTGCGCTACGGAGTAGTGCTTGCCGCGCTCGCGGCCCCTGTTGCCGCGCAGGCTGACATCACCCTGGAGCGAGGCTTCCAGTCGACGGCAGAAGCGGAAAACGGAATTGTGCTTCACCTGCATGATTGCCGCGGCCTTAGACCAACGGGTTGGGTGCATGCCTGGTTCGATCACCTCGAACGCTCCGGCTACAAGGTCTATGCGCCGGACAGTTTCGCCGAGAAGCGGCGAAGGCGTTCCTGTACCTGGCCCAATCCCGTGCGCGAAAGCGTTTATCGGTTGCGCGAGCGTCAGACCGAGAGCGCGCTGGCGGTGATCCGGGAACGTCATCCGGATCTTCCGGTCTACGTCTGGGGGCATGGTGAGGGCGCGTGGCTTGCGATGCGGCTCAAGACCGGATTGGCTGGCGTCGTGACGACCGGAGCGGTGTGCGGTTACGGCCGCAAGGGCGCCGTCAATCTTGCGCAAGACGTGCCTGTGCTGGCGCTCGTCGGTGATCCGAAGGTGGACCGCTTCCTGCGCCGCGAATTGAGATACAAACGAAAGCAGTCGGTCGCGGAGGCCTGCTCGGAAGGCTTTGAAGGCGAAAACAGGAGCTGGCTGTCCCTGGAGGGGGCGGGACGGATTGCGGCCCCCTGGGACCCGGAAGTGCGCGCAGCGGTCACCGCCGTTATACCGATCGCCCAGGAATACTCAGGCGTAAAGCCGGAAGAGAACACATCGGATCTGACCGGACTGCAGATCGGCTCTGCCGCGCGCAGGGAGTTTCGGCGGGACTACCGCAACAGCGCGAGGCGGAAGGCATTCGCGATTGGACCGTTCGGATATTACGGATACTCCACCGCCTGGGGGAACGACCGCGATGCAACAGTTGATGCTCTCTACCGGTGCAACCGGGTGCTGCAACGGAATGTCACGACAGGCAATCCGGTGTGCTCGATTTATGCGGTCAACGGTTCGATCAAACTCCGCGGGCCATCACGTGAAACGCTGCGATCCGTGCAATCTCAGTTGAGGGAACTCGGCTTCAGGCCAGGCCCGATCGATGGCATATGGGGGCGCAGAACGCGCGCCGCGTTGAATGAACTTCGCGCCAAGCACAACTTGCCGCCGGTGGACCGGTACGGGAAATCGAGTGCTTCCTTGCTTGAACGGCTTGGTCGGGAGACGAAGCAATAGGCAATTCGCTGCCGGTGCGTTTCAGGCCGGTTTGGAGCTCGCGGTCTTCAGCACATCCCAGTAACTGGCGCCAATCTCCATGCGGTCGCCATAGCCCTTGTCGAGCATCAACGCGTGAAGCTTCGGCAGGTTCCAGCAGGGGACATGCATCACGAGATGGTGCTCGAGATGGTAATTCACCCAGTATGGCGCGAGAAAGAAGGCGGTAAGCGGACCGGCTCTTGTTGTCCTCACGTTCCTCAGGGGATTGTCCGAGAACTCGACCGCGCCGTGCTCAGCGATATTCCGTACGCGAAGGACCAACTGGTACCAGGTCAGGAGCGGGACAATCCAGAACAGCGGGTACAGCCACCAGACGCCGAGAGCCGCCAGAAACACCAGAAAGCCGAGATTCAAAGCCAGGGCCTTTGTGAAATTCGGCCCGCTGAAATTCTGGCTCAACTGTTCGTAGGCCGGATCGTCCTTGTCAACGTCTCCGGCCATCTGAAACTCGAATGCAATCTGCTGCGCGCGCTGCTTGATACCGGTTTGCCCGGTGATGTCTCGGATCAGCTTGCGCGTCAGGCTCGCACGGGTCGTGGGGAACGGTTTTGAGAGGACGAGATCGGGGTCCTCGTCGGTCTGCGTGAAACGGTGGTGCTTAAGGTGATAGTGCCGGTAGGCGGCAAGGTCGGCGAGGATTGGCCGGCCGCAAAGCCATGTGCCGGCGAACTCATTGAGCCAGCGTGTCTTGAAAAGGGCGTTATGCGCCGCGTCGTGCATCAGGATCGCCAGGCCGAGTTGGCGCGATCCTATGATCATTATGGCGAGGATGACGGTCAACGGGTTGGGCGCCCAGACAACGAGCGCCATAGCGCCGAAGATGCAGGCCCAGCAATGGGCGACCAGCAATGCGCCCATCACATCGGACCGGCGGGCGAGGGGCCGAATTTCCTCTGAGTCGAAAAAGCGCGTGGTCTGGGTCATCAAAGGTCTCCCAGTGTTATCGGTCGCGATCGACCGGGGCATAACCGATGTCGGCGAGCAGGGCGGCCATGTCGGCCGAACTGTCGTCGCTTTCGCCGGTGGCCGCAGCAATCAGGAAGAAAGCCCGATAAAAGGCATCGAGCGCATCCTCCACCAGATCCTTGTCCTGAGTGTCGCGATAGAGCAGGGATACGTAACTCGCGAAGGAAAGCCACATGTGGGCAATGAGCCTGTGGTTGCCTTTCAGCCCCCATCGCGTCTCGATGTCGTTCGCCTGGTATTCGATCTGCCGGACACGGATGTCGCGGACCAGATCAACGATTTCAGGCGCTGCTTCCCGTCCTTCGAGAATGGCGGCGAGGATCAGCCAGTTGTTGGGTGTTTCGTGGATCACGAGGCGTCGAAGCACGTCCATGTACGCCGTGAACGCGGCCTGCCAGCCGAGACCGGCAACGTCGACTTCCCGGAAGGCCCGGTAGTCGCGCCGGCCGACATCCTTGACGATGGCAACCAGCAATCCTTCCTTGCTGCCGAAGTGCCAGTAGAGCGACGGTTTGGTGATGTTTGCAGCCTTGCAGACCGCGGCCGTCGTCAGGGCGTCGAGACCCTCGGCACCGAGGATGTCTGTCGCGGCATCAAGAATTCGGCGGCGAGCGGTTTCCCCGCGTTCGCGGCCGGCGCGAATGTTTCCCTGGTTAAGCGTTTCAGTAGCGACAGGCATGGGCCACTATACCGATCGGTATAGTGATGGTCAAATTGATATACCGGGCGGTACATTACTCTGGCCGAAAAAATAGATGAACCGGCTGACGAGCGGTACCGGTCCGGCAGGCGATCGACTTCAGTTTGCCAGGCGCAGGCCGCCGAGCTCCTTGAAGATTGCAGCGTGCCCTTCGGCGGAAAGGCAATCGAGTTTGACCTTTGCGAGGAAGTCGGCGGAGTGCGCGGCGTCGAAGCTCGCTCCGGCTTCGAGTGCATCCTTGATGTCGCTCAGGAGTGCCGCGCCGATCTTAATCAGCTTCGGCCGGATCTCTGTCTTCAGGTCCGGCACGGGGTCGGGCGGCTGGGCCTCGTTCCTGTCCCACCTGCCGATCCAGCAGGTCTGGATTTCCTTGGCCGCCGTGATCTGGGCCTGGAAGAACGGTCTGGCCGTCTCGGCGACCAGCCCGACGTCAGCCGCGGACCGGGTGGCCTTTTCGAGCACCACGGCTTCACGCGCCAGATCCTCGACGGCCGCGCTCCGGGCGCGCTTCCAGGCTGCCACCGGCTTCATCAGCGCCAACCGGTCCGCGATGCGCGCGAAGACTGCATCGGTTTCCGGGCCGGCCATCGCGGGGCCGGACAGTCCGCTGATGATCAGGACCACGAAGGCAATCAATAGCGTTTTCGACATCCGTCCACGGTAAGGCCAACGGGTCGCGAACTCAACGGAGCTTTCCGGGGGGGCGATGGCCGCGGCCGGGCTTCGGAATTGCAAATCGTGATCGTCAGCCGACTTTTGCTGTGTCGCTCTTCTGGGTATCATCTCCTGCCGCTTCGCGACAAATCCGGGGGCTGCCGACAGGTCCTGCCCAAAATGACACGCGAAGCGATTCCGGCGCGCGAGATAACGCCGGCTGCATGATAGCCAGCCGGACTAAACGGCGAATGCGCGTTGAAGACTCAAACACGGGAGGATTGGAATGAAACACATCGGTGTTGTTACGGCTGCTCTGGCCATGATCTGCGGGATTGGTGTCGTTCAAGCTGAACCGATTTCAACCGACAGGATCAAGGCTGTCACAAGCAATGTCGACAAGGCGGCCATTATCGCCAACAACGCCGAGACAAAGAACTGGCTGAGCCACGGTCTCGACTTCGCGGAGACGCGCTTCAGCAGACTCGATCAAATCAACACTGGCAATGTCGGCCAGCTCGGGCTTGCCTGGTCTTATGGCCTCAATTCGCGGCGGGGTGTCGAGGCGACGCCGATCGTCGTGGATGGCGTCATGTATGTCACCGCGTCCTGGAGCATCGTTCACGCGCTTGATGCAAAGACAGGCCAGGCAATCTGGACCTACGATCCGCAGGTGCCGCGCGACTATGCTTACAAGGGTTGTTGCGATGTCGTGAATCGCGGCGTCGCACTCTACGAAGGCAGGGTGTTCGTGGGGACCTATGACGGACGGCTTGTGGCGATCGATGCCGCGACCGGTGACAAGGTCTGGGAGAAAGACACGATCATCGATCGCAAGAAGTCGTACACCATCACCGGCGCGCCGCGCGTCTACAACGGCAACGTGATTATCGGCAACGGCGGCGCCGAGTACGGGGTGCGCGGCTACATCACGGCCTATGATGCGAAGACGGGAGAGCAGAAGTGGCGCTGGTTCTCCGTGCCCGGCGATCCGGCTCAGCCTTACGAGGATATCTCGATGGAACGGGCCGCCGGGACCTGGGACCCCTCCGGGAAATACTGGATCGCCGGCGGCGGCGGCACGATGTGGGATTCCATGGCCTTCGATCCGGAGCTGAACCTGATGTATGTCGGCACCGGAAACGGCAGTCCGTGGAACCGGCACAAACGCAGTCCCGGCGGCGGCGACAATCTCTACCTCGCTTCTGTTGTCGCCCTGAATCCCGACACCGGCGAGTATGTCTGGCACTATCAGGAGACACCCGGCGACAACTGGGACTATACGTCGACGCAGCACATCATCCTGGCCGATCTGGTCATCGACGGAAAGCTCCGCAAGGTGCTTCTGCACGCGCCCAAGAACGGGTTCTTCTACGTTATCGACCGGACCTCCGGACGGTTCCTTTCGGCGGAGAATTTTGTCGAGGTGACCTGGGCGCAGGGATATGACGCCAACGGACGGCCGATCGAGACACCGGGCGCGCGCTCAAAGGACAAACCGTGGGAGACGATTCCCAGTGCATTCGGCGCGCATAACTGGCATCCGATGTCGTTCAGCCCGCAGACCGGTCTCGTCTACATTCCGGCCCAGGGCGTGCCGCTTGTTCAGCAGCATGACAAGGACTTCAAGCTGGACACCCACCTTGCAGGCAGGCCGCACAGCAATCTCGGATGGAACCTGGGGTTCATGTTGAACACAATTCCGCCCAAGGCAAAACCGTTCGGCCATCTGCTGGCATGGGATCCTGTGGCCCAGAAAGAGGTGTGGCGGCAGGAATATGTTTCGCCGTGGAACGGCGGAACGCTGGCCACCGCGGGCAATCTGGTTTTCCAGGGCACGGCTGACGGACGGTTCCTGGCTTATGACGCGACCACGGGAGCCATTCTCTGGCAGACTCCCGTCGGCTCCGGCGTCGTCGCAGCGCCCGTGACCTGGGAACTCGACGGGCAGCAGTTCGTGACCATTGCCGTCGGCTGGGGCGGCGTATACGGCATGCTGCAACGGGCGACCGATCGGACCGGGCCGGGTCTATACGTTCGCGGTAGGCGGAAAAGCCGAAATGCCCCAGGTTGCCTCGAATGACAGAACAGAGCTGGTCGCAGGCGTGGCTTATGACAAGGATAACGTGGCCGACGGGGCCGGCCTCTATGTGGCGAACTGTATGTTCTGTCATGGCGCGCCCGGCATCAACAACGGCGGCAATATTCCGAATCTCGGTTTCTCAAGCGCGGACACGATAAAGGTACTGGATGAGATCCTTTTCAGCGATGCTCTCGCCGACAAGGGAATGCCGAGTTTCAAAGGGAAACTTTCCAAGGATGATGTGACGAAGATTGTTGCGTTCATTCAGGGGACCGCCGACGCGATACGGAAGTGACTTAACTCTGCGTTTCCGGACAAGGTGGTCGCCGGCGGGGCGCGCGCCGGACGGTTCGAAAGGGGTCGTGTGATGCACACCTACACGGCGACGATACGTTGGAGTCGCGGCGATGAGGACTTTGCCAGTGGCCGGTACAGCCGTGGCCACGTCTGGTCATTTGACGGCGGCGCGGAAGTGCCGGCCTCGTCGTCGCCGCTGAGTGTCCGTGTTCCCTATTCGGTGGCAGAGAATGTCGATCCGGAAGAGGCGTTTGTGGCGGCGCTTTCGAGCTGCCATATGCTGTTCTTCCTTCATTTCGCCCAGCGGGCCGGCTACGTCGTGAACGCCTACACTGACGATGCGGACGGGATCATGGAAAAGAACGACGACGGCAAGATGGCCGTCACACGCGTGACCCTGCGGCCAATTGTTGAATATGAAGGCGAGCCGCCCGACAGGGCCGAAGCGGAAAAGCTCCATCACGAGTCGCATGAGGCCTGTTTCATCGCCAACTCTGTCAAATCAGAGATTGTGGTGGAATTGCCCGACTGACAATCCTTTGATTGGCTTGCCCTTGACTCGGCAGGTTTCCTCTACGACATCTTAGATCGGCTAGCCGTTATTTTTGTGAGGGAAAAATGGATCGCAGAACCTTCGTCCGCGGCGCGGTTGTCGCGGCTACCTGCCCGGTATGTGCCGGTCTTGCCGCCAAGTCCGCGTGGGCATCGGGAAAGGCAGATTGGTCATACGGTGGCGAGAATGGACCAGCCAACTGGGGCAAACTCGACCCGTCCTATTCAGCGTGCGGCACCGGCACCCGGCAATCGCCGGTCGACCTGAGCAACGCCGTCGATGCCGATATCGGCAAGAAGGCGATCAGTTGGAATCCCGTGCGGCTTGCCGAAGTCGTCAACAATGGTCACACGATCCAGGTCAATACGCCCGGCGCCGGTATAATGAATATGGACGGCGTCTCGTACGATCTGCTGCAGTTCCATTTCCATCACAAGAGTGAGCACACGGTCGACGGAGAACAGTTTCCGCTGGAAGTGCATTTCGTTCACAAGGAGACTGACGGCAGCGGTCTGGCGGTCATAGGCGTGTTCTTCAGGGAAGGTGATGAGAACGCTTCGCTCAAGCCGATCTGGGCGGCGGCACCTGAAAAGGAAGGTACGGCTTCGAGTGCTGACAAGGTCGACCCGATGGCCATGCTTCCGGATTCGCGAGCCGGTTTCCGCTATTCCGGGTCGCTGACCACGCCGCCCTGTTCGGAAATTGTTGCATGGAATGTTCTCAAGAACCCGATCACCGCTTCCAAGGCGCAGATCGAGGCGTTTGCCAAGCTGTTTCCGAACAATTTCCGCCCGGTGCAACCGCTGAACCGACGTTTCATTCTGTTCGGCGGATAGCTGTACACATCAAGCATCGCGGATTGTCTGATAGCGCCTCCAAGTGGAAGGCGCTCTTCGGGCGATTTCGCGCGGGTTGCGTCGACCGGAATCCCGCAACTGTTTCTCAAGCAAAATAACGCCTTGCTAATGCGGGGCGCAGCGCTCTAGCGTTTATGGCGTCCGGCATGACGTGCCTGCCGGCAAGCATTCAGGGGAGATGCAACCGCCATGTTCGAACAGAGGCTGGATGCCTTGAGGACGCGTCTTGATGAGGCCGGAATCGACGTTGCTCTGATAACCGATGACGACAGCGTCTATTACTTCACCGGCTACTACGACTACCTCCATATGGATTTCGGCCGCCCTACAATTCTGGTGGTTCCGAAGGACGGAGCCAGTGTTCTCATTACGCCCAGCATGGAACTGGATATGGCCCAGGCCGCGGCCAGGGTTGACCGGCTCGAGCCGTGGAACGACGGGATGGGCGAGGAATGGCGGGAAGCGCTGCCGGGTCTTCTGAGCGGCGCGGGCGCGGTCGCGCTCGAGACCAGCCAAATGCCGCCGGTTGTCCGCAACTACATTGATGCCATCGTTGATCCGACGCGGATTGTCGACGTGATCCCCATTGTCGCCGACATGAGGATGATAAAGACGGACGAGGAATTGCAGCTTGCCCGTCATGCGGGTGAGGTGGCCATGGCGATGATGGAAGCCGGACGGCGCGCGATCGGCGAAGGTGTGCCTGAATATGAAGTGGCGCTGGCGACTTCGGCGGCGGGGACGCGGAAGGCTGCGGCACTGCTCGATGGGTATTATCAGGATGCGCGGATGTCGCCGAACACACACTTCCTGCAGATCATGGCGTCAGGCCGCGAGACGACCATGCCGCATCACCGGGCCAGCCGGCGCCGACTGGAACGGGGTGACCCGGTCTTCCTGTGCTTTTGCGGCATGACGAACTTTCACCGCTTCAAGCTGGGGTTTGACCGTATGTTCTGGGTCAGCGAGCTGGCTGACAAGACGCAGGAATCGGTCTATCAGGTCGCGGTTGAAAGTCAGGCTGCAGCGCTCGGTGTTATTCGATCAGGCGTGACGGCGGAAGAGGTCCACGCAGCCTACGCGGAGGTCATACAGAGCGCCGGCTATGAATACCCGTTTCGATGCGGCCGGGCCACGGGCTTCAGTTTCCTGGAACATCCGCAACTGGTTTTCGGTGACAAGACCGTTCTTCAGCCGGGAATGGTTTTTGCGGTCGACGGCAGCGTGCTCGTTACCAAGACGTTTCGTGCCCAGGTTGGCGACAGCGTGATCGTGACTGAGGACGGGTATGAGCCGATCACCAAATTCCCGAAAGCGCTGGAAGACATGATTGTGCACTGACGGCCACTGATCGTGCTCTGCATGCATGAAAGCCGGGCGCCTCGCATTGAATGCCCGCGCTGCCGCAGGCTCCGCCCGATTTGACCTGTCCGGCTTTCAAGCGTTCAATAGGTCATCCGGGAAAGGGGGCGCCCTATGACTGTACGCAATCTTGTATTGCTGTCCGACGGGACCGGCAATTCTGCGGCGAAGATAACCAAAACGAATGTCTGGCGGATCTTTCAGGCAATCGACCTTAGTGACAACAACCAACTGGCATTTTACGACGACGGCGTGGGGACGGGCGGTTTCCGGCTTTTGCGGACGTTGGGCGGTGCCTTCGGGTTCGGTCTCGCCCGCAATGTCCGCCAACTGTACGAGGAACTGTGCCGACACTACAGCGGTCGTGACGACAGGATTTTCCTGTTCGGCTTCTCGCGCGGCGCCTTCACGATCCGCGTCTTATCGGGGCTGATCGAGCATTGCGGTGTCATAGATCGCAACTCGAACAAAGAGATCGAGATATGGAGCTGGACGAAGCTCCGGCGTGTCAAGCTGTCGCTGGCCACAGACGAGGGTCTCAAGTCGGCGGTCCGGGTTGGCTACCGCGCCATGAGAAAGCGCAACGCGCGGGCACCGGTCACCAGGCTGTTTCGACGGATCCGCGATGCAATCCTGGACACTCCGGACGTCAATGAATTCCGGAAGAACTTCAGTGTTTCTCCCCGCCCGGATATAGAGTTTATCGGTGTGTTCGACACGGTTTCGGCCTACGGCCTGCCGATCGACGAGATGGCGATCGCTATACACAAATGGATCTGGCCACTGCGGTTTCCCAGGATGATCCTGTCCCGGAAGGTCAACAACGCCTGCCAGGCTCTTGCGCTGGACGAGGCGCGGCATACGTTCCACCCGGTGCTGTGGACGGAAAGGGAGTACAGCAAGGACGGACAGGGCGATCCCGATCCGAGGCCTCATCAGGTGTGGTTTCCGGGTATGCATGCGGATGTTGGCGGCGGCTACGCCAACGACCGTCTGTCGTTCGTGCCGCTGCTTTGGATGCTCGGTGAGGCGCGTACGAGATCAGGCCTTCGGTTGCGAGATGACGCTTATACCGACCATGCGCAATGGGCTTCCGAGCACGGGGAGATCCATGACTCGCGGCGAGGGCTCGCGGCATTCTACCGGTACAAGCCGCGCATGCTCGAACGGCTCGGCAACGAGGATCTGGACGGCAACGGCTATCCGGAAGTGCGCATCGACCGGTTCAAGATCCATGAGGCGACGCTGCAACGGATCAGGCAGAGCGGCGCAGACTACGCGCCCGTCGGGATTCCGGAGGACTACGACGTTGTCCGCCCGAAACGGGATCCAAACGGCAATGTCGTCCTCGAAGCATCGGGAGATCCCGCGTATGAAACAGTCTCCGCCGACGTTGCCGGCTATGAAGACGCAGGCCAGCGCAATAGCCGTCGCCAGGCGCAGCGCGGTATCGAGGATCTGATCTTCTGGCGCCGGGTATTCTATTACGCAATGACCGCCATTGCCGGCGTGATGGTGGTCCTGCCTTTGATCTGGCTGCCGAACCGGGCGGTGATCGCGGACGGGTTCGGGATGACGATTGTCGGCGGGCTCGCATTCGTGTTCGACTATCTGCCGCTGCCAAGGACTGAGCAGATCGGGCTGTTCTGGACGCAGCATGCGGTTTGGTTCCTGCTGCTGGTCGCTGGGTTCATTGTCACCTATCTCGTGTCGGGTGCAATTTCGCGGGCCATGCAGGCGAGGGCGGAGGCCGCGTGGGCGCACGTTGCCGGCGGCACGACCACGACCAAAGTCCCACGGAAGCAATGGATCGAGACCTGGCGAGGCTCGACTGGCGGGTTTCACCAGTATTGGACCAAGAATGCGTTCCCCCTTGTAATGGTGCTGCTGCTGTTTCTGGTCCTGCCGTCCATCGTTGTGTGGCGCTATGTTCTGTTCAACCAACTGGGTCAGAACAGCGTCTGTGCACACGTTCATGCTGCGGCGGGTCAGGTGCGCGACAGACCGCTTGGTGAAAGCGTCGCGTTCTCGACCGACGATCCTTGCACGAGTTCGGGTTTCAACCTGATGCAGGGCCGCGAATACAGCATCACAATCGAACTCGGGGAGGCGTGGCGCGATCACCGGTTCACCGCAAGTCCGTCCGGACTGGCCTGGAGCGAATTGAGCTGGGGCACACGGATAAAGATGGCATCACTGTCACTCGCACGGCGATTCTGGACCGAAGACTGGTTCGCGATGATGGGGTCGATCGGGCGGTCGCGTGACCACGTATTCCGGATCGAGGCGAAAGCCGACAACGCGGGGACTTATTCTTTCCGGTTCTATGCCTGGCGCACGGGCAGGCTTTATCTCTTCGTCAACGATGCGATCAACGCCTTCGACAGCGATCGTTTCTGCAGTCCGAAAGACGGATTCGAGGAGCGTGATCCGTGGAAATGCTATTACGCCAACAATCAGGGCAGTGCCATGGTCACGGTGAGGGAGGTGGCCGAACGCTGAGTCTGCATTTGCGGTAAAGGAACTTTTGCGCGTTGCCGAACGTCGGGATGCGGGGCAAACAGGCTGGAGAGGGGTGCCATGAGCGGTGTCGTCAACGTTTATGTCAATTGTGCCAACAAAAAAGAAGCTCAGATGATCGCCGACGAGGCGATCGGACGCCGCCTTGCTTCGGCGTGCAATATTCACGCTCCGGTCAATAGTGCGTTCCGGTGGAACGGGATTCTTGAGCGGAGGACCGAGACTCCGCTTGTGCTCAGAACGGCGGCCCGGCGCTTTGAAGACCTGGCCTCGCTTGTTCGTGATTTGCACTCTTATGAGACGCCGAGCATTTTCGCGATCGAGATCGACTTTCTTGACGCTGCCTACAAGGAATGGGTCATCAGCGAAACGACTCCACTCCAATAGAGCGCCGGCGTTCCGTGTCTGGAATTCCCGATGGAAATTTCATTGAAGCGTGCCTATGACCCTCCATCCGACGACGATGGTCTGCGCATTCTCGTTGAGCGACTGTGGCCGCGTGGTGTCTCCAAGGATAAACTTGCGATTGATCACTGGCTGAAGGACATCGCCCCGAGCAACGAACTCAGGCGATGGTACGATCACCGGCCCGAACGCTGGGACGACTTTCGGAAGCGCTACAAGGACGAACTGAAGTCGAACAGGGAACAGTTGGACCTATTGAAGTCGCTGGCCGGGGAGGGCCGTGTGTGTTTTGTCCTTGCGACGCGGGATGTGGAGCACAGCGGTGCCGCTGTGCTCAAGGCGTTCCTGGACGCGGGCGGTTAGAGTGAATTTGGGTCAGAATACGATTTCGCCGGTGTAGATCTTCCAGCCGGTGACCAGGAGCGCAACCAGAACGCCTGCCGTCAGCGCCTTGCGCCATCTCGGACCGCCCATGTACTCCGCAATGACAATGCCTGCGATCGCCAGCACGGCCAGAATAATCATTTCTCTCACGTTAGCAGGCACGGCGATCTCCTCCCGGAACAGGTCTGTGTTTCGTATCCATTGCTCAGGCCATGGACATATCGCACGGCGATGACTATGTCATGCGCCTGTTCGTGGACGCGGCGGTCGGCGCATTTCGCCTTGACGCGACTCACGGGTTGCGGGCAGAAATAGCCCGGAAATCGGCGATACTTTCTGTCGCCGACCAACAGCTTACCTGCGTGGTATGCAGCGAGTGAGCAAGGAGCAAAAGATGATTACGCTAACTTTCCCCGACGGCGCCCAACGCGAATATGACCAGCCGATTTCCGGCGCGGATCTCGCGGCATCGATTTCCAAATCCCTGTCCAAAAAGGCCGTCGCCATGAAGGTGAACGGCGATCTCAAGGATTTGGCAGATCTCATTGAAACGGATTCCGAAATCGCCATCGTGACCCGCGACGACGATGCCGCTCTGGAACTGATTCGGCATGACGCCGCCCACGTGATGGCGGAAGCCGTCCAGGAGCTGTTTCCCGGTACCCAGGTGACGATCGGACCGGTGATCGAGAACGGGTTTTATTACGACTTTGCGCGTAACGAGCCGTTCCGTCCGGAAGACCTCGAGAAGATCGAAGCCAAGATGAGAGAGATCATCGGCCGCGATCAGCCATTCACCAAGGAAGTCTGGTCCCGTGACGAGGCGAAAGAGTATTTCGCGGCGCAGGGCGAGCAGTACAAGGTCGAACTCGTTGAAGCAATTCCGGAAGGCGAAGATCTGCGCATTTACCGGCAAGGTGAATGGCTTGATCTGTGCCGCGGGCCGCACATGCCGTCGACGGGCAAGATCGGCGGTGCGTTCAAGCTGCAGAAGCTGGCTGGCGCCTATTGGCGCGGCGATTCCAGCAAGGCCATGCTCCAGCGGATCTACGGCACGGCCTGGGCCAGCGACAAGGACCTCAAGAACTATCTCCACATGCTGGAGGAGGCCGAGAAGCGCGATCACCGGCGGCTCGGCCGCGAGATGGACCTGTACCACTTCCAGGACGAGGGGCCGGGCGTCGTGTTCTGGCATCCGAAGGGCTGGAAACTGTTCCAGAACCTCCTGGCCTATTTGCGGCGCCGTCAGGAGGACGCCGAATATGTCGAGGTGAATACCCCTCAGCTGCTTGACCGTGCGCTCTGGGAAGCGTCGGGGCACTGGGACAAGTATCACGAGAACATGTTCATCACGCAGACCGAGGACGAACGCGTGTTCGCGCTCAAGCCGATGAACTGTCCCGGTCACGTGCAGCTGTTCAAGAACGGCCTCAAGAGCTATCGAGACCTGCCGATGCGGATCTCCGAATTCGGCAAGGTGCACCGCTACGAGCCGTCCGGTGCCCTTCATGGGCTGTTCCGCGTGCGCGGCTTCACGCAGGACGATGCCCACGTCTTCTGCACCGAAGAGCAGCTCAAGGACGAGGCCATCAAGATCAACGACCTGATCCTGTCGATCTACCGGGACTTCGGATTCGAAGATGTGCTGATCCGGTTTGCGGACAGGCCGGAGAAACGGGTTGGTTCGGACGATGTCTGGGACAAAGCCGAAAAGGCGCTCCGCGAGGCGGGCGAGGCGGCCGGGGCGGCCTTCGAGTACGAGCCGGGAGACGGCGCCTTCTACGGGCCGAAACTCGACTACGTTCTGCGTGATGCGATTGGCCGCGAATGGCAGTGCGGCACCGTGCAGGCGGATTTCAACCTGCCGGAGCGGCTGGACGCCTTCTACATCGGTGCCGACGGCGAAAAGCATCGCCCGGTGATGCTGCACAGGGCCCTGTTCGGATCGCTGGAACGTTTCACCGGCATCCTGGTGGAGCATCATGCTGGACACTTCCCGCTATGGCTTTCGCCTCTGCAGGTTGTCGTGACGACGATCACGTCCGATGCCGACGACTACGCACTCCAGGTGGCGGACGCCGTGCGGGCTGCCGGTCTCACGGCCGAAGTCGATCTTCGTAACGAGAAGATCAACTACAAGGTGCGTGAGCATTCATTGGCCAAGGTGCCGGTGCTGTTCGTCTGCGGCAAGCGCGAGGCGGAAGAAGGCACTGTCTCTATCCGCAGGCTCGGCTCGAAGGACCAGAGTTCGGCGTCGCTGGACGAGGCCATTGGCGCGCTCGTCATAGAGGCAAAGGCGCCCGACCAGATCCGCAGGGCAGTGAGGGCGGCGGCCTGATCCCAGCTCTTGCCTTCGGGCGATCACGGGAAGGACCTATGTCAGACTTGCGCGTTACCGCCGGGCCATTCACGTTCGACGGCCGGTTCGAAACCGAACAGGCGCCGGAAACCTGTGCTGCTTTCCAGCGGGCGATGCCGTTCGTGAGCAAGGTCGTGCATGTCCGCTGGAGCGGCGAGGGTGTCTGGATTCCGCTTGGCGATCTCGACTTCGGCGTCGGGTTCGAGAACAACACGAGCTATCCGGCGCCCGGCCAGATCATTCTCTATCCGGGCGGTGTCAGCGAGACGGAAATTCTGCTGGCCTATGGTGGCGTCCAGTTCGCCAGCAAGGCCGGGCAGCTTTCCGGCAATCACTTCGTGACGCTGACGAGCGGGCTGGAAAACCTGCCGGAACTCGGGCGCCTCGCGCTCTGGGAGGGGGCGCAGGACATCCGCTTTGAGCTGGCGTAGCCGGCGCGCCGATCCTTCGGAAGAGTGAGCCCGGGCGATGCTCAGATCGTGGGGATAATGTAGTCGGGCACGATGCCCGACGTTTCGATGCAGGCCTGAACATCCATCCCCTTCATCACGCCATGGTCCGTGACGAGGATGGTGCGAAAACCCATCCCGGCGCCGCCGAGAATATCGGTGTGCAGCGTATCGCCGATCATGGCGATGCGATCGGGCCGAATACCGGCGGGGAGCCTGCGGCGCACTTCCTCGAATGCGTTGGCAAACGGTTTGCCGAAAAACTCTGGCGTCAGGTTCAGCCGGTCCGCCAGGTCGTGCGCGAAGTGTCCGGGTTCGAGGGAAAAGCCGACCTCGCGCGGCGCGACCAGGTCGGGATTGCCGATCAGGAGAGGGCGTCCGCGTTTCTCGAGGGCGTCCGCGAGCCGGTTCTGGATCGATGCGCTCATCGTCTGGCTGCTGAGCAGGATAAAGCCATCGAGGTGGTCAAGATCGTCGGTATCCTCCGCGATCCGTTGCGCATCAAAACGGAACTCGGAGAGGTCTGCTTTGGCCGGCGCGACGACGCCCCATGTCTCATCGGCTTCCGACGCCGACAGTACATTGGCAAGCACCTCACGGCTGCTGATGATCTCGGGTAAGGCAAACTCGAAGCCGAGAGACCGGTACTTGGCGGTCAGGCTTGCCAGAGGTGCGGTGGCTCCGTTGGTGAGGATCGCGACCTGCTTGCCGGCCTCGCGAAGGCCGTCGACTCGCGCTCGCGCGCCCGGAATCGGTGTGTCTCCGACATTGAGCACGCCGAAGGAATCGAAGACGAAGGCATCGAATTCTTCGATCAACTCGCCAAGGTCGGTTCGAGACTGTGGAGCGAACGGAAAACGTGCGGATGGCAGCCGGTGCCGCACATATTCGTAGCGTTCAAAGGCCCAACGGCCGTCAATCGCTGCTTCATCAATATCAACCGTTCGCGGCACGTTCTGTTCTCTCGGCAAATGTTCGCTTGGTGCGTTTCGGTTTCTGGCACACTCGAAGTGCGCATAAAAGTGTGGATTAACACCGGGATTGCCATCATCATTCCCGGGTACACGGAACATCAGAGCGAGATCGAAACGATCCGCAGCCACTATGGGAGGATATGGTGCGCGCATTATCAAAGCTGTTTCTGGCGCTGGGGCTTCTTTTCGCGATTCCGGGCATGTCATTCGCCGAAGAATGCCCGCGCGGAACACTCGACAAGCAATATTGCGATCGTGATAACGACCTTGTCGCGGATCTGCCGCTGGACGAGTCGAAGTGGGTCGATCCGTCGACCATTATCTTCTCGTATACCCCGGTCGAAGACCCGGCCGTTTACGCCAAGGTCTGGGACGGCTTCATCAAGCACATGTCCGAAGTTACCGGCAAAAAGGTGGTGTTCTTCCCGGTACAGTCCTATGCCGCGCAGTACGAGGCCATGCGGTCCGGCCGGCTCCACGTGGCCGGCGTGAACACCGGCGGCAATCCGGTGGCGGTCTCGTGCGCGGGCTTCGTGCCTTTCGCCATGATGGCCGCGAAGGACGGCTCGTTCGGTTACGAGATGGAAATCATCGTGCCGGCCGACAGCCCGATCCAGTCGCCGGCCGACCTGAAGGGCAAGACGCTTGCCTTCACGTCACCGACCTCGAACTCTGGCTTCAAGGCGCCGTCCGCAATCCTGAAGAGCAGTTTCGGACTGGAGGCCGAGAAGGACTTCAAGACGACATTCTCGGGCAAGCACGACAATTCGATTCTCGGCGTGGCGAACAATGATTACGAAGCTGCGGCAGTCGCGAATTCCGTGCTGAAGCGGATGATCAACAGGAACGCGGTCGACCCCGCGAAGTACCGCTCCGTCTACAAGTCGCAGACCTTCCCGACGACGGGTTACGGCTACGCGCACAACCTGCATCCGGCCGTGGCGTCCAAGATCAAGCAGGCTTTCTTCACCTTTAACTGGGAAGGCTCCGACCTCCAGAAGGAGTTCAAGAAGGAAGGCCGCTTCGTTGCGATCCACCACAAGAGCGACTGGGCTGTGATCCGGCAGATCGACGCAGCAAACGGCGTGACGTACGATTGCAAATAGGCTGCGGCCTTTGGCGTGAAACTGCAGCCGCCGCCGATGCCGGGCGGCGGCGGTTTCGCGCGGACGGGGGAGTTTTGGTGGGGGCGGATGCTGCGTCTTGAAAACCTGACGAAGCGTTATCGGACCGGTGACCTGGCACTCAAGGGCGTGACGCTTGAGGTCCCGGACGGCCAGGTCATGGCCCTGATCGGTCCATCGGGTGCCGGAAAGTCGACCCTGATCCGCTGCGTGAACCGTCTGGTGGAGCCGACGTCGGGGTCTGTGGTGCTGAACGACACGGATCTCTCCGGACTGTCGCAGCGCGGGCTCCGTCAGGCCCGCCGCCGGATCGGCATGATCTTCCAGGAGTACGCGCTCGTCGAGCGGCTCACGGTGATGGAGAACGTGCTGTCGGGGCGCCTCGGGTATGTGGGGTTCTGGCAGAGCTGGTTCAGGCGGTTTCCGGGCGCGGACGTCCAGGAGGCATTTCGCCTGCTGGACCGGGTCGGGCTGATGGAGATGGCCGACAAGCGTGCTGACGAACTGTCCGGCGGCCAGCGTCAGCGGGTCGGCATTGCCCGGGCGCTGATACAGGATCCCGATCTGCTGCTTGTCGACGAGCCCACGGCCAGCCTCGACCCAAAGACCTCCCGCCAGATCATGAGGCTCATCTGCGAGCTTTGCGAAGAACGGGGGCTCGCCGCGATCATCAATATTCACGACGTGCTGCTGGCCCGGATGTTTGCCAAGCGGATTGTCGGCCTGAGACTGGGCGAGGTGGTCTATGACGGCGTGCCGAGCGGCCTGACCCCCGACGTGCTTACCGAGATCTACGGCGAGGAGGACTGGGAAGCGACCATCGAGGTCGATGCCGAAGATGCCGACGATGAAGAAGAGACCGGGTCCGCCGAAGACCTCGCGGTGAAGGCCTGACCGAGATGGCCCGCACGGACGCGACATCCTATCCCAGCACCTGGTCGAAACCGCCGCTCATTTCCAATCGTTATCTGCGCTGGGCCCTGTGGTTCGGTGCGGCCATCTACCTGAGCCTTGCGCTCGGTACCATGGAGGTGAACTGGGGGCGGGTTGCCGAGGGTCTGCCGCGCGGCACGAAGTTCATCGCCGCATTTTTCCCGCCCGACTTTGTCAGCCGTTGGGATTCGATTGTCGACGGGATTCTGGAGAGCATCTGGATGACCGTCATTGCGACGGTTGCCGGCATTGCCCTGTCGATTGTCGTCGGGCTCGGCGCGGCGCGCAATCTGGCTCCGACACCTGTCTACCTGACGTGCAGGGCCATCATCGCCCTGTCGCGCACCTTCCCGGAGGTGATCCTTGCCATATTTGCGGTCAAGCTGTTCGGTTTCGGCCCGTTTGCCGGGTTCCTGGCGCTGTCGATCGCTACGATCGGGTTCTACGGCAAGCTGCTGGCTGAAGATATCGAGGCCATGGATCCCGGTCAGGCCGAAGCTGTGAAAGCCACAGGCGCCGGCTGGTTCCAGTGGGTCAATTACGCCGTCCAGCCGCAGGTGATGCCGCGGATGATCGGTCTTGCCCTCTACCGGCTCGATATCAACTTCCGCGAATCCGCCGTCGTCGGGATCGTCGGCGGCGGCGGTATCGGCGCGACGCTGCTGACGGCCTTCGATCGCTACGAGTTCGACTCGGCCGCCGCCATCCTGGTCACCATCATCGTGATCGTGATGGTGCTCGAGTACTTCTCTGGATATCTGCGGAAGTGGGTGCAGTAATGCCGCTTGTCGAGACGGAAAACGGCCCTGTCTGGAGACGCCGAACCACCGGCCGGCAATGGGCCATATGGCTGGGCTGGCTGTCCGGAATGGCCGTGGTGGCGTACTGCTGGAAGCTCATTTCCGACAAGACGATCTGGTTTTTCGTCGCCGATGCCGGGACACAGGCCGGCGATCTGGCGCGCCGCATGGTGCCGCCGAAATGGTCGTATCTGGACTCCCTGTGGCTTCCGATCTGGGACACGATCAATATCGCGACACTGGGCACGGCGCTGGCACTGGTGCTGGCCTTTCCGGTTGCGTTCCTGGCCGCGCGGAACACGACGCCGCACCCCCTGGTGAGAGCAGTCGCGCTGCTCGTCATCGTCTCGTCGCGTTCGATCAATTCGCTGATCTGGGCGCTGATGCTGGTCGCCATTATAGGGCCGGGCGTTCTGGCCGGGGTGCTCGCCATCGGCCTCAGATCGATCGGGTTCTGCGCCAAACTGCTCTACGAGGCCATTGAGGAGATCGACGCCAGGCAGGTCGAGGCGATAACGGCGACAGGCGCCAGTTCACCGCAGCGGCTCGCCTACGGTGTGGTGCCGCAGATCCTGCCCGCTTTTGCGGGCATCTCCGTGTTCCGCTGGGACATCAACATCCGCGAGTCGACCGTGCTCGGCCTGGTCGGGGCAGGGGGTATCGGCCTTCAACTCGAGGCGTCGATTTCCACCCTGGCGTGGACTCAGGTTTCGCTGATCCTGCTGGTTATCCTGGCCACTGTCATCGTCAGCGAATGGGTGTCCGCGAAAGTCCGTCACGCAATCATCTGACCGGTCTGCCGGCTCCCGGCTTTCAGGCCTGGAGCGATGCTGCGGATTTTCTGACCAGCGCGACGAAGCGTTTGGCGACCTCGGAATGGTCGACCGCGCGGCAGGCGAGGGAGAGTGGTGCGACCAGGTCCGCATCCGCCTTCAGCGATCTGAATGTGACTCCGTCCATCTGCATGCTTTGCAGGCATTCCGCGACAATCGTCACGCCGAGCCCGGCCGCGACCAGGTTGAGCGTGGCGACGATGCGGGGCGCTTCCTGTGCAATCCGGGGACTGAATCCGGCGCGGTGGCATCCGGCAATGATGGTGTCGTAGAGGCCGGGTCCGGACTGGCGCCGGTAGAGAATAAACGGTTCATGCCGCATTTCGGAAAGCGCAAGCGGCTCCGTTTCGGACGCCAGCGGATGTCCGTTCGGCAAGGCTGCGATCATCGGCTCCTTGAACAGTGGGTGCGTTGTGATCCCGTCCACATCCCCGACAGGCGAACGCACGAAGGCAGCGTCCATCTGCTCCGTGCGGACGGCTTCGACGAGTTCCGCCGTGCCGGCTTCCTCAAGCGAAATCGTCACCTCGGGATTGTCCTCGCCGAAGGAGCGGATCACGTCGGGGACGAAGGGCAGGAACGGCACGGAACTGGTGAAACCGACGACAATGTGCCCCTGCTGGCCACGCCCGGTGCGCTGTGCACGGGCGACGGCGAGATCGACGCTTTCTAGGATCCTTCTTGCGTCTTCGGCCAGTGTCCTGCCGGCTTCTGTGAGGGCCACGCCACGCGGTTTCCGCCGCAGGAGTTGCACATCCAGTTCCGCCTCGAGCGCGCGGATCTGCTGGCTGAGCGGAGGCTGCTGAATCCCTAAGCGTTCCGCAGCCCTGGTGATGTGTTCCTCCTCGGCGACGGCGAGGAAATAGCGCAAGTGCCTTAGTTCCATAATCCATACTCAGAAGATATAGAAAACGCGTTTTCTATATATTGGACTGCAGAACAGATTGCGTCTAGCTCTAACGCATAACCCTGAAAACTGCCGGATGCGAGGAGCTGATGCCATGCCCGATGACGCTCAACCGATAACCATTGAAGCCACAGCGGACGCAGCCGAAGCGCTCTATGAGCGAATGGCCATAAACATAGCCGCTGTAAGGAGAATACTCGGCCGGCCCCTGACGCTGTCAGAGAAAGTCGTGCTCGGCCATCTCGACGACCCGGCAGCGCAGGATCTGGTGCCGGGCAAGTCATTTCTGAGCCTGCGCCCGGACCGTGTCGTGTTCCAGGACGTGCTTGGACAGAGCGGCATGCTTCAGTTCATGCAGACAAGGCGCGACAAGGTGGCCGTACCGACGACAATTCACTGCGACCACCTGATCGAGGCACGCACCGGCGGCGCTTCGGACTTGCGCGAGTCGATCAGTGAAAACGCTGAAGTGTATGATTTTCTCAAGTCGGCGGCCGCCCGCTACGGCGCAGGTTTCTGGGAACCGGGGGCGGGTATCATTCACCAGGTGGTGCTTGAGAATTACGCGTTTCCGGGAACCATGATCATCGGCACGGATTCCCATACGCCGAATGGAGGCGGGCTCGGGGCGTGCGCTGTCGGCGTCGGCGGGGCGGATGCGACCGAGGTGATCGCGGGCCTGCCGTGGGAACTGCTCTATCCGAAGCGGATCGCGGTCCATCTGGAGGGCCGCCTGAACGGCTGGGCGGCGCCGAAGGACGTGATCCTCAAGGTCGCCGGCGAATTGACCGTCTCTGGCGGAACGAATGCGATCATCGAATATATCGGTCCGGGTGCGCGGACAATCAGTGCGACCGGCAAGGCAACGATTACAAACATGGGCGCCGAGGTCGGGGCGACCACCTCGATTTTCCCGTACGATGTGCGCATGGCCCGCTACCTCGAAGCCACCGGGCGCGGCGAAATTGCAAGGGTCGCAGACCGGTTTTCGGAGCTTCTGGAGCCGGATGCCGAATGCGAGGCCGATCCGGAGGCACATTACGACAGGGTCATCCGCATCGATCTGTCAGACCTGGAGCCGCATGTCGTCGGGCCGCATACGCCCGATCGCGCACGACCCATTTCCGAACTTGCCGCGGAAGTCGGGAAGCCAGAGAACGGGTTCATTGATGGCGTCAGCACTGTCCTGATCGGGAGCTGTACCAACTCATCCTACGAGGACATGAGCAGGGCGGCCGATATCGCCGCCCAGGCCAGCGCCAGAGGCATGACAGCGGCGACCCCGTTCATGGTCACACCCGGTTCGGAGCAGATCCGGGCCACAATCGAGCGGGACGGGCAGATGAAGGCGCTTGAAGCGATCGGCGGGATTGTGCTGGCGAACGCCTGCGGACCGTGCATCGGGCAGTGGCGCAGGGCGCGCGAGGCCGCGGAGGAGCCGAATACGATCGTGACGTCCTACAACCGTAATTTCCCCAGGCGCAATGACGGCCAGCCCACGACGATGAATTTTATTGCGAGCCCGGAACTGGCTACGGCCATGGCCCTTGCGGGACGCCTGTCCTTCAACCCGCTCACGGATGAACTGCCAGACGTTAATGGCAAGCCCTTCCTGTTGTCGCCGCCGGCGGATGCAGACGACGTTCCGGCCGCCGGTTTCGATGCAGGCGAGGGGAGATACTGTCCGCCGCCGGTTGATGGTGCAAAGGTCGACGTGGCCATCGCGCCCGACAGCGCCCGCCTGCAGGTGCTGGAACCCTGGCCGGCCTGGGACGGACGGGACTTCATCGACCTGCCCGTACTGCTCAAGGCGGCGGGCAAGACGACGACCGACCACATCTCACCGGCCGGTCCGTGGTTGCGCCTCAGGGGTCATCTGGACCGGTTCAGCGACAACATGTTCATGGGCGCGGAAAACGCCTTCACCGGCGCGCACGGCAAGGGCCTCAACGTCCTGACGGGCGAGGTGGACGTGGAATACTCCCGGATTGCGCGCGATTATCGGGCGAAAGGCCGCCGATGGATTGTGATCGGCGACAGCAACTATGGCGAGGGCAGCAGCCGGGAACACGCAGCCCTGTCGCCGAGATTGCTTGGCGGCGCGGCGGTTGTCGCGCGGAGCTTTGCCCGCATCCACGAGACGAACCTGAAGAAGCAGGGGCTGCTGGCGCTGACATTTGCCGATCCGGCTGACTACGATCTCATCAGAGAGGAAGATGCCGTCAGCCTTGTCGGGCTGGGCGGGTTTGCGCCTGGGGAACCGGTGGAATGCAGGATTCATCATGTTGACGGCACGGTCGACACGATCCCGCTCAATCACTCCTACACACAGGCGCAGATTGAATGGTTCAAGGCCGGCTCGGCTCTCAATCTGCTGCAGGGCGACGTGCCGAAAGCGGCCTAGTTTGAAGTCGCCTGGCGTGAGCTGTTGCCGGAACGCATCTGAATCAGACGGAGCGGTCGCTGCACGGGAGTTCGATCCGGACGCACGTGCCCCGGCCGTCGTTCTTGAAGCGGATGATGCCGCCGTGTCCCTCGATGATGGATCGGGCGATGGCAAGACCGAGGCCGCATCCGTCGGATCCGTCTTCCGTCCCCCGGGTGAAACGTTCGAAAATCTGCGGCAACAGTTCTTCAGGAATGCCCGGACCGGAGTCGCGAATGGTCACGCTCGCCGTGTCAGCGGTGCGTGTAGTCTCGACGGCAATCGTGCCGCCCTCGGGACAGCCGTAGCGCAGGGCGTTGTCCAGCAGATTGTCGAAAACCTCGCCCAGCAATGTCGGGTTTCCACGTGCCGGAATCGGGTCGTTGGCCCCGGCCAGGGAGATGTCGACCTCCTGTTTCATCGCCCGCGGCGCGGCGCGGGTGACGGTCTCGCTGACGATGGCTGAAACATCGACGTCTTCAAAACTGTCCTTGAGAGATCTTTGCGACACCCGCTCCATCGAGAGCATCTGCTCGATCAGGCGCGATGTCCGGCGCGCGGCTTCGGCGACGTCTCCGATCCGGTTGCGCAGTTCCTCCGGCTCGTTGGCGTTTTCCGCTGCTTCCGCCTGACTCTGGATGCCGGCCACGGGATTGCGGAGCTGATGGGCCGCATTGGCGATGAACGCGTCCTTTTCGGCGAACGCGTTTCGGAGCTGGCCGAAAAGCGCATTCATGGACGACACCAGACTCGAAACTTCGCGTGGAACCGTGCGCCGGATGCCGCCAAGGTCGTCCGGCGAACGCTTCTCGATCGCGTCCTGGAGGTCCAGCAACGGCTTCAGCCCGAAACTGACGCCGAACCAGACAATTGCCGCGGCAGCCAGAATGATCAGTCCCATAACGGCGAGTGACAAGCCGGTCAGCCGGATCCGCAACGCTTCGCGCTGGCCGGTCCGTTGCCAGACGGTGACGTTGACCCAGCCGTTGAACGGCGTTGCGCTGATGAACTCCCTGAGCGCCACAACGCGGACAGAGTCGCCCCGGTAGGTCTGATCGTAAAAGACGGGCTCGTTCGGTTTCGGCGTGACGCCCGCGGGCGGCTTCGGCGGATTGGTGTATCCGGTGATGAGCACCGAACCTGTGTCGCCGGCCACATGGTAGAAGATCTGGTCGCCGAGCGCTTCTGTCAGGGTTTCCAGCAGTTTTTCGGCAAGAACATCTCCATCGGTGAGCACGACGTCGCGCGTAATCACGTGCGCGATGGACAGGAGCGCGTTGTCGTAGAGGGTCTGGGATGTCCGCTTGGCTTCGTAATAGCGTGCGGCAATCGCGATGGCTGCGACCGCGAGCAGGGGCAGGATGATCATCTTCAGAAGACGCCCGCGCAGCGATCCGGTGCGGTCGGTCACGAGGCGGCGTCCTGGTCCAGCATGTAACCGATCCCTCGTGCGGTCCGGATCGTGACGCCACTTTCCTTGAGATGACGGCGCAATCGCGAGACAAGCAGTTCAACCGCATTCATGTCGACATCGGCACCGACACCGTAAAGTGTGTCGGCTAGCGCGGACTTCGAGATGAACTGGCCCTGGCGGTCGAGCAGGGTCTCGAACAGCGCGAGTTCCCGCCGCGACACATCGAGCTCCTGATTGTTGCGAAACAGCCGCCGCGCCGTTCGGTCGAACGTGAGCGCGCCAATCGCTTCGCGATCGGGCAACAGATTGCCGCGGCGACGGGCAAGCGCGCGAATACGGGCCTCAAGCTCAGGCATCGCGAACGGCTTGACCAGATAATCGTCCGCGCCCGCATCGAGGCCGCGCACGCGGTCTTCGGTCTCGCCGCGGGCGGTCAGCATGATGATCGGGAAGTCCTGGGCGCGTGACCGTGCCCGCTTCGTTATCTCGACACCGTCGATGCCGGGGAGGTTGAAATCGAGGATCGCAATATCAGCACCTTCACCCTCCAGATGCGCGTCGGCATCCAGACCATCGGTGAAGGCCTCGACCATATGACCATGGTCCCGCAGCGTCTTCGTGATGCCGGAGGCCAGCATCTCATTGTCTTCGACAAGAACGATGCGCAATTTCCATCCCTGACAGGCTTTTGACAGCTTCGTTTTTTATGATCGTAGCTACAGACCGGACATTCGCACAATAGTCGTGGAGATTCGGGACTTGTTCCGGCGCTCTGCCAGTGGTCTGCTTCGGTCTATCAAAGAATGATCGAGTGGGAGGAAACCATGAAGAAGACGAACGGCCTGACGCGCCGGACGGCCCTGGCTGTCCTGGCCGGGGCAACCATGCTTAGCCACGCCGGAACGGCGCTGGCGGATACCGATTTTGCCGGAAAGACCATCGAGTGGATCATCCCGTTCTCTGAAGGCGGCGGTTCCGACAAGTGGGCGCGGTTCTATGCGCCGCTGCTTTCCGAAGCGCTTCCCGGCAAGCCGACCATCGTGGTCAAGAACATGCCGGGCGCCGGCTCGACCAAGGGGGCCAACTGGTTTGCTTCGCGGGCCAAGCCCAACGGGCTGACCATCCTCGGTACGTCCGGCTCCACCCAGTTCCCGTTCCTCCTGAACGACCCGCGGGTCAAGTTCGACTATGCCGACTGGAATGTCGTGCTGGTTTCCGCGACCGGCGGTGTGGCCTATCTGCCGGAAGATCTCGGTGCGAAGTGGAAGAAGGATCCGAAGTCCGTTCTGGACACGGATTTTATCTACGGCTCGCAGGGCGCAACGCGGCTTGACCTCGTTCCGCTGCTTGCCTGGGAACTGCTTGGTCTCAAGGTCGACCCGGTATTCGGCATCAAGGGCCGCGGTGACGGCCGGCTGATGTTCGAGCGCGGTGAGGCCAATATCGACTATCAGACGTCGTCGTCCTTCCTGTCGAAGGTCACGCCGCTTGTCGAGGAAGGCAAGGCGATCCCGATCATGACCTGGGGCGCACTGGACGAGAACGGCAATATCGTCCGCGATCCGACGTTCCCGGACGTCCCCACCTTCAAGGAGGTCTACACCCAGATGAAAGGCAAGGAGCCGTCGGGCGAGGCCTGGGATGCCTGGAAGGCTTTCTTTGTCGCCGGTTTCGCAGCCCAGAAGATGGTGTTCCTGCCTAAAGGTACGGACCAGGGGATTGTCGACACCTATTCGGCCGCATTCAAGGCGGTGACCGAGCGAGCCGACTTCGCGCAGATCTCCAAGAAACGCCTTGGAATCTATCCGCAGGCGACCGGCGCTAAGGCCGCGTCGTTCAAGAATCTCGGCACCAAGGTCGATCCCAAAGCCACGACCTGGATCAAGGGCTGGCTCAAGGAGCGCTACGGCGTAGAGCTCAAATAATCCACCGACCCAATTGGAGCGGCCCCAGGGCCGCTCCATCCGGACGGATCTGAGGGGACCGTCATCATGGATATTATCGGCGCGGCAATGCCCGCACTCGGCGAGGCATTTGCACTCATCCTCCAGCCGACCCAAATCGGCTGGCTCGTTGTCGGCGTACTTCTGGGGCTTTCGGTCGGCGTATTCCCGGGACTGGGAGGCATCGCCGGACTGAGTCTCGTACTGCCTTTCATATACGGCATGGACCCGGTTTCCGGTCTGGCCATGATGGTCGGCCTTGTCGCCGTCATTCCGACGTCGGACACGTTCGCATCCGTCCTGATGGGCATTCCAGGATCGTCAGCATCCCAGGCGACTGTGCTCGACGGGTTTCCGCTGGCCAAGAAGGGCGAAGCGGCGCGGGCTCTCGCAGCCGCTTTTACATCATCGCTCTTCGGCGGGCTGTTTGGTGCCGTCATTCTCACATTTTTTGTCATCATCGCTCGCCCGATCGTTCTGGCCTTCGGACTGCCGGAACTGCTGATGCTGACCATTCTCGGCTTTTCGATGGTCGGCGTGCTTGCCGGCAGCAATCTGCTCAAAGGTCTCATCGCAGCCGGTGTCGGCATGGCCTTCGGCGCCATTGGCGAGGCGCCCGCGCAGGGTTCGTCGCGGATGGACTTTGGCAGCTGGTATCTCCAGGACGGGTTCCAGCTCGTAACCATCGGCCTCGGCATCTTTGCCATCCCCGAAATCATTTCGCTTCTGCGCCAGGACCGCGCGATCTCCAAGGACGCCAGCCTCGGTGCCGGCTGGATCGACGGTATCAAGGCGTGGTGGATGAACAAGTGGCTTTCTATCCGTTGTGCCACCATCGGTGTGATCGTCGGTGTGATCCCGGGCCTTGGCGGTTCGGTGGTCGACTGGATTGCCTACGGCCACACCATGCAGACGTCGAAGGACAAGTCACAATTCGGCAAGGGTGACATCCGCGGTGTGATCGGGCCTGAAAGTTCGAACAACGCCAAGGAAGGCGGCGGACTGGTTCCGACGCTTCTATTCGGCATCCCGGGTTCCGGCTCCATGGCTGTCTTCATCGGCGGCATGATCCTGCTCGGCTATGACGCCGGTCCGCAGATGGTCCGTAACGACCTGCCGATCACCTACACGGTCGTGTGGTCTCTCGCGCTCGCCAATGTGGTCGGCGCCGGCCTGTGCCTGCTGCTTTCGGGCGGCATTGCGCGCCTGACAACCATCCGCTTCCCGCTGCTGGTGCCGTTCCTGTTCATGATGATCGCGTTCGCGGCGTTCCAGTCCAAGCAGACGCTCTGGGATCTGGCCGCGCTTGTCGCCATCGGCCTTGTCGGCATCTTCATGCGCCGTTTCGACTGGCCGCGCCCGGCCTTCCTGATCGGCTTCGTGCTCGCGAGCCAGGCAGAGGTCTATACCTATCAGGCAACCCAGATCGCCATGTCCAAGTTCCGACGCGGATTGGATCAGGGTCTCGAGTACATCTTCTCGCCGATCGCCATCATTCTGCTGATCGTGACGATTGTTTCCGTCTGGCTTGGCGCCCGACAGTCGAAAGCGATACGTCCGCCGGATGACGAGAGCCAGGTATGGGACAAGACACCGGCTCTGGTCTTCACCGGCATTGTTGCGGCATTCCTCGCCGCCGTATTCATCGATGCCATGCTGGTGGACGTCCTGATCGACAAGGTCTTCCCGGCGACAATCTCGGGCTTTGCCCTCGCGGGGACGCTGGTGCTTCTGTTCCAGATGATGCGCCGGCCGGCATCGGACAATCTGTTCTTCGATGGTGAGCATCGCGGCGAAGAGTCGAAGGCGCCATACGGATTGTGGTCCATGCTGGCCTGGTTCATATCGCTGCTCGTGCTGACCGCGCTGTTCGGCTTTGTCATTGCGCTCGGGCTGTTCTTTGTGGCTTTCCTGCGCATGCGCGCGAAAGTCGGATGGGGGCAGACGGCTGTCCTCACGACCGGCGGACTGGGCGTGCTCCTGTTCATCGCCTATATGCTCAATCGCGACTTCCCGCCCGGGCTGCTGCAGGACCTCGTGACACTGCCCTGGCCGTTCGGAGGACGTTGAGCGTGATTGGGAGCGAATGCGAATGAGCCAGGTTTCGGTGCCCTGTCTGTTTATGCGCGGCGGGACGTCCCGCGGGCCCTACCTCAACCGTGCCGACCTGCCGGAGGACCGGGAGAAGCTTGCGGAAGTGCTGATTGCCGCGATCGGTTCCGGACACCCGCTCAACATTGACGGCATCGGCGGCGGAGCCGCGGTCACGACCAAGGTGGCGATGCTGTCGCCCTCCGAAGATGACTGGGCCGATGTCGACTATTTCTTTGCCCAGGTAAATGTCGAGGAGAGAGAAGTCGACTTCTCGCCGACCTGCGGAAACATCCTCGCCGGCGTCGGCCCCGCCGCCCTTGAGATGGGGCTGGTCGCTGCCAAAGGTGCCCAAACACCGGTCAGAATTCTGTCCACGAACACGGGCGCACGGGTTGAAGCGGTCGTTCAGACGCCCGACGGTGCTGTCGAGTATGAAGGTGACGCACGGATTGACGGCGTCCCGGGCTCTGCAGCGCCGGTGCTTTTGAAGTTCATGCAGGTCGTGGGTTCGAAGACCGAGAACCTGCATCCGAGCGGAGTGGCCAAGGAGGCGATCGATGGCGTGGATGTCACACTTATCGATGTGGCCATGCCGATGATGATTGCGCGTGCGGCGGACCTGGGCATCACCGGATCCGAGACTCGGGAGGCGCTCGACGAGGACAGCGCCCTGTTCGAGCGCATCGAAGCCATGCGTCTCGAGGCCGGGCGCCGGATGGGACTTGGCGACGTGTCCAAATCCGTGGTTCCGAAAATCGGGCTCCTTTCAGAGCCGAGAGAAGGTGGCGCGATCACGGCACGCTACTTCATGCCCTGGAAGTGCCATCCCTCCATGGCGGTGACGGGCGGTACCTGCATCGCGTCCTGCTGTCTGGCGCCCGGCACAGTGGCTGCGGGAATGGCAACATATGCGGAGGGCAGCCCTGTCACGCTGACAATTGAGCATCCGATGGGTGCGATGGATGTCATTGTCGAGTACGAGCGCAGCAACATGGCATTCGACATCCGGTCGGCCGGCATTCTGCGCACGGCGCGGTTGCTCATGAAGGGCGACCTGATGATTCCGGCGCACGTCTGGAACGCGTGAGCCCGATTGTTCATACGCTTTTGTCCGGGGAAAGAGCTGCCGCATGAAGATCGCGATTCTCGACGACTATTTTGACACCATCCGCACTCTGCCTTGTTTTGTCAGACTTGACGGACATGACGTCACCATCTGGAACGACCATTTGCAGGATGATGCTGCGCTTGCGGAACGCCTCGCGGATATCGAGGCCCTCGTCCTTATCCGTGAGCGGACCAAGATCGGTGCAGGCCTCGTCGAGCGGTTGCCGGACCTCAAGCTGATCAGTCAGCGGGGAACCTATCCGCATATCGACATCGAGGCCTGCACACGGGCCGGTGTCGTCGTGTCATCGAAATTGAGTGGAGGGTCGCCGCCGCACGCGACGGCGGAACTGACCTGGGGGCTGGTTCTGTCGGCGATGCGCGAGATCCCGCAACAGATGGTTTCGCTCAAGGCCGGCGACTGGCAGCTTGCACCCGGCTCGACGCTCCATGGCAAGACGCTCGGGATCTACGGTTATGGCCGGATCGGCAAGGCAGTTGCCGAATATGGTCGGGCGTTCGGCATGAATGTCGTTATCTGGGGCAGTGATGCTGCCCGCGAGCGGGCGGCGGCGGACGGCGTGGCTTTCGCGGAGAGCAGGGAGGCGTTCTTTGGGGAGTGTGACGTCCTCTCGTTGCACCTGCGGCTGAACGATGCGACGCGCGGGGTCGTGACCGCCGGCGATCTGGCGCGGATGAAGCCGAGTGCGCTGCTGGTCAACACAAGCCGGGCGGGGCTGATCGAAGCGGGCGCGCTGGTTACCGCCTTGCAGGCCGGGCGCCCGGGTATGGCGGCGGTCGACGTCTATGACACGGAGCCGCTCCGCGATGCGTCCGACCTTCTGTTGAATCTCCCGAATGTCATTTGCACGCCACATATCGGCTATGTCACGCGCGAAGAGTGGGACCTGCAGTTCACCGACATCTTCGACCAGATCGTTGCCTATGCGGATGGCGCACCGATCAATGTCGTGAATGCTGAATAGCGAACGTGATCCTGCAATCAGTTGATGGTGTCGGTGGCGGGCAATGTCGTCATCGCCACGTCGATCAGTCGGTCGAGTGATGCCCTGCTGGAGCCGGCGCGGGCCATGACCCCCAGGGCGAGGGCCTGGCCGGAGAAAAAGTCGGCCAGCGCTTTCACGTCAGCGTCTTCCGGTATCTCGCCCTTCTTCCAGGCTTCCCTGAAGCGTTTGGTGAACGCCGTGTTTCTCCTGCGGTCGAAATCGCGCCCGAGGTTTTGCAACGACGACGGCAGGTCGGCGCATTCGACGAGCGTGTTCACGACAAGGCAACCCTGCGGGCAGGACTTGTCCATTGCCGCGTCTGCCACCCGGCCAAGGAACCGGCGCAGAACGACCTCGAGCGGATCCGGCGAGTTTGAAAGGTCATCAATCAAGGGTGCGCCGTATTCCCGGCCATAATGGTCGAGAGCACTGGCGTAGAGCGCCTCCTTGTCGCCGAATGTGGCGTAGAGCCCCGGCTTGGCCATTCCGGTGGCCGTGGCGATGTCATTCATGGAGGTGCCTTCAAAGCCACGTTCCCAGAACGTCTTCATCGCCGTGTCCAGAACGACATCGGGGTCCGACTTGCGCGGCCGTCCACGTCCCATTTCCCTGAGTCCCATATAATTTTATACCAATCGGTAATTTAATGTCTTGAAATGCCAAAACAAGCTCATAATTAAATACCACTTGGTATTAAAATCAAGTCAGGCGTTTTCAAATTTTTCCAGTGGAGCAATCTCAATGAGCAAAATCGTAGGAAAAGCGGCACTCGTGACGGGTGCCAACCGTGGTATCGGACTGGCATTCGTCGAGGAACTGCTGGCGGCGGGCGCGGCGAAGGTCTACGCGGGTGCAAGGAACACGGACTCGCTGGCCGGACTTGTCGAGCGGTCAAACGGCAAGGTTGTGCCGGTCGAACTCGACGTGACAAAACCCGACGCCATCAAGGCTGCGGCGGCGGCTCACACAGACGTTTCGGTTCTTATCAACAATGCCGGCATAGCAGCGTTCGAAGGCTTGATCTCTGCAAACGACGGCGACCCTGCACGTCAGGAAATGGAGACAAACTATTTCGGAACCCTGAACATGATCAGGTCCTTCGCTCCGGTTCTCGCCGCAAACGGGGGAGGCTCCATCGTCAACCTTGCCTCCATCGCCTCGCACGTGAACTTTCCGGTGCTCGGATCCTATAGCGCCGCGAAGGCCGCGGTTCATTCGCTGACACAGGGCGTGCGTGCGGAGCTAGCAGCCCAGGGAACCCACGTCGCCGGCGTCTACCCGGGGCCTGTCGATACCGACCTGGCCGAAGACTTCCCGATGGAAAAGACGGCTCCGCATACGGTCGCCAAAGCGGTGCTTGAAGGACTGGAAGCGGGAGAAGAGGATATCTATCCCGATCCGATGTCGATGGAGATGCATGCCGCGCTGCTGGGCGACCCGAAGGCCGTCGAGAGACAGGCCGGCGAAATGTTGCCGGGCTAAGCCAACACAGCACGCTCCTTACCGTGACGAGACGCCGCCCGTCGACGCAGTTATGCGACGGGCGGCTTGCGGCTTTTCGGATCCTGGATGACGGTGGACCAGAACCGCATCGAGTCGCGGAACAGCGGCTTCAGGGTCGATCGTGCATCCCAGACGCTCCGCCAGCGCAACGGAACGTATGTTCGCCGGGTCGATGTAACTGACCGCGGTATCCCAGCCGAGGTCGCGAAAGACGTGCCGGCGGATTTCCTCGACTGCTTCCCGCGCGAATCCCTTGCCCTCGGCATCTTCCCTCCAGATTGACCAACTCAGTTCGCGCTCGGGCCAGGCGGCCGGAAACCAAGGGCCGGCCGAGCCGACCGGCTGACCGTTTGTCTTGTCGACCAGAACGAATGGGCCGCATCCGTTCAATGTCCAATGGCCGATAAGGGTGGCAAAGGCACGCCAGGCCCGGTCCGCATCGTGTTCGGACCCGCCGCCGACGAAGCTTGCCCGGTCGCTCAGGAAAAAGGTATTCCAGACAGGCAGGTCATCCGCACAGGGTTCGCGGAGGATGAGGCGTTCGGTCTGCAGTTCGCGGATCTTAGGCATCGGATTTCCTCCGGGATCAAAGCGATGCCCTTACATAGCGACGACCTGTCGTGATTGCGATACCGGTGAGCGTGTTTGTGCGCCTGTCAGGCCGTGCCGGTTCGGCCCGCTATCGCGGACTCTTTCTGGCGCTCCATGGCATAGGCGATGAGCGCGACCAGCCGATAGAAGCCGTGAACGAACTTGCCGTAGGGCATGGAGAGGAACAGGGCCAGGACGACACCGAGGTGAACGGCGAGCGCCGGTCCCACCATGCCCGTGCCCGTGACGGCGTAAAGCAGGAGCCCGGTCGCGCTTGTCAGGAACAGAAGGACAAGGAAGGCCAGGTCCATGCCCGTTGATCCTTCATCGACGGGTTCGGGATCGGCGCGACGTCTGAGCCAGAGCAACCCGGCGGGGCCGACAAGTAGACCGATGCCCCCGGTGATGCCGAACAGCTTCGGCAGGCTCAGCAGCGGGTAGGGGGCTTCCCAGCCGAACGCGTAGTGATAGACGGTTCCGGTGGACGTCGCCGCGAAGCACAAGAGAAAGCCGTAGAAGGTCATGTGATGGAATGTCCGGCGGAGCAGCGAGGGGCGTTCGTCCGGATAGGTGCAGCCGTCGCCTCCGCCACCGTCCAGGTACTTGAGTGTCAGCGCGTTCCGGATCGCGGTGAGGACGGGGGCCGCGCCAGCACCGAGCGGGTTCGGCAGGCCGATCGCGCGCCAGTAGCCGGCAATGCCCATCACCAGCGCCGCGACGACAAAGAGTGAAACGGCGCTGAACAGGCCGGCCATGACGTTGTGCGGAATGACACCGTAAAAGCCGTTCTCGTGAACGGAGAAGAACCGGTCCGGGCCCGCGAGAAGGGCGGTGCCGGCAATGAATGCGGCGAGCGCGGCAGCGGTCAGAACTGACACCCAGAGTCCGTTCTTCTGCAGGGCACCGCGCATCACCGGTGGCCATGCGTAGTCCCCGTAGGTGTCTTTGCGAAGCCTGGCCATGGTGCGGGGTACGTTGACGGCGAATTCATGCGGCTCCGCATACTGGCAGTGGTGGTAACAGGCGCCGCAGTTGTGGCACAGGTTTGCGAGATATTCGAGGTCTCCGCGGGAGAAGTCGAGCCGCATCTCCATGGCCGGGAAAACGGCGCAATGGCCTTCGCAATACCGGCAGGCATTGCAGATGGTCATGATGCGGTCCGCTTCCGCGAGGTTCTCAGTTGCGTGCATGCCGTGCGGCCTCCTCGCCGGCGATCCGTCCGAACACGCCGCCGATGGTCATGCCGATGCCGGCCAGATAGCCTTCGCCCAGGACGTTGCCGGCCATGATTTCGCCGGCCGCGAAAATGTTCGAAGATGGCGTGCCGTTGGCCATCAGCATGCGGGCCTGCGGGTTCACGCCGACGCCCAGATAGGTGAAGGTGATGCCGGGCTTGAGCGAATAGGCGCGGAACGGCGGGGTGTCGATGGTGCGGGCCCAGTGGGTTTTTTCGACGTCGAGCCCCTCCGTCCTGCAGTCGTCGAGTTCTGCGTGGTTGAAGGTGCCCGGCCGCACGGCGGCGTTAAACCGGTCGATCGTCTGCGCGAGTTGTTCCGGGTCGAGGCCGATCCGGAGAGCGAGTTCCGGTATCGTGTCGGCGGTCTCCGGCGGGAAGACCGGCGGCATGAACATGCCCTGCGCCTTGGCGTCGATGATGACGTGCGCAACCTGGTCCGGCTGGGCGGCAACGAGGCGGCCCCAGATGGCATACCGCTTGGGCCAAAAATCCTCGCCTTCATCGTAGAAGCGTTCGGCGTTCGCATTGACGACAACGCCGAGCGAGACGCAGTCGACCCGGGTGACAATGCCGCCATCGAACTGCGGCGCCCGGCCGTCGATCGCAACCGCGTGGCACTGTCTGGGGTCGCCGATCTGTTTTGCACCCGCATCGAGCAGGGCTTTGAGGACATAGCCGCGATTGTAGGGCGTGCCGCGGATGAGGAAATTCTTCGCGCTCGGACCCCAGGCCTCCTGCAGCCAGTCCAGGTTGGCTTCAAAGCCGCCCGCGGACGCGATAAGCGTCCTGGCGCGCCAGGTCCGTTGATCGTGATCCCGGCCCGCCGCAAGCTCCGTGAAGTGCCCCTCGCGGAGTCCGATCCGCGACACCATGGCGTCGTAAAAAATGTCGACGCCGAGGCGTTCGGCTTCGCGGTAGAGCGCATTCATGACCGCCTTGCCGCCGCCCATGAAAAAGGCGTTCGTGCGGCCGAGATGCAGGGTCCCGCCAAGTGCCGGCTGGAAATGGACGCCGTGCCGTTGCAACCATCCGGCGCTTTCCGCCGATTTCCGGATCGTCATGCGCGCCAGGGTCTCATCCGTTTTGCCCTTCGTGACCCGGATCAAGTCGTCCCAGTATTCGTCTTCTTCGTAAGCATCGGTGAGCACGTCGGTGGGCGCATCATGCATCGCCCTCAGGTTTCGAGTGTGCCGGGAGTTGCCGCCACGATGAGATTTCGGCGCGCCTTCGAGCACGCACACGCTCGCGCCGGCTTCAGCCGCCGAAATGGCCGCTGTCAGGCCGGCATGGCCACCGCCTATTACAAGGACGTCGTAGGCACGAGGATCGTCCGGCAATGCCTTACCCTGTTTTCTGCATATTGTATCCGTCTGTATACATTTGTATTCTACGATGGATTATGTTGCAAGTACCTGCGGTTTCGGTGAGCGGGACCGATCGCCCATCGCTGACGGATCCGGGAGTGGACGATGAAACACGAAGACGATCTCTCACGCGCGGAACTCGCGTATTTCCGCCTGATCGATGCCATAAGGAATGGCGTGCTTGCGCCGGGAACACGCGTCAGGGAGGTTGAGATCGCGGATCGCTTCGGGATCAGCCGCACACCTGTGCGCGAGGCGATCAGGCGGCTGGAGAACGAGGGCCTTGTTGTTCACGTGCCCCGCCAGGGGGCGGTCGTCAAGCGCATGGATCGCCGTGAGATCACCGAACTCTACGAAATGCGTGAAGTGCTTGAGGGCACCGCCGCACGCATGGCCGCCCAGCATGCGTCAGAAATGGAAATTGCCGAACTTGAGGAACTGAACGCGCTGATGCTGGAGGCGGCCGATGATCCGGCCCGCGTCGCGGAGTTGAACCGTCAGTTCCATGCCGTGCTGCATCAGCTGGCCAAAAACCGGTTCCTCATCGATGCGGTGACAGCGCTCAGCAACGCGCTCACGCTTCTGGGGGGCACGACGCTGGCAGCCGAGAGCCGGGTGGAGACAGCCCATGCAGAGCACGAACAGATCCTGACATGCATTCGGGGCAGGGATCAGGCCGGTGCCGACGAAGCGGCCCGGTCGCACATCAGGAGCGCCCAGATGGTCCGCATGCGGCTGTTGCGCGAGACCTTGGACTGACATCAGGCCGGACGTCCGTGATTCGCCAGGAAGTTGCGTCCCGGTTCAGTGATCCGCACCATGGCACCGGTTTGTTTCGTGTAGGTCCGCTCGATCAGACCGCTTTCGACCGCGTCCTCCCAGACCGTCAGCCGCGGGCAGGACGTTCGCCAGGCGTCCATCACTTCGCTATAAGGGCGAGGCGTCTTTGCAATCCACTCGCACAGGTCGAGAATCAAGGGTTCCAAATCCTGAGCCAAGATGGTCTCCCGATTGGGCGTCATGATGCGGACTCTTCATCATATTGGCGAAGTTTTGGCGATAATCAATCTACCGGGGGATCCGATGCTTCCCACATGCCGGTATGGCATTCCGTTTACGTAAACATACAATACGGGTAATCTGGGGTGGTTCACATTTTTGATCGATCGTTCCAATCCGCATTACGCTAAGTCCGGAGACATGCCGAGAAAGAAACAATACAGCGAAAGCGCGGTGCTCGAGGGGGCCATGTACGCGTTCTGGACACGCGGGTACGAAGCCACTTCGATGAGCGATCTCGTGGATGCGACCGGCATCAATCGGGGCAGCATCTATACGGCCTTCGCCGACAAGCGCGCGTTGTTCCTGGAGGCTCTGCGACACTACGACAAGAAGTTCAGGGCGGAGTACCTCTCAGGCGTCGTGCAGTCACATGCGCCGAAGGACGCAATAACTGCTGTTTTCGAGGCCGCCGCGGCGGGCGCTTACGACACCGAGATTCCCGGTGGCTGCTTTCTGGTCAATACGGCACTTGAACTGTCGCCGCACGACGGCGAGATCCAGACTTACGTGAACAACTGCTTTCGCGAGGTGGAAGAGTTTTTCCACGGCCGGATCGAGGCGGCGAAGGAGGATGGAACCGTCTCGGCGTCCGTGCCGTCAAGACAGACCGCGCAGGCCTTGCTCGCACTGCTCATGGGGCTTCGTGTTCTGGCACGGTCGAACGCAGAGCACCAGGCCATAGAAAGTATCACGTTGCAGGCCGCGAAGATGCTGGATTAAGGGCAAAAAAATTTGGACCCAATTGGAACGATTGTTCAAAAGATTACTGGAATCGGAGATGACGGTTTCCTATTTGAAATGGGATCAGGCGGACGCGGAGACACTGGCGTTCTTTGACAAGGCGGAGAACCGGTTCAAAAAGAACTGGATGGACAGGTCAAGGCAGCGGGACATGACCTTGAAAGACATCGAGATATTCACGGGCCCAAGTTGTGCGTACTGCGCCGCCGCCAAGGCGTTGCTGCAGGAAAAGGGCTTGTCCTTTACCGAGCGGAATATCAGTGATCCTCAGGTCGCAGCCGAATTCCGGCAGAGATTCCCGAGCGTCAGATCGATTCCTCAGGTCATTGCGGATGGCGAACACATCGGCGGTTTCGAGGACCTGCAAATGCAGCTGGATCAGGCCGGACGGTGATCCGGACCCAAATTCACTCTAGTTGAATGCCACCGCGGCAAGCGCTTCGTCGACGCGGCTCTGACTCCAGCGCCCGACAGCTCCCGGCGCGATGTTGGGATCGGTCATGTCAACGCCGGTTCCCGGTTCGTCCAGGACGGTTTGGCCGGCAGCGTTGCTGACGACAATCTCGCCTTCAACAAGAAAGATACCGTAGACGCCCGCCGACGGGCCGCCCCAGAAATCGGTCCCGCGGATGCCGATGGTGGCAACCGCAGTCCGGACTTCAAGCTGCTTGTTGGCCATTTGCCCGATGCGGCCGGTCACGAAGCGGAACGGTCCCTTGAGCGCCTTGACGATGGCCGTGCCCATGTCGCCGTTCATGTCGTAGACGAACTTGTCGACCACGAGCGTGCTGTTTTCGCCCATTGTGAGCTTGGTGCCATCCAGCAGCGTCAGTTCGAGCCTTGCGTTCGGACCGGTTTGCAACTCGTCATCTTCGTGCACAATCGCATTGGGCGACAGCGAAACCGGACGGCCGTCCCGAATGGCCGTCGCGCTTGCCTGTTGTCTGCTGACAGTGCCGACTTCGGCGCCGGCGGCTGAAACACTGTTTTGGGAAGATATTGCGAGGAACAGGAAAAGGATCGCGGCGTAGCCGCTGACAAAAATTCGCATTTACATGATCCGTTTTGCGCCGAATGGTATTTCTCGGCAGCCACAAAGATGCCTTAAAGATCCCACAGTCCAGCAGGTATGATCAGTTGGCGGTGATTTCAACCGTCTTCTTCTCGCCGATTTCCACGGCGAATTCGGAAGTGTAAGCCTTGCCGCGGTATTCGGCGGTGGCCCTGTACTTGCCCGGAACGAGCACTTGCGCCGTTTCGCTGCCCTCTGCGCGGAACACGATCGTACCCTTTGAATCCACGAGTTGCCACTTGACCGGATCATTCGCCTGGCCGGCGCCGTTCAGCAACAGGGTGACAAGGCCCACTTTGTGATTGATTTCGACTTCGGTCAGCATTCCCGGTCTGATTGTGACGTCGGTTTCAACGACGGCATTGGCGTTGCCGAACCGGCTGACCAGACTGTATGTGCCGGCGTTCAGGCGGATCACCTCTCCGATCAGGTCTGACTGGGCGAACAGCCTGCGCTTGCCGTTTTCTTGCGGGACCGCGCCGAAGACCCAGTGTTTGGCGACCACACCCTTAGGCGTGTCCATGAAGGCGAGGGCCGGCAGGACCCTGAGCCCGCCCGCGTTCAGAATGAAGGTAGCGTCGATGCGCTTGCCAGGCTTGACCACAAGGACCTTGGCCGCGCGCGCGGCGCCATAGGTGGCCCGTACGACATATTGCCCGGGCGGTAATGAGATCGATGCGACCGGCGTGGCGACATTTGCGATCTTTCGCCAGCGGTCCGCCTTGGCATCTTCAACCTTGTAGGCGGCCCAGTCTATCGGCCTTGTTATGGGTGCGGTGCTCGACGTGATCTGCCCTCGCAGGCGCAGGCCTTCATCCCCTTCTTTCGCCGCTTCTTCATTGATCAGGAATGTCGGGCGTACCTCATCGGGAAGTTTCGGGACCGGCCGTTCGCCAAGGTCGATTATGGTCGGCTTTGTCCGCTTCTCAGGCTCTTTGGCCGGAATCGCGCCGGTCACTTCGGGCGACGCGTCTGTCGGTGCGGCAACGACCGTTGCCTTGGCTTCCGGTTTGTCCTCGCTTGCGGTGGAAACGGGACGGCGTTCAATCTTGAACCCGGCGCTGTGTGTCGCTTCGGCTTGCGAAGGATCGAGGCTGGAACCGAGTGGGAGGATGCTCTCGGCATGCAGGTCGGGCGTCTCGCTGGGCGCCGGTCTCGCAGTTGGCGATTTCCCAGATGTTGCGGCATGTGCCGCAGCGCCGGCAACGCGCGTCTTCCCGGCACCTGGTCCGACCGCAAAACCCGGAACGTAGGTCGTTTCGGAAACCAGCGGCGAAAGTGTCGGAATCGGGATCGGTGTGCCGGGCGCAATTGCCTGCGGCGCCGGGCTTGCCGCCGCGATCTGCGTTGTCGATTCCGCCTCCGCAGAAAGCGGTGACTGAAGCGGGGTGCCAAGAGCGACCGGACTGACGTCACTTGTGCTGCCCGGCGATGTTGCTGACGCGACTTTTCGCGGTTCACCCAAGTCCGCAGCGCTTTCGGCGATAAGATCAAAAACCATGTCAGTCGCGAAGGCGAGGCTGGTCTGGTCCTGAGCAGCTGCAAACCGGCCTTCGGTGTTGTCGGCGATGCAACGCAGTTTCGCGTGTCTCTCCGGTGCCACGGAGAACGCGATCACATGTATCTTCAGACCCGGATTGACCGATTTGAGAGTGGCGCTCGTTTGGCATGGATCCGGGCCGCAATTGTCGATGCCATCGGTCAGCAGGACGATGTGGCTGTCTGGCTCGGCCGTTCCCATGGCTTTGACTGCGGCGTTGAGAGACCGTGAAATCGGCGTCTTGCCTGTCGGGTTGAGCCGGCGTATCGCTCTGGCGTGCTGAACACCATCCAGCGGTTCGGCGGCCAGCACGGTCTGAACATCGCGGCAGCTTATTCTCGATCGATGGCCGTAGGAGACGATTCCCAGATCGAAACGTCCCTGGTAATCGGCAAATGTCTGTGCCAGGACCTGACGCGCGATAACGACGCGGTTCTTGCCCCGAATTTGCCCCCACATGCTGTTCGAGGAATCCAGTATCAGAACGGCCGAAGTCTGATCTCTTTCGGTGCCTTGTGCCGACCACGCGGAAACGGCGACCGCCTGGACGGCCGTGCAGCATACTAGTGCGGCTTTCAAAACTCTCGCGGTGGCGCCGTCGCGCATCGCGCGAATCCCCCCTCCGACTCACTTAGCGGCGGATAATACCGGAGGCGGAACAAATCCGAAAATCACAACGCAATAAATCGCTCAATATTCGAGACTTATCCACGCTCACGACCTTCAGGCCGTTGGTATTGAGAGTCCAATTTGACTTCGTAGCCGTTAGCGCCGATATCGACTTATCGGGACTAGTTCTCCCGGGGACGGTGCAATCTTCGTCAGCGACATCTTCCAATTCACTAGCAGCAGAAACTCCCGATCATGTCAGAAACACTGAACTTGCTCCTTACCCGGCGCTCCGTCGTGGCCATCAATCTCGGAGAACCCGGGCCGGGGCCCGAACAGATCGAGACCCTTCAACGAGCCGGATTGCGCGTGCCCGATCACGGCAAGCTGGCACCCTGGCGTTTCCTGCTTTTCGAAGGCGACGCCAGGCGCGAGTTCGGCAATGTGTTGAAGCGGGCATTCGCGGAAGACTCACCCTCAGCCGACGACGACAGGGTCGCATTTGAAGCAAACCGGTTTCTCCGGGCGCCCCTGATCATCGGCGTGATTTCCAGTGTCCGCACCAATACGAAAATCCCGGAGTGGGAGCAGATCTTATCCGCGGGCGCGGTGTGTCAGAACGTTCTGGTCGCGGCAAATGCGATGGGCTTTGCCGCACAGTGGCTGACTGAATGGTACGCCTATGACGCACGGGTGCATGCGGCCCTCGGTCTCGCCGAGGATGAGCGTGTTGCCGGCTTCATTTACGTCGGTACAGCTCAGGAGGCCCCCTCCGAGCGTGCCCGCCCGGAGCTTGCCGATATTTCCAGCCACTGGCGGCCCGCGGACTAGAATTCGCAGGGCGGCCGCCATCACCAATTCACGAGGGGATTATCCAGTAGATGTTTTATACGACAGACAACAATGAACACGGGTTGCGTCACGATCCATTCAAGACATTTGTCGCCCCCAGGCCGATCGGATGGATCTCGTCGCTGGCCCGAGACGGCAGCCTCAATCTTGCGCCGTACAGTTTCTTCAATGCCGTCTCGACGGACCCGCACGTCGTTATTTTCGGCAGTCAGGGGCGAAAGGATAGCCAGCGTAACATCGAGGAGACCGGCGAATTCGTGTGCAATCTGACGACCTGGGACCTGCGTGAGGCCATGAACCGGACGTCGGCTCCGGTCGAACACGGGGTCGACGAAATGGAACTTGCGGGACTGGAGCGCGCTCCGTCCACACTCGTCAAGCCGCCCCGTGTGGCGGCCACGCCCGTTGCGCTCGAATGCCGCTACATGCAGACCGTCGAACTGCCGCTCAAGAACGGCCACAGTGCGTCTTCGGTGATTTTCGGTGAAGTCCTCGGCATCTATGTCGATGATGCCTTTATCGAGGACGGCATGATCGACATCACGAGACTGAAGACGATCGCGCGGTGCGGATATCAGGACTACGCCGTGGTCGACTCTGTGTTCGCGATGAAGCGACCGTCGGCTTGACGGACGGACGGGAACGATTCAGTTCCGGTACCGTTCGGCCCTGGCAAGCAGGTTGCGTGCCCGGACGAGATGCGGACGGTCGAGCATTTCCCCTTCAAGGCCCACTACGCCGGGATTTCCAGCCGTCTCGAACGCATCGACAATCGACTGCGCGCGCTCAATCTGTTCGCCCGATGGTGTGAAGACACCATTGATCGTGTCCAGTTGGGCCGGGTGGATGGCCAGTTTTCCCGTAAACCCGTCGCGGGCGGCGGCTTCGCATTCCGACCGCAAGCCCTCGTCGTCACGAAAGTTCGTGAATACGGTGTCGATCGGTTGAACTTCCGCGGCCACAGCGGCCAGCAGGCAGAGCGACCGTGCCAGCCGGTAGGGATCGGCATATTGGCCGTCCGGCGTTCGATTGCTTGATGCGCCCAGATCGGCGCTGAGATCTTCCGCTCCCCAGGAGAGGCCGGCGAGCCTGGGGCCGGCGTTGACGTAGCTGCCCATGTGGAAGAGCGAGGTTGCCGTTTCCGTCGCGATGACCACAAGACGGATGCGGCCCTGGTTCAGACCGCTTGCGGCTTCCCGGGCATCCAGCTGGCTTGCCAGCTGATGCACGTCATCGACAGATCTGGTCTTGGGCTGCATGATCCCGTCCGGTGCGCACGGCGTTACCGCTGCCAAATCATCAGCGGTAAGGCCGGTGTCCAGCGGATTGACCCTGACATAGATCTGCGGGCGCGACTGATCATCTGGCTGCGACTTCAGCTCTTGAAGAACCCGGGCCGTGACTTCGCGCGCCTCCTGCTTGGACTCGAGGCTGACGGAGTCCTCAAGGTCGATAATTATGCCGTCCGCAGACGAGGCAAGTGCCTTTTCGATCTTCGATTGACTGTCGCCAGGGACAAAGAGCATGGACCGCATGTCTGCAATCAACTCCCAGGCGTTTGCTTGCGCATGAAAGCCTGGCGCGTGCAGACCGCAACGAGTTCATTATCCTGGTTGAAGGCCTTGTGTTCGAACTCGACGATGCCGGCCTCGGGCCTGGAGCGGCTTTCGCGCTTGTTCTTGACCTCTGTCGTCACGTGCACGGTGTCTCCCTGAAACAGCGGATTCGGGAACTTCACGTCGGTCATGCCGAGATTCGCGATCGTCGTGCCGACCGTCGTGTCGTTGACGGAAATACCGATCATCAGTCCCAGGGTGAACAGGGAATTCATCAGAGGCTGGCCAAACTCCGTCTCTGTCTCACAGAAATGCTTGTCAATATGAAGAGGCTGCGGATTCAACGTCATGTTGCTGAACAGCATGTTGTCCATTTCGGTGACAGTTCTTCTGATCGTGTGTTCGAAGACGTGACCGACCTCGAATTGCTCAAAGTAGAGTCCTGGCATGGCTCTTTTCTTGTCCTGTTTGTCGGTCGAACGGCATCTCAGCGCCGTTCTGGCGATCGTTCGTGAAGGCTATGAAATCCTTGCCGTCGTTATATAGCCACGACCCATGAGGGCCAATGGTTTCCATGGTGCACGAATCCGGCGGCATGCCTTTTGGATTGCACGTCATGGTTGATGATTCTCGAGGGTGAGTCGCGATGCGAGTCCCGATTCTTTCCGCGCGTATCCACAAGCGACTCAGAGATTGATTCGGATAAGTCTTATAAGTATCTGATTTTGTTTGATTTTTTATCTACAGCGTGATGTGGATATGCCGTTAACCTTTCGTTTACCACCGGTTCATAGGACTCGTTATGAGGGTGATGTGGGGCGTGAGCGATTTAGTTGCCTTGAGAGGTTCGAAGCGATGAAAACCTGCCTGATTGTGGACAAAGGCGATTCTACCCGAAACACCGCTTACCGTTATCTGAGGGGGCACGACTTCTCTGTGGAAGCTGCCGAAGATGGCGAGGAAGCACTGTCAATGTGCCGGAAACGCATGCCGGACGTCATCCTGGTCGATGACTCCGCGAATGTCAGCGGATACGCCCTCGATTTTGTCAAAAAGCTCGACAAGTCGAAGACAGGAAAGAAACCGGTTGTCATTTACTGCTCCCGCGAAAGAGATGCAGCGAAGATCGGCGCAGCACTCTGGGAGGGCGCAACCGAATGCCTCATGAAACCCTTCGATGCGGACCTGCTTGAGTTCAAACTCTATCAGTCCGGAATCCTTGAACGCCGCTAGGGGGCGGTCCGGTTGGCATGAGCCTTGCTGCTGTTTCCCTGCAAGATAGGGAATTTGCCGCAATGAGCAGCATTTCAGCGATCACGGTGCCGCCGCAAGTCGAACAGGCGTTGCAGCACGCGAGTAGGACGACGGGTGCGGATTTCGACTACCTGTTAAATACGGCCATCCGCGAAAGCGCGTTGAAAAGTGACGCTAAATCAAAGACATCGAGTGCAACGGGGCTGTTCCAGTTCATCGAGCAAACGTGGCTGGGCATGGTCAAGTCCTCCGGAGCGCGGGCGGGAATGGGCCATCTGGCGAGCAAGATCGAGAGGACTCCGGACGGTCGGCACAAAGTGACCGACCCGAAGGCGAAGGCGGAAATTCTTGCCTTGCGGAAGGATCCGCAAGCCTCGGCTGTGATGGCAGGTGTTTATTCCCAGGATGCCGCACGCAACCTGGAAAGCCGGCTTGGGCGAGGCGTTACGAATGGGGAACTCTACATCGCGCACTTTCTGGGTGCCGGAGGCGCCGGGGACCTGATCGAGGCCGCCGGCAACAAGCCGAAACGGCCGGCAGCTGTCATGTTTCCCAAGGCGGCTGCGGCGAACAAATCGATTTTCTACGACAAGTCGGGCGAGGCTCTCAGCGTGGCGGCGGTCTATGGCAAGCTGGTCGCCCGTCACGACAATGCGGTTGCGGCGAGGGACACGGCCCTGAGGCCGTCACGGACGCCGGGACCCGTTATTTCGCCCGTGGCTGCGCAATATTTTGCGCCGGTGAACTATGCCGCGAATAACGCATCCCCCGCGACGACCTGGGGGCATGGTCTGTTCGCGCAGAAAGGACCGACCGACATCCGGCCGAAAGGAGCCGGACCGGTTGTGCTGCCTTCAGCTATTGTCGCGCAGTTGGGGAATTCGGACTCAGGGGCAGTTGAAGGGGCGTCGCCGGCCGAAGTCCGTCCGGAACAGCCGCCTGCCCGAAGGGGTCCCAACGGCCTGTTGCAGAAACGCATTTCGTTCCACACGCTGTTTTCGGTGAAATGATTGCGATCCCGAAGTGATGGCGCATGTCAGGCACCGCTTCGGCGCCAGCCTGGTTGATGATAAACTCGCCTCATGGAAACGCTTTCTGAAAAGGACATTGCCTACTTCAAGCGGCGACTTCTTGAGCGCAAAATGGAACTGGAAGCGCTTATGGAGATTTCGGCGGAGTCCAGTGATCCGGTGACGCTGGATCAGACGTCTGTCGGCCGGTTGTCGCGGATGGATGCGATGCAGGGACAGGCGATGGCCCAGGAAACAGAACGGCGCAGACTGGCAGAAATCCGGCGAATCGATGCCGCTCTCGATCGGGTGGAAGAGGGCGAATACGGATACTGCATCGTTTCAGGCGAGCCAATTCCGCGTGCCCGGCTTGAACTCGATCCTTCGGTCGCCACAACGGTCGACCATGCAGGCTGAACTGGCCACTGGTCCGGATCGTCGCGCCGCGCATTGCGATGCCGAAAAATCTTTCTGCCAGGTCGCGAATAGACTCGCCTTTCATGGGCATTAGGCAGTAAAGGGGATTCTCAACGAAAGGCATCTCATTGATGCCCCCACAACTGTCCCCGGCTACGACCCGCCGCAAGCCGTTCCTGAAGGCTCCGTCCAATGTTCCAGGCAATACTCAACGTGTGGGCCCTTTTTATCGGCATTGCACTCCTGATGCTGGGCAACGGGCTTCAGGGCACTCTGCTCGGCATTCGGGCCGGCCAGGAGGGCTTCGGTACGGCGATTACCGGTATCGTGATGTCAGCCTATTTCGTTGGCCTGCTTGTGGGGTCTCTGATCACGCCGCATCTCATTTCGCGGGTCGGCCACATCCGTGTTTTCGCCGCATTCGCCTCCATCACCTCAACGGCGATTCTCCTGTTTGCGGTGTTCGTTGATCCCTATACATGGTTCGTCCTTCGGCTGCTCACCGGAACCTGCTTCGCAGGGCTTTATGTCGTCTCCGAGAGCTGGCTGAATGACGCGGCGACAAATGAGACCCGCGGCAAGATCCTGTCGGTCTACATGATCATCAATTTTGCCTTTATCGGTCTGGGGCAACTGTTGCTCAATATCGCCGATCCGCAGGAATTCATCCTGTTCATCGTGGTTTCAGCCCTGGTGTCCATCGCGCTTGTGCCAATTTCGCTCGCGGACACGAAGGCACCCGAAATCGTGACTCCGCGCAGTGTCGGCATTTCCGAGATCTACAAATTTTCCCCGCTTGCGGTCGTCGCCTGCTTTATCAACGGGGTCGGGCAGGGCGCCTTTTTCGGAATGGGTGCCGTCTATGCCGACCTTCTCGATCTGTCTCTCACGAAAGTCTCCATTCTCCTGAGCCTGCCGTTTATCGGCGTGGTGTTCGCGCAGTATCCGGTGGGACAATTGTCCGACATCTTCGACCGGCGAAAAGTGCTCATGGCGCTGGCATTCGTGACCTCTGTTTCGGCGGTCGTCTGCCTGTTCGCCTCCGGGATGTCCTTTCCGGCGCTGGCGACCGCCTTTACGGTCTTCGGCGCTCTCTCGCTGCCGCTCTACTCACTTGCGATTGCGCATGCCAACGATCATCTCAGTCACGACCAGATGCTCGGCGCGAGCGCGAAGCTGGTTCTGCTTTTCGGCATCGGCTCGAGCCTTGGACCGGTTGTCGTGGGCGCAGTGATGCGCCAGGTCGGCCCCGACGGCTACTTCATATTCATGGCTACGACCTATGCGGTTCTGGGATGTTTCGCCCTTTACCGCATGACCCAGCGTCCGCCAGTGCCTGCAGAAGAGCAGGGCGATTTCATGCTCGTGGCGCCCCGAGCCACGCCCATCGCCGCCGCCGCGATCGTGGAGGAATGGGAAGAACAGGCGGAAGACGAGCGTTCGTCCGAACGCTGAGCGGTATGGTGAACCATTCCTTAAGGCTTATCCCTCAGACTGCCTGAGCAAGTGGGGCGGCTTGCGGCGGCAAGCCAGTTGTAGACAGTGAGTAATGGAGTTCCTGGATATGGCGACGGCCAGCAGGATAGATGCAGCGTATCTGCAGGAAATAGCACACGATGAGCGCGCCTCCGTCCGTGAGGATCTTGCAGCTCAGCTTGCACAGTTTCTTGAAGGCGACGACGTGACGAAGGCTGACCGCAAGGCGGTCGAGCCGGCGTTGATCGTGCTTGCGAATGACCCGGTATTGTCCGTGCGTCAGACACTGACCGGGATTGTTGCGACCAGTGCCAATGCGCCAAGAGAGGTCTTGCGCATCCTGGTTTGCGACATCGACGAGATCAGCCTGCCGATACTCGAAAACACTCCGGCCATGCCTGAGGCCGACCTTGCCTCGGTGATAAAGGCCGGGCCGCTGTCCAGGCAGATGGCGGTGGTCCGCCGCAAGACAATCAGCAGCCGCCTCGCGCGTATCATCATCAACATCTGCTGTGAAGACGTCTGTGCGGCGCTGCTGGGCAATTCCGGCGCGCAGATTGACAAGGCCGGTTACGAACGGCTCGTCGAGCGTCATGGGGAACACGATAAAATCCGCCAGGGTATTGCCCAACGCGGGACGCTGCCCGTCCATATCACGGCAATGATGGTGGCAAGGATGCCCAATGGCGTTGCCGCACTGCAGGACACGGCGATGCCGACGGCGGCTCCGGACGGTACCGCGATCACCGAAGATCGCAACGAAACGATCCTGAAACTCATTCGCGCGGCGAATGAACATGATCTCCGGGATCTGGTCATGCAGTTCTATGACAGCGAGGTCCTGACCGCTTCGCTGATCCTCAGGGCTTCGTTCATCGGCCATATGGGATTCGTCATCGAGGCATTGTCCGTGCTTTCGGGCGTTCCGGCCAGGCGCGTCCGCTCACTGCTGCTCGGCAGGGCCAGATTGGGCGCGCGGGCCATTTACCTGCGGGCAGGGCTACCCGCCGAGGCGTTTCTTGCGCTCAGGGTAGCGCTTGATGTCTATGGCGAGTTCGAGCCGAGGAGCGCTGTGTCCGGCGAAGTGCGGTTTGGCCGCCGGCTCATCGAACGCGTCGCCACCGACCATGTGAACATCGCGCCGGAAGAGCGTCGTTATCTGCTCGATATGATGGCCCGTCTCGGTCCGGATGGCGCACGCGACCTTGCTGCCCAGCTGGTCAACAGGCTGGCAGAGGCGGCCTGATCTGATCGTCAGGCTGCGTCGGTGCGGGCGAAATGCTCGGTAAGGTCTGCGACAACTTCGCCAAGCCGCTCAATAACGGCCCGGGTCGTCTGATGCGCCGGATCCTTGATCTCGTCGCGCAGTATGATCTGAATGGCATCGACGTGATTGTCGATCAGCGTGGTCGGGATCTTCGACTTGTCGTCGGTTGATTCAAGGAGTTTGCAAAGCAGGTCGCAGATCTCGGTGATCAGCGGATAGCCGAAGGTGTCGCCTTCGCCGCGCAGGTCGTGTGAGGCCCGGAACAACTCATCGAAATTCTCTTCGTTCAGACCGTCGCGCCTGGCCTGATCGCGGGCCGAGAGAAGCCGGCTCACCTCTTCCTGAAGCCAGTCGTCGAACTCGACAGAAAGTTCCTCGAGCGCTTTTTCGGCGCGGGCGACAGCGTCCATGTCGATGCCCCGTCCCGAACCGCTGACGGCAACCTTGTCCTTCAAACTCTGCACTTTCTGGTTTCCGGTTTTCATCTCTTACTCGTGGTTTGGTCAAACCTCGAAAACAGCACTCTGGTCATCGACCTCTTCGCCGGCCGTGGCAGCGGCCTCCTTCGAGACAGATGCCGTTTCAGCCGGGGCGGCCGTCTGCGCCTTTGCCGCCTTTGCGCCGCCTTCTTCTGCGTCGCCTCGGGCCAGTTGCATTTTCGACTTGGTCCCGGCCGCCAGCGGCTGGCGAACCTCGGGGCCGAAATAACTTCCGTTGCGCACAAACGGTCGCGGATTGAGGACGATGCTCTGAATACGCTGCAGGAGCGCTGTGGCCGAGACGGGCTTGCACAGAAACTCCGTCACGCCGCTGTCGCGGGCCTGGAGTACGCGCCGCCGGTCGGCATGGCCGGTCAGCATGATGATCGGAATGTACGCGTTCTTGCAGGCGTCGGGATTGCGTATGAGCTGAATGAATTCCAGACCGTCGAATATGGGCATGGCCCAGTCCGTGATCAGAATGTCCGGAGAGTACATCTCGACCACTTCGAGCCCCGATGCGCCGTCCTCGGCTTCGTAGATCTCGCGTGACCCGAAGGAGTAGAGCAGGGTGCGGACCAACCGGCGCATGTGAACGTTGTCGTCCACCACGGCGAAACTCAATCGCTCAAAGTCGATTTTGGCCATTGTCCCTGTTGATCGCGCGCCGGGCCGTGCCCGGCGCGCGTACTCCAAATGCGGCCGATATCCCGCTGCTCAGCCGTCAAGTACGCCACTCACTATGCAGGAGTGTAGGAGATCGGCCTTAAGATTCTCTGAATTGCGCAGCGGTGGGTCGACAACGGCGGGAAGGGCGTCCGGCCGCGGATTTCCGCTCTTTCAGATGAGTCCCGGTCCCAGCGGCGCAGTGACCCTGGGTCGCCACGCTGCTGAGACCGGTCCGGGAGATACCCGTGTCCCCGCGGCCATCGCCGCGGGTGTTGTCAGTTGCCCGACACTTTCCTGCGGTACATGCCCTGCGCAATCCGGTCGATGACCATGGCACAGAACAGGATCGCCAGTCCGCCGAGCAGGCCTTGCCCCTTGGCCGCGTATTGCAGCGCTTCGAGGATCAGGGCGCCAAGCCCCTCGGCACCGATCAGCGAGGCGATAACGACCATCGACAGGCTCATCAGGATGGTCTGGTTGATGCCCGTCATGATCGACGGCATAGCCAACGGGATTTCCACGTTACGCAGTAGCTGCCACTTCGAGCATCCGAACGCGATGGCGGCCTCCTTGGTGGCTTCGGGCACTCCGCGCATGCCGAGAGCGGTAAGGCGGATGACAGGCGGCATGGCGAAGATGATGGTCGCCAGTACGCCCGGCGGTTTGCCCGTGCCGAAGAAAGCGATGATCGGGATGAGGTACACGAAGGCCGGCATCGTCTGCATGAAATCGAGAACCGGCTCCGCCATTGCATAGGCACGTTTGCTCTTGCCGAACCAGATGCCGAGCGGAATGCCGAAGAGTACGCACAGGAACGCACCCGCACCGATAAGCGCAACGGTGATCATGGAGATTTCCCAAAGCCCCATGAAGGCCAGGTAGAGCAGCGATGCAGCCGTGAATATCGCGATGCGCGGGCCGGCAAGCCGGAGCGCCATGACAACGATCACGATCATGACCACAGGCCATGGTGTCTGGATAAGCATAACCTCGAGCCCGTCCAGCACCGCCTTGATCGCCGCGGTAATGCCATCGAAAACATTGCCGAAATTCTGGGCGAGCCAGTCGAACCCGCCGTCAAGCCATGTCGCGATCGGCGCGAAGTATTCCTTGGCCACAGGAAAGTTCGTAATGGGGTAGTCGCCTCCGAGGAAGCCGCCAGTCAATTCGGCCAGCTTCTTGTCGGGCGCCGCAACCGTGAACCGGAACAGGGTCAGAGGCCAGATCGCGACCAGAAGGAATGCACCGAAATAGGCGCTGGTGCGGTTCAGACCCGACTGGGTCTTCGGGTTGGCACGCCACTTCAGATACTGCTTTTCATACGCAATGTTGGCGTAGAAGCCCTCGATGATCTTGACGACGACCAGGAGAGCCAGTCCGATCAAGAGGAACGTGGTTGCCTCGCCGGCAGCGGCGTCGGCCTGTTCCTTCGCCGTCGCAGCAACCTTCTTGAGGTTCTCGGCGATATTCAGCGCGGCATCCGCATCTTCCTGGTTCCCGGCCGCAACGGCATCCGCTGCCTGTTGCTCGCGTCTCGCGATGTTGGCGAGCAGCTTTTCATACCGTGCCAGTTGTTCGGCGCCCAGCTCACCCCATAACCCCTTGCCCAGTTGCACAAACGCAAAGAGTTCGAGTACGAGGAACGTCCAGAAAAATCCCCACGCGCCGCGGATTGCGCCCCAGAGCGGGCCGAAGACCGCAGCCATGGTGTTCCAGGACCACGCAAAACCCGTCGTTCCCTGTATTTTGGCGAATTCTGCGGAATAATAGTCCGCATTGTCGCCGGCAAATTCCGCGACCGACGATCCGAGGGACTTGGGTCCCAGTTCCAGGCCTGTGTCCGTCATGCCTTGCCTCCCTGGATTCCCTTGAGCAGTGTGGACTTGTTGATGACGCCGATATCCTCGCCGCTGTCGCTCTGGACGACGATCGGATTGTTCGTTGTCGTTGCCACGTCGATCAGATGATCGAGATCCGTGTCGTGCGGGACGCGTGGCGCGTCGTTCATATTCTCGCCTTCGGACGGCTTGTAGCTTGCGATGTCCTCCATGATCGAATGGGCAAACACGAGCTTGAGCTTGGAAATACCCTCGACGAAGTCCTTGACGTAGTCGTCGGCCGGCTTGGTCACGATGTCTTCCGGGGTACCGATCTGGACGATGCGGCCGTCCTTCATGATCGCAATCCGGTTTCCTATGCGGATCGCTTCGTCAAGGTCGTGAGTGATGAAGACTGTGGTCTTCTTCAGTTCGGCCGACAGCCCCATGAACTGGTCCTGAAGCTGTCTGCGGATCAGGGGGTCGAGTGCCGAGAAGGGCTCGTCCATGAGGAGCACTTCCGGATCTGAAGCCAATGCGCGGGCGAGCCCGACGCGCTGCTGCATGCCACCGGAAAGCTCCCGGGGGAAGCGATCCTCGTAACCGTCGAGATTGACGAGGCTCAGACAGCGCTGGGAGACCTCCCAGCGTTTCGACTTCGGCTCGCCGCGTACCTGCAGCGGGAAACCGACATTGTCCCGAACTGTTCGGTGCGGCAGCAGCGCCATGTGCTGAAACACCATGCCGATATGCATGGCGCGCATCTCGCGGAGTTCTTCTCCACCCAGCGCGATCATGTCCTTGCCGAGCACAGAAATCGAACCGGCGGTCGGCTCGATCAGACGGTTCAGATGGCGGACCATGGTTGACTTGCCGGATCCGGACAGTCCCATGACACAAAAGATTTCGCCGCGTTCGACCTTGAATGAGCATTCGGCGATGCCCACGACACAGCCGAACTCTTCCAGAACTTCGGGTTTTGTCAGACCACGGGACTCTACGGCCGCCATGGCTTCCTTGGCGCGTTCGCCAAAGATCTTCCAGACATTGTCAAGAATGATGACGTCTTCGCTCACAGCAGCACCTCTCCCCTCGCTGGTGACTTGCCAGCCGCAATTCGCGTGGACTTGTTCAGTCGAAAATTGAATATCCGGGACGGCCGGAGCCGTCCCGGAAGCAGTGTTTTACTTCAGCCAGGAATCGACTTTGGATGAGTTGTCTGCAACCCACTTCTTGGCGAATTCCGCTGCGTCCTTCTTTTCCACGACGAGCGCGTAGGTCATTGCAGACACGGTGTCCGTGTCCAGCTTGACCTGAGACAGAAGCTTGGCGGCTGCCGGGTGCTTCTTCTCAAGCTCTGCGGCGTAATGGATGTGCAGGTATGCCGTGTTCCAGGCGACGCCGGCTTCGGACTTCTCGAGCCACTGCGGGTCGTCGGTCGGCTGAATGACCTTCCACTTCGCCTCGTCGTATGCCGGCTCCTTCAGGATCACAAGATCATGCAGGGCGAACATGTGATGCGGCGTGTAGCAGAAGAAGACGATGTTCTGCTTCTTGGCGACAGCGTTGTCGACTTCAGCCAGAGCAAGCGTTTCGTCCATTTCCTTCAGCTTCATCGTTTCCGAATAGCCGTAGGACTTGGCGCGGATCTTCTCGACATTGGTCGAAGCCCAACCGGCGGCGCCGATCCAGATTTCGCCCTTGCCGTCGCCATCGGTGTCGAAATTCTTCGCCATGTCCGGGTTGGTCAGGTCGGACAGATTCTTGATGCCCGTACGATCGGCCGTGCCCTTGGTCACGCACATGGCCTGATCACCGGCGACGCCGTTCGGGTTCATCCTGACGGTCTTCTTTTCCTTGACGAACTTGTTGTTCAGGTTGACCTGGTTCGGCATCCAGACTTCGGGGTGAACGTGCATGGCGCCTGAGTCCATGGCTTCGAACACGACCGGGTTCGTGCCGTTTTGAAGCTCGACCTGAAGGCCGAGATTTTCTTCCAGAACAACCTTGAGAACGTGTGCGGTAACCCGCACGGACGGCCAGTTCGGAACACCGATCACGACATCCGCGGCCTGAGCCACGCTGCCGAATGTCAGTGCAGAGGCGACGCAAGCGCCGGCCAGTGTCTTAGTCATTTTCATTTGCAAATTACTCCTTCTGCTCCCTGCCTCTCTCTGGTTGCAGACGACGGTCTGCTGCCATTTTGACCTGAGTCAACCCGTCCAGCGAGGCCGGACAGTCCGGGCGACTTGTTGGGTCAAAACTTCCGATCTAGTTCTCCGTTGCTTCTGCCATCGCTTCGCGCAATACGCCGGCGATGGTGTCGCAATCCCGTTCATCCAGTCCCAGCGGCAACCTTATGTCGCACAAATTCTGCAATACCCTGTCCGCCGTCGGAACCGCGCTCGGCGAGGCGACATATCTCCAGTGATCATGACGGCTGGTGAAGCCGACAGGCTGCTCCCGGCCGAACCACTTGACGTGTACGCCGTAATTGTCCGCTTCATCGAGAAAACGCTCGGTCTGTTCATTCGACACGTCTTCGAGCGTAAACTGCAATGAACTGGGGACAAAGTCCTCCTTTGCGGGCCGTTGCGGCATCCGGATATGCGGAATGCGATCCAGCCGGTCCGCCAGCCAATCATAGGTCTGCCGCCACTTCGCATTGCGCTGGTCGATTTGCCGGAGCTGCGGCCTGAGGACTGATGCTGCCAGACTGGACATCCGCATGGAACAGTTCGGCGTCGTGAACCGGTAGCGGTCGAACACGTCGAGGGCAGGGCGGGCGCGATGCTGCTCGTAAAGCATGTAACTCCCGGAGAGCAGAATTGCCTGGGCCGCAATGTCCTCGTCGTCGGTAACGACAAGGCCGCCTTCTCCGGAATTGATGTGCTTCGCCATCTGCGTGCTGAATCCGGCTACCCGGCCAAACGAACCCGTCAACCTGCCGTCCCATCCGGCGCCCATCGTGTGGGCGCAGTCTTCGATAACGATGAGACCGTGACGATCGCAGACCTCCATTACGGCGTCCATGTCGGGAATGTGGCCGCGCATATAAGACAGCATGAAGTAGCGGGCACCGGTTGCGGCCGCCTTTCGATCCAGGTCATCGACATCCACAACCGTCCGTTCGGTGATGTCGACAAAAACAGGTTCGGCTCCGGCGTGCGAAATCGCCCCGGGTACCGGTGCGAGGGTAAACGCGTTTGCAAGCACCTTGTCACCAGGCTGAACTCCTGCAGCCCGGAGTGCAATAAAGAGTCCGCATCCCCCCGAGTTGGTCGCCACGCAATACTTGCGGCCGACATAGTGCGCGAATTCCTCTTCCAGCAGCGCTGTCTCGGGCAGGGAGTGGCGGTCTTCACCATAACGGAACAGGCGGCCGTCCTTCATGAGCGCAACGGCGGCGTCTATCCCTTCGTCCGGGACAGGATCCGGGCGGCTCAAGTCGCCGTCGAAGCGGGTCCGGTCGGTGCCGTTAGCAATTTCCGGATGGCCTGCAGTTGTTTCAACCTGCACTTCGGGCATCGGCTGCAGTCTTTCTCCCCACGCGCTTTTTGGTTTGTCATATTATTGTTATTGAAAGCGCTTTCAAATCTAAGCTTGTCCAACTTTGGTCGCAGAGTCAAGAAATCTGCGGAACAGTTATTCCAATTTGGAAATGGAAACCATAATTAATTGAAATATAAGTATTTTTCTTTCTCGCTTGAATCGGCTTCGCAAATCCGCAAAGCTGAAGTATGGCAACTGGCCCTGAAAGCGCTACCAAATCTACGCGTCCGCATTCCGCTACGCTGGACGATGTGGCGCGGCTCGCGGGCGTGTCTCCATCAACTGTCTCGCGGTGCCTGAACCGCCCGGAGAGCGTGAATGCGGAAAAACGACAGCGGGTCCTCGGGGCTGTCAACACGCTTGGATACGTACCGCATGGCGCGGCCCGTGCGCTGGCCCTCAAACAGTCGAAAATGGTCGGCGGCATCTTCCCGTCCATCGACAGCGCATTGTTCGGTAGCGCGCTCGAGGTGTTCCAGCGCAACATGGCCGATGCCGGATACACGGTCGTTGTAGCGTCGTCTGCCTATGACCCGGAGTTGGAAGCGCAGCATATCCGGCGCCTGGTCCAGAGCGGAATAGACGCCCTCATGGTTGTAGGGCTGTGTCGGGACGAAGCAACTTACTGGCCGATACACGCGCGAGGCATACCGTATGTGTCCGTCTGGCGTCATGTTGAGGAGAGTGATCATCCGACCATCGGTTTCGACAATCGGGCCGCCGCCGAACATCTGACCGATTATCTCTTCAGCCTCGGGCACAGAAAAGTGGCGGTTCTTTCCGGCACCCTTGAAAACAACGATAGGGCGCAGGATCGGCTGGAAGGCGTCAAAGGGAGTTGCGAGCGTCACGGCGTCGTGTTCAACGAAAACTATCTTCAGGAAAGACCTTTCGGCGTTGACGGCGGACGCGATATGTTCCGGAGTGTTATGTCGATGCCGGAACCGCCGACCGCGATCATTTGCGGTTCGGAAGTCTTTGCCTACGGTGCGATCTTCGAAGCAGCCGAGATGAAGATCAAAATTCCGGAGCACGTGTCTATCGCCAGCTTCGACGATCTGTGGCTTTCGTCCCAGATTACGCCACCACTGACAACGGTGCGGACGCCTCACGCCGAGATCGGCGAGCAGGCAGCGCGGTATCTGATCGGACGATTGAAAGGACAAAGGATAGTTCCTCCGCGGCCGCTCGGCACCGACCTGATCATCCGGAAGTCGACCGGACCGGCACCGACCTGAGCGCCTCTTGCACGGCGTACCGCGCCGGAATGTGAATGCGCTATACTGCGCCCAAACTGAGACCGCGGTGCCATGAGTACGGATACGATCAGATCAACGGACATATTGCCTGGCGCGACCGTCGAGATCAGCCTGCGGGGGCTTCGTGTGTTCGTGGCCGTCGAGGAAACCGGTTCAGTCGGCGGAGCGGCGAAACGCATCGGCGGCAGTGCGTCCGGCGTTTCACAGCAGATTACGGCCCTGGAAGAAGCCGTTGGGGCGAAGCTGTTCGATCGCCGTGCGCGTCCGGTGACGCTGACACCGGCCGGGCAGGTGCTCAGAGCTCATGCGCATCGTATTCTCGAAGCTGTTTCCGACGCCCAGACCGAGCTTGCCGAGCTCAATCTCGCGGTTCTGCCGCAGCTTTCTTTGGGAATCATCGACGACCTCGATGCGTCACTGACGCCGGCGCTCGTGTCCAGCCTGCAGGAGCGGTTTCGCAACTGTTTTGTCAATACGTCATCGGGGCGGTCCGACGTCATCACTGCCCAACTCGAGCGTCGCGAAGCCGATATCGTGGTATCGGGCATAGTGCCCGAGGATGCGAACAGCTTCCGCTCGATACAGATCCTGCGAGAGCCCTTTGTTCTCGTGGCTGCGAAGGGTGCCATCGACGTTGAAGGCGACATCAGGCAGCAAGTCGGAGACCTGCCTTTTGTCCGGTACTCCGACGCGATGCCGATTGGGCGGGCCGTGGCGCAGCACTTGCGCCGGGTCCGGTTCAGTGTGCCCCGGCGATTTGCATTCGAATCCTCGCGTTCTGTGTTTGCCATGGTTTCTAAGGCACGAGGCTGGACGCTGGCCACGCCACTGAATCTTATGGATGCCGAACGTTTCGTTCCAGCGCTTGATGTCTTTCCGATGCCGTTTCCCGCGCTTTCCCGGCGGATCTGGATGATTGCAAGAGCAGAAGAACTCGGTCGGCTGCCTGACCGCCTTGCATCGGAATGCCGTCAGCTTGTGGCCGAACATATTGTGCCGCGGTTCGATGAGATCGTGCCGGCTCTCGCCGGATCGATCGAGGTGACTGACAACTGACTAGTCGGTTGGCCGCATCGCGTCAGCCGGGATCTGTATATTGAAGCGGTTTCGAATTTCGCTGTCCGCGGTCGCGGAGAGATACGACGGGTAGTGGGTGGAGAGTACCTCCTTTGCCTTTTCCCGTGCCTTCTCCCACATTTCGGGCGCGCCTTTCTCTTCCCAGGTTCTCGGAGCATCCCGGTCCGCGAGGCCGGGGTAGAAGTAGTCGCGCTGCATGGCCGCCATCGTCTGCGATGAGCCCAGAAAATGCCCCTCGCCGGTGACCGTTGCCCTGATCGTGTCGAGGCCGAGCGTTTCCTCGTTCACTTCGATGCCGCGGATCATGCGGTGGACGTGGGACAGCATCTCGTTGTCCGCGACAAAGGCCTCGAAGGAAACTCCGAGTAGGCTCGCCATCATGCCCGCCGACTCATAGATCATATTGGCGCCCGACAGGCCCGCCGCCGCCGCGGCAAGTGCCTTTTCCGCACCCATCTGAGCGTCGACAGCTTTCGCATCCGCCATTGAAGAAGCTACGCCCGAAGGCAATCCGAGATGGTTGGATATCTGGGCGGATGCGGCATTCAGTATTGAAATCTCGCCGCCGGCCCCCGAGAAGGCGCCGGTGCGGAGGTCGATGACAAATGGCCAGTTTGAGAAGATGACCGGATATCCCGGCTCGAACACGTTGACCATGATCAGGCCGGCGAGTGTTTCGGCCGTTGTCTGGGCCAGCATTCCGGCGAGCGGGGCAGGGGCTGTTGCGCCGGATTGCGCCGCGATGATGGTGTTGATCGGAACGCCGCGCCTGATACAGGCGATCGCCACCTCAACCGCGTCCTCGCCGTACCGTAGCGGCGAGATAACCGGAGAGATGTGGGCCTTGCAGAACGGCCGCTCCCTGAATTTGCCCTCGCCTCCGAGGGCCATATCGAACATGTCCACGATCGGGTCGACGTGTTCGCCGAGCGTGAACGATGTGCCGACCGGCTTTGTCGTGCCCGCCAGCAGTGCATAGGCGGTATTGATGTCGAGGTCGACGATGTCGGGAAGATCCGTTGCCACGCAGCAGCGCGTGAACCAGCTCACGTTGTCGAGCGTGTCGACGAGACGCGTGAAATCGTAGAGGTCTTTCAGCGTTGCCGCGCGATAGAGGCCTGTATCGATGTCCAGTGTCTGGACCGCCGCGCCGCCAGTGCCGAAATAGACACGGTCACCTCCGACTTCGAAATCGTGCTTCGGATCGCGGCCGTGAAAGACGAAACTTTTCGCCGCGCCGTCAATAATGTCTTCGGTGAACGCTCTTGAAAAAGAGAGCCGACCCAGGTCGTTGATCTCGGCGCCCCTGGCCAGTGCCTGTTCCATAAGCACGTCCGGCACTTCGGCCATGCCGATCTCTTCAAGAATCCGGAATGCGGAATCAAGGATCCGCATCATCTCGGGATCTGTCAGCGGGCGATACTGGCCTCCGCGCTGGCCCGGCGGACACGGGTTGACCTCGGCGGTATCGGCCTTCCGAGCGGCCACGCGCGATGCGCGACCGCCGCTTCTTCTGCCCCGACCCTGCTGATCTGTCATGGCTTTCGCGTTCCTTGCAGTCCCGGTTACGACTGTCGCCCAACATCGCCCGGTGCGGAAATCAGAATCTTGTTGTTTCAGGATTTCGGAATGAACTGTTCCAAGTTTCTTAACAAAGGAAAAGCCGCTGGAACTTGCGCCCCTCAATCTGTGACCTTGGCAACCGGAATTCGGGCTTAGAGCCCCTGCGGTCAAACATCTGGATTGCCGGTCATGAAAACGCACACCCAAGTTGTCGTCATCGGAGGAGGTATCGGAGGATGCTCGACGCTCTATCACCTGACGCAGGAAGGCATCACCGACTGCGTTCTGGTCGAGCGGGACGAACTCACCTCCGGGACAACCTGGCACTCGGCGGCTCAGGTCACGAATTTCGGCGGCACCCAGACCATGATCGGTCTCAAGAGCCATTCAATCCGGCTCTACAAGGAACTGGCCGACGATCCCGATTATCCGATCAATTACCACCACGCCACCGGCGGCATACGGCTGGCATCCACTCAGGATCACCTCGATGGCTACAACCACTTCCTCAGCCTGGCGAAAGGAATGGGGGTGGACTTCGAGGTGATCGACGCGGAGGAATGCAGGCGGCGCCATCCGCTGATCACGACCGAGAATCTCCTCGGTGCGCTCTGGGATCCGCTCGACGGTGATATTGATCCCGCCCAGCTCTGTCAGGCCCTGGCCCGGCGCGCCCGAAAAGCGGGCGCGGAGATTCAACGGTTCAATCCGGTTCTTGGGCTGACCCAGAAACCGGACGGGGAGTGGATTGTCCGGACAAAGAATGGCGACATTCATTGCGAGAAGATCGTCAACGCGGGCGGGTACCGGTGCAATGAAGTGGGCGCGATGATGGAGGTCGAGCATCCGGTTGCTTCCATGGAGCACCAGTACATGCTCACGGAGCCGATTCCGGAGATCGAAGCGCTGGACATTCGAGTGCCCCTGATCCGCTGCCCAACCGATGACTTTTATTCCCGCCAGGAGAAAAACGGCCTGCTGCTCGGCTTCTATGAGCAGGACTGCCGGACCTGGGGGCTTGACGGCATTGATCCGAATTTCACCATGGCGCTGTGCCCGGACGATCTCGACCGGGTCATCGATGTCATGGAAGGCGCTTTCGCGCGGCTGCCCTGTCTGACGGAGGCCGGGATCCACTCGGTCGTCAACGGCCCCATCACGTACACGCCGGACGGTCTGCCGCTCGTCGGCAGGATTCCTGGCAAACGCAACGCCTACTGCATTACGGGGCTGCGCGCGGGGCTGGGTGAGGGCGGCGGACACGGCTGGCTGCTGGCGCAGATCATCGCCCACGGCGAGGCGTGCTACGACACGTGGTGCCTCGACCCGAGACGGTTCACGCGATACGCGGATGTGGAATACACGGCGCTCAAGGCGATCGAGGATTACCAGAACGAGTTCCGGTTCCATATGCCGCATGAACACCGCCCCGCCGGCCGTCCCGCGAAGACGACGCCCCTGACCGAGACTCTGGCCGAAATGAATGCCGAGTTCGGGACGGTGAATGGCTGGGAGCGGGTTGCGTATTTCAAACCGTCCGGGGACTTTCGGGAACAGCATTCATTCCGCTTCAACAACACGTTCGATGTGGTCGCGGACGAAGTGAAAACGGTCCAGACCGCAGTGGGCATCATGGAGGTTTCGGGCTTCAATCGCTACGAGATCAGGGGCGAAGGCGTGCACGATTGGCTCGACGGCATCATGTGCTCCAGGGTGCCTCGCAAGCCCGGCAAGGTGGCGCTGACCTATTTCCTCAACGATCAGGGCAATGTGAAGGGTGAGGCGACGATCGCGAATGTCGACGGGGAGCGGGTCTGGTACGGCTCGGCCGCAGCGGCGGAGTACCACGACATGGACTGGCTGCGGGATCAACTGCCGGATGACGAGTCGATCAGCATCGAATGCCTGACCGACGATTACACGATCCTGGTTGTCGCCGGGCCGAAGTCACGAGACGTGCTGGCAGAGGCCGCAGGCGAGACGGACTGGTCGAAGGATTCGTTCCCGTGGCTTTCGGTCCGAAGCGTTTCCGTCGGGGGCGCTGATGCCGTCGCTATGTCGGTCTCGTTTTCCGGTGAGTTGGCCTGGGAACTTCACATACCCAACGAGCACCTGGCGAAGGCGTTTTCTGTTCTTTGGGAGGCCGGCCGGGCCTACGACATGAAGCCGTTCGGTCTCTATGCAACCGAGTCCATGCGGATCGAGAAGGGGTTCCGGCATTGGAAGGCCGACCTGATCACCGAGTTCAACCCCTCGGAGAGCGCCCTTGACCGGTTCGTGGACCTGAACAAGGACTTTATCGGCAAGCCGGCGCTGATGAAGATGCACAACGCCGGTCCGAGACGACGGTTCGTCTCGATGGAGATCGACACGGGCGAGGCCCCGGCTCAGCCGGGCGATTCAATCGTGAAAGACGGTAAGGTGATCGGAACGATCACGTCTGCGGCCTGGGGCTATCGGGTCGGCAAGAACCTCGCCATGGGATTTACCGATCCCGAGCATTCTGAAACCGGATCGCATGTCGAAGTGGAAATCATTGGCAAGGCATATCCGGCCATCGTCTGCGAGCCCTGCCTTTACGATCCCGGGTTTGCTCGGGTCAAGGCTTAGCGGTCGCACGGTCAGGTGCGGGCGGCCGTTGCCGCCGGCTCGATCTTGTCGTCCGAACCGCGGTTCATTGTGAGCGCAGAAAAGATGGAACAGTCGACGCCGGTCTCCCTGAGCGTACGCCACCACTGGGCCACCGAAACGAACGTGATCGATACCGCGTAGCCGAGTGCGATGCTGTTCATGCCGAGCGTCTGGAACGTGGCGATGCAGAAGAGCATCGATACAGCCACACCCATGACGAGAACGATTATCATCGAGCGCTGTTCGCCGGCCGCGGCCATGACGGCGGTCGCGGGCCCGAAGATGGCACGGGGGATCATCGTCAGGGCGACGATGATCAGGGTCCAGTAACCGGCTGCAAAGTCGTCACCGAAGAGCCCGAGCAGCCATGGCCCCAAGACGGCCATGCCGGCGCAGACACAAAGCGTGTAACCGAGCGCCAGCGCGTTGCCGCGTGTCATGGTCTGGCCCATCTGGGCACGGTCACCCTTGGAGTGTGCGGCGTAGAAGTCCGGCATGACGAAGGAGTAGAGCGCCCGCATGCCGAAACTTGCGAGCATGCGCAGGCGGAAGCAGACATGGAGGATCGCGACCTCGGCCGGGCCGACGATCAGACCCGCGGCGAGGAGGTGCAGTTCGACGACATAGTCCGACAGCAGGATGATGGCGATCCACGGGGCGGCTTTCTTGCGCCACCTTTTGGCATCGCTGACATTCGCCCGTTCATGCGGAAAGACACGCTGTTTGCGGATGATCAAAGCCTGGAAACCCGCCGTCAGCCAGAGTGCCAGGCAGAAGCCTGCGAGCAGCACATGCGGGGACGTGACCGACGTGACCTGACTGAAGGCAACGACGGCGATCAGAATCAGAACCGGCTTGAGAACGAGATCGGGCATCAGTGCGAGCAACTGACGGCGATAGCCGGTGAGGATTCCGCCGTTGAAGTTGATGATCGCGAATGCCGGCGCCATCAGGCATGCGAAAGCCGCGGCGAGGATCTGGTCGCCATGGACGAACTGATCCGCAAACGGCGAGAAGGCGAGGAACGCGACGATGATGATCACCGACATAAAGGCGATCGTGCGGTAGCCGACCACGATGAAGCCGCGGATGTCCTTGAGTTTTTTCTGCTCGAGGTACTCCGAAATGAACATCATGCCGACCGCCGGCCGGCCGAGGGACACGGCGAGCGCAAGGAGGCTGACAAATGCCATTGCCAGCGCGACAAGGCCCAGGGTTTCGGCGCCGAAGTGGCGCGCTATGAGCAGATTGGTGCCGAACGCGATGCCCCCGCCGACAAGACGGGCGGCCATGAGCACGGATGATCGTGCCAGCAGTTTTGAGAGGCTCAGCTTCTTCATTTTGCCAGTACTGACGACATCCTGTGTCTGAGGCGGGTCACGTGGGCCTTCGCGTCGCGAAGCGCGAATATGGAGCGCCCGATCGCCGCCGAGGCGATCGAGTTGCAATAGTTCCGGCTCGGCGGAGTGGGCAGGATCTTGCCCTGCTTGCCGACCATGCCCTTCTTGAACTGGTGCAGACCCGCGTCACCGTCGGTGCCGCCGAGATCGTACCAGCGGATGTCCGGCATGCCGCACAGCCATTCGGCGATCCACCAGTGCATGGCGTAACCGGCCTTCAGGCCGAGGGCCGCGTCGTCGGTCGCGCCGTAGAGGTAGACCGCCCGGTCACCGGACAGGTCGACGACTGCACCGGCGGTCGGCTTGCCGTCGTGATGGACGAGGATAACCTCGGGCCGGAAGGCTTCGACGGACGACTGCATCAGGAAAGGCAGCGTGTCGATGGTCGATGAATCAAGGAACTGCTTGCGCGCCATCATCTGGTCGTAAAGCGCCATGAACTGCTCGAGACCGGTCTCGCGGTCCGCTACCTCGATGTGCAGGTTTTTCTTCGCGGACTTGTTGAGATTGTAGCGCCATTTCTGCGCCAGGCTCTTGCGCAGTTCTGCCGGATCAATATGGACGTTGACGAGATAGCGATCCGGATGATTCCACGACCAGCCGGGACGAAAGCCCAGACCGTCGAGCGTATCCTGCATGGTCTGGCCGACTTCAGGCTCGGCATGCGGCAGAACGGTCAGGTAGTAGCCGCGCGTTTCGGCATATTCGTGTTTCAGTGCTTCAAGAACGGTCTGCAATCCCTGCGGGTCGGCAGGTTGTCCAAGCCGGCGCCACAGCGGGCCCCACTTGGTAAGGGCGACGCCGCGATCGAGGCCCGGCATTTTCACGAGGATGACTATGGCGCCGCCGACAACGACGCCGCCGCGGCGGACGATGACGCGTTCAAGCCGCTCTGCGCCCCAGCGGGCCGCGTTGTGACAGTCGGTCTGCTCCTGACCTGCTTCGGCAAAGCCGGCCGCGAATGCGTCCCATTGATGGCCATCCACCTTCTCGATGTGCGTATCCTGCGCCCGATCGACCTGCCGCTGTTCCGGGACGGCGCCGACAACGGCGTCGAGTGAATCGCTGAATTCGATGCTACGCATTGCCCTGGCCTCCCAATAACTCCCGATCACGCGGGTGATTTTGCTTTGTGTTGATGACGCGCCTGCGTTTTCTTCCGGCGGCGAAGTTCCTGAGCAGCGCTCCCAACTTTCCGCAACGCGGCAGAAAGACGAAGAGATAGAGAAGTCCGGGCACGGGATCGCGCCACGACCACACCATCCTGATTTTCGCCGTAACGGCGGCGTGGGCTGCACGCAGCATCCACAAGGCTGTTTCGCCGGCCGAGATTTCCCTGCGCATGAAAGCGTGTTTTGCGCCGAGCAGATCGCCGCCGGTCCAGACATATTTCAGTCCGGGCTGGCCTTCGAGCAGCGCGGAGATGGTCTCGATGGCCTCGGCTTCCGGCGCGTTGCGGCGCGAATTCGGTCCCGCGAGTTCCAGAGCAAGACGGGTCAAGGGCAGGCCGGCCATCTCGGGAACGGCGTGGCTGCCGGAGATCCGGGGATTGAGTTCCAGGAAGCAATGCCGCTTGCCGTCATCCGACACGATGAACTGGGTCAGGCCGATTCCGGTGTAGCGGATCGCCGCGGCGAGCCGGGCGGTGCTGTTGAACAGCGCAGGGCTCGATTCGACCGTCATGCCCTCGACCGCAAGGCCGGTGCCTTCCGGATGGTCGGTCCGCGAGATGCGGGTCTCCAGGGCGCCGATGATCTGACCGTCCCTGGCTGCGAAGTAGACGTTGTGGCGGGCGCCCGATGCGTAGCGCTGCAGGAGCAGAGCGTCATGACCGTCAGGCCAATCCGGCATCTCCTCTGTCAGTTCGGCGAAATTGTGAACGATCAGCGCCTTTTTGAGCCCCAGTCTGGCGGTCGCGCCGAATGCCCTGATCGTCAGCGGGAATCCGATCCGGTCGGCCGATGAGAGCAGCGAGCGATAGTCCGAGACGCGCGCGTAGGGCAGTGTGCTGACGCCGCATTCCGTGGCGAAATCCAGTGCTTTCAGCTTGTCGGAGAATGTCGCGACGACAAGCCGGTTCGGCGAGACAAGCGTTATCCGGTCTCGAAGCAGGACGTCATGTTTCGCCAGGAAGAGCATGAATTCCTCGGAGACCGGCAGAAGTGCCGTGACGTCCGGGCGGCGTTCGATCAGCGCGGTCAACGCGTCAATCAGGGCCCGGGGCTCATCTTCGAGGTTCGGATGGTCCCAGATCTCGTCGACGTGGCTGCTGCAGTCGGCGCCGAGATCCTCGCCCTCGAAACCGAGCATGATGCGCCATCCGTCGGCTGCAAGTGCGCGCGCAACGGCGACCGCCGGACGGTAATTGCCCAGAAGCAGTATGGTTCCGCCGGTTTGGCCCGGCCTGGTATTGTTTTGCCGCATCGTTTTCCGCCGCTACCTGGTGTGGCCGCCGATGTAGCGATCGAGAGCACTCCACGCCGCGATGGCGTGGAACGAGATCCATGCGGTGATGCCGGTGATCTTGGCGCCGTCTTCCAGAAGAATCCGCCAGTCTGCGTCGGTGTGGATGAACCAGTCGATGGTGACGCTGAGTGCGAGCAGGCCGCCTGCAAGGCCGAACATCACAAACCGGTTCGAGAAGATCTGGCGCCAGAAGAAGATCAGATAGCTCAGGCCGAGCAGTCCGTAGGCGCCGTAGGTGACCACCTCGGGAACCCCGAATGCGGGCAGTACGTTCTCGTGAACAAGGAAGAGATCGTCGAAGCCGAGAAAGCCGGTGAGCAATCCGCCTGCCAGCAGAAAACGGGCGGTGACGTCGGTCCGGTCGGCCGTCACGATGACGGCTGCGGCAAACAGGCAGACGGCGGCCCCCGCCATCCACAGGACGATGCCGAGATTGGAGACCGCGCCGAAATAAACCTTGCAGCAATTGTCCGTCATCTCCGCGACAGCGAGCGGATCGCGCAACAGATCGCCGGGCGAGACCCACGGCTGGAATGCGACTCCGAGCATGAGAATGACGGGCGGGACAAAGGTCAGCAGCCAGATCAGCAGACTGGTCGCCAACGACGTGGATTGCCGGTTCAACTGCCTCCTGACATCGAAGACGGTTGCATCGGTATGGGACGTGAGTGCCATAGTCATCTCCCGTTTTGCCAGTGCCTCGCTAAAGCGTGCGGTGGCCCGGTTTGCTTTCCGCAGAGTGAACAGGCTTGGACCCTTCGAATCCGCGCAGTCGCGCGGCAAGCCGGATGCGCCAGGCGTTTGCGGCCTTCAGACGTCCAAAGAGAAATGTGTTCGACTTGATTGCTTTCTTGACCTCAAGGCGAAGCCGGAGTGTCAGCGCCAGAAAGAGGCCGCTTGCGGTCATGCCGATGAAATTGTCGAACAGGCCGGTGTGGGTGTCGCACCACTCGAACTTGTATGGTTCGTCGCCGGCGAGAAAGTCATACGCTTTCAGGTCTGATCGTGCCGTCAGTTCCAGCGTCTTGAGCAGGAGGCAGAGGCCCGGCGACGTGGATCCGTCGCTGTCGGGTGCGTAAGCCATCGTCAGCATCGAAAATGTGTCGCCGGACGCGAACCCTATCAGCCCGGCCTGCGGCTTGCCGTCGACAAACAGACCGTACACACGCAGCTTGCGGGCGTCGCGATCGCGGCGGGCGAAGTCCAGGACCGTGGATCTGAGGCCCGAGCCTGTTGAACCGTCCTCGAATGGGTTCCGTTCGCCGGCACCCTCGAGCTGGCGGGACTTCCAACTCAGAATCTGTTCGACAAAGATCCGGCGCGCGACCGGATCACGGACGCTGCGGAAACTGACCCGGCCGGATTTCCTGAGCTTCTTGAACTTTTCCCGAAGTCTGCGTCTCGACTTGGTGCTTCTGATCGAAGCATAAAGCTCGGTCCAACCCGTGCGCAGGGTAAGTGAGTGCGAACTGCAGGAACTGTTTGTGGAGCGGCTTGTAACAAACGGATTGACGTGGCCGGCGATCCGTTCGGGTTGCCGCTTCAGGCAGATTGCGTCAACCGTCGGGTCGTTCTTTGCCAGCAGGGCCCAGATCTTCTCCACTTTGGCGGGCGTAAGCTGCGGGACGAAGTGCGGATCGATGATCGGCGCGTTGAAGTCGTTGCTGTTGTCGGCGGCCCAGTGGAGCGCGCTGATACCGAAGCGGCACATCCGCGCCATCGGCAGAATCATCATCAGGCGATCGTCCGTGTAGCCCAGCACCATGGAGAGCGGCGGGCGCGAGCCTTCAGGTTTCGTCGACAACCAGGCCGAGATCCAGTCAAAATCCTGAAATGGCGTGAACCATCCGGTTTGCTGGAGTTCTCTCCAGATCCCGGCAACTGCGTCGAGCGATGACGCGGAGTAGAGATGAATATCGTCGCAAACCCCCAGGAATGTTGCGTTATCGGGAATTCCTGCATGGTGCCGGTTCGCGCCGCTGGAGTTGCCCCCGGCAAGGCTATCGACTGCGGTCAATCGTTCGACAAATCCGCCTGCGTCGAACTCGTAGGCGCGCGTGTCCTCGCTTCGACGGAGCGTTTTGCCCCCGTCGGCGATGCCTGGGTCTGTTGACGACGCTCGGAACAAACCGGCCGCTCCCGTTCATAATCCTGCTCAAGAGCATTGACGCAATTGGCGTGCCAAGAATCCCCTGGCCGTCCAATAAATGCGCTGGAGAAGCCTTAGCCGTTTCCGGCTTTTTCGATGTCCCTGCCTGCGCGGAGTCCTGCTGGTGTTTCAAATCGGGAATACCAGCTGCCCTGCACTGTTTCTCAATGGGAAATCGGAGCGGCCCCGACGCCGATGAGCCCTGTCATTGCGCCGGGTCTTGGTGAGCCCGATCGCAGTAATAGATATACGCTATCGGGTCTAATATTTGCTTAATCGCAAATCCGCAGAAATCCGCGGATTCTTGCATATGCAGAACTGCCTTGCCAGATCGAGTGAGATTTCCGTCTCAAGCTGTTGAGATTATTAAGTAAACCAGATTTTGGCTGTTTTGCGGGCGGTGAGGGTCGAATGCCTGTGCCGGCAGTGTTGCCGGGCGGCGCTCACCCGACGTCCATTTGAGCGGGGTGGCGGTCAAGACAGGCGTCAAAATGCACAACTGTCTGGCGTCCGTCGATCAGCACGACCCCGTACATTGGCGGTTCGACGCTGTAAGCCGTCCCGACGCTCTCCCTTTTCAAAGGTACCTGGTGGTTGATGCCGGGAAGCGCACTGCACGGGATGCCCTGCCAGTTCACGGAAACCGCCCTGTGTACATGGCCGAAGAAAATGTGCCGGACGTCCGGGTGGCGGCTGATGACTTCGGCAAACGGCTCGTGATCTTCCAGCTTGATCCTGTCCATGTAGTGAATGCCGATGTCGAACGGGGGGTGATGCATGAACAGCCATACCGGCCTGTCGGCCGCGTTCGCCAGTTCTGCTTCAAGCCACCCGAGACGCTTGTCGCAATACTGCCCCTCGGAAACGGGGCCCTTGTAGGTATCGAGAAACAGAAAGCGTCCAGCTTCGGTATCGTGTCCGTACTGGATGAACCCGTTCGGATCGCGGGGAACGCCGGGTATCCCGTCACACAAGGCCGTCCGGTCGTCGTGATTGCCGATAATGACGAAAGTCTTCAGCGAAAAGTGCCGCAGACGTTCCGCCAGCCAGGCATAGGCGTCCGGCTCGCCCTTGTCGGTAAGATCGCCCGTGATTACGCAAAACTCGGCGTCACCATGCCAGCGGCCGATATCGGACAGACATCGGTCGACGCGGTCGTGAGGGTCGAGACCCCAAAGCAAGGACCCTGGAGCGCTCAAATGGAAATCGGAAATGTGAATGAACTTCATCGCCGTGCTTGCTTTTCTGGAAGCCGTGGGAGCGGTCAGTAGCGGAACTGCTCGTGGAGGATGCGTTCCTCGAGGCTGTGCCCCTCGTCGAAGAGCATTTCCACGCTCTTGCTCTCATCCGCCTCGATCTCGACGTCGACGATGTCATTGAACTGGGTGTGGTCGGCAACGGTATTGACCGGGCGTTTTTTCGTCTCCAGGACTTCAATGCGGATTTTCGCCTGTCGCGGCAGCAAAGCGCCCCGCCACCTGCGCGGCCTGAACGCGCTGATCGGGGTCAGGGCGAGAAGCGGTGAGTCGATCGGCAGGATCGGGCCGTGCGCCGAGAGGTTGTATGCGGTGCTGCCGGCCGGCGTTGAAACGAGCAGACCGTCGCAAATGAGTTCATCAAGGCGGATCTTGCCGTCTATCGAGATTCTGAGCTTGGCCGCCTGGTAATCCTTGCGCAACAGGGACACTTCATTGAACGCAAGGGCAGTGTGCTCGTTGCCGCTGCAGTCGGTTGCGGTCATGCGCAGGGGATAGACCTTGGCGACTTCAGCCCGCTCCAGCCGCTCAATCAGGTCACTTTCCGCGTACTCATTCATCAGGAATCCCACGGAGCCCCGGTTCATTCCGTAGATCGGGATGCCGGAGTTCAGAAACCGGTGGATTGTCTGCAGCATCAGGCCGTCGCCGCCGAGAGCGACCACCACGTCCGTTTGGTCCGTGTCCGCATTGCCATATCGCGCGCTCAAGGCGTCCAGCGCCGAAGTGGCTTCGGGCGCGTCGCTCGCGATGAAAGAGATTCTCTCAAACGGCATTCGGTTTGAAACTCCTGTTCGGCCCGAGGGAAGTCCGGAATCCGATAGGGTGGACGCCATCTTGCCGGGGCGATAGGGATAGAACGAAGATGGCGACATTGTCCACCGACGATCGCAGCATCTTATCTTTATAATTCGGGGCGATCATGATATTGCCGGAAGAGTGACGTTTCTTTACGCGAACGATTGTTCTTTATTCAGAACGATGCTGACGCGATCCGGATCGATACGATCTCAGATTGGTGTCGGCGCTCGAAAACCCAGCTGAGGACCGAGTCTTTCAATGCCGATTACGCGACTTGATCAGCTCGAAAGCCAGAGCATTTTTATCTTCCGGGAGGCGTTCAACCGGATTGATAACCTAGCCATGCTGTGGTCGTTGGGAAAAGACTCCAATGTCATGATCTGGCTGGCGCGCAAGGCCTTCTTCGGACATGTCCCGTTTCCGGTGATGCATGTCGATACCGGCAAGAAGTTCAAGGAAATGTACGAGTTTCGCGAACGCTATGCCGCGGAGTGGGGGCTGAATTTCCTGCGTGAGGAGTGCCCGCCGATTGACGAAGTGGATCAGAGTCTGCCGCCTGCGGCGCGCTCTGCCGCGCGCAAGACAGAGGGCCTGAAACGCGCCATCGAGAAACACGGATTTGAGGGTCTGTTCGCCGGCATTCGCAGAGACGAGGAGGCGACCCGGGCGAAAGAGCGGGTCTTCAGTCCTCGCGATGCCGACGGGCAATGGCACTTCCGCGATCAGCCGCCGGAGTTCTGGGACCAGTTCAACACGGATTTCCCGGCGGGAACCCATGTGCGTATCCACCCGCTGCTGCACTGGACCGAGGTCGATATCTGGCGTTACACGCAACGCGAGGAGATCCCGACCATAGGCCTTTATTTTTCCAGGGATGGCAATCGGTACCGCTCTCTCGGTGATGAAGACATTACGTTCCCGGTGGAAAGCGACGCCGAGACGATCGACGAGATCATCGACGAACTCAAGACCACGAAAGTGGCCGAGCGTTCCGGGCGCGCAATGGACCACGAAGCTGAAGATGCATTCGAGCGCCTGAGAGCCGACGGATATCTTTGAGCCACCTGCAATTTGCTGAGGATTGGGCGTCATGAGCCTGCAAAACGAGCAACCGCAAGCCGATAGGGCACTGAAACTTGTCGAAAGCGAGCGCGACCTGCTGCGCATCGTCATCGTCGGTCACGTGGACCACGGCAAGTCAACGCTGGTCGGCCGTTTGTTTCATGAAACCGGCAGTTTGCCCGAGGGCAAATTTGAAGCCATCCAGGCGATGTGCAAACGGCGGGGCATTCCGTTCGAATGGGCCTTTCTTATGGACGCGTTTCAGGCGGAGCGCGATCAGGGCATCACGATCGATGTGAGCCAGATCTGGTTCAAGACGGACACGCGCGACTACACGATCATTGATGCGCCTGGCCACAGGGAGTTCATCAAGAACATGGTGACCGGCGCCGCCCAGGCGGATGCGGCGCTGCTTGTCATCGATGCCGAAGAGGGCGTCCGCGAACAGTCGCGACGTCACGGTTACCTCATGCATCTCATGGGGATGCGGCAGGTCGCGGTCGCTGTGAACAAGATGGATGCCGTGGGCTACGATCAGTCCCGCTTCGACGAGATCGAGCGCGAGTACCGCGCCTATCTCGACAGTCTCGGCATTGAGCCGACGCACGTGGTTCCGGTTTCCGCTCGCGAGGGAGACAACATTGCCTCACGCTCGAAGGCGATGGCCTGGTACCGCGGGCCGATCGTGACGGAGGCCCTTGACGCGTTCGAAACCGTATCGCCCGATGCCGACAAGCCGCTGCGCATGCCGGTGCAGGACATCTACAAATTCGACAGCCGCAGGATTATCGCCGGGCGCATCGAGTCCGGCCGCATCTCCGTTGGCGACGAATTGATGTTTTCGCCATCAAACAAGACCGCGAAAGTCGCCAGTATTGAGGAATGGCCCGGCCGGGCCGGCGAGACAGGTGAGCGGAGCGTCGCAGCCGGTGAAAGCGTGGGCATAACGCTGGACGAGCCGATATTCGTCGAGCGTGGCGAGATGGTATCACACGTAACCGATGCGCCGGTAGAGACGGAGGTGTTCAAAGGCCGCATCTTCTGGCTGGGCCGGGAACCGCTGGCGCTTGGCAAGCGATACAATATGAAACTTGGAACCAGCGAAGCCACCGTGCGCGCGGAAACCATCGAGCGGGTGATCGACACGGACGATCTCTCCGAAGCCGATGCTGAAAAGGTGGAGCGAAACCAGGTCGCCGAGGTCGTGTTTCGGGCCCGCAAGATGCTGGCACTTGACCAGTTCTCCGATCTCTCCAATTCGGGACGCTTCGTTCTGGTCGACGGTCATGAGATCGCCGGCGGCGGCATCATCTCCATGGAGGGATATGCCGACCAGCGCGATCTCATCACGCAGAGGGCGACCAATATCACGCGCGTCAGCCACGGCGTTGCGAGCGAGAAGAGGGAACGTCAGAACGGACACAAGGGCGGCGTGCTGTGGTTCACGGGCCTGTCCGGCGCGGGCAAGTCGACCCTTGCAGTGGCGTTGGAAGAACGGCTCTATGACCGCGGCTACCAGACATTTGTGCTCGACGGTGACAATGTGCGCCACGGCCTGAACGCCAATCTCGGGTTTTCGCCGGAGGATCGCGCGGAAAACATCAGGCGTGTCGGTGAGGTCGCGGCGCTGTTTGCCGGGGCAGGGATGATTTCGATCACCGCCTTCATTTCGCCGTACCGCTCTGACCGCAAGCGCGCGCGGGAAGCGGCGGGGGAGCGCTACCACGAAATTTACATTCACGCCGATCTGGAGACATGCGAGGAACGCGATCCCAAGGGTCTCTATAAAAAGGCTAGGGCAGGTGAGATCGCGGAATTCACCGGCGTATCGGCGCCGTACGAGCCGCCGGAGGAGGCCGAACTCGTGGTGGACACGTCGCGCAAATCCGTCGACGACTGCATTGACGAACTTGTGGCGTACGTCGAGCGCAACTTTGTCTTGAAGGACCGAAACTAGGCCTCTCCCTTCGAAAGATCAGACAGGCGGGGTCAGGTTGCCTCAGCAAAAAGAGCGTCGTGGATTCGGTCGTCGACGTTCTGAAGCCGGTCGGTCGGGCGGGTGCTGTTCGGCCTGGTAATCTGCGCGTTCATGACCTCGACGAGGTTTCCATCATTCGTCCACTTGAATGTGTAGTGAATCTCGAAGGAGAACTTGCTGCCCTGACACGCCGTAAAGACACGCTTCATCGCCTGCCTGGCCGAGGTTCTGTTGACCTTGACCCCGGACGCAAATTTTCCGTCGCAGGTGATGGTGTCGGTCGCGATCCGATAGGCCGTTTCCTTGTTTACGGCCTTCTGTCCGACGTTCCGATATGCGTTGAGGCCGCCGATGATCCCTCCGCGTGTCCGCCACATGACGGCAAAACCTTTGAGCGGATGCTTTTGCTTCGGAATGATCCGGTACCTCGTGATATTGGATCGATCGAGCATGCGCGTCGCAAACGCTTCGGCATCTGCGGCTGCGAGGCGCGGGTATCTGGGAGCCGCTCTCGAGCGTGGCCGATTGGGCGACGGTACTGCAGCATTGTCGCCAAAGCCCGAGTCTGGAGCCGTTTCTCTGCGCGGCGGTGCTCGCCTGGCCGTTTCGGATTCGGCCTCGGCGAACGGATTGGATTCTTCCGCGAACACTGAATCCGACGACCGGTTCTTGGCAATTCTGATCTCATCCTGAACACAGCGAACAAGGCTTACCAGTGCCCGGGACGTGCCGCGCAGGCTGAACCGCATCCGGCCGGCATCGGTTGCGATCGACATGGAACGGCCACGGCGCAGCATGGAGAACATTCGGCGGCTGGTTGGAAATGTCACAACAACGTGGTTGCGGGCAATGACCTTTGCCGTCGAGTCCGTTGCCAGGCGGCCGTCGACGAAGATACTGATCGGGATACGGCGTCCCTTGGTCAGGCGCCATCTCGGATTGACCAGGCCGATCGATGCGCCGAGCCTGCGGTTCAGGTTGAAAAACAGGAGATTGCCGCGGTTATACCGTGCGTGAATGGTGCAAAACTGGAAGCGACCGCTATCTGCGAAACGCGCCTGTCCGGTCCAATTCCCCGTCCTGAACTTCGGTCCGCCGTAACCTGCAAATGCGTCGACACTCATCATGCCGATCGCAAGTGTCAGGGCCGCAAGGAAACTGGAACACTTGATCATGGTGGCCATCCCGCCTCTACCAGCCAGGATGGCATTGAACCATTGCGGACCGTGAGGTGTCTACGGCCGGAGCCGCGAAAGGGCCTTCAATTTATCGCTTCAGGCCTGTTTCTCGCGCTGCCAGGCCTGCGCCTGAGCGAACTTCTCGCCGATATAGGTCATCTGCCGGTCAAGTTCGCGTTCGGTGCGCGCGACGTCGCCAGACCGAACGGCGTCAAGAATGGCCGCGTGCTGGTCGATAATGGCCTGGCGCTCGCGAAACCGGAAAATGATCATGTTTTCAATCGGCTGCAGAGCTTCGATCACTGAAAACATGACAAACTGCAACACCGGATTGCCGCAGCCATCCACGAGCGCGCGATGAAAGGCAACGTCTGACGCGCAGAACTCCTCATCGGTGAGGGATGGATCCTTTTGGCGCTCGAGTTCCGTTTCCATGGCGTCAACGCAGGTCTCGTCGCGCCGTTCCGCGGCAAGGCGGCCGCACAGGATCTCCAGTTCACGCCGGGCCTCGGCAATATCCGACAAGTCGAACTCGCCCAGCGTTACAAGCAGTGTCGCAGCCGTCGTCAGGTTCGACCGCATGTCTTCCTGGCTTGGCCGGTTGACGAAGGTTCCGCCGGTGGGACCGCGTCTGGAACGCACAAGATTCTGGGCGCCCAGACGCTTGAGCGCCTCCCGGATGGTCGGGCGGGATACGTCGAACTGGTCAGCCAGCTCGTGTTCCGTCGGCAGACGGTCATCCGCTTTAAGCCTGCCATCCAGGATCGATTCCCGGATTCGATCAGCGATCTGCTTGGCAGCGCTCTGGGTCATGACCGGTTCGTATTTGATCGCCATCTGTCAGCAAATCTCCGTTTGAATCGATGTATTATAATATTTGCTTGACAAATATACAAATTTGAATTGGATGGCACCCGACAGTTTGATGGCGAGCTCTTGTTCCGCCACCGAAGAGTCCACCTGAAGCAGGGAAGGGAAGTTCAATGGAAATTTGCGCGCTCGGCGAGCGTCCGCCGCTCGGGGAAGTGCCCGAGAACATGCATGCGTTCCTGGTCCGGCAGGACCGGTTCGGAGAACCAAAGGATGCCTGGCAGCGGGAGGTCATCCCGGTGCCTGAGATCGGCCCCAAGGACGTGCTGGTCTACACCATGGCATCGGGTATCAACTACAACAATGTCTGGGCGGCACTCGGCTATCCAGTGGATGTCATCGCCGATCGCCAGAAGAAGGGCGAACCGGAGGATTTTCACGCTGGCGGCAGTGACTGTTCCGGCATCGTCTGGAAGGTCGGCAGCGAAGTGACCGACGTCAAGGTTGGTGACGAGGTCGTGGTGCATTCCGGCTGGTGGGAGCCGGACGACCCGTGGGTGCTGTCGGGCAAGGACCCGATGCTGGCGCCGACGACGCGCATCTGGGGCTACCAGACCAACTACGGCAGTTACTGCCAGTTCGCCAAGGCTCAGTCGCATCAGATCCAGCCGAAGCCCAAGCATCTGACCTGGGAACAGGCCGGCTGCTATCTGCTGTGTGCTTCGACCGCGTACCGCATGCTCATGGGCTGGGCGCCGCATGTCGTCGAGGAGGGCGATGCGGTCCTGGTCTGGGGTGCTGCCGGCGGTCTCGGCGCGATGGCGCTGCAGATTACGGCCGCGCAGGGCGGCAAGCCGATTGCGGTGATCTCGGAAGAGGACAAGCGTCAGTTCTGCCTCGACAATGGCGCGGTCGGCGTTATCAACCGCAAGGACTTCGATCACTGGGGCAAGATGCCCGATACGACATCGCCGGAGTGGGGCGAATGGATGAAGGGTGCGCGCGGCTTCGGCAAGGCGATCTGGGACGCTCTCGGAACCCGTCAGAACCCGAAGATCGTATTCGAGCATCCCGGTGAATCGACGCTGCCGACATCCGGCTTTGTGTGCGACACCGGCGGCATGATCGTGATCTGTGCCGGCACCACCGGCTACAACATCACCATGGATCTGCGTTACCACTGGATGATGCAGAAGCGGTTCCAGGGCAGCCACCTGTCAAACGACGAGCAGGCAGCCGCCGTGAACCAGCTCGTCATCGACAAGAAGATCGATCCGTGCCTGTCCGGCACCTATTCGTTCGACGAGATCGGCCACGCACACCAGCTCATGCACGAGAACAAGCACCCGTATGGCAACATGGCGTGCCTGGTGAACGCAACCGAGCCGGGGCAGGGCGCTTCCGCCTGAGCCGGATCCCGGACTGATCAAGCGGCGGCGTCCCGGAGCACCCGGGGCGCCGTCGTGCGTTTCGTCCCGGGAACGTCAGGCGTCGTCGCCGATATAGGCCTTCACCAGTTCCTCATCCTGCCAGGCGCTGTCCAGCAACCCGGCAGGGTCCTCGAGCGAAGCCGTGCTCAGGTTCAGGTCGTTTACCGCCGACATGGCGATGGCGTAGCCGAGTTCGCGGTAGGCCTCGAACTGTTCGTCATCGAAGAACTGGTCCGCGGTGGTCTCGTCCGGGAAGTCCGGATGCGCGCCCTTGTATCCCTTGGTCTTGAGACTGACCTCATCGATCATGGTGGCCTTGAGGTAGATGATGACCCCGGGCTCCGCGCGGTCGGCATAGCGGACACGTGCGACGAAGAAGCCGCGTGCGGCCCGCTTTGCACCCGACGGGTAAAGCATGGGGATATCTTCCACCAGCAGTTCGGGCCCGCGGCCTTCCTCGAACTCGATGCGGGCGGAGAAGTCCTGTTCAATGCGCCGCACCAGGGAAACGAAGGCCGAATAGGATGTCTCCTTGTCGGCTTCGCCGTCGCACACGATGATCAGTTTTGCGCGCCGGCGGACCAGTTCGTAGACGCCGAGGTTGTCGAAGTGGCCGCCGTCGGTCAGCTCCACGATTGGCCGTTTCGATTTGTGGCCGCGGCTCGTGATCGAGTACCAGAGTCCGGGCCGGAAGTGGTTTGCCCTGCAGGGCTCGCCCTTGTCGAACCGCGGGTTGGCGACCCAGTAGCCGAGACGCAGATTGAACAGCCGCATGACGACGGAGACGAAGCGGTTGCGGGTATGGCCCGATCCCAGATAGGCCGCATTCGGATTGGCGGCGGCTCCGGAAATCGCGACAGCGCTGGCGACCGTGACGTTGTCGCCCATGAACGCCTCCGACTCGCGCCAGCCGGTCGCAAGGCTGCCACAGGTGAACGGCGTGAGCACGAAGTTGTCGCCGCCGCGCATGCGGAACCTGCGATGGCGTTCGTTGCGCGCGACATCGTCGTGGTGCTTGCGCGGCTGCTCGTTCACGAGAACCACGTTTGTGTTGATGATCGGGAAAGGGGTGGTTGCCTTGCCGGGCTCCAGCGGCCAGGCCCGGCTCATCCGGAATCGGTCAGCGAGCGGCGACCAGCCGGTGGAGTTGGTCGCGACTGTCGACCAGGCCGGCATGAAAGCCTCCATGATGCGGTCGCGGTAGAAGCGATGGGGCGAGATGTAATTGATGTTGACGATGAGCATCAGCGCGAAGGCGAGGATGACGAGGCCGATGAAAACCGTCTCGACGAGCACCTCGCGGCCTTCGAGCGCGGCGATGTCGGTTCCAGGTTCCAGGACGAAGCGCGCCATCTGGTAAGCCAGGATGGCAGCGCCGTAAAGGAACAGAAGAGAACCGACGGGCAGGCCTATTCTGGTCGCAAGCGACGGCGCGAACTTGCGCATTGACCCGAAGTAGCCCCAAAGGCCCGAGGCGACCCCCGCGCCGGTCATGATCAGACCCTGGATTCCCGGTTTTTCAGCAATCGCATAGGTGTGGAGAACCGGGATCAGCCCGATCGCCAGCAGCCCGTAGAACACCGGGTGAGTGCTTTGGTAAATGGTCTCGTAGATGCGCCGCCAGCCGTACTTGCTCGACGATTTCGCGGTCAGGCTGTGGAGTTTCTCCAGTGCGTCGGCCGGTTCGCGCCGGTGCAGGACACGTTCCGCCGTACGGCCGATAAAGGTCGACAGGGAATACGCGATCGAAAACAGCAGAAACAGGATCGCGATAAGCCCGGCCACGCAGAGCAGGATCGCGAAAATGAAAGGGACCTCGGCCGGCTTCCCGCCCGTCAGCGGTGGCATTACGAATGTCAGCGCGTCGACCATTCTGCCAAGGAGGCTGTCGGTGCCGAGCCAGTCGTGGATCATGTCGCTCAGTCCGATCAGCAACCAGAACAGAAAGGTCGCGAGCGTCAGCCACAGGATCAGATTCAGAACGATGGCGCGGGTGAGAATGCCGACGCCGGACCAGATTCCGATCCCGCGCCCCGGCGTCAGGTAATTGCCGTGCGAGCGCAGATAGCCGAGGATCTTGTTCTGATCGTCCGATGCGTGTCCGTTTGAGGATGCGGTTGCCTCGACCTGGGGGTCGGTCGTGCCATACGGAAAGCCCGCGCTTGAGGCGTCGAAATCCCGTTCCGCCTCGTTCGGGCCGTTCCACCACCACTGCAGCGACCCGCCGAGATAGCCGCCGCCCGATACGGTCGAGATGTAGTCCATGCGGTCGAGAATGCCGAAGCGTGCCAGCGCCTGGAGCGCGCCAAGGCTGAAGGTGGCGGACCGGATTCCGCCGCCGGAAAGAGCGACGGCATGGGTGGGCGGGCGGCCGCGTGCCTTCTCGATAAGGTCTTTTTCCCTATCCAGAAGATCGTCGACCGCGTCGGCATCCCAGTACTTTTGATTGTCCGCAGACTTGCTCATGACGCCCCCGTCGCGTTCGCAAGAAATGAACTGGTCAAACGAAGTATAGCGGCATTTGCGTCTGTATGCAGGCGTCTGGCCGGGCGCGCACGCTCGCCGCGTTTGAGCTTGCGGCAGGCCCCAAAGACTGCGATGCAGGGATGGTCTGGCCGCAAGACGCGCAATGACAGTTGGGATGGACATTCCGGATTTTGATATGAGCGAGCACCCTTCGACGATGGCTCCCCCGCGGCGCGGTTTTGACGTGGCGGAATTCGAGGCGCGGACCGAACGTGCACAGCGCATGATGCGGGAGCAGGACATGGATGCGCTGCTGCTCAGCACGGAGCCGGAGGTGCGTTATTTCACCGGGTTTCACACCCAGTTCTGGGAAAGCCCGACACGGCCCTGGTTCACGATCGTGCCGCTCGACGGGAAGCCGATTGCGGTCATTCCGGAGATCGGGCGTGCCGGCATGGCGGCGACGTGGATCGAGGACATCCGGACATGGCCGGCGCCCGTGCCTGAGGATGACGGCGTGTCTCTCGTGGCCGATACGCTGAAGTCTCTGCCGTCGCGGTTCGGGCGCGTCGGCGTGCCCATGGGGCATGAGAGCTTCATCCGCATGCCGGCGGAGGATTTCCGCGCGCTCGGAACGGAGCTGGGGGCAATCGGGATCGTCGACGCCGCACTGCTCGTCCATCAACTCCGGTTCGTGAAATCGCAGGCCGAGATCGAAAAGATCCGCTTTGCCTGCGACCTGACCTCGGCGGCGTTCGAGGCCCTGCCGGAGAAACTCGTGGCGGGCGAGAGCGAACGGCAGAACTGTTTGCGGCTGAGGCAGGATCTGCTTGCACGCGGAGCGGACAACTCTCCCTACCTGATCTGCGGCTCGGGACCGGGCGGGTACGACAACATCATCATGGGGCCGACGGATCGCATTCTCGAGCCGGGCGATGTCATGATCATCGATACCGGCACCGTGTTCGACGGCTACTTCTGCGACTTTGATCGCAACTTCGCTTTCGGACATGTGCCGGACGATGCCGCTCGCGCGCATGACCTTGTCTGGCGGGCAACCGAGGCCGGCCTCGAGGTGGCGCGGCCGGGGGTCACCATGGCCGACCTTCACCGGGTCATGGCGGCTGTGCTCGAGGAGGGGGGTGACGTCGGTGCCGGGGTCGGGCGGATGGGCCACGGTCTCGGCATGCAGCTCACCGAATGGCCCTCGATCATGCCGTCGGATACCACCGCGCTTGAGCCCGGAGCGGTGATCACGCTGGAGCCGGGTATCGCGTTCGCGCCGGGCCGGCAGATCGTCCATGAAGAGGACATCGTCATTACCGAGGACGGAGCGGAGTTGCTGACACGGCGGGCACCACGGGAGATGCCGGTCGCCGGGTGAGTTTCCCTGCGCGATGCCGTTCAGACTTTCAACCGCTGCTGCGCGACAGTTGCCGGCACGTCTGCTTCAGCAGTCGGATCTTCCGGCGCGTCAGCGACTTGTCCATGGTCCCTGCCGCGCTGACGAGCGTCACGACCGCGTCCGCTTCGTCCTGCCAATTGAGAACCGGGGCTGCGATGGCGTGCAGTCCCGGGATCAGCCGGCCGTCGACTGTCGCGACGCCGGTTTCCCTGACCCCGGAAATGAGAGCGTCGATTTCACCGTTTCCGGCAGCGCCGCCTGCCGGGCCGGCGATTTCCCTGTCAAGAACCTGCTGTGTCACCGGCCTGGGCAGGTAGGACAGAAAGACCTTTCCCGTCGCCGAGTTGAGAAGCGGGAGAATTGATCCGAGGCCAAGGGAGGAGACGAGGACGCCGGCCGCGCGCTCCCAGCGGACGACCGTCGGGCCATGGTCCGCCCATACGGAAAGCATGACGGTCGATCCGGTCTCGATGCTCAGGGGGCGAAGCGCGTCGGCGGCCTCATTGACCACGTCCGACCGGCTGATCGCCGCAATGCCGAGCGCCATCGCGGCGCGGCCCAGATCGTATTGCCCTGATCTCGTGTCCTGCCGGACCAGGCCGCATTCAATAAGGCTCACGAGATAGCGGTGCGCCTTGCTCGGCGGCAGCGCGGCTTCCCTGGCCAGCGCCGACAGGCTGAGCGGAGCCTGGGCCCGGCTCAACGCGCCGAGAATGCCTGCGGCGACTTCGACAGACTGAATGCCGCGGCGCGGTCCTGCATCCATGATCGGTTTCCTTGACCTGAATTTCGCAATGCGTAATATATTATACAATACGTAAAGTGCAAAAACACGACAAGCAGGGAGCAAGCTCACTCATGAAGGTGGCGATCGTCGGCGGCGGTCCGGCGGGACTCTATGCAGGCTATCTCCTGAAGCGCCGCTTGCCGCAGTGCGCCGTGACCGTGTTCGAACAGAACGCGCCGGATGCCACCTACGGTTTCGGCGTTGTCTTTTCAGACCGGGCCCTGGAATTTCTGCGTGACGATGACGAGGAGACCTATGCGTACCTGTCGCCGCACATGGAAGTCTGGCCTGATCTGAAGATTGTTCATCGCGACGAGCACATCGCCATCGACGGCAACGGCTTTGCCGCAATCGGGCGGCTCGAACTCCTGAAACTGCTGCAGAGCCGCTGCGAGGCCGTCGGGGTCTCGCTTCAGTACAATGCGGTCGTCGATGCGCCGGAGACCCTCGACGGGAGCGATCTCGTCATTGCTGCTGACGGCGTGAATTCCGTGATCCGCGACGCCAGGAGCGAGGAATTCGGAGCAAGCCAGAGCGAGCTGGAAAACCGCTTCGCCTGGTACGGCACCACGAAAACGTTCGACTGTCTCAGCCTGACCTTCCGCGAAAACGAGCACGGCACCTTTTGTGCGCATCACTACCGGTATGCACCGGATCTCAGCACCTTCATTGTCGAATGTGATCGCGGCACGTTCGAACGTTCGGGTTTGGGCGCAATGGACGATGCGGATAGCCGTGCCTACTGCGAAGGCGTTTTTGCTGCCGATCTGGAGGGGCATCCGCTCGTGTCGAACCGCTCGATCTGGCGCCGTTTTCCGATTATCGCGAACGAGCGCTGGCACGCCGGCAATGCGGTCCTGATCGGGGATGCGATGCGCACGGCGCATTTCTCGATCGGGTCCGGAACGCGGCTCGCCATGGAAGATGCCATTGCCCTTGTCAGTGCCCTGCAGCAGGCTGACTGCAATATCGAAGATGGACTGGATCGCTTCGAGGCGGCGCGCAGACCCATTGTCGACAAGATCCAGGGTGCGGCGAACACGAGTGCGCGCTGGTACGAACACATGGCGGACAAGATGCCGCTGGATCCTTACGCCTTTGCCTATGACTACATGACCCGCACCGGTCGGGTCTCGGACGAGCGCCTGAGCGGAATCGCGCCGAACTTCATGGCCCGGTATCAGGCCTATCGCGACGGATTGGCAATGGAGGCGCCGTCGTGAGCGTCGTGGATCCTCATCTCACGCAGGATATCGCTGACAAGGTCGCCGATGACAGCCCGGGCAGCGTTGAAATCGGCTTCGCCATCCCGGAGCGTTACAACGCCAGCCGGATCCTGTTCGACAACCTGGACGCCGGGAGAGCAGGGAAGACCGCGATCTACTGCCCGCGCGGGGATGCCACCTACGGCATGTTGGCAGAACAAGCCTGCCGCTTCGGCAATGCCATCCGGGACCGGGGACTGTCCCATCCGGACCGCGTCCTGATGGTTCTGGATGACACGGCGGTTTACCCTTCGGCGTTCTTCGGTGCGCTGAGAGCGGCATGCGTGCCGGTTCTCATCAACACGCTCTCAACGTCGGATCTCCTGCGCTACTACCTCGAAGACAGCGGCGCCCGGATCGCGGTAATCGAGGCCGGACTTTGCGACAGGATCACGTCCGAAACGATCTCAGGAACGGCGTTGCAGATGGTGGTGGTCGCCAACGGCCCGGTCCCGGAAAACATGCCGGTCGAGGCAGTCGCCTGGGATGACTGGATTGCGGCCGCTTCGCCGGAACTGGACGAGACCGGGACGGGCCGCGATGACATGGCGTTCTGGATGTACAGCTCGGGCAGCACGGGACGGCCGAAAGGCATTGTCCATCTGCACCATGACATGGCCTACACGCATGAGAGCTATGGCCGCCGGACACTCGACATCCGGGAAGACGACATCTGCTTCTCGCCTCCAAAGATCTTCTTTGCATACGGTCTCGGTAATTCGATCACGTTTCCTTTCTCGGTCGGCGCATCCGCTGTTCTCAACCCCGGTCGGCCGGAGCCGGACAGCGTGTTCGACTGTATCGAGAGCTTTCGCCCGACGCTGCTGTTCGGCCTGCCGACGCTATACACCGCGCTCGTCGCGCACGACCGGTCCTCGACTGTCGACCTCTCGAGCCTCAGACTGTGCCTGTCGGCGGCCGAGGTGCTGTCGAGCGACGTGTTTGAGTCCTGGAAACGGTGTTCCGGGCTTGAGATTGTCGAGGGCCTGGGTTCGACCGAACTTCTGCATATCTATCTGTCGAATACGGTCGACGCAAAACGGCCGGGTGCCAGCGGGATGCGCGTGCCCGGATACGAGCTTCGGCTGCTTGGCGATGATGGCGAACCCGTCGAACCCGGCGAGACCGGCGTGTTGTGGGTACGCGGGCATTCCTCGGCTCCGTGCTACTGGGCAAAGCCCGACAAGACCGAAGAGACGATGCGCGGGGACTGGATCTACACCGGCGACCGCTTTCTGGTCGACGAGGACGGCTTCCACTATTTCCAGGGCCGTGCCGACGACCTCATCAAGGTCAGCGGGCAGTGGGTCTATCCGCTGGAGATCGAGCGCTGCCTTGCCGAACATGAATCCGTCCATGAATGCGCCGTGCTCGGCGTGGAACTGCCGGACCGGCGCATGACGACCCACGCCTTCGTCGTGCTCGACAAGGGTGTGTCGTGGACGGAACAGACCACGGGGCAGCTTCAGGGCTTCGTCAAGGAACGGCTTCTGCCCTATAAGTATCCGAGGATCGTCACCTATCTTGATGCCCTGCCCAAAACGGGGACCGACAAGATCGACCGGCAGGCCCTTAAAGCAAAAGCGCAGTCCGTGCTTGCGAGAGCCGCCGACTAGGGAGAACAACTGTCATGGAAGCAACACCCGCCAAGACACCGGAACGCCAGGCGTTTTACGATGCCATCGAAACGGAGAACCTGGCGCCGCTCTGGGAGTCTCTCAAAGGCCTGATCACCCCCGAGCCGAAGAGCGACTGCACGCCCGTCCACTGGCGCTACGGCGATGTCCGGCCGCGCCTCATGGAAGCGGGGGACCTGATCACGGCGAAGGAAGCCGAGCGCCGCGTGCTTGTGCTGGTCAATCCGGGCCTGCAGGGCACCTGCCAGGTCACGACCTCGCTCTACGCCGGCCTGCAGCTCATCCTGCCGGGCGAGGTGGCGCCGGCGCACCGTCACACCCAGACGGCATTGCGTTTCGTGGTGGAAGGAGAGGGCGCCTATACGTCGGTCGACGGTGAGCGTACCGAGATGCACGAAGGCGACTTTGTCATCACACCGTCCTGGACCTGGCACGCGCACGGCAAGGAGTCCGAGGGCCCGATGGTCTGGATGGACGGGCTCGATATTCCCATCGTCAATTTATTGGATTCGTCGTTTGCCGAAGGTTATCCGGAAGAGGAGCATCCGGAAACACGGCCCAAGGGTGACTCGCTCGCGCGTTACGGTTCCGGGCTATTGCCGGTCGACCACGAGCCAGCGAGTGCTGCGTCTCCGGTATTCAATTATCCCTACGCCCGGACGCGCGAGGCGCTCGAGCAGATGCGCAAGACACAGGAGTGGGACCCCTGTCACGGGCTCAAGCTCAAATACGTCAACCCGGAGACCGGCGATTTTGCGATCCCGACCATCGGCACGTTTATGCAACTGATGCCCAAGGGGTTTGAGACGAGCCGCTACCGTTCTACCGACGCGGCAGTTTACTCAGTGGTCGAGGGATCCGGCCGGACACATGTCGGCGATCAGGTCTTCGAATGGTCGAAACGCGACACGTTCGTTATCCCGAGCTGGCAGTGGCACCATCACGAGGCATCAGAGGATGCGGTTCTGTTCAGTTTCTCTGACAGGGCGGCGCAGACCAAGCTCGGCTTGTGGCGGGAAGACCGGGGCAACGCCTGAGCAGGCGGTGTTTCAGAACGCGAGGGATACCGGGACTTATGAAACTCCACAATTACTGGCGCAGCTCGACGTCCTATCGCACGCGCATCGTGCTGGCGATGAAGGGTCTGGATTACGACTATCTCACTTATGACCTGCGTACCGGTGTCCAGCACGAAGCGGAGTACACCGCTCTGAACAGACAGGGCCTGGTGCCGTCGCTCGAACTCGATGACGGTACCGTGCTTACGCAATCGCTCGCCATCATCGATTACCTGGACGAGGTTTACCCCGAACCGCCGCTTCTCCCCGCTGACCCGGTCGGTCGGGCGCGGGTGAGGGCGCTGGCGCACGCTGTCGCGCTCGAAATCCATCCGATCAACAACCTGCGGATTCTCAAATACCTGAAACACAAACTGGGTCAGGAGCAGGAGGCGATCAATACCTGGTTCCGGCACTGGGTAGCGGAGACCTTCCGGGCCATGGAGGGCGATCTCGCGGCCCACTCTTCAACGGGCCGGTTCTGTCACGGCGATGTGCCGACACTCGCAGACGTCTGCCTCGTGCCGCAGGTCTTTAACAATACGCGGTTCGATGTCGACATGACGCCCTATCCGACCATCCGGCGGATCTACGACGCCTGCCTGGAAATTCCGGCCTTCGCCGATGCCGCCCCGCCGAGGCAGCCCGACGCGGATTGATTGGAAATTGTACGCTTTTCGCTGTCACCCTCGTGCTTGACACGAGGGTCTCTTCACTGGCTGCCAGATGCTCGCGTCGCAGCGCGAGCATGACAATAGTGTAGGAGCGCAAGACTGGGCGCCCAACTTGGCGGGAACGATCGGAAAACAATGCGTTGACTGAGACGAATGTGCACGACAGTGCTGGCGTTTGCTCCGATCAACCTTTCCTGACCTTTCGCGCCAAACTCAGCCCGGCGCTCCGGCCAGTGAGCCAGGCGCCGTGGCAGGTCGAATACATGTTCGAATGATAAGCCTCGCCCGCAAACATCAGCCGTTCGCTGACCGGATCGCGTAATTCGCGACGTTTGGAGCCATATCCCGGTCTGGCGATGCTCCAGGTACCCATGACATGTGGATCGGTACTCCAGGTGGAGATCGCCGACTTCGCGAGGCCCCGGATCGACCGCGAACCGAGCATGCGCTTCATCTCCGAGAGCGCATAGTCGACGGCGGCCTTCTTGCCGGCTTTTTCGAGTTCCAGGGCAAGATTTCCGTGTGCATTGGCCCTGGTAACGCCGGTGCCGCTCACGTCCGCCAGGAAAACAAGATCGCTGCCGTCCTTTTTCCAATAGTTCAGAAACGCGTTGCGGCGTACCGGCAGGACTTTCTTGCGTTTGAACTTCAGACCGATGGTCATGTAGTTGCCCATGTAGATGTTCTCGAGCAATGCCATTCGCGCGTCCGGGAGTTTCGGCGTGAACTTGATCAGCTGGTTTGCGAGAACGCCGTTGGATACGGTGACGAGGCAGTAGTTCGCCGTAATGTTGCCCTTGCTGGTTTCGACTTTCACGCCCGGCCCTGACCAGTCGATAGACTTGACCGTGGTTTCGAGCTCGACGGGAATGCCTTTCGCGAAATGCTGTAGCAGGGTTCCGTATCCTGCCGGGCACAGGAAGTCCTCGCCGTCGGCGCCGTTCCACCAGTCAACGACGCTGTAGTCCTCCGGCTCCGTGCCGTCGACAATCCATTGGAACACCATTTCGTCCCACTTGGACTTGCGGACCTTTGCCACGGCCTCCCTGGCGGAAATGTCTCGGCCGCCTTTGGCCGCCTTCTCGAATGCAGCTCTGAACCGATCCCACTGCCGGCCCATGGCCTTGTACTCGCGTCCGCTTGCTTCGCGCCTGCCGACCCAGACCTTCGAATGATCGTCGGAGGGCATCGGTCCGATCTTGAAGCCATTGGACTTCGCGTAACGGACAAACGGGTTCAATTTAGCCTGGTGTTGAAACGTACATCCGACATCGAAGGGTACGCCGAATGTGCTCGTGTCCGTAAACGCGCGGCCGCCGCTCCTGCTCTTCGCTTCCAGGAGCCTGAAGTTGGCGCCCTGATTCGCTAGTATTTTCGCGGCGGAAAGACCGGCTGCACCGGCGCCTATGATGACGACGTCCACATCAGCGGCATAGCCGGCAAGCGGAATGAACGGAAGAACGAGCGATGCGCCCGATCCGGTGATGAAACCTCTGCGTTTCATGAATCAGCCCCTCCTAGCTCGGCAAAACACCCCCGGCCTATGCATTATGCCCGGCAATTGGGTCTTCGCGTCAAATTCGTGATCTTTTTGAATGGGAGTCTGGTCGCCCTACGACTCCCACGTAGCAACGGGATCGCCGAAAACGTCGCGATCGACCTCGATCCCGAGACCGGGCGCATTGGGTGCAAGCACGCCGCCATCTTTCACGGGGGCATCGAACCGCGCCGTTTCCAGAGTGACCATGTCGCGGCAGTCGAGGATGCACCGGAGCATCCTGCTGGGCACGGTCTGGCCGAGATGCGCGATCGCTGCGAAGGCGATTGTCGATCCTACCGTGTCCTGGACGCTGACGGTCAAGCCGGCAGCGAGGCACACGTCGCGCTGACGGCGGCTGTGGGTCAGGCCGCCGGCCTTCGTTATCTTCAGACCGATGCCGTCGGCGGCGTCGAAAGCGACAAGCTGCGCGATGTCTTCGTCCTGCTGGACCAGTTCATCGAGAATGATGGGCACGGAACAGCGCTGCCGGAGGCTCAAGGTCTCCCGCCAGGTGGCGCAGGGGGCTTCGAGCACGAAATCGAGTCCCTCAGGCAGCAGTCTCAGCAGGCGCAACGCAGATTCCGGGCTGAGGCCGCCATTGGCGTCGACGAGGAAGTATTCGCCGGGTTTGCGGTCGGCGAGCGATGCCGTGATGCGCTCGGCGTCAAGCGTCGGTCCGCCCTCGCTTTCCGCAGCGCCGATCTTTATCGAGTGACCCAGATATCCGCGCTCACGATGGTTTGCGACACGCGCACGCATGTCCTCCGGGTCGCCGGCGTGGATCGAGGAGATGATCGGCATGCGGATGCCGGTCGAACCGCCGAGAAGATCGCATACCGGGAGCCCCACCGATTTTCCAAACAGGTCCCAGCAGGCGACGTCTATTGCGGCTTTTGCGTGATTGTGGCCGACGAGGGCCTCGTCCATCGCGTCGTTGATCCGGTCCACCTGTCGCGGATCCCGCCCCAGCAGGTGTGGTGCAATCTCGGCAATCCCGGCCCGGGCGCCCCCGGCGTGAGCGGCAATGTAGGTCGAGCCGAACGGCGTGGTTTCGCCCCAGCCATCGACGCCGTCATGGCAAACAACTCTCACGAACGATGCGTCGAAGCTGCGGTACTCGCGGCCTCCCGACAGAAGATACACACCACCGGAGTAAGGCAGCTCCGCTTGATACAGCTCTATTCGCGCGATCTTCATGGCGGCACTGGCGATTGAAGTTCCCGAAGCGGCGTTATTGCCATGTTGTAAGTGTCAGCGCCAGAGCGCTTGCAACGTGGCATCCCTAACTGCCCGGAAGCAGTTGCTTGAGCGCCTTTAGCTTTGCGGACGCATAATCGGAGCGCCAGGCCAGCATCGTTCTGATACGGGATAAGCTGTCTGGAAGACTGTAGCGGCGAAAATCCCCCTTCGAGGTAACCATGTCGAGGACGGATTTCGGAACAACCGCGTAGCCTGTTCCGGCTGACACGCAGGCCAGGATCGCAAGGTAGGAACTGACGGCAATAATGGTGCCGGGGACGATGCCCGTTTCAACCAGCCACTGCTCCAGATAACGCCGGTAGGCGCAGCCGGCCTCGAAGGCGACGATCGTCTTGCCGCTGATTTCGCTTGTGTTCTCGAGTGCCGGGAATGACCTGGGGGCGATGAGGATGAGCTGTTCCTCGAACACCGGCTGTGCGGAGATCCAGTCATGGGATAGCGGTTCGGCAGCGAATGCCACTTCGATGTCGAAGCTTTGCAGGCGATCCATCAATGCACCCGCCGTATCCGTTTCGAGTTCGACGTGCACTTCGGGGTAAAGCTCGTGAAAGCGTGACAGGATCTGCGGTAGCCGGGATGCAGCAGTGCTCTCCATGGTGCCGATGCGAAAAGTTCCACTTGGTTTGTTCGCTGTCAGCGCTTCTGACGCCTCCTGCGATAACCGAAAGAACCGATCCGCATAATCCAGCAGCAGTTCGCCGTCCGGGGTAAGTGTGAGACCGCGATTGTGGCGGAGAAAAAGGGGCTTCTTCAGTTGCCGCTCGAGCTGCTTGATGCGGGTGCTGACGTTGGATTGCACGCGGTTGAGCCTATGCGCCGCCTTAGAGACGCTCCCCTCGCTGGCGACCACTCGAAAGACTTCCAGGCTACGCAGATCCAGATTGTTCATTGGTTTCTCAAAAACAGAAATCAATTATCTCTAGAATTCATTTTTTAGAATATATTCCATCCCTTATCCTGCAGGCAAGTTCTGGAGGTGCGGGATGCAAGAGACCCGGATGCGGCAGTGGACGTCAGAGCTCAGGACGACATCGGGCCGTCGTTCTCGGCACACGCGGGTTGATGCGGGGCGACATTTCCTGCAGGTAGACGGCAATCCGGCAGCGTTCGGGCAGACTTTTGTACGTGATCCAAGAGACCATGATCCGCATCACCGACCAGATTTCGATCGACGAAGACGAGATCGAAGAGCAGTTCATCCGCTCGTCCGGTCCGGGCGGACAGAACGTCAATGCGCTGGCGACGGCGGTGCAGCTCCGGTTCGACTTACGGGGATCGGAAAACCTGCCGAGCGATGTCCGGACGCGGGCCGAGCGGCTTGCCGGCAGCAGGCTGACCAAGGACGGTGTCATTGTGATCGAGGCGTCGCGCTTCCGGACGCAGGAACAGAACCGGAGCGACGCGCGAAACCGCCTTGTGGAACTTCTCAAGCAAGCCTCCCGCAGACCGGTGGCGCGCAAGAAAACACGACCGTCTGCCGCCGCGCGCAAAAAGCGTCTCGATGCCAAGACGCGGCGGGGCGCGGTCAAGAAGCTCCGACGTTCCCCGCCACGAGACAGTTGAGTGAATTGACCATGCTGCCCTTCAGTCAGGCTTGCGAAAACAACAAGCATGTCATTGCCGAAGTGCTTCGCGATGCCTTCGCCGAAGCCGGACGGGTTCTGGAGATCGGAAGCGGGACGGGACAACATGCCGTTCACTTCGGAAGGTCTCTTCCGCATTTGACATGGCAGCCGAGTGACGTCGGTGACCGTGTCGATGGCCTCCGGGCCCGGATCGAGCTGGAGGGCCCGGACAACGTTGCCGTGCCGGTTGAACTCGACGTTGCCTCCGATCCCTGGCCTGTCGACGGCGTCGACGGCGTGTTCAGCGCCAATTGCGTCCACATCATCAGCTGGGACCTGGTGGAACATTTCTTCCGCGGCGTCGGACAGGTGCTCAGGCCGAGCGGTGTCCTTTGCCTTTACGGCCCGTTCAAGTACGGCGGCGAATTCACGACCGAAAGCAATGCCGACTTCGACCTGTGGCTCAAGGCGCGGGATCCGCTAAGCGGCGTGCGTGACTTCGAGGAGGTCGACCGGCTGGCAAGGGACCAGGGTCTCCAGCTTGAGGCCGACCATGCGATGCCCGCGAACAACCAGCTTCTGGTGTGGCGTCGCGCATGACGGCGGTATCCGACCGCAGCGTTGCGATTGCCTCCGGCGGACTGATCGCGCTTGCAGCCGCCATGGGTATCGGCCGGTTTGTCTACACGCCGATCCTGCCATTCATGATCGAGGGACTGGGGCTGTCGAAGTCCGAGGCCGGGCTGATCGCGTCGGCCAACTTTCTGGGCTACCTCGTGGGTGCCCTTGCTGCGGCCAGTGCGGCGCTTCCGGGCAGGCGCCGAACCTGGTTTCTGTCGGCACTTGCAATCAGCGGCCTCACCACGCTGGTCATGGGCTTGACGTCATCTGTCACGCTGTTTCTGATGCTGAGATTTGCGGGTGGCGTGGCGAGCGCTTTCGTTCTGGTGTTTTCCTCGGCGCTCGTCCTGGACCGCCTTGCCGCCGCCGGTCGCCCGGGACTGTCGTCGGTCTATTTCGGTGGAGTCGGTGCCGGGATAGCGGCATCCGCACTGCTGATTGCCGCACTTGGTTCCCGGCAGGCCGGATGGGATGTTCAATGGCTTGCGAGCGGAGGTATCTCGCTCGTGGCCGTTCTGATCGTCGCTGCTCTTGTCCCCGACGCAGCGGACCCGCCAGCTTCCGGCAAGGCCAGTGCCGATGCGAAATGGAATGGCCGTATCCTTCGTCTGATCATCGCCTACGGCCTGTTCGGGTTCGGATATGTCATTACCGCGACTTTCATCTCCACGATTGTTCGGACAGCACCTGAATTGCGCTCCATCGAGCAGATTGTCTGGCTGGTTGTCGGTGTCTCAGCCATACCGTCGGTCGCGTTCTGGTCTCTGGTCGCCCGACGCGTGGGCAATGCCTGGGCTTTCGCCACTGCATGCTTGGTCGAAGCAGTAGGCGTTGCTCTCAGTGTGATTGCCAGTGGTGCTACCGCGATACTGCTGTCCGCGGCATTGCTCGGCGGCACCTTCATGGGAATCACGGCAATCGGACTGATCTATGCGCGCTCGCTCTCGAGCGGTGACCCGCGGCAATCCCTTGCGTTCATGACGGCGGCGTTCGGGCTTGGACAGATGATCGGTCCGAGTTTTGCCGGCTTTGCATTCGACATCAGCGGCAGCTTCTTCATGCCCACTCTGGTTGCGGCTGCGATGCTTGTCGTGGGTGCCGGACTTGTGATCGTACCGTCAGGCGCACGCGGCCATACTCCAACCTGATCTTTCGTTTTCAATCGGTTAGAGTGGCACGGTCATGATTGTGCGTTTCCTCCTCGTCAGTCTGATTCTCGCATTCGCATTTTCGACCCGTACCGCCGCAAGCGAACGCGTCGACGTCGAGCTTGTACTGGCCGTTGATGTCTCGTGGTCGATGGATCCGGACGAGCAGCGGCTTCAGCGTGACGGTTACGTGGCGGCATTCCGTCACGGCGATGTCATCCAGGCGATCCGGGAGGGCGGCTGGGGCAGTATTGCGGTGACCTTCGTCGAATGGGCGGGCATGGGACTGTGGCAGGTCGTCGTGCCGTGGACGCGCATTCACGACGAGGCAACGGCCAATGCCTTTGCGGACCGGCTTGCCGGTGAGCCGATCGGGCGGATGACGCGAACCTCGATCAGCGGCGCAATGGCGCTGGCGACGCGAATGTTTGCAGAGAGCGCCTACGACGGCGTGCGCCATGTGGTCGATATTTCCGGCGACGGTGCGAACAACCAGGGGCCGTTCGTGACCGATGCGCGCGATCAGCTCGTCAAGGCGGGGATCGTGATCAACGGCCTGCCGATCATGATCAAGAAGAGCAACCCGTCCGGGTTCCCGCAGCTTCAGGAGCTCGATGTCTACTACGAGGATTGCGTCATCGGGGGGACCGGGTCATTCATCGTGACCGTGCGTGAGAAGACCGGGTTTGCCGCGGCGATCCGGCGGAAGCTGCTGCTTGAAATCGCCGAAGCGCCGCTGCCGCTTATTCGCGCTCAGGCCGGGACCCGCAAACCGCGGATAGACTGCAGGGTCGGCGAGCGGCTGTGGCGGGAATGGTGGGGCACCTACGGTGACGACTTCTAGGCGGATCCGATCAGGTTAATCCGTGCACCCCGGTTAGACATCCGCCGCGCGAGCGGCAATACTGCGCCCCGCGCGGGCGGTTGATTCGAGGAGAGGTTTGACCCATGACTGAGTTGATCATTCTTGGCGTGATCATTATCGCCGGTTTCTACGGCGTCTCGATTTACAACAAGCTCGTGAAAAACAGGCAGATGGTCGAGGAAGGCTGGAGCGGCATAGATGTCCAGTTGAAGCGGCGCTCGAACCTGATCCCGAATCTTGTCGAGGCGGTCAAGGGCTACATGGGTCACGAGAAGGATGTTCTGGAGAACGTGACCCGCATGCGGGCCAACGCGGCCGAGCACGAAAGCGACGATCCGTTCGAGCGCGGCAAGGCGGAAAGCGCGCTGAGCGGCGCCATGATGCAGCTCTTTGCCGTCATGGAGAACTATCCGGATCTCAAGGCCAATGAGAACGTGATGGACCTGCAGAATTCGCTGGAGGAGGTCGAGAACGAGATCCAGATGTCGCGGCGTTACTACAACGGTGCCGTGCGCAACAACAATATCCTCGTTGAATCCTTCCCGAGCAACCTCGTCGCCGGCTGGTTCAAGTTCGCCAAGGCCGACTTCTTCGAAATCGAAGACCCCGCGGCGCGGCAGGTGCCCAAGGTCGAATTCTGATCAGCCGTCCAAACCTACCGGAGCAGTCATGCGGCGAATCCCGGTCTTCCTGATCCTGTTTGTCCTGCTGGTGCCCGGCCATCGTGCCATGGCGGCCGAGGCGATCCTCAACTTTGCGAGCGTGGTCAAAGTCAATCCGGATTCCAGCCTGACCGTCGAGGAGACGATCCGGGTGCGGGCTGAACGGCGCAAGATCCGGCGCGGCATTTTCCGGGACTTTCCGGTCCGCTATCAGGAGGACGGCGGGCTTTATCGCTATGTCGGTTTCAAGGTGCTGGACATCCAGCGCAACGGCCAGTCCGAGCCCTGGCACAGGGAGTGGAAGAACGGCATCGTCCGCGTCTATATCGGCGACAAGGACCGCTTCATCCAGACCGGCGTGCACACCTACACGATCCGCTACCGCACCACGCGGCAGCTCCGGTATTTCGACGAGTATGACGAGATCTACTGGAACGTGACCGGGAACTTCTGGGATTTTCCGATCGAAAACGCGACCGCGCGGATCGAGCTGCCCGACGGCGCGGAAGTTCTGCAGGCCGCCGGTTACACGGGGCGGATCGGCCAGCAGGGCCGGGACTTCAACGTGTTCGCGCAGAGCGCGACGGAGGCCGCGTTCGAGACGACGCGCCGGCTGGGCTGGCGCGAGGGGCTCACCGTGGCCGTCGCCTTTCCCAAGGGCGTGGTCAGCGAGCCGGGGCCGATCGCAAAGATGCTCTGGAAGCTTTGGGACAATATCGGCTTCGGAATCCTGTTCATCGGCGTGATCGTGGCCGGCTGGTACTTCTACACCATGTGGAAACAGGTGGGGCGCGATCCCGAACGCGGGACGGTCATTCCGCTGTTCCGTCCGCCCGAAGGGCTTTCCCCGGCCGCGGTCAGCTACATCCACTTCATGAAGTTCAAGAGCGCCGGCGGCGGCGCGAGCAAGCCGTTCATCGCCGCACTGATGTCGCTCGCCCAGCAGGGCTGGCTCAGGATCGTGGAGGAGGATGACGACATCACGATCGAGCGCCAGGGCAGGGACGGCGGGCCGAAGGCCTCGGGCGAGGCGGTGATCTACAAGCGCCTGCTCGGCAGCCGCGAACGGTTCGCGTTCGAAAAGAGCAACGGCAAGAAAATTCTGTCCGCGCGCTCCGCCTTCCGTCTGGCGGTTTCGCGCGAGCATGACGGCGTGTTCTTCAGGAACAACCGCACCCAGTTCGGTATCGGCGCAGTCATCGTGGCGGTGACGCTGATCGGGTTCTTCATCGTGCAGCAGCCGGGCGACAGTGTCGCCGGCGTGGTCATCTTCATGGCGCTGTCTTCCGCGCTCGGCTCGTTCCTGCTGTCGGTGGGGCTGCGCCGGCTGCTCGGCTGGATTCCCGGCGGCGGGTCGAAGATCCTCGGCACGCTCGCCGCGATCGCCGGGCTGGTGGCACTCGTGCCCGCACTGCTGCTGCCGTTCGCGGCCTCGAACGGCATCGCGGTCGCGTCGGGCATCGCCATCGCCGCGCTGCCGGCCATGCTGATCAGCTTCTACCACCTGTTGCGCGCGCCGACGCCGCTGGGGGCGAAGGTCATGGACGAGATCGAGGGCTTCAAGCTCTACCTCTCGGTGGCCGAGGCGGAACGCATGAACATGGCGGGCGCGCCGGACATGTCGCAGGAGGTATTCGAGGAGATGCTGCCCTATGCGGTGGCGCTCGACGTCGAGAAGCCGTGGGGCGAGGCGTTCGAGTCGTGGCTCGCGCGGGCCGCACCCGAAGCGCAGCGCAGCAGCCACTACCGGCCGCGCTGGTACCACGGCTCGTCGTGGGATTCGGGGCGCATCGGATCGGCCACGGCAGGCATGGTCTCGGCGGTCAACTCGGGCATGGCGAGCGCCATGCCGTCGAAGTCGGGATCGGGCGGCGGCGGTTTCTCCGGCGGCGGCGGCGGTGGTGGTGGCGGCGGCGGCTGGTAATTTTTCGGCCAGACATTCAGTGCAGTTTTCAGCCGATTCGTAACGTCATCCAGATTTATTTCACATAGAAGTATTTTATATTGAAAATAAATTCGCGCCGTGTTCTCATGACTGTCGAAGGTCACGCGAACGGGGAGCGAAGAAGGCATGAAGATCGTCTGCATCGGCGGCGGACCGGCCGGGCTCTATTTCGCGATCCTGATGAAGCTGCGCGACGCCTCCCATGACATCACGGTGGTCGAGCGCAACCGGCCCTACGACACGTTCGGCTGGGGCGTCGTGCTGTCCGACGAAACGCTCGACAACCTCAAGGACAACGATCCGGTCTCCGCCCAGGCGATCCTCGACAATTTCGCCCACTGGGACGACATCGACGTCCATATCAACGGCGAGGTCATCCGCTCGGGCGGCCACGGCTTCAGCGGCATCGGCCGCAAGCGGCTGCTCAACATCCTTCAGGACCGCGCCAAAGACCTCGACATCAGGCTCGAATTCGAAACCGAGGTCGACGATCTCGATGCCTACAGCGATGCGGATCTGATCATCGCGTCCGACGGCATCAACAGCCGGATCCGCACGGCCCACGCGGATGTCTTCAAGCCCGACATCGACGTCAGACGCAACAAGTTCATCTGGCTCGGCACGGAGAAGCTGTTCGACGCCTTCACCTTCGTGTTCGAGAAGACGGAGCACGGCTGGATCTGGATTCATGCCTACAAGTTCCAGCCGGACCTCTCGACCTTCATCGTCGAGTGCTCCGAAGAGACATGGAACAATTTCGGCTTCGGCGACATGTCGACGGAAGAGACGACGGCCGTCCTGGAAGAGGTCTTCGCCGATTATCTCGACGGCAAGTCGCTCATGAGCAATGCCAAACACCTGCGCGGCTCCGCCTGGCTCAATTTCCCGCGCGTGAGTTGCGAGCGCTGGAGCCACGGCAACATCGTGCTGATGGGTGACGCTGCGCACACAGCGCATTTCTCCATAGGCTCCGGCACCAAGCTTGCCATGGAAGACGCGATAGACCTTGCGCATCTGCTCGACGCGTGCGGCAGCCGGGATGAGGCCTTTGCGCAATACGAGGAGACGCGCCGGCTGGAGGTCCTGCGGCTGCAGAGCGCTGCCCGCAACTCCACCGAATGGTTCGAGGATATCGAGCGCTATTTCGGCCTCGAGCCGATGCAGTTCACCTATTCGCTGCTGACCCGCAGTCAGCGCGTCAGCCATGACAACCTGCGCCTGCGCGATCCGGACTGGCTGGGCGAGGCGGAGGACTGGTTTCTTTCGAAGGCGTCCGGCGGTCCGGTCAATGCGCCGCGCCCGCCCATGTTTGCACCTTTCAGGCTGCGTGACATGGAACTGGCGAACCGCGTGGCGGTCTCGCCCATGTCCATGTATTCGGCGGACGATGGCACGCCCGGCGATTTTCACATGGTGCACTATGGCGCACGGGCGCAGGGCGGGGCAGGGCTGCTGTTCACCGAGATGACGGATGTCAGCCGTGACGGGCGGATCACGCCGGGTTGCGCCGGCCTCTACAAGCCGGAGCACGAGGTCGCCTGGCGCCGCATTGTCGATTTCGTGCACGGTCAGACGGACGCGAAGTTCGCCGTCCAGCTCGGCCATGCCGGACCGAAGGGCTCGACGCGCGTCGCCTGGGAGGGCATGGACGAGCCGCTTGAAGACGGCAACTGGGACATCATGGCCCCGTCGGCAATGCCCTGGTCGGATGCAAACCAGACGCCGAAGGCCATGACCCGCGAAGACATGGACCGGGTCTGCGCCGACTACGTGGCGGCCGCGGAGATGGCTGAGCGCTGCGGCTTCGACATGCTGGAACTGCACTACGCCCACGGCTACCTCATGTCGGCCTTCATTACGCCCGTCATGAACAGGCGCGAGGACGACTATGGTGGTTCCCTGGAAAACCGCCTGCGCTTCCCGATCGAGGTCTTTGGCGCCGTGCGCGAGGTCTGGCCAGACGCCAAACCGATCTCCGTGCGCATCTCGGCCAATGACTGGGTGGGCGATGACGGCGTAACGCCGGATGAGGCGGTCCGCATTGCGGCGGCGTTCCACCATGCCGGTGTCGACATCATCGATGTCTCCGCCGGTCAGACGTCCACGGAAGCGCAGCCGGTCTACGGGCGCATGTTCCAGACACCGTTCTCCGACCGCATCCGCAACGAGGTCGGTATGGCAACGATGGCGGTTGGCAACATTTACGAACCGGATCACGTGAACTCGATCCTGATGGCCGGGCGTGCCGACATCTGCTGTCTGGCGAGGCCCCATCTGTCGGACCCGAACTGGACCTTGAGAGCCGCGGCCCAGCAGGGCTACGTCGACCAGGCCTGGCCGAAGCAGTATCTGACCGGCAAGGCTCAGCTTGAACGCAATCTCGAACGCGCGGCCGATATGGCTGCGATCAAGGTCTGAAGACGATGACAGACCTTCAGGACAGACACGCGGTGATCACTGGCGGCGGCAGCGGCATCGGCGCCGCGATTGCACAAATTCTGGCGTCCAACGGCGCGCGCATCACCGTGATGGGCCGCAGCGAAGGACCCATCGGTGAAATGGCCGACCGCCTTGGCAATGCGCAAGCCGTGACCTGTGACGTCACGGATCAGGCTTCGGTCGACGCAGCATTCGAGAAGGCGCGTGACGGTTTCGGGCCGGTGCAGATCCTGATCAACAATGCAGGCTACGGCGAGTCCGCCCCGTTCGGTGCGATCACCGCGGATCAGTGGGACAGCATGCTGTCGGTCAATCTCACCGGCGTCTTCCGCTGCACGCAGACGGTCCTGAAGGAGATGACCGATGCCGGCTGGGGCCGGATCGTGACCGTGGCCAGCACCGCCGGGCTTACGGGATACGCCTACGTCGCGGCCTATTGCGCGGCGAAGCACGGGGCCGTGGGCATGACGCGGGCGCTGGCACTTGAGGTCGCACGGACCGGTGTCACCGCCAACGCGGTCTGTCCGGGATACACGGAAACGGACATGCTGGCGGCGACACTCGACAACATCGCCGCCAAGACCGGGCTCTCCATCGAAGAGGCCCGCAAGACATTGCTGAAGGATAACCCGCAGGGTCGTTTCGTTACGCCGGAAGAGGTTGCCGATACGGTCCTGTGGCTTTGCGGCGGCGGAGCCGCATCGATCAATGGGCAGGCCATTGCCATTGACGGAGGAGGAGTCATGCCATGAGCGAAACCGCTGAGTTGAGCGCGCGGCTGCAGAGCGAGAACACCCGCGCGCACCTGCGTCTCTGGCTGCGGCTTCTGACCTGCACGACCACGATCGAACAGTCAGTCCGGACCCGTCTCAGATCCGATTTCAACACCACGCTGCCCCGGTTCGACGTGCTGGCGATCCTTGCCCGCAACGAGAACGGGCTGACCATGGGCGAGCTGTCGCGCCAGCTCATGGTATCTAACGGCAATGTCACCGGGCTGGTGGACCGCATGGCGGAGGAGGGGCTGGTCATGCGCATGCCGCATCCGGGCGACCGGCGATCATCCTATGTCGCGCTGTCCAAGAAGGGGCGCAAGCGGTTCGCCTCCATGGCCGACCGTCATGCCGGCTGGATCGACGAGATGTTCGCGGGCCTGACCGAAGACGATGCGGCGGAGCTCTCGCGGCTGCTCGGCATCCTCAAGGAGTCGGCCTCGAAGGAGGAGCGGTCATGAGGGACTTCAAGCCGAAACATTTTGACTGGCGCATGGACGGCGACGTGGCCGTCATCACACTGAACCGGCCCGACCGCAAGAATCCGCTGACGTTCGAGTCCTACGCCGAATTGCGTGACTGTTTCCGGGATCTTGTTTACGCCGACGACGTCTCTGCGGTCGTGTTTGGCAGTTCGGGCGGCAATTTCTGCTCGGGCGGTGACGTGCATGACATCATCGGCCCGCTGCTTGAGCGGGACATGAAGGGACTGCTCGAATTCACGCGCATGACCGGCGATCTCGTGAAGGCGATCCGGGCCTGTCCGCAACCGGTAATTGCCGCGATCGACGGGGTCTGCGTAGGCGCCGGCGCGATGGTGGCGCTCGCCTCCGACATCCGTTTCGGGACGCCGGAAGCGAAAACCGCCTTCCTGTTCGTTCGCGTCGGGCTGGCCGGTTGCGACATGGGCGCCTGCGCCATGCTGCCCCGCGTGATCGGCCAGGGGCGGGCGGCCGAACTGCTCTACACCGGCCGTTCCATGAGCGCGGAAGAAGGCGAGCGCTGGGGGTTCTTCAACCGGCTGTGCGATGCCGAGGCGCTGCATGACGAGGCGATACAGTTCGCCACGAAACTCGCGGACGGGCCGAACTTCGCGCACATGATGACCAAGACCATGCTCAACCAGGAATGGAGCATGACCGTCGAGCAGGCCGTCGAGGCGGAAGCCCAGGCCCAGGCCATCTGCATGCAGACGCGGGACTTCAGGCGGGCCTACGACGCGTTCGTGGCAAAGGACCGGCCTGTATTTGAAGGGGATTAGAGATGCCCGATCGCACCTTCCTCGACTGGCCGTTTTTCGACGAGCATCACCGCACGCTTGCCCGGGACCTCGATAGCTGGGCTGCCGCTGAGATGACAGGGGAGGCTGTTCACGGCAGCGACGTCGACGCGTCGTGCCGGGAGATCGTGTCGCGCCTTGCTGCGGGTAAATGGCTTGAGTTCTCGGTTCCGAGCGAAGGCGGCGGCCGTTTCGAGCGGCTCGATGTCCGCTCCCTCTGCCTGATCCGCGAAACGCTTGCGCGCCATAACGGGCTGGCCGACTTCTCCTTTGCCATGCAGGGACTGGGCAGCGGTCCGATCACGCTTGCCGGCACGGATGAGCAGAAACAGGCCTACCTTCACAAGGTCCGCGAAGGCGACAAAATAGCGGCCTTCGCATTGTCCGAACCCGAGGCCGGCTCCGATGTCGCCGCTCTCGCGACGACCGCCACCCGCGATGGCGAAGACTATGTGCTGAACGGGTCGAAGACCTGGATTTCGAACGGCGGCATCGCCGACTTCTACACGGTCTTCGCGCGGACCGGCGAAGGCGAGGGCGCACGCGGCTTATCCGCTTTCATCGTCGACGCGGAAACGCCCGGGCTTAAGATTGCCGAGCGGATTGACGTCATCGCGCCGCATCCGCTGGCCCGTCTCGAATTCGCCGACTGCTGGATTCCCGCTTCCGCCATGCTCGGCAATCCGGGCGAGGGCTTCAAGATCGCCATGGCAACGCTCGACATCTTCCGGTCGACCGTCGGGGCGGCGGCGCTCGGCTTTGCCCGCCGGGCACTGGACGAAGCTTCGGCACGGGCCAACAACCGGCACCTGTTTGGTGCACCCATGGGCGACCTTCAGCTTGTCCAGGGCATGATCGCGGACATGGCTCTGGAGGTCGACGCGGCGGCGCTGCTGGTCTACCGCGCCGCCTGGACCAAGGACAACGGCGCGCCGCGCGTGACGCGCGAGGCCTCCATGGCAAAGCTGCATGCGACGGAAGCGGCGCAGCGGGTCATCGACAAGGCTGTGCAGATCTTCGGCGGCGAGGGTGTCGTCTCCGGCAACACGGTCGAGCAGCTTTACCGGGAGATCCGGGCGCTGAGGATCTACGAGGGTGCATCCGAGGTCCAGAAGGTCGTCATTGCCCGGCAGGTGCTGGGTCAGGCCGCAGTGGGGAGTTAGGGGGATGCTAGGCTACACCGCCCATGTCGACACGTTCGCCCGGGACAACCTGCCGCCCGAGGACCAGTGGCCGACATTCCTGCTGGACGATCCGGAATTCCAGTATCCCGAGAAGATCAACTGTGCGGCCGAACTGGTGGATGTCCATGTCGCGCAGGGTCACGGCGACCGGGTCGCTCTGAGAAGCCCCAATGAGTCCTGGACCTACAGTGACCTTCTGGCGCGCGCCAACCGGATCGCCAACGTCCTCGTCGACGATCTGGGCCTCGTGCCCGGCAACCGGGTGCTGCTGCGCTCGGCCAACAACCCGATGGTGGTCGCCTGCTGGCTGGGGGTCGTCAAGGCCGGCGGCATCGCGGTCACCACCATGCCTCTTCTGCGGGCCAAGGAGCTCAAGGTCATCGCGGAGAAGGGGCAGGTCCACCTGGCGCTTTGTGATGAGCGGCTGGCCGAGGAGATGGAGATCGCCGTCGGGGAATCGCCGGTGCTCGAAAAGGTCGTCTATTTCAACGGATCCGGCGAGACAGGCGCAGGTGCCCAGCTCGAAGAGCGTATGGCGGCGAAACCGGAGACGTTCGACAATGTCGAAACGGGGCGGGACGACGTCGTCCTGATCGGGTTCACGTCAGGCACGACCGGGGCGCCCAAGGGCACCATGCATTTCCACCGGGACCTGCTGATCATCTGCGATGCGTGCCCCAAATCCGTGCTGAACGTGACGCCGGACGATGTGTTCATCGGCAGTCCGCCGCTTGCCTTTACCTTCGGGCTTGGCGGTCTGGCGACGTTCCCGCTGCGCCACGGGGCGTCTAGCTATCTGATCGAGGCGGCACCGCCGCCCGTGCTGCTGCCCGCCATCGCGGAGGCCGGGGCCACGCTCTGTTTCACCGCGCCGTCCGCCTACCGGGCCATGACGGCGCAGATCAGGTCGGCGCCTCAGGGCACGTTCGATCTTTCTTCGCTCAGGGCCGCCGTATCGGCGGGCGAGGGACTGCCGCTCGCGACCTACACCGCCTGGGTCGAGGCGACGGGCGTCGAGATGGTCGACGGTCTGGGGGCGACCGAACTCCTGCATATCTTCATCGCAACACCGCCGGGCGCGGTGCGGCCGGGTGCGACCGGCAAGCCGATCCACGGTTATGAGGCGTGCGTCATGGGGCCGGACATGAAACCCCTGCCGCCGGGCGAGGTCGGCCGGCTTGCGGTGCGCGGCCCGACCGGCTGCCGCTATCTCGCGGATGATCGCCAGCGAGAATACGTCGCCGACGGCTGGAACCTGACCGGCGATGCATACCGCGTCGACGAGGACGGCTATTTCTGGTTCGAGGCACGCGCGGACGACATGATCATTTCCTCCGGCTACAACATTGCCGGTCCGGAAGTGGAGGACGCGCTGCTGTCCCACGGTGCCGTGGCCGAATGCGCTGTCGTCGGTGTGCCGGACGAGGAGCGCGGGCAGATCGTCAAGGCCTTCGTCGTGCCGTCGCCCGATGCCATTGCCGACGATGCGCTCGCGAAGGACCTGCAGGATTACGTCAAGCAGCGTATCGCGCCGTACAAATATCCGCGCGCGGTCGCCTTTGTCGGTGAGCTGCCGAAGACCGAGAGCGGCAAGATCCAGCGCTTCCGCCTGCGCGAGGGCAACAGCTGATGGCTGCCTTCGAGACCGTGATTCCGGTGCGTTTCCAGCACTGCGATCCGGCGGGGATCGTGTTCTATCCGCGCTATTTCGAGATGATCAACCAGACCGTCGAGGAATGGTTCGCGGCCATGGACCGGGCGTTTCCGGATATGCACATGGCCGACCGGAAGGGCGTGCCGGTGGTGTCGATCGATATCAGGTTCACCGCGCCGAGCGATCTCGGCGACCCGCTGACCTTCAGGCTGAGTGTTGCCGACATCGGCGGGTCGAGCTTCACCATTGCACTCGAAGCGGTCTGCGGCGGCGAACTGCGGCTGAAAGCGACGATGGTACTGGCCTACATGGATCTCGACAGCCGTCGGCCGGTGCGGCTGCCGGAAGATCTCAAGGCAAGAATGACGGATTACAGCGTGCCCGCGGCGGCACAGTGAAGGGGCGAAAATGGACTATCTCAATCCCGCAAACTGGGCCAAGCCGAGCGGCTTCTCGAACGGCGTCATTGCCGAGGGCCGCATGCTGTTCGTGGCCGGTCAGGTCGGCTGGGACGGGCAGGGCGTGTTCCACACCGACGACTTCGTCGAGCAGGCCGAGCAGGCGCTCAGGAACATCGTCGCGATTCTGGAGGCGGGCGGTGCCGGGCCTGAGCACATCGCGCGCATGACCTGGTATGTCACCGACAAGCGCGACTATGTCGACAATCTCGAGGGGCTAGGTGATGCCTACCGCCGCGCCATCGGACGCTACTTCCCGGCCATGACCCTGGTGCAGGTGGTGGCGCTGGTCGAGGACCGCGCGAAGGTGGAGATCGAGGTGACGGCGGTCCTTCCGGGGTGACATCAAATGTCATCCCGGACGAGCGAAGTGTGATCCGGGATCGTTTCTGACCGTGGGGCCGCTTCGGATCCATAGGTATCGTTACAGCGGCAGATCAGCATCGCCGAGCACAACGCCCTTGAATCGTTTCTCTGCATCCAGAACTGAGATTGACCTTTTCACGGCCTTGCGCCTTGAAAGGTACTGTCCCTTGGGAAACTTGCTGCTGTAGATGTCGACCTTCGAAAGGGCGTCAAGTTGCTGATTCAGTGTCGGCTTGGCCAGCGCAGCCTTGATCTTCGTCTTACCGCCGCGAGCCTGATGGCGGATGTCGGAAACCCAAATTGCCAAACGTGGGTCCTTTCCCTTCAGTTTGTACTTGGATGCGTAGCTCTTCAACTTGCGGTGCATGATCTCAAAGCCGGTTGCTTCAGAAGCCCGGACCGCATCGGGGTGATGAAGGAGCCAATGCATTAGTTTTGCGGAATTC